>JANWWM010000025.1 GCA_025055975.1 Chloroherpetonaceae bacterium | reverse complement strand
AAACTCTTTCACGGACACGTTGAATCGGCTCTCGATGCGATAAAACTTGAAGAGCATTTCGCACATCTTTTTGGCGTTGCCGAATCCGCCGATGCCGAAGTGCGCCGGATAAGGCTCCGCCGTCACGTAGGTCAGCGTCGTTTCTTTTTTGAGGTGATGCTTGGCGATTTGGTAGCGCATGTTGAAGAGAAACTCATATGCCGCCCCAAAACAACCCGTGCCTTGCACCGAGACGACGACGGCTGGTCCTGGACTTTGCAGAAATTTCTGCCACGCTTCACGCGTGCGCGTCGCTTCTTTGATGCCGACAATGGAATAAGCGTGCTCACGCAAGCCGGGCACGTAGTCGTAATCGACCGCAAAGCCCGTGGCGATGACGAGGTAATCATACTCCAACGGCTCGCCTTGCTCAAGCAGGACTTTGCGATTGTCGAGGTCGAAGCGCGTCGCGCGCGTCTCGATGAACTTGATGTTATGGCTTTGGTAGATTGGACGAACATCGAAGGTAATGTCTTTCTCGTCGCGGATTCCAAACGGGAACCAGATGAGCGACGGATAAAAGAGGAATTTGTGCGTCGGCGAAACGACCGTGATGTCGTGTTGGTCGCCGAGCATCTCTTTGAGTTCGAGCGCCGCCGTATAGCCCGCGAAGTTCGTGCCCGCGACGACGATGCGTTTTCTTTCCATTGTCATAGTTACGCTCCCTTCTGTCTGACGGTTATGTGCCAAACGTCTCGAAAGAACAGTTGATTCGATGATGTCAAAGAGCGACGTTTCCCCTTCGGCTCGTCCAATCTACGAAACCTTCTCGAGAAAGCGTCAGAGCGATTTCTTGACGAGGTAGAAGTCCACGACCTCGTCGTATTTGCCCTGCAAGCGTTCTTCGAGTTCTTTTTGCGTCTTTGGCGGCGGCACGATGACTTTGTCGCCCGGCTTCCAGTTTGCGGGGCACGCCACGCCGTTTTTGTCCGCCGTTTGCAGCGCTTGAATGGCGCGAATCACCTCGTCAATGTTGCGCCCGACGTTCATCGGATAGTAGAGAATGAGGCGCACGATGTTTTTCGGGTCGATGATGAAGACCGCGCGCACCGTCGCCGTCGAGCTGACGCTGTGCAACATTCCGTAAAGTTTGGCGACCGACATGTCCAAATCCGCGATGACGGGAAACGGGATTTTCGTCTTCGCCTTTTCGTGAATGTTTTGAATCCACGCCACGTGCGCGTGAATGCTATCGATGCTCAATCCGATGAGCTTGACGTTCATTTTGGCGAACTCGTCGGCGCGCTCGGCAAAGCCCATAAACTCCGTCGTGCAGACGGGCGTAAAGTCGGCGGGGTGCGAAAACAGCACCGCCCAACTGTCTTTCTTGTATTCGTGAAAATCGAGTTCGCCATGCGTCGTCATCGCCTTGAAGTTCGGCGCGACGTCGCCAATGCGAGGCATTGAGGTTTGAATTGCGTCTGACATAGTTCGCTCAGGTTTAAGTTTGTTGGTGTTCGCGGATCAAAACTTGACTTCGCGCCATAATCGTTCAATGCGGCAATCGGTCGCGGAAATAGCCATAAACCCATGTGCCAAGAATCGCGCTCAGGAGCGTTGCGACGATGACGGTTGCGCCCGCGCCGATTTGCGCGTAGAGCGGTCCGGGGCATGCGCCCGTCATCGCCCACCCCAACCCAAAGAGCAAGCCGCCGATGATTTGCCCTTTGTTGAACGTCTTGGGGCGAATTTCAATCGGCTCGCCGTAAATCGTCTTGACCTTGAATTTTCGAATGAGCCAAACGGACATCGCTCCCACTGCGACGGCGCTGCCGATAACGCCATACATGTGGAACGATTGCAATCGAAACATTTCTTGAATCCTGAACCAACTGATGAGTTCAGCCTTGACGAAGATGATGCCAAGAAGCGTTCCAACGGCGACATACTTCAAATCGTGATGCCACTTGTGCTTGAGACGACTTTCGTTCACGCACATCGCATCGAGCGAGCGGACTTCGAAGTCCGCATTCGCTTCGCGGGTTTGCAGAAGCTCGCTGGGCTGAATTTGCGCGTTTTTCTTTTGCGTTTCGGTCAAGTTTTTCATTCGTCCTCAGTTCCAATTTAGAGTTTCAAGATGAACGGCAACAAGAAATTCGCCATCAGAAATCCGCCGACCATAAAACTGATGGTGGCGATGAGCGAAGGCAGTTGGAGCGACGAGAGCCCCATAATCGCGTGCCCGCTCGTGCAACCGCCCGCGTAGCGCGAGCCGAATCCCACGAGAAATCCGCCTACGACCATCAAGAGAAAGCCTTTGAGCGTAAGCAAATTTTCCCAAGAGAACAAGTCTCGCGGAACGAGTCCGTCGAAGTTCGCAATGCCATATTGCGCAAGTTCTTCGGCTAATTTGGGGCTGACGTCAATCGGCTTGCCATTGCCGAGAAAGAGCGTCGCAACGATTGCGCCGATGATAATGCCGCCCACGAAGTAGAGATTCCAAACTTCCTTTTTCCAATCATACTTGAAAAACTTGACGCCCGCAGGCGCGCACGCGGCGCAGATGTGGCGCATCGACGCGCTGATGCCGAAGGTTTTGTTGCCAATGACGAGAAGCGTGGGCACGATGAGTCCGATGAGCGGACCCGCCACATACCATTTCCAAGGAGATGAAAGAACTTCCATCATCGCGTTTTCGATTAAGCGTTTTTGTTGACGATTGCGGCGACGTCTTCCCAAGAACCGCCGTTGATGACGTTCGTGAAACCGTTTTGATTCAAGAAGGCTTTGGCTTGTCCGCTCCGATTGCCGCTTCGGCAGAAGACGACGATTTTCGACTTGCCTTTGAACTTGTCCAAGTTTTGCGGCACTTGGTCGAGCGGGATGTTGACCGAGCCTTTGACGTGTCCCGCCGCGAATTCTTGCGGCGTGCGCACATCGACGAGAAACGCGCCGTTTTTGACGGCATCGACGAGTTCGGCGTTGTCCGTTCCGCCCATCAAGCCTTTGAGAAAATCAAACATTGGTTTGTTGGTTTAGATAGTTGAAAAATCTCTTTTCTTTGATTCTGAGCGAGGCGAGGAACGGACGCGCTTCATTTCCGCTCCTCGCTCTTCGCCTTTCATCTTCTTACGCTTTGCTTTGGCAGACGTAGTTCGTTCTCGGAATCGAGGTTTTCGCGATCGCGTTGAATCCGCCCTCGATTTCCGTGAAATTGCGATAGCCTCGCGCTTGCAGAATCGACGCGGCGATCATGCTGCGGTAGCCGCCCGCGCAATGCAAGTAAAAATGCTGTTTCGGATTGACGTCCTTGATCCAGTCGTTGATGTAGAGAAGCGGCTTGTTGAGCGCGTCGACGATGTGCTCGGCTTGGAACTCGCTTTCCTTGCGAACATCGAACACGACGCTTTCGCCCGCCTTGAACCGTTTTTCGAACTCCTGCGCGGAAATGCGGCTTACCGCGTCGATTTCCTTGCCCGCGTTTTTCCACGCTTCAAAGCCGCCTTTGAGATAGCCAACCACGTTGTCGAAGCCGACGCGAGAAAGGCGCGTGATAACTTCCTCGACCGTTCCCTCGTCGCAAACGAGCAGAATGGGCTGCTTGACATCGACGATCATCGCCCCCGCCCAAGGCGCGAAATCGCCTTTGAGACCGATGTTGATGGATTGCGGAATGAAGCCTTTGGCGAAAACCGACGCATCGCGCGTGTCCAAAATGAGCGCGCCCGTCGTTTCGGCGGCGACTTCAAACTCGTCGGGCGAGAGCGGTTTCTTGGCGCGTTCTCTGACGACGTCCAAGCTTTCGTAACCCTTTTTGTTCATCGCCACGTTGAAGCCGAAATACATCGGCGGCGGCAGCAACCCCGCCGTCACTTCCTTGATGAATTCCTCTTCGGTCATGTCGGCGCGAAGCGCGTAGTTGAATCGTTTTTGCGCGCCAATCGTGGAGACGGTTTCCTTGCTCATATTCTTGCCGCATGCCGAGCCTGCGCCGTGTCCAGGGTAGACAATCACGTCGTCGGCGAGCGTCATGATTTTCGATCGAAGCGACTTGTAGAGCATAGCCGCGAGTTGTTCTTTCGTCAAGCCCGTCGCTTTTTGCGCAAGGTCGGGTCGTCCCACGTCGCCGATGAACAGCGTGTCGCCCGTGAAAACGGCATAATCTTTTCCGTTCTCGTCAATCAAAAGGAAGCAGGAACTTTCCGCCGTGTGTCCGGGCGTGTGCAACACTTTGATTTTGACCTTTCCGAGCTCGAAAACTTGTCCGTCTTCGGCGCTGACGCACTCGAACTCGCACTTGGCGTTGGGTCCGTAGATGATGGGCGCGCCCGTTTTTTTGGAGAGATCCAAATGACCCGAGACGAAATCGGCATGGAAGTGCGTCTCGAAAATGTATTTGAGTTTCGCGCCGTCTTCTTGCAAGCGTTTGAGATAAGGTTCGACCTCGCGGAGCGGATCAATGATGGCGGCTTCGCCTTCGCTCACGACATAGTAGGCGCCTTGCGCCAAACAGCCCGTGTAAATTTGTTCTACTTTCATTGCTCGCAGAAATTAAGTTTTCGGAAAAACGCCTCAAAGAAACTTGAACGCGCCGTTCTACGATTTTGAACGGACGATTTCGGCATTGCCGACGCCAATCATTTCCACATCGTCTCTTTGACGATGACAAACGCGCCCATCGTCAAAACGAACCAGCCAAACGCGGGCTTCAACTTGTCGCCGCTCACGAATCGGCTCGCCCAACTTCCCAAGAGAATGCCAAAGACGGCGACGATCGAGAAGAGCGAGAGAAACGCCCAATCGATTTGGTCTTTGTAGTTCTGCACGTCGCCGATGAAGCCAATCAGCGACTTTGCGGCGATGATGAGCAGGGACGTGCCGACGGCCAACTTTATCGGCAAGCGCGCCAGAACGACCAGCGCGGGAATGATCAAAAAGCCGCCGCCCGCGCCCACGAAGCCCGTCAACGCGCCCACCGCCGCGCCCTCGACCAAGATGAGCGGATAATTGAACTTCGGCTCGCCTTCGGGCTGCGCCATCGCGTTCTTTTGCGGGCGAATCATTGAAATCGCCGCGCCCATCATCAACAGCGCGAAGACGACCATCACCAAGGCGTTCTTGGTCAAAACGAAGTCGCCGACCGCGAACACTTGTTCGGGAATGAGCGGCATCACATATCGGCGCGTGGCATAGACCGCCAAGAACGAGGGAATCGAGAAGACGATCGCGGTCTTGACGTCGAGCTGCTTGTTGCGCCAGTAACTTGCGGCTCCCACGATCGCCGTCAGACCGACCACGAACAGCGAATACGCCGTCGCAAGCGTCGCGTCGATCGAGAAGAAATACGCCAAAATCGGCACGGTGAGAATCGATCCGCCGCCGCCAATCAGCCCCAACAGCGCGCCCATCGCCAGCGCGCCAAAGTATCCGAGAAATTCCATAAACTTTTTTCCGACTTTTTGCGCGGAGCGAAATTAGCGAAGATTTTATTAAATAACCAAATGGTTATTAAAACGCGAACGTCGCTACGAGAAAAGGCGCCAAAAAGTTGCTTCGCTTTCGAGGCGGCGCGGCTTGATCGGAAAGCGACGAGAGTTTTTTGAAAACGCGGAGAAGGCGTATTTTCCGCATAACCAAACGGTTAAATATGTCCGGAAGAAGCTCCAAAATCGCCAAGCATGCGTCCGAAATGACGGACGAGAAAATCGCTCAAGTGGCGGCGCGGCTCAGAATTTTGGGCGAGCCGATGCGCCTAAAAATTCTCAGAGCGATCTGCCAAGAGGAAAAGAACGTTCAGGAAATCGTGCAAGAGGTGGGCGCGGGACAAGCCAACGTCTCCAAGCATCTCGCCCTGATGCTCGAAAGCGGCATCGTCGAGCGGCGCAAAGAAGGGCTGAACTGTTACTACCGATTGGAAGACGAAAACGTCTTCGAAATCTGTCAGCTCGCCGTGAAGAGCGTCGAGAGAACGCTTTCGGGAAGATTGCGTCGACTTCGCGTCAAGGCGCGAGCATAGCGCGGGTTCTCGGCGACAACGCGCCGCGCGCCGCTTTCAGCCTCGCCAATGTCGCCTTCGCTCGCAACGCGCATCGCTCGCCTCGTTCAACGCGATCCTTGCGGTTCGTTCTTCGCCCGCGTCGCGCGCTCGTGGAAGCGCAAGACGCGAATTCGTCGATGCCTCTCATCGGCTCAGACGCCATGCGTTGAAGGTTTTTCTCATCTCAATCCGCTCAATCAGGTCAACCCTTTTGGGCGAAAGTCCGTTGAATTGCTTAACTTCGCGGGTTAGCTTTCAAACGCGATAGCCCAAGATGACCGCCGCGCAAAATCAATCGCTCGCAAATGATACCTTTTGACTTGCTCAAATTCTACAACGACATGACGCAGTCGCGCATTTTGATGACGTTCAAGGGCGCGATTTCGCAAGAGCTTTTGGTCGAATTGGGCGCGCTCGTGCGCAATCAGTTGCAACACGACGACAAGATTCAGCGCATCTTCGCCGTCTTCGTCGAGATGGCGCAAAACATCTTGCACTACTCGGCGGAGAAGGATATGCTTCAACACATCGGCAAAGAGGTGGGCGTGGGGGTCATCGTCATCAGCGAGCAAGAGGATATGTATTCCATTTGTTCGGGCAACGCCGTTACGAAAGCCGACGCGGCGCGATTGGAAGAGCAGTGTCGATACTTGAACGCGCTCTCCAAAGAGGAATTGAAAAAACTTTACCAAGAACGGCGCAAACAAGCGCCCCCCGAAGGCAGCAAAGGCGCGGGACTCGGGCTCATCGATATGGCGAGAAAATCCGACAAGCCGTTTGAATACAGCTTGCAACCGCTGAGCGACGAGACGTCGTTTTTCATCTTGAACATCAGCATCAGCAAGGCAGGTCGATAATTTCTAACCGATTGAACGCCTTTTTATGACCAACCTCTCAATCGCCGAAACGAAAACCACGCCCAGCGTTAATTTCGACGCGCAAACGGGCGTTCTGAACATCACGGGAGAATCGTATCCCGACTCAGCCATGCAGTTCTATCAACAAGTGCTGGATTGGCTCAAACAGTTCGTCGCGGAATCGCAACAAAAAATCGTGATGAACTTCAAACTCTCGTATTTCAACACGAGCACATCGAAGTGCATCTTGGACATGCTCAGCGTTTTGGAAGCGGCGCATGCCAACGGTCGAGAAGTGGAGGTCAATTGGCACTATCGCAAAGACGACGAGGATATGCAAGAAAGCGGCGAGGAGTTCGCGCAAGACATCAATGTGCCGTTCAATCTGATCGCGTATTGACGCGCGTTTTGGATTTTGCGAGACGACGATAAAAAAGCCAGAGCCTTGCCGAAATCGCAGCGAGAAAAGGAACGCGAGACGCGAGACGCCGAGAGCGTTTTTCAGGCGGAAATGGAAGTCGCCAAGCGCGCCCGCGACATTGCGCGGAAATCTTCCGTTTCCAAAAAAGAGTTGCAGGAAGAGTATGCGGCGTTGATTGAGCAATACGAAAAGTTGCTTCAACAGACGGAGAAGATTACGCGCATCAGCGACGGGACGCAACTCAAATTGCGTCGCGCCCAAGAAGCCTTGAACGCGCTCAACGCCGAACTCGCCCGCGCGCTCAAAGTCGCCGAAGAAGAACGCCAACGCGCCGAAGAAGCCAGCCGATTCAAAACCGAACTGCTCGGCATCGCCGCGCACGACCTCAAAAACCCGCTTCAATCCATCATCGGCTTCGCCGCGCTCATTCAAGAAACGGACGAAGCGGACAGAGGCAAAGAATACGCGCGCGTCATTCAGAACGCGGCGCAACGAATGCTCAAGCTCATCAGCGAACTTTTGAACACGACGGCTATCGACGCGGGCAAACTCAACCTGAACTGTCAGCCGTGCAGTTTGGGCGAATTGGCGTCCGTCGTCGTCGCCGCCAATCTCCAACAAGCCAACGCAAAAGATCAGCGCATTGATTTTCAAGCCGAGCCAAACTGCATCGTCAGCGTCGACTCGGAACGAATGCGAGAGGTTTTCGACAACCTTGTCAGCAACGCCATCAAATACAGCCCGAAAGGCAAAACCATTTGGGTGCGCGTTCAACGCTTGATGTCCGAAATCGATGGCGCGTCTTTGCCCGTCGTTCGCTTTTCGGTCAAAGACGAAGGGCAAGGGCTTAGCGAAGAAGACATGAAAAAGGTTTTCGGGCGGTTTCAACGTCTTTCCGCTCGACCGACGGGCGGAGAATCCTCGACGGGCTTGGGGCTTTCGATCGCCAAGCAACTCGTCGAGCTTCACAACGGGAAAATTCGCGTCGAGTCGGAGGGGAAAAACAAGGGCGCGACCTTCATCGTCGAGTTGCCTATTTTTCCCGAAACGATCTCGTGATGCGCGCCTTCTTGCCAGCGTTGGCTCTTCTTTTCGCTTCGCCGTGGCTTGTCTCGTGCGCGGAGCCTGAAACGGAAACCGATCCCATCGAGGGTTTCACGCGCACCAATCAAAACGGGCAAATCATCAGCGAAGACCGAAACGATTGGCGCGTCGCCGCTCGCTTTGCGGGCGAGGTCAGCGTTTCGCAAGTTCCGTTTCCGAACCCGACGCGCAACGGGCAGGTTCAACTCACGATTCGATTTTCCTCTTCGGCGGGGATTTCGCGCATCGATTTTCTCGGCATTTCGCGCGACGGCGTTCCCGTCAGTTATCCCGTCATTCTGGAAACCGACCTCAACGTTCCGAACTTTGGCGCGAAAACGTATCGGCTCGATTTCGTCAAAATGTCTCCGAATCGCAATCTTGCCGAGCTTCGCGGCAGGCTTTTTCGCGCCCGAATGGTCGATGGCGCGGGCAACGTCATCACCTACGGCGACGTGTTTATCGAGTGAAGGTTGCGCCAAAAGCGATAACTTCAAAAAAGTTTCGCCGTGTCGGAATTCACGTTCATCGTCAAGCGCAAGCGCGTTTTTTCGCCGTCGGATTACGTGGCGGGCGTGTTAGGCGGCGATCGCTCGATGCTGGCGCGCGCCATCACGCTCGTCGAAAGTCAGCGCCCCGAACATCAAGCCATCGCCGAAGAAGTCGTCGCCGAGTGTTTGAAGCGAAGCGGCAAGTCGATTCGCGTTGGGATTACGGGCGCGCCGGGCGTTGGCAAGAGCACGTTCATTGAGGCGTTTGGGCTTTCGCTCATCGAGGCGGGTCGGCGCGTCGCCGTGCTCGCCATCGACCCGACGAGCGAAAAATCTCGCGGAAGCATCTTGGGCGACAAAACGCGAATGGAAAAGCTCGCTCAAAGCGACCAAGCGTTCATTCGTCCGTCGCCCTCGTCGGGCGCCTTGGGCGGCGCCGCGCCCAAAACGCGCGAGGCGATGCTTCTCTGCGAAGCGGCGGGCTTCGATGCCATCATCATTGAAACCGTCGGCGTGGGGCAGTCGGAAATCGCCGTCCACTCGATGACCGACTTCTTTTTGCTGTTGATGCTTGCGGGCGCGGGCGACGAACTTCAAGGCATCAAGCGCGGCATTATGGAAATGGCGGATTTAATCGCCATCACCAAAGCCGACGGAACGAACGTTCAAAAAGCCAAACTCGCTCAGCAAGAATACGCGCAAGCCTTGCGCCTTTTTCCGCCGAACCCAAACGGCTGGTCGCCGCGCTCGCTCACATGCTCGGCGCTCACGGGCGAAGGCGTTAGAGAAATCCGCGACCTGATTTTCGACTTCGAGAAACAAATGACCGAAAACGGCTGGCTCGCGCGCAAGCGCGAAGCGCAGGCGGCGCATTGGCTTCGTCAAACCCTTGAACGCGAATTGCTCTCGCGCTTCTACTCCTCCGAAGCCGTCAAGGCGAAATTGCCTCTGTTGGAAAAAGCCGTCAGAAGCGGCGAGATTAGCCCGTTTCGCGCCGCCAAAGAGTTGCTCAACCTGTTGCCGTAGCGGTTTCAAACGAAGCTGGCGCGAATTTTCAAGGCGTCTTTGAGCAGATTCAAGTATTCGTTGTGCGGGATTTCAATCGCGCCGAAACGAGCGATGTTGTCGTTCATAAATTGCGAATCGAGCAGAACGAAGTTGCGCGCTTTGAGACGCTCGACCAAGTGATAGAGCGCGACTTTTGAAGCGTTGGAGACGCGATAGAACATCGATTCGCCGAAGAACGCGCCGCCCATCGCCACGCCATACAGCCCGCCCACAAGCCTGCCGTCTTGATACGACTCGACGCTGTGCGCGTAGCCCATGTCGTGCAGTTCGCAATAGACCTCAATCATCTCTTCGGAAATCCATGTGCCTCTGCCATCGCCACGCTCGGTGGCGCAGTTGCGCATCACGGCTTCGAAATTTTCGTTGATGCGAATCTCGAACAGGTTCTTCTTGACGATTTGACGAAGCGAGCGCGGCGCGTGAAATCCATCCAGCGGAATGATGGCGCGCATTCGCGGCAGATACCACTGCACTTCGCCCGTTTCGGAATCAGCCATCGGGAAAATGCCCGTGCTGTATCCGTAGATGAGCAAATCGGCGGAAAGCGTTTGCGGACGGTGTTTCATGCGCGTCAATCGTTATTGGTTGAACGTCAAAATCGACCTGCGACCACGAGCGTCATTCTTTGGCGACCGCCATCACGCCTTTGAACGCGGTTTCGGCGGGTTCGGGTTCAGGCTCGCCGGGCAGTCTGCGCCTGATGAGTTCATAGACTTTGATGGGTTCGGCTTTGCCTTGAACGGTGATTTCCGCGAGCCATCGGCAGAGGCATTTCTCCTTGACGCGCTCGTAGGTGAATTGGGAAATCAGGATGTAAGTGCCGAAGGCTTTGTTGGCGGCTTCGAGGCGAGCGGCAAGGTTCATTCCGTCGCCCATCGCCGTGTAAGCGAATCGCCCTTGCGACCCCATATTGCCGACGATGACGGGCGCGGTGTTGATGCCCATTCGGGAATAAATCTCGTGCCCGTATTTCGCCTTCCAAATCGGACGCATTTCTTTGAGTTTTTCTTGCATCTCAATGGCGGCGTAGCAGGCTTTGAGCGCGTGGTCTTCGACGGGCAGAGGCGCGTTCCAAAATGCGACGACCGCGTCGCCGATGTATTTGTCGAGCGTGCCGCCGTATTTGAAGACGATGTCGGTCATCGCCCCCAAATACTCGTTCATCAACTCGGTGAGCTTTTCAGGCTCGTTTTTGAAACTTTCGGAGATGTTCGTAAAGCCCTTGACGTCGCTGAAAAACATTGTCAGTTCTCGGCGCTCGCCGCCAAGCTTGAACATATCGGGATTTTGAATCATCTGCTCGACGAGGGCGGGCGGCACGTAGGTGTTGAAGAACCCTTTAATCATCTTCTTCTGGCGCGACTCGGTAAAGTATTGATACAGAATGCTTCCGCCGTAAGCGAAGGCGATGGCGATCGCCAACGGCACGACGGCGACGAGCACGCGCTCTTCGACGAACATCTTTTCCGCGTAAAGATTCAATCCCGCAAACGCCCCAACGCTGAACGCGATCGCCGCCACTTCGGTCGAAAACTCCGCCATCGAATTGGCGCGTTTGAGAATGTAGCTCAATAGCAACGCCGCGCCAAGAACGCCCACAACGAAAAGCGATTTGACGAGGGGCGTTTGAGCGAGGAAATACTCAATCGGCGAGACTTCCCCGATGTAAAGCGCCAGCGCGAGAACGCCCGCGAAAACGGCAACGGCGGCGATCGTCGTCAAGACGAACAGCGCGTTTGGGTTCGGAAACTTGAGGCGCTTGAGCGAGACCGACGCGCCAAAGGCGAGAAAACTCGCCGCCGCCATCAAGCCCAATATCGTCAGGGGATTGGCGCGCCTGATGAATTTTTCATCGATGAAATTCTGCGTGGCGATGGCGTGCGCTTCCACGCCATACATCTTGTTTTGGTCGGGGCGACCGTCCGTCCACATCGATGTCGGAAAATCGTCTTTGGCTTCGGGGAACATCGGACCGACGATGCAGATCTTGCCCTTGACGAGTTCTTGAACGCCCGCGAGCGGATCTTCGAAGATGTCAATCGCCCAAAGTTCGCGCAGTTCTTCGTTCTCAATGAGTTTTTGTCGGAGCGTCGCGTTTTGAGCGACGGTGGCGGAATCGATTTTCAATTGTTCGTAGACGCCGTTCTCGCGCAGGGCGGCGTAGAAGAGTTCTTCTTCGGCTTTGGTCATAAACTCGCGGTCGTCGAGGATGTTGTCGGCGGAAATCTCCAAGAACGAGTGGCTCGGTCCGTAGGGATTGAGCAAGATGGATTCGCCGTCGTAGGACGGGATTTTCTTGCCCGCGAAGGTGAAATATTCGCCGTCGTAGCCGACCGTGTCTTGCGTTCCCGTATAGAGTTTGAGAATCGCGTAAGCGAAGGAGAGAAACTGTTTGCCCATCACGTCGACGCTCGCGGGGTGATAGC
This sequence comes from Chloroherpetonaceae bacterium, assembly GCA_025055975.1. Lineage (GTDB taxonomy): Bacteria > Bacteroidota > Chlorobiia > Chlorobiales > Thermochlorobacteraceae > JANWWM01. Next base: position 176,344 of record JANWWM010000025.1, on the reverse strand, counting down.
GACGCAGAACGCCGTCGTTGTCTTGGCGCACGTTCACGTTGCCAACCATTGCGCCGGGCGTGCCGTCGAAAATCGTCAGGTAGTTGGCTTTTTCGACCGACTTGTATTCGACCTTCGAGGCTTCGGTGAAATCGGTTGGCTCTCTGCCCGCGACGACGACGTTCCGACACTCCGCCGCCGCTTTGCGAAATTCCTCGTCGCCGCCTGAGCGGTCGATGTCGTCGAAGACGAAGTCAAACGCCACGACCTTCGCGCCCGCTCGCGTCAGGTTGCGAATGATTCGGGCGTGATAATCGCGCGGCCACGGAAACGGCTTGATGGCTTTCTGCGCTTGGTCGTTGACGGGAATGAGCACGACTTTCGCCGTCTTCTTGAAGGTCGTGTCGATTGGGCGAGAGTTGAAGCGAATGTCGAGCGCTTTGAGTTCGAGATTTTCAAACACCGCAAAGCGCGAGAGCAAAAACGACAAAACGACGATGACGGGCGTGAACAGAAGCGCCGTGAACCAGATGCTCGTCGCAATTTTCGTTTTGAAAAATTCCGCAACCTTTTTGCGCATGGAATCGACCGCTTTTTTGCGAGCAAGTTGAATCAGGCGGAATTTAGAAAAATCTTTTTCGAAAGCGGTTCCCGTTTGCGAGGCGTTGCGAGCCTATTTCATCAGCAACAGTTTGCGCGTCGCCGAAAACGCGCCCGCTTTGAGCGAGCAGACATACAACCCGCTCGAAAGGTTGGAGGCATTGAGCGAGACGAAATAAACGCCCGCGCCCTGACGCGCCTCGACGAGCGTCGCCACCTTTCGCCCCAAGGCATCGAAGAGTTCCAACTTCACGTCGCTTGCGACGGGCAAATCGTAGCGAATGACCGTCGTCGGATTGAACGGATTGGGATAGTTTTGATGCAGCGCGTATTGACGCGGCTTTTCGGACGCGAGCGATTTCATCTCGACGACGGCGACGGGCGCGTAATCGTGAAGCGTTCCGTCAAAATCGACCGAGCGCAGTTTGTAGCGATACGTTTTGCCGATTTCGACGAGGCGGTCGAGAAATTCGTAGCGGCGCTCGATGGTCGTCGTGCCGCCGCCGCGCAAGGCTTGGCTCGTTTGATGACTTGCGATGGCGCGCCACTCGCCCCGCTCTTCGCGCAAAACGACGAAGCCCAAATTGTTCCGCTCGCTCATCGTTCTCCATTCCAGCAACGCGCTCGCGCCGCTCTGACGCGCCGAAAACGCCGTGAGCGAAACGGGCAACGGATTGTCTCCGACCGAAGCGACGACGAAATCGCTAAACGTCGTCAGGTTCGAGATCGAAATGATGGGCGCGTTGTAACTGACGCTCGCGCCCAAATCTTCGACCTTTTGCCAAACGCTCGACGGATCGAGGCGCTTCAAAACTTTGAGCGAGTTAAAATTCGAAATGCCGCCGAAGCCCGTCAAATCAAGCGAGAGCGAATAGGCGCCGACGCTCGGACCCGACGACGCGCCAATCGTCCAATAGCCATCTGCCGATATGTTCGCAATGCCCGACGGCAAAGCGCCGACGACGGAGGGTTGGGTCGTCCAGCGAATCGCCGTGAAGCTTGCGCTCGTCGTTACGCCCGACGGGAAGTGAAGCGTCGCGCCCGTCGTTCCGAGGCTGAATGGCGACGTGCCTTCGCCGACGTGGAAGGTTCGCGTTTTGGCGATGGCGGCGATGTTCGTGTCGATCGCGGGCGTAGCCACGACGAGCGAGATCTGGCTTGGCGAGAGCGCGTTTGTCGTCGCTTGTTTGCCGCGCAACGAGAACGTGTGGGTCGAGTTTGGCGAAAGTCCCGCGACGAGTTGCGACGTAGCCGTTCCCTCGTAGATGACGGATCCGTTTTGTTCGAGTCGAAATTGGCTTGACGCGCCCGACCATGAGAGCATTAGCGACGTGGGCGCGATGGCGCTTGCCGAGAGCGCGAGCGGCGCGAAGGGATTTTGCCGCCTGAGCGCGCCAAACGCATGGACTTTGCCATTGCCCCAACTTACGCTGAACGGCGGAATCGAACCCGTTTGCGCGTCCGTTCTCGCCGAGTCCAACAAAAGTTGTCTGCAACGACTGACGGAGAGGGTCGGTTCGGCTTGCAAGAGCAAGGCGGCGACTCCCGCCACGTGCGGCGCGCTGGCGGACGTGCCGCCGAGCGAGCCTGCGGTCGTGGTTACGTTCGTGGGCGCGGCGAGTTCGGGCTTGTCGCGCTCGTCGCGCGTTCTGCCGACGCTGGAAACGGGCGAAATCGCGCCGTCGGAAATTTGAAACGCCGCCACCGCGATCGTCGAATCCGCCGTGCTCGGCGTTACGATGGTCTTTTCGTGAATCGGGTTCTGCCAAACGCCGTTGGCGCTCGCGCTGGTTCGCCACGCATCGACTTTGCCCGAACTGACGATGTTGCCGCCGTGCAATCGCAATCGCCACGTGCCCACGTGGCTTGCCGTCGGTCTAATGCCCCACTGAATGTTCCAATCGCCGTTGGGCGCGTAGAGCTTGTTGGAGAGTTGAAATTGCCCTTCCGCGACGCTCAAAATGGGCGTGGTGGAATCGGTCGGAATCGTGGAAATCGCCACGCCGTTTGGGGCGACGAGCGAAACGCCAACCGAATCCGAGCCGCTTATCCACGCATTGCCGACGAAAAATCCGCTTGGGTTGATCGCCGTGAAGAGCAAATCGGTGGTTGAATTTTGCGAGACGAAAGCGTTTGTGTAGACGCCCGTGGTTCGGTCGTTGCCTGCGGCGGTGGCGAAGAGAACGCCGTTGCCCGAAAGCGAGTCGATGGCGAGTTCTTGGTCGCGCGTGCCATCGTGCGCGCCGCTGTGTCCGCCGATGCTGTAACTGATGGAAACGGGCAAGCCGAGTTGCTTGGCTTTCTTTTGAATGTAGTTGAACGCATCGACGACGTTTGCGCTCGTTGCGCCCGTTCCCGTTTTTCGGACGACGAGAATGATGTTGGCGTCGGGCGCGACGCCTTTTTCGCCGCTTTGCGAGCCGTCGCCCGCCAGAATGCCCAAGCAATTCGTGCCGTGCGCGTTGTTGGGAACGCTGGCGAGATTGGCGTTGATGGCGGCGCTGTCCCACTCCGTTCCGTAGGCGTAGGCGGGCGAGGTCGGAAATTGCGCGGGCGCGTCGTTCATCTGATTCCAAACGAACAGAATGCGCGTCTTGCCATTTGCGTCTTTGAAGTCGCCGTGATAGATGTCGAACCCATCATCGACCACGCCAACCAAAACGCCTTTGCCCGTGAAGCCAAGCGCATGCGCCGTATCGACATTAACGCCTCGCCATGCGCCGCCAATCTGCGAATTGCCGCGACTGACGCTCATCGAGAGCGGTTCGTCGGGCGGATGAAGTTCCGCTTCCGCGAAAGGCAAAGCCTTTCGAAGCGATTGAATTTGACTCGTTGGAATCGAAATCGTCAGCAATCCGCCAAGATGCGTTCCCATCGCGCCGCCCAAGCGCGCCAGTTCCGCGCGAACCAAAGCGAGTTCCTCTTCGGAAAACGCGCCTCGCTTGTGGCGCAAGGACAGTTGCATCGATCGAGCGGAATCAAGCGCGACTCCAAGTTGGAAAAGCGGTTGCGGCAAGGCGCGCTCGACTTGCCCCAAAAGACGAGCGGAAAACAGCAGAGCGAGCAGAAGCAAACATCGGCGCATACTCGATGGAAAATCGCAATCGCGGCGACCTTTCGCAAAATTCTTCAAATCGGCGACGAATCCCAAAATGCCGCAAGCGCCACGCCCTCTTGCAGAAACTTTCGCGGAGCGATATCGTAATTTCGAGGCGTTTTTTCCCGCTTAATCTCAAATCCAACGAACCATGACTCGCATATTGCCGCTTTCGCTACTCTTTTCGGCGCAAACGTTGCTTGCGCAAATCACGATTAGCGGCGCGATAACATTGCGCGATGGCTCCAAACCGACGCTCGCTCACGTGTCAATTGAGCCAATTAGCGCAGTGAGGTCATCGCCGCCTGCGACCGCAATTTTTGATGGCAATTATCGCCTCTCGGTAGAAAAGCCCGGCTTCTACGCGCTCTTGTTCAGCTCGCCCAATTGCCAACCCGCGAGAATCCCCGTGATTCTAACCGAGAAAGACAAAACGGTTCGGCTCAATGTCCAAATGCTCGGCATGATGCTAAAGCCTGAATTAAGCAAAGTCAGAATCCGCGTCAAGGGAAGCAAGGAGCTTGCGGAAATGACGCGCGAAGCCGATGGGACGTTTTCATTCGTTGCGACCGCAACTGCCGACACGTTTGCTTACCAAATTCTCGATGCGAATGCGCGCAATCGCTCGCATAACGGCACGCAATCCGATTACTTCGTCTATGACGGCGGCGGCGACTACCACTCCGTCCTGCGCGTGAAGCAAGGCGAGAGCGTCAAAATCGTCTTTGACCCTAAAAAAATGCCTCGCGCGCCCGGAGACGCAACGGCGAAACTGCGTTGGGACAAGGCGCATTCCTACCTCGAGAAATTCTTTGTCATCAGCGAGCGCGTCGAGACCGCGCGAGACGAAGCAATTGCCGCGCTCATAGAGGAGCGCGAGAAAAATCCCGGCGCGAGCGAAATCAAATACGACTACAAGCCAATCGTTAGCGAACTTGCCGCCATCAAAAACAACGCTTCGGAACGCTTGGAAGCGCGCCAATTCGCCGCTCTGATGCGATGGAGCCTTTTGAGCTTTTTCAACAAAGCTGACAATGCAGAGGCAGAAGAGTTGCTCCGACTCGTTCCCGCTTCGTCGGTGATTTGGGCGGCGTATCCAAACTTGCTCGGTCTTGTTGGTTTGGGCATAGACTCCGCCGCATCGGCAAGGGCAGTTCAACTGCTTACGGAGTTCAAAGCAAAAAATCCCGACCGCGGCGTTCAGTGCGACGCATTGATTGGCTTGGGGCTTTACGCCATGCGGAGCGGCGACAAGGAGAAACTGCGCGCGATTTACAACGAACTCAAAGAGAAATACGCCGACCTGCCTGACGCAGAATACGGTTTGAAGCAATTTAATCCTGACAGAGTGATTCAGGCAGGCAATCCTGTGCCTGACTTTGAGGTTACGCTCTTTTCAGGCGAGAAAGTCTCTCGCGCTTCAATGCTGGGCAAGCATTACTTGATAGACTTCTGGGCGGTGTGGTGCGTGCCGTGCGTCGAGGAGTTGCCGAAGATGCACGAGGCATACGAAAAGTTCAAAGGCAAAAAAGGCTTCGAGATTTTGAGCCTCTCGTTTGACGATTCGCCTCAAACGGTGGAGAAGTTCCGCGCAACGAAGTTCAAAATGCCGTGGTTGCATGCGCATCTTGCGGGCGCGTTCAATCACGAGATTGCCAAGCGCTTCGAGGTGATAGTCGTTCCAAAACCGATTTTGGTTGACGACAAAGGTTACATTCTCGCCGTTGATGGCGACCTGCGCGGCGAGAACTTGGAGAAAACGCTGTCGAAGCATTTGGGCGAAGCGAGCGATTAGACGGCGTTGAACGCCAGTGAAAACGAGCGTTGGCGCGACGCGACATCGAGATTACGCCGTAGGCAACTCGATGAAAAACGTCGCGCCTTTGTCTTTGCCCTCCGATTCCGCCCAGACCCGCCCGCCGTGCAGTTCGACGATTTGCTTGACGATGTAAAGCCCCAAGCCCGTCGAGGTTTCTTCGCCCGTTGGCTTCGCCGAAAGGCGTTGAAATTGCTGAAAGAGTTTGGCTTTGTCGTCGTCCGTCAAGCCTTGCCCTTCGTCTTTGACGCAGATGAGCAGACGAGCTTCGGATTTGAGCTTTTCCGCTTCGGCGAAGAGCGGGCTGACGAGCGACGCTTGACACTCGACGACGATTTTCTTTCCGCGCGGGCTATACTTGACGGCGTTTGAGATTAGGTTGTCGAGGGCTTCGGAAAAGTAGGCGATGTCGACGGTCGCATAGCAATCGGGTTCGATGTTCGTCGCAAGCGAGAGCGATTTGCGCGTTAGTTGCGGGAGATTGTTTTCCAAGACGTATTTCAACAGGTCGCCGACGTTGGCGCGTTGCGGATTGAGTTTGAGTTGCGTCGCGTCGTAGCGAATGTTTTTGAGCAAGGCGGAGACGATGTTGAACATTCGCTCCGAAGCGCGCTTGATGGTTTGGCTGTATGACAGCGCGAGGGATTTGTCGTCGATTTTTTCCGCGATGAGTTCGGCGAAGCCCATGATGGATTGAAGCGGATTTTTGAGGTCGTGCGCGGCGATGCCTAAAAATTCGGTTTTCAGGCGATTGGCTTCTTCGGCGCGTTCTTTCTGCAACTTGACTTCGTTCAGGGCGTTGGCGAGTTCGACGGTTTTCAGTCGGAACAGCTCGGCTTCTTTCTTTTGCAGTTCGCCGTCTTTGCGGGCTTGCTCGGTTTCGAAGCGGACTTGAAGCGTGGCGATGCGTTGCTCTTTTTCTCTGTTGAAAACCTCCTCTTTGGCGGCGTGAAATTTTTTGTGGAACTCGTAAGCGCGTTGAAAGTCGCCCATTTCGGCGTAGAGCGTCGAGAGGGTTTCGAAGACGACGTAGCGTTCTTCCTTCAAGCCAATGTCTTCGCAGAGCGCGAGCGCTTCGGTCAAGCGTCGTTCCGCTTCGGAGAAGTTTTTGAGACGAATGGCGACTTTGCCCAATCCGATGAGGGAATTGGCGACGCCGTATTTGTCGCCGATGGTTCGGAAAATCTCCAAGCTTTCGTCGTAGAGGCGCAGGGCTTCGTCGTAGCGCGCGAGCGTTTCGCAGACGTGCCCGATGTTGTTGAGCGAGTAGGCGACGCCTTGTTTGTCGCCGATGCGTTTCTGAATCGAGAGGCTTTGTTCGTAGCATTCGAGCGCGCGGTCGCAGTCGCCGAGTTTTTCGCGCGCGTTGCCCAAGTTGTTGAGCGATTGCGAAATGCCGTAGTCGTCGCCGATTTCGCGTTTGAGCGCGAGGCTTTTTTCGTGCGCCTCGATGGCGTTGGAAAGGTCGGAAAGCTTTTCATAGACCATTCCGATGTTGTTGAGCGAGATGGACATTCCCTTCTTGTCGCCCATTCGCTCGCGGAGGGAGAAACTTTCGTGATTGAGTTGAAGCGCGGTGGCGTAGTCGCCCATTCGCTCGTAAATCAAGGCGAGGTTGGCGAAAGCGGACGCGATGCCGTTGTCGTCGTTGAGGTCGAGATAAATCGCAAGGCTTTCTTGATAGCATTGCAGGGCGCGGGCGTAATCGGCGAACGTGTAATGGACCGTGCCCAAATTGTTGAGCGCCATGGCGACGGCGCTTTTTTCGTCGAGGCGGCGAAACATATCGAGCCCCTCTTGGTAGTGGCGCAGGGCGTTTTGGTGGTCGGCAAGGTATCGATACGCGCTTCCAAGTTTGAGATGCGAATCGGCGACGTGGAACGCATCGCCCAGCGAAGCGTAAATCGCCTGCGCTTCTTTGAGTTGCTCGACGGCTTTTTCCGCGTCGCCGCCGAGGCGGTTGCAGAGTCCGAGCGTCGCCAGCGCGCAAGCCTTTTCGGCTCGGAAAGCGTCGCCTTCGCCAATGAGGGACAAGCATTCTTGGGCGACCTCTCGCGCTTTGGCGGGGTTTGCCGCTCGCAGTTCTTTGGCGAGCGAGGCGAGTTCGCGGATTCGTTCCGCCGTTTGCGCTTCGTTTCGCAAGCGTGATTCAAGCACGTCGTCGGGCATCGTTGCGTTGATTTGGAATCGCCGCCGAATCGCGTTTCTTCGTCGCCTCGACTCGTTTTTTCGGCGACGCCGAACGTGGCGAGCGCGTAGCCGAAGATACTCTTCGCCGCTCGCTCTTTCATCTAATTTTGTCTGCGGAAACGCGCCGTTTTCGGTCGAAATCGCAAGGGATTACCTCAACGCTTTGGCGAGCCGAGCGCGCAGTTCCGCAAGGCTCAAGCCGCGCACGAGCTTGCCGTCTTCGGCGATGGAAATTTTCCCCGTCTCTTCGGACACGACGACGACAAACGCATCGGAGACTTCCGACACGCCGAGCGCGGCGCGATGTCGCATGCCGAAATTTTCGGAGATGGTTTCGTTCTGCGTGAGCGGCAGCACGCATCGCGCGGCGAGAACTTTCTTGCCGCTTATGATGACCGCCCCGTCGTGCAAGGGCGCGTTGGGCGCGAAGAGCGAGACGAGCAACTTGCGCGAGAGCGTCGCGTCGAGCTCCTGACCCGTTTCAATGTAGGATTTCAAGCCCACGTTGCGAGCGACGACGATGAGCGCGCCGACGTGCTTATCGACCAATTCATCGACGGCGGCGACGATTTCCTCGATGGCTTCTTTGGCTTCACTTTGAAAAAAGCCCGCGAACAGTCGGCTCTGCCCCAACGCCAAGAGCACGCGCCGCAATTCGGGCTGAAACAAAATCACGAAGAGAATGATCCACACGCTCATCAACTTGCTGAAAATCCAATCGAGCGTCGAGAGATTCAAAAAACTCGCAAACGCCGAGCCGCCCAAAATCAACAGCAACCCGACGAAAATCGGCAAGCCGACCGTGCCCTTGACGTAGCCGTAGAGCTTGTAGAAAAGGATCGTTATCAAGCTCACGTCGGCAAGGTCGAGAAGCGTGAAGGAAAGAAATCCGATTTTGAACAGTTCCATCGCGTTTGAAACGGTTTTGGCGAGCGGGCAAAAATCGTCGAGACGCGCTCAACGCCTTGACGCAAAACCTTATTTTTGCCGCTCGTGAAAGTCATCGCTCAACTTTCATTTTGCGAACGCAAATGCTTGGCGCGACCATTTTGCCCGAAATCCGCGAACTCATCGAGACGCGCAAATTTACCGAACTGCGCGAAGTCTTTTCCGAGATGCTCCCCGCCGACATCGCCGAAATTTTGGTCGAAATTCCCGAAAAAGACCAAGCCGTCGTCTTTCGGCTTCTGCCGCATGCGTTGGCGACCGACGTGTTCGAGTTTCTCGATTTCGATTCGCAGAAAAATCTCATCAAGGCGTTGGGCAAAGAAGAAGTCGCCGCCATCTTGGACGATATGTCGGAAGACGACCGCACCGCTTTGCTCGAAGAACTCCCCGCCGCCGCCGTCAAGCAGATGCTCTCGCTTCTTTCGCCCGAAGAACGCGCCACGGCGCAGTCGCTCTTGGGCTATCCGCCTCACAGCGTCGGACGCTTGATGACGACCGACTACATCGACGTGCCGCCCGATTGGACCGTCAAACAAGTTCTCGACCACATCCGCGAAAACGGACGCGACAGCGAAACGCTCAACGTGATTTACGTAACCGACGACAAGGGTCGCTTGATCGACGACATCAAAATCCGCGAGTTTTTGCTCGCGCCGCTCGACAAGCCCGTCAGCGAGTTGATGAATCGGCAGTTCGTCGCGCTTTCCGTAACCGACGACCAAGCCACCGCCGCCGAGATGTTCAAGAAATACGGGCGCGTCGCGCTTCCCGTCGTCGATGGCAACGGCATTTTGGTCGGCATCGTTACGGTCGACGACGTGCTCGCCGTCATCGAGCAAGAAGAGACGAAAGACTTTTTGAGTTTGGGCGGCGTTCAGACGGCGGCGGCGGAACGCACTTACTTCGATAGCCCGCTCTGGTTCGTGGTGCGAAACCGAATCGGGTGGCTGTTGTTTCTCTTCGTTGGCGGCACGCTCACGGGCAACGTGGTGAAGTTTTTTCACGAAAGCATCTCGGAAGCCATCGCCGCCGCGCTGGCGATTTTCACGCCGTTGCTCATCGGCACGGGCGGCAACACGGGGTCGCAGACCGTCTCGACCATCATTCGCAGCCTAGCCATCGGCGAAATCGAGCTTGGCGATTGGTTCAAAGTGCTGTTGCGAGAAACGATGACGGGCGCAACGGTCGGATTGCTTTTGGGCGCAATTGGCTTTGCATGGTCGTATCTGACCTTGAACGATTGGCATTTTTCCGCCATCGTGGGCGGAAGCGTCGTGGCGATTTGCGTGTGGTCGAGCGCCGTCGCGTCGCAAATTCCCATCGTCGCCGAGCGGTTGGGCTTGGATCCGACCGTGCTTTCCGCGCCGCTCATCACGACGCTCGTCGATGCGACGGGTTTGGTGATTTATTTCAGCATCGCCAAGCTCGTCTTTCACCTCTATTGAACTTCCGCTCGCTCCTCCACGAGTTTCAAATCTTCCATCACCGCGTCGTGCAAGGCGCGACGGACGGCGAGAATTTGGCGATTTTCCGACGTGGGATAAACGCGATTCGTCAGAAAAATCACGCACAGGTTTCGCCTCTTGTCGATCCAAACGCTCGTGCCCGTAAAGCCCGTGTGCCCGAAGGTTTCCATCGAGAAGTATTTGCCCGTCGAGGTCTTTTCGCCGTTGGTTCGCATATCCCAGCCGAGCGCGCGGAGTTTGAGTTTCGGGTCTCGCGTCGTGAAGAGCGTTATCGTTTCGGGCGAAAAGAATCGGAGCGAATCGATCGCGCCGCCGTTGAGCAGCGGCAGCAAGAGTCGCAGAATGTCGCTCGCGTTGCCGAACAGTCCCGCGTTGCCCGAAACGCCGCCCAGCATGGCGGCGGTCGGGTCGTGAACTCTCGGACGCTTTCGCGCAAACTTCCAATTCTCGTCCGCTTCCGTTGGCGCGATGCGATAGGCGAGCGAATCGGGCGGATTGAACGTCAAATTCTTCAAGCCAAGCGGTTCGCAGAAGGTTTCGGAAAAATGCTCGTCCAATCGCTTGCCCGAAATGGCTTCGACGACCTTGCCGAGCAAGACGAAATTGAGGTCGCTGTAAATGGTCGTGTCGCCCGCGCGCCGAATGAGCGTGTCCGCGTAGATGCGCGTCAGGACTTGGGTTTCGGTCGAGCAGCAATCGTAGTATCGCCGAAACGCGACCAAGCCCGATTGATGCAAGAGCAAATCTTTGAGCGTGAGCCGTTCTTTTCCGCCGTTGGCGGTTTCGGGCAGGAACGTTTTGAGCGAATCGTCGAGGCGAATTTTGCCCTCGCTGTGAAATTTCATCAGCGACAGCGTAACGACGAGCGGCTTGGTGAGCGAGGCGAGGTCGTAGAGCGTGAGCGTGTCGGTTTTGCGCGAGTTCGGCTCGTAGGTCAAACGTCCGAAACTTTCGTGAAGCAACGTCTTTCCGTCCTTCCAAACGAGCACGGTCGCTGACGGAAAGGCTTTTTGTTTGATGGCGGATTCGATGACGGCGCGCGTTTTCGGGAAATCGGGCGCGAGCAGTTGAAGACACAAGCCCAACAGCGCGATTAGCATTGACCGTTCAATTTTGCGAGCGATTCTTGCTGATATCGGCGTGGCGACATTCCGACATAATGCTTGAAGACGCGGTCAAAATACGCCAAACTGCCGAACCCGACCTGAAAGCAAACTTCCGAGACCGACAGGCGCGAATAAGCAAGCAATTCTTTGGCGCGCTTAACCCGCTCTTGATTGATGAACTCAACGGGCGTAATCCCCAACTCTTGCTTGAACGCGCGGAAGAATTGCGCCTTGCTCATGCAGCTTTTCTTGCACAAGTCATCGATGCGAATTCTCTCGCAAAGATGCGTTCTGATGTAATCAATCGCAGCCGCAATGCGATTGTGATTGAGAAATCGTTTGCATTGTTCCAAAAGGAGCGTCCGAGCTTGAGTTTGCATCACGCGCACCAAAAGTTCGCGCAGTTTGAGCGAGGCAAGCAGTTCTTTGGCAGGTTCGTCGTCGGTGAAAATTTGAACGAGTTGATGAATCGTTTGCGCGACGCGCGGGTCGTCTCCCAAGTAGAATTTCTCGCAGTCAACATTCCACGGCTCGCGGTCGAGCTTTGGGAAGCGCTCGTTGAGGTCGCTAGCAACGGCGCGAATGAGGTCGGGCGAAATCGCCAGCGCCAAACAGCGCGTCGGGTTCGTTAGCGTCGCTTCGGGAAAATCAATGCGCATCGTTTCGTTGGCGGGCAAAATGAGCGATTGATTCGGGAGAAAATCAAAATGATGCTTCTCGCGCAGATGCATCATCTTCTTGCCCTGAATCATCATAACGGCGATGGGATCTCGGAATTGAAGCTCAACCGCATAACATCGTTGATATGTCTCGAACAAGTTGAGTTCGGAATTTTCAAGCGTGTAGACGCTGCGGTTCTCGATTAGGGTTTGGAGGCGTTTCTCCAAGCGTTGACGAAGCGAGTTCAAGGGCATTGGCATACTCCTCTGCGGGTTAGTTAATTGGAAGTTTCCGAACATAGCAAAAACTTTCAGAACGAAAAATGATACGATCGGTCAAAAAAATGAGACAATCGCGCAAACATCTTCGAGCGGCGTTTCTGAACTTTGGCGCAATGCCGTTGGGCAGTTTTTTAAGCAATTCCAATTATCTGGGAGACCAACTATGACAATGCTTGTTGAAGAAGCGGTAAAGGCTTCGAAAGTCCACCCGAAGCCGAAATTCAAAGAGCAATACGAAAACTTCATCGGTGGAAAATGGACGCCGCCTGTCAAAGGGCAATACTTTGAGAATTACTCGCCCGTCGATGGCTCGTTCATTTCTCGCGTGGCGCGCTCCACGAAAGAAGACATCGACCTTGCGCTCGATGCGGCGCACAAAGCCTTCCCGAAATGGTCGAGAACCTCTGCGACGGAGCGTAGCAATCTGCTCCTCAAAATCGCGGACATCACGGAAAAGAATCTCGTTTATCTCGCCGAGGTGGAAACGATGGACAATGGCAAGCCCATTCGTGAAACGCTCAATGCCGACTTGCCGCTCGTTGTCGACCACTTCCGCTACTTCGCGGGCGTGATTCGCGCCGAAGAAGGCACCGCGTCGGAATTGGACGCAAACACGCTCTCGCTCAACATCAAAGAACCGATTGGCGTAGTCGGGCAGATCATTCCTTGGAACTTCCCTCTCTTGATGGCGGCGTGGAAAATCGCGCCTGCGCTCGCGGCTGGATGCTGCACGGTCGTCAAGCCTGCCGAACAAACGCCCACAAGCATTATGGTCTGGCTCGAGCTCATTCAAGACCTCATTCCCGAAGGCGTGCTCAACGTCGTCAATGGCTTTGGTCCCGAAGCGGGCAAGCCGCTGGCATCGTCGCCGCGCGTCGCAAAGGTTGCCTTCACGGGCGAAACCACGACGGGACGCTTGATTCTGCAATACACCGCCGATAACCTCGTGCCCGCCACGATGGAACTTGGCGGCAAATCGCCCAACATCTACTTCAAGAGCGTGATGGACGCGGACGACGAGTTCTTCGACAAGTGCTTGGAAGGGGCGACGATGTTCGCGCTCAATCAAGGCGAAGTCTGCACCTGTCCGTCTCGCGTGCTTGTGCAAGAAAGCATCGCCGAAAAGTTCATTGAGCGATTCATCACGCGCACCAAAGCCATCAAGCAAGGCAATCCGCTCGATGAAGACACGATGGTCGGCGCGCAAGCCTCCAACGACCAAATGGAGAAGATTCTCTCTTACTTCGACATCGCTAGGAAAGAAGGCGCGGAAGTCCTGCTTGGCGGCAAACGCGCCAACATCAACGGCGAATTGGCGAAGGGGTATTACATCGAACCGACGATTCTGCGCGGCAACAACAAAATGCGCGTCTTCCAAGAAGAAATCTTCGGTCCCGTTACCGCCGTTACCACGTTCCGCACCGTTGACGAAGCGATTGAGGTCGCTAACGACACCATCTACGGTCTTGGCGCGGGCGTTTGGACGCGCGATATGCACGAAGCCTACATCGTGCCGCGCGCGATTCAAGCGGGCAGAGTATGGGTGAATTGCTATCACGCTTATCCCGCGCATGCGCCGTTTGGCGGCTACAAGAAGTCGGGCTTCGGGCGCGAAACGCACCTGATGATGCTCAATCACTACCGCCAAAACAAGAACATTCTCATCTCTTACAGCAAAAACAAACTTGGTTTCTTCTAATCGGGAGAGATTGAGCGAATCGGGCGGCGACTTCGCAGGGAGTCGCCGTCCTCAATTTTTCGCGCTCGAGAAAGAAGATTCCGTTCTTTCGTCAGCATTCTCGTTCTTGTTCTTTCAGTTTTATGACATTTATGCAATTGGCTACTTTTCTCAGCATTAAGTCAACCCAAAGCAGGAGAACTAACTATGAACGCAGCGTATGTTTTTTCGCCGAACAAAAATGTCTTCGGACGTGGAGCCATATCCGTATTGGCGTCGGAAATCAAGAACCGCGGCTCCAAGAAGGTTTTGATTGTTACTGATGAGTTCTTAGCCAAAACTGATTTGGCTGAACGCATCAAACAATATGTGACGAGCGGTGGCGCCACGCCGGTTCTTTGGGGCAAGGTGCATCCAAACCCGACGGATGCCAACGTAGAAGAAGCGACTGATGTCTTCAAGAGCAATCAATGCGATCTCATCATCTCGCTCGGCGGTGGCAGCTCGCACGATTGCGCGAAGGCGGTGGCGATTATGGCAACAAATTCAGGGCGAATTCACGACTACGAAGGCGTAGACAAGGTGAAGAACGCGCCTGCGCCGCTCTTTTCGGTAAATACGACATCAGGCACGGCGGCAGAAATGACGCGCTTTTCCATCATCACGGACACGGCGCGTCGCGTGAAGATGGCTATTATCGACTGGCGCATCACGCCTCTTCTCTCCATCAACGATCCTGAAACGTTGGTCAGCATGCCAAAGGGTCTGACCGCCGCAACGGGAATGGACGCATTGACGCACGCCGTCGAAGCCTTCGTCTCAACGTGGGCAACGCCGCTGACCGATGCAAACGCGCTGACCGCGATCAAGATGATTTTCGCCAACCTGCCGCGCGCATATGACAACGGCAATGATATTGAGGCGCGCGAAAAAATGGCTTACGCGCAGTATATGGCAGGCGTGGCGTTCAACAACGCAGGACTTGGGTATGTGCATGCGATGGCGCATCAACTCGGCGGCTTCTACGACCTGCCGCATGGCGTTTGCAACGCGATTCTTTTGCCCGCCGTTGAGTTCTTCAACCGAACCGCCGCTGAACGTCGCCTCGCCATCATTGCTGACGAAATGAAATTCAGCGAAAGCGGCATGACCAACGCGGACAAAGCTCTCGCCGTCATCGACAAAATCAAAGAGCTCAAAGATCGCGTCAATATCCCGAAAGACTTGCGCTCGCTGAACGTTTCGCCCAACGACTTCGAAGAAATGGCGAAATTCGCAATGAAAGACCCATGCGGTTTCACGAATCCCGTGCAGCCTACGCTCGCCGAGGTCATTGGCATCTTTGAGCATGCGTATGACTACGAAAGCGCAATGGCGCACTAATCGCAAGCGGATTCTCCGCTTCTGATCACAAACGTCCCAAGTCTTTGCGTCAGTATGAGCGAGGGCTTGGGACGATTGTTTTATGCATATTAACTTTCGCTCAAACGTGAGAACGTCATTCAAAAAAGCGTCAAACTATGGTCAAACGAGTTTTAATCACGCCCGAAGCCGAAACCGTCGTGAATCAACTCAGAGCGGAGCATGGCGACTTGCTTTTTCACCAAAGCGGTGGCTGTTGCGATGGCTCCGCGCCGATGTGCTTTTCCGTGAATGATTATCGCGTCGGCGAAAACGACGTCAAACTTGGCGAGATTGCGGGCTGCGCGTTTTATATGTCGCGCGAGCAGTTCGAGTATTGGAAACACACGCAGCTCATCATCGACGTGGTCAAAGGCAGAGGCGCAAGCTTTTCGCTTGAAATTCCGCTCGGCGTGCGATTCCTGACGAAGTCGCGCCTGTTCAGCGACGAGGAACTTTCGCAGTTGGAGCCGATTCAAATCGGCGCGGAGACGGATTGAACTTCCTTCTTCGGCAAGGACGCAAAACCATTCCGCAATCTGCCCTTCACGTATCGCCACAAAAGCCCCTGCGGAAAAAGTTTGTGGTAGATGTATTTCGCCTTCGAAGGAAGCGCGATCCAAAAGTATTTCGAAAGATGCGTCGCAAAACTCGGCTCGAAGTAGCAATTGACCGAACAGCCTTCGCAGAACTCGTGCCGACCTTCCAGCCGCGCCTCGTCCTCAATGAGCGGCGAGCGACGCAGCTCGTAGAGCCGATTCTCGATCGGAATTTTCTTGTAGCCCGCATGATAACAAGGCAACACCATCTCGTTTGAGGGCGAAATCACCACGACCTCCGAGACGGCTTTGCAGACGGGCTTCCGCCTGCGATTTCCCCCATCTCTGCGCAACGCGATGAACGCCGCGTTCATATAGACCAACCTTTTCCGCGAAAACTTCAAGACGAAATCGAACATCGCTTCCGTCTGCTTCGCTTCGAAGAACGCGCCGTATTGAAAAATCGGGTTCAAAATCAGCATCAAGTCGTTCGGGCGCGAGATGGTCTCGTAGACGACGGGGATTTCCTCATAGTTCGTGGCTTGAACGGTGAAGAGGATGTCGGGATATTCGCCGAGAGATTTGGCGACTTCAATGCTTTCCAAAACCTTGTCGTAGCATCTCACGCCGCGCGATTCGTCGTGTCGTTCTTTGTAGGCGGAGTCGAGCGAGAAGTGCAGCAAGTCGATTTTGCCCGCGAGGTCTTTGGCGCGTTTGGGGTAAAGCAGCGCGTTGGTCGTAACGGTCGTAACGAAGCCCATTCGCTTGGCGATGTCGAGAATTTCGGGCAAATCGCGGTGCAAGAGCGGCTCGCCGCCCGTGAAATCGATGAACTTCACGCCAAGCCGTTTGAGGTCGAGAAGATTTTTTCGGACGTCGTCGACTTTGACGAAGGGACTTGGCTTTTGCCAGATGTCGCAGAATCCGCACGCGGCGTTGCAGCGATAGGTGAGATAGTAGTTGCAGAGAATTGGCATCGGCGAAAACGGTTTCGCAAAGGTAAAGTTTCTCTCGCCGTCAATCAACTCGCCCGCAGGCTTTGACGAGTTCGAAGAGCGCGATTCCGACGGCGACGGCGGCATTGAGCGAATGCTTGACGCCGTATTGCGGAATTTCAAGCGCAAGATCGCATGCGGCGAGCACGTCGTCATCGATGCCCGTTACTTCGTTGCCGACGACGAGACAGAGCGGAAAATCTTTTTGCGAGAGCGAGTCGTAGCGGACGGCGTTCGTCGCAATTTCCAGCGCCGCGATCTTGACTCCTTGCGCTTTGAGGCGCGAGATGGCATCGAGCGGATTTGAGACGTATTCCCACTCGACCCACTCCGTCGCGCCGAGCGCGGTTTTGTCGATTTCCTTGCGTGGCGGGGTCGCCGTGTAGCCCGTGATGATGATTTTCTCGACGCGCGCCGCGTCGCACGAGCGAAAAATCGAACCCACGTTCCACATCGAGCGAAGGTTTTGAAGCATCACGCGAATCGGGAACTTCTTTGCCGCTTTGAAAGCGTCGGGCGAAAGGCGGTTCATTTCGTCGCCGCGCAGTTTTCGAAACCTCGTCGCCCCGCTTTCTTGCGACGCAAGACATCGCGTCGGTTCTATTGCGCTATGGCTTCCCATTCGGCGTAGAGTTTTTCAAGTTCGGCTTGCAGCGTCGCGTAGCGCGTCGTTTTGGCTCTTGAATCGGCTCTCTTGAAAAATTCGGGCGAGGACATCTCGTTTTCGATGGCGACCTTTTCCGCTTCCAAAGTTTCGATTTGCCTTTCGATTTTTTCCAGACGCTTTTTGTTCGAGGCGGCTTTCGGCGGCGCGGATTGAACGGGCTTTTGCGCTTTGGCTTGGCTTTTTTGCGCCTCCTTCCGTCGCTCCAATTCGGCTTGGGCTTCGGCTTCCATTTTGCTCACGAAGTCGGCGTAGCCGTTTGAGAAGACGCGCAGTTTGCCGTTTTGCACGAGCACGACCTTTTCGACCAAACTGTCGAGAAAATGCCTGTCGTGCGAGACGATTACGAGCGTGCCGTCGTAGTTGTCGAGCGCTTCGATGAGCATTTCCTTGGAGCGCATATCGAGATGATTCGTCGGCTCATCGAGAACGAGAAAGTTCGATGTCGTGAGGAGCATTTTGGCGAGCGCGAGGCGCGATTTTTCGCCGCCCGATAGCATTCGAACTTTCTTATGCGCGTCGTCGCCCGAAAAGAGAAAACAGCCCAAGACGTCTCGCGCCTTCGTTCGCGCTTCGGAATCGGGCGCGGCGGCGAGCATTTCTTCCAAGACGGTGTTGTCTTGGTTGAGCGTTTCGGCTTGATGCTGACCGAAGAACGCGAGCCGAACGTTGTGTCCCAGAACGCGCTTGCCCTCGAAATCAATCTCGCCCGAAATGATTTTGCAGAGCGTCGATTTGCCCGCGCCGTTTGAGCCGACGATGGCGATGCGCTCGCCGCGCATAATCTCCAAGTCGATGTTGTTCAAGACCACCTTCGTCGAGTGGTCGGGAAGCGCATACGTTTTCGTGACGCCTTCGAGCGTCAGGACGATTTTGCCCGACGGCGCGGCTTTCGGAAACGAGAACTCGATGTGCGACGAATCCTCTTCGGGAGCTTCCAACGTTTGTTGAAGTTTCTGAATCATCTTGACGCGGCTTTGCGCTTGCGAGGCTTTCGTGGCTTTGGCTTTGAAGCGGTCGACGAACCTTTGCAGATGCGCGATTTGCTTCAACTTGTTTTCGTATTCCGCCATCAAGGTCTCGTAGCGTTCCGCTTTTTGCCGCTCGTAGAAGGAATAATTCCCCTTGTATTCCGTGACGCGCTTGAAACTGATTTCAAGCGTTTTGGTCGTGAGTTTGTCGAGGAAGTAGCGGTCGTGCGAAACGACGATGAACGCGCCCGAATAAGCGAGCAAGTAGTTTTCGAGCCATCGGAGCGAATCGATGTCGAGGTGGTTGGTTGGTTCGTCGAGAAGCAGCAGCGAGTTGTTTTGCAAGAGCAGTTTGGCGATGAGCAAGCGCATTTGCCAACCGCCCGAAAACTCCTTGACTTTTTTGCGAAAATCCTCTTGCGAAAAGCCCAGTCCCGACAAGACCTTTTCCGCGTCGGCTTTCATTCGGTAGCCGCCAAGCCGCTCGAACTCGCGCGTCGCGTCGGAAAACTTTTCGATGAGCCGCTGATACGCTTCGCTCTCGTGGTCAAGGGGCAAGGCGAGTTCTTTTTCCATTCGTTCAAGGTCTTGCGAGAGTTTGAACGCGCGCTCGTTGGCTTGCAGGGCGTATTCGAGCGCGGTTTTTTCCAAATCGCCCTCGAAGGAAATTTCTTGCGGCAAATAGCCAATCGTCGCGTCGGAGGATTTCAGAATTTGCCCATTGTGGCGAAGGGTTTGCGCGGTCGTTTGTCCCGCGATGAATTTGAGCAGAGTGGATTTGCCCGCGCCGTTTGAGCCGACAAGCCCGACCCTGTCTTTGTCGCCAACGCGAAACGAAGCGTCAATCAACAGTTCTTTCGTGCCAACGGAAAGCGAGAGATTTCGCGCCTCTAACATTTGCGGACGGTTTGAAATTGAAAGCGCGAAGATACGACGCGCAACGATTCGCTTCGCGTCGATGCCCGCTGGCATTCATAACGCGATCTGCGACGGTCAATGCCGACGCGCAAGGCGAGCGTTTGCGACTTTCGAAACTTTCGCGTATTTCGCCGCCGATTCCAAAACCTTTTTGACGATGGCGAAAATTCTTGAAAGCCCCGCGATGAAACTCCTTGAAAAGTGGGGCATTCCCGTTCCCGCGCATTTGGTCGTTTCGGACGCGGAACAACTCGCGTCGCTGGCGCATGCGAACAAGTGGCTTGCCACGTCCAAACTCGTCGTCAAGGCGCACGAGGCGATTGGCGGACGCTTCAAGTTGGGACTGGTCAAACTCAATCTTGATTTGGACGGCGCGAAACGAGCCGCCAAAGAGATGCTCGGTCGCCACGTGCAAGGGTTGCGCGTCTCGCAAGTCGTCGTCGCCGAAATGCTCGAACACGACGAGGAATACTACCTCTCCATCAACTCCACGCGCGACGGCGCGGAAATTTTGCTCTCCAAGCATGGCGGCATCGATGTCGAAGCGCATTGGGACAAGGTTCGACGAATGGCGGTGATGATTGACGATTTGCCCGAAAAACGACGGCTCATTGAGCTTGCCGAGTCGGCAGGCTTCGAGGGCGAAATCGCCGAGCGCGTCGCCAAAATCGCCGAAAGGCTTTTCTTGTGCTACGACAACGAAGACGCCATCTCGATAGAAATCAATCCGCTCGTGATTCGCAAGACGGATATGCGATTTGCCGCGCTCGATGCCGTTATGCAGGTCGATATGAACGCCAAGTTTCGCCACCCCGATTGGAACTTCACGCCCGTTTCGGAGTTTGGTCGCCCCTATACGCCCGACGAACTGGCGATTATGGACATCGATTCGCGCATCAAAGGCTCGGTGAAATTCATTCAGGTCGAGGGGGGCGACGTGGCGCTTCTGCCCGCTGGGGGCGGCGCGTCGCTCTTTTACGCCGACGCGGTTACGGCGCTCGGCGGCAAAATCGCCAATTACGCGGAGTATTCGGGCGACCCTCCCGATTGGGCGGTCGAAGCGCTGACGGAAAAAGTGTGCTCCTTGCCCAACATCAAGCACATCATCATCGGCGGCGCGATCGCCAACTTCACCGACGTCAAGGCGACGTTCAGCGGCATCATCAACGGACTGCGAAAAGCCAAGTCGCAAGGCAAACTCAACGGCGTGAAAATCTGGGTTCGACGTGGCGGACCAAACGAGGAACAAGGGCTTGCGGCGATGCGCGAACTTCGCAAGGAAGGCTTCGACATCCACGTCTTCGATCGTTACTCGCCGCTGACCGACATCGTCAACAAAGCTCTTCAAGCCGAGACCGCGTCGGACGACTCCCTCGACGGCTCGTCTTGAAATCCGACGGCATGCGTCGCGTCGTTTCAGCGCCGGTGGCGAGCGGGCTTGCAAAGAAGGCGCGGTTTCGTATATTTGCGTCCATTTTTTTAAGCCTGACCAAGCCACCGTAGCTCAGTGGTAGAGCAGCTCACTCGTAATGAGCAGGTCGTGGGTTCGAGTCCCACTGGTGGCTCGGCTCGCAACGAGCAAGGTCGGGCGATTTCATCGCTGTTTCTCATCCAGCCAAACCATTCCGCTCTCTATGCAAGAAGGCGTCATCACGCAAATCATCGGACCCGTCGTCGACGTGGATTTTTCGCAAGGCGACTTGCCCTCGATTCTGACCGCGCTCAAAGTGCGCCGCGACGACGGCACGGAACTCGTGCTTGAAGTTCAACAGCACTTGGGCGAAGAGCGCGTGCGCGCCATCGCAATGGACACGACCGACGGCTTGGTGCGCGGCATGAAAGTCGTCAACACGGGCGAACCCATCACCGCGCCCGTCGGTCCCGAAGTTCTTGGTCGCTTGCTCAACGTCGTTGGCGAGCCCATCGATGGCAAAGGGAGCGTCAATGCCAAAAAACGATATCCGATTCACAAAGCGCCGCCGTCGTTCGATAGGCTCTCGACCAAAGCCGAAATTCTCGAAACGGGCATCAAGGTCATTGACCTCATCGAGCCCTACTCCAAAGGCGGCAAAACGGGCTTGTTCGGCGGCGCGGGCGTAGGCAAAACCGTCATCATTCAAGAACTCATCAACAACATCGCCAAATTCCACAGCGGCTACTCCGTTTTCGCGGGCGTGGGCGAAAGAACGCGCGAAGGCAACGACTTGATGCTCGAAATGACCGAATCGGGCGTTATCAAAAACGCCGCGCTCGTCTTCGGACAAATGAACGAACCCCCTGGCGCGCGCGCTCGCGTGGCGCTCACGGGACTTGCCATCTGCGAATATTTCCGCGACGAAGAAGGACGCGACGTCTTGCTCTTCATCGACAACATCTTCCGTTTCACGCAAGCCGGTTCGGAAGTCTCCGCCCTTTTGGGTCGAATGCCGAGCGCCGTCGGTTATCAGCCCACGCTGGCGACGGAAATGGGCGCGTTGCAAGATAGAATCACTTCGACGACGAAAGGCTCCATCACGTCGGTGCAAGCGATTTACGTGCCTGCCGACGACCTAACCGACCCCGCGCCCGCGACGGCATTCGCGCACCTTGACGCGACCACCGTGCTTTCGCGTCAAATCGCCGAAATGGGCATCTATCCCGCCGTCGACCCGCTCGATTCCACGTCGCGCATTCTCGACCCGCTCATCGTCGGGCAAGAGCATTACGAGGTCGCCCAAGGCGTCAAAGCGCTTCTGCAACGCTACAAAGATTTGCAAGACATCATTGCGATTCTCGGAATGGACGAACTTTCGGACGAAGACAAGCTCGTCGTGGCGCGCGCGCGTCGCGTTCAGCAGTTCCTCTCGCAACCCTTCTTCGTCGCCGAGCAATTCACGGGCTTGAAAGGTCGATACGTCAAGCTCGCCGACACGATTCGAGGCTTCAAAGAAATTCTCGAAGGCAAGCACGACCACTTGCCCGAAGCGGCGTTCCGAATGGTCGGCACGATCGAAGAAGCCGTCGAGAAGGGCGAAAAACTTTTGGCGGAAGCGAAGTAAGGGAGGGTTTCCGATGGCGGCGGAATTTCATCTTGACATCGTAACGCCCGAAAAAAACGTGTTCAGCGGCAACGTGGTCAGCGTTACCGCCCCTGGCAGCGCGGGCACGTTTCAAGTTCTCGCCGACCACGCGCCGTTTCTGTCGTCGCTCGTGGCGGGCGAAGCGCGCATCGACTTTGCCGACAAATCGCAACGGACTTACAAAATTTCGGGCGGATTTTTTGAGGTGAACGCCAATCGAGCGATGCTTCTCGTCGAAAGCGCCTCCTAACCCTTTCACGAATGATTCTCAAACCGAAACGCTTGCGGGAAGGCGACGTGATTGGCGTCGTCGCTCCCGCAAGCCCCATTTACCCCGAAGATCGTCTCGACAAAGCCAAAGCCTACTTGCAGTCGCTTGGCTACAAGGTCAAATTCGGCAAGCACGTCCGAAAAACGCACGGCTATCTTGCGGGTTTGGACCAAGAACGCGCCAACGACATCAACGAAATGTTCGCCGACGACTCCGTCAAGGCGATTTTTTGTTTGCGCGGCGGTTACGGCTCTCCGCGCCTATTGCGCCTAATTGACTATGCGCTCATTCGGCGAAAGCCCAAAATTTTCGTCGGCTTTTCCGACATCACCGCGCTCTGCTGCGCCATTTTCGCCAAGACGGGTCTCGTTACGTTTTCAGGTCCAATGCTCGTTTCGGATATGGTTTCGCCCGACGAGTATTCGCAGTATCACCTGTGGCGAATGCTCACCAAGCCTCGCGTTTATGGCAGGTTCATCAATCACGAAACGCATCGCCTCGTCGGGATTCGTTCAGGCGAAGCGAAAGGTCGGCTCATTGGCGGCAATCTTTCGCTGCTGAGCGCGCTCGTCGGCACGCCGTTCTTGCCCAATATGCGCAAAGCCTTGCTCTTCATCGAAGAAATCGGCGAAGAGCCGTATCGCATCGACCGAATGTTCTCGCAACTCGACAACGCGGGCATTTTGGAAAAACTTTCGGGCTTGGTGATTGGACAAATGACGGATTGCATCGAAGACGACGACGACAAGCCCTCGCTCACGTTGGAGGAAGTGATTGAGGATTACCTCTGCGTTTTCCCGAAATCCGCGCCCGCCTGCGCGAATCTTTCTTACGGGCACGTCAAGCACAAGCTCACGATTCCCATCGGCGCGAAGGCGAAACTTTCGGTCAAGAACGGACGCGCTCGACTCGAAGTGTTGGAAACGGTGGTGCGATAGCGTCAAAGTTCGCTCGCCTTCGCTCGCAAGACGTCGGTGGCGTAGAACGTGCCGCGCCACTCCACGCCGCCCTTGACGGAGACGAGCAACGCCGATTTGACGAGCGCGAAAAGAAACAGAACCGACATAATCGGGTGCAACAGCGCTATGTAGGTCGCTCGCCAAAACGAGCGTTTGCCAACGGCGTAACTCAAATAAACGAACCCTAGCGAAACGATCGCGCACCCCGTTGCGAAAGCGTCGCCCGCAAACAAAAGCCAATGCGGCGCGAGCAATCCGAACAGCGTTCCGACGACGCCAATCAAGACCCACAGCCACGAAAAATTCACGCCCGCAAACGCGCTCCGCTCAATGCCCTTGACCGAATCCCACAAGCCTTCGCGCCAACGCACTTGCGCGAAATCGCGCCCCTCGACGACGTGCGTCGCCTCGCCGCTTCGCTTGACGAGATAGCCGAGTTTGACGTCGTCGGCGATTTCCGCTTTCAGCGCTGAATGTCCGCCAATCGCGTCGTAAAGGCGACGCTCAATGAAATTGAACGCGCCCACGCCGATGTATGCGCGTTTGTTCTTCGGATTGCGCGCGCCAATCGGATCGAACTTCCAAACGAATAGCGTTCCGAAAAGCGCAAGGAAGGCTTCTTCAAAGACGTTTTCGGAGAGCATTTTCGGATGCGCGACGACGTGCCGCGCCCGACATTGAAGCGCGTAGCCAACGGTCTTTGAAATCGTCGAGGGAGCGAAGAGCACGTCCGCGTCGGTGAAGAGCAGGTAATCGCCCGTCGCTCGTTCCGCGCCGCGCCAATTGGCGTGATTTTTTCCAAGCCAACCGCTCGGCAACTCGGCGACGTGAATCGCCTTGACGCGCTCGTCTTGCGCGACGAACTCATCGATGATGGCGCCCGTCTCGTCGTCGGAGCGGTCGTTGATGACGATGATTTCAAGGTTCGGATAATCCTGCGCAAGAAGCGAGCGAAGCGTGGCGCGAATCTTTTTAGCCTCGTTCCTTGCGGGCGCGACGACGCTCACGCGAGGAAACTTCTGCGGCGAAGGCGCGTCTGAAAGTTTCGGAATCCAAAAGCGCAGTCGCGTCGCTCGGAGGAACATCCAGAGCCAGCCGCCCAACGCGACGAGCGCGAAGCAACGCAAAAGCGAAAACGAATCGGGAATCATCGGCGCGCTTTTCGTCTCAAACGAGCCTTGCGCGTTATCGGTTCAACGCCCGCGCCTTTTGAGCCAATGCCGCAGCACGAGTTTGACGAAGTTGAACGTGTCGGCGACGTAGCGCATATTGCTCGCCGACGTGCCGTAGATGACCTCGATTTCCACGAAGCCGATTTTGTAACCGCGCTCCGCCGCATGGAGCAAAAACTCCGTCTCGAACATAAAGCCCTTTTCTTTGCAAAGCGGAACGATGTCTTCAAGGCATCGGCGATGAATCAAGCGAAAGCCGCATTGCGCGTCTTCGATGCGTTGTTTCGTCAGGCATGAAAGAATCGCCGAAGTGGTCGAGTTTGAAAAGACGCGCGGAAACGGCATCGGCTTGCCAAAGCGTCCGTTGCGACGACGCGAGCCGACGACGATGTCGTAGCAAGAGGCTTCGCGCAAAAATTTTGGAATGTCGGCGGGCAGATGTTGATGGTCGCTATCGATGGCGAGCACGGCGGTCGCGCCGCATTTGAGCGCGAGTTCGTAGCCCAATTTCAGCGCCGCTCCCTTGCCTTGATTTTTCGGAAAGTGATAGGCTTTCACGTCGAGTTTGCGCAGCGTCGTTACGGTTTTGTCGCGCGAGCCGTCATTGACGCAAATCGTCCGTTCAGGCGGAATGAACGCTTTGAGTTCGGCGAGCAGGTTGGGCAGGGTTTTTTCCGCGTTGTAGCACGGAATCAGCGCGAAAAGGCTCATTCAATCCGCTAAATAGGCTTCGGGAATCAAGTTGCCGACGTTGAGAATGAGGTTCGGGTCGAGGGATTTTTTGACGCGCGTCATCTGTCGAATGCCGTCTTCGCCGAACATTTCGACCAACAGTTCCGCTTTCAATTTCCCGACGCCGTGTTCGGCGGAAATCGTGCCGCCCATTGCGATGGCTTCTCGGACGAAGACGCGATAGAGTTCGCGCGCGCGCCGCGCTTCCGCGTCGTTTTTGGGCAAGATGTTCAGATGCAAATGCGCGTCGCCGATGTGCCCGAACAAAACGTAATCGAAGCCTTCCGCTTCGCATTTGGTTTGATACGACCGCATTAGTTCGGGAAAGCGATGATGCGGAACCGCCATATCGGTCGAGATTTTGCGCTGCTTGAACTTCGCATACCATTCGTTGACCGACGCGGGCAAGGCGTGTCTGAACGCTCGCAGATCTTGCTGCTCGGCGGGCGTGAGCGCGATCCAAGAGCGTTCAATCAACGCGCCGCGCGATTCCATCAGCGACAGCCACGCTTGCAAAAGCGCGTCTTCGGTCTCGCTCGTGATTTCCTGCTCGAAGAAAATCGCGCCGACGGCGTCGCTCGGAATTTGCGGATATTTCGGGCGCAAAAAATCGAGCGAGCGTTTGTCGAAGAACTCGATGGCTCTCGCCGAAAGGTCGCTCGGCGACGTCGCGTCGCGCGAGCGAGCGCGGGCTTCGTCGACGAATGCCAGAAGTCTCGCCTCGTCGGCGAAATACGCGAGACCGCCGAAGATGCGTTCAGGCTTCGGGAGCAATTTCAAATCCGCCTCCAAAACCACGCCAAGCGTGCCTTCCGAGCCGATGAACAAATCAATCAAATCCATTTTGGGCGCGGCGTAGTAGCCCGCGACGTGCTTCGAAACGTTTGGCATTCGGTAGGTCGGAACGGGGACTTCGTAGCGCGCGCCGCTTTGGGTCTCGAAGGCAAGAACGCCCGAATCGTCGGCGAAAATTTCTCCGCGTCGAACTTCGAGCAAATCGCCCGATGGAAGCGCGAGTTTGAGGCGACCGACGTAGTTTCGCGTCGGTCCGTATTTGAACGTGCGCGCGCCCGACGAATTGTTCGCGATCGTCGCGCCAATGAAGCACAAGCGTTCCGTTGGGTCGGGCGGGTAAAAGAGTCCTTCGGCTTCGACGGTTTGTTGCAGGTCGAAAAGCAACGTGGCGGCTTGAACGGTCGCAACGCCCGTTCCGTCGGGATTTTTCTTGACGTTCAAAATGCGATTGAGTTTGGGCATGGCGAGCGCGACTCCGCCAAACGGGATTCTGCCGCCCGTCGTGCCCGTGCCGTTGCCCGAAATCGTTACGCGAGTTCGCGTTTGATGGCATCGGCGCAAGACCTCGCAGACGTCGTCGTAACTTTCGGCGAAATACGCGCCGTCCGCGTATCCGCCGCGCATCGCGCTCGTGTCTTCCAGAAGCGACTGAAATTCGGACGGGTCGGTTTTGAAAATCATTTCGGGAAAAATTCGGTTCGTTTAGGCGAGCGGCTCGCCGCTCAATTTAACCACTGCGAAATCATACAACAACCAAATGCTATCGGAGATTCAACGCTCGCACCCGCTCGTTCATCGACATTTTTCGCGCATCGAGAACGGCGAATTTTGGCTCAAACGCATCTTGGAACTCGACCGCTATTGGTCCGACGTCGTCAATCGCCCCGCGCCAGAGGTCGTCTTCGGGGCGCAAGCGTTGCCCAAAGGCATTGAGATTTCGGGCGAGTTCGACGCGATTTACGCGGGCGCGACGCTCGGACTGTTGCATGCCGCCGCTCTGACCGACCTTTTCGGCAAAAGCGTTCTCGTCTTCGACAAACATCAGCCCGCCAAAACTCACCGCGATTGGAACATCTCCTTGCGCGAACTCCAACGCCTCGACGCGATGGGCTTCTTGAAGCGCTCCGACGCGGAAAAAGCCATCACGAAAACCTACAAGACGGGCTTCGTCGAGTTCGCCGCGCGCAAAGACCGCAAGCGCCTTTTCATCAACAACGTGCTCGATTGCGCCATCGAATCCGACGCGATTCTGAAACTCGCGTTGGATAAAATCCTCTCGCGCAAGGGCAATCTGGTTCTGGCGCGAACTCGCTTCAAACGATGTTGGAAAATCGACGGCGGCGCGGTGGTCGAAGTCGAGCGCGACGGCGCTTCTCAATTTTTCAAGGCGAAAGTCTTGGTCGATGCGATGGGCGTTCTCTCGCCAATTGCGATGCAACTCAACGCCGAAAACGGCGTCGCTCGACCGCAAACTCACGTTTGCCCGACGGTTGGCACGCTCGCCAGCGGCTTGGAAGACATCGATTTCGATGTTGGCGAAATTCTCGTCAGCGTCGAACCCGCCGACACGTCGCGCGGAAGCGGTCGGCAACTGATTTGGGAAGGCTTCCCCGCAAGCGAGACGCTTTTCACCTCGTATCTTTTCTTTTACGACCGCGTCGACTCCGACAACGACAAATCGCTTCTCAACCTTTTCGAGACCTACTTCGAAAAACTTCCGACCTATAAGAAGCCCTCAAAAAACTTTCGCGTTCAGAAGCCCGTCTTTGGCATCATTCCCGCTTATCATCACGACGGGTTCGGCAAGAAGCGCGTTACGGCAGACGATGGCGTTCTGCTTTTGGGCGACGCGGCGTCGCTCTCGTCGCCTCTGACCTTTTGCGGCTTTGGCTCAATGGTTCGGAACTTGGAACGCACCACGTCCAAACTTGCCGTCGCGCTCTCGCAACGCGCCACCGCCAAAAGCGACTTGGACGCGATTTCCGCCTACGAACCCAACGTGGCGATTATGTCGAACTTGATGAAGTTTATGTGCTACGACGCGCGCACCGACGAGCCGAACTTCGTCAACGAACTGATGAACGAAATTATGAAGGTTCTTGACGAACTGCCGCCGCGCTACCGCGAAACCTTGTTCCGCGACGAAATGACGCTTTCGGACTTCACGACGCTCATTCTCGCCGTCGGCGCGAAGTTTCCGAAAATTTTTCCCATCACCTACCAAAAACTTGGCGTTTCGGGCAGTTTGAGTTGGCTTCAAAATTGGGCGGGTTGGGCGGCGAGTTCGCTCGTCAAGACGGCTTGACGGCGGCAAGCGAAAAACGTATCGCGTCGCGCCCTTGTTTCGTTGGTCGTCAATTTAGCCTCAATGCCGAAAACCATAGCGATAACGGGCGGGACGGGACTCATCGGAACGGCGCTCGTCAAAGCCCTCGCGGAACGCGGCGATAGGGTCATTCTCCTCTCGCGCAATCCCGACAAAGCGAAATCTCAACTGCCGAACCTCGCGGGTTACTACTCGTGGGACGCGACGAGCCAAAACGGAGAATGGACCGAGGTTCTTTCGCAAGTCGATGCCGTGGCGCACCTTGCGGGCGCGCCCGTAGCGGCGCGTTGGGACGCGAGCTACAAAAAACAAATCTACGAGAGCCGCGTCGTGAGCGCGCGCCATCTCGTTAGAGCGATGTCGCAAGCCTCGCCGAAGCCCAAAGCGTTCATCTGCGCCTCAGGGGTTGGCTACTACGGCAATCAAGGTTACGGCGACGATGTGCCGATTTTGGACGAGTCGTCGCCCGCCGCCAACGATTTTCTCGCAACCGTCTGCGTCGATTGGGAAAAGGAAGCCTTCGAGGCGGAACGGCTCGGCATTCGCGTCGTGGCGATTCGCACGGGGGTCGTTCTTTCAACGAAAGGAGGCGCGTTGGAAAAAATGCTGACCCCGTTCAAACTCTTCGCGGGCGGACCGATTGGCAGCGGCAACCAGTGGGTCTCGTGGATTCACATCGATGACGAGGTCGGGCTTTGGCTTTTCGCGCTCGATAACGACGCGGCAAGCGGCGCGCTCAACGCCACGTCGCCCAATCCCGTTACGATGCGAACTCTCGCCGACGCGCTCGGCAGGGTTCTCTCGCGCCCTTCGTTCTTTGCCGTGCCGAAATCCGCGCTGGAACTCTTGTTTGGAGACGCGGCAAACGTCATCGCCGAAGGTCAGCGCGTCGTTCCGAAGCGCGCCTTGGAATTGGGCTATCGATTCCAATACCCCGAACTTGAACGCGCCCTAAGAGATCTGCTGACGCGAGGGAAGTGAAGCGTTTGCGCCAAAAGCGAAAGCTCGTTGCGATTTCTTTACGCGCGAATTTTGAACGAATTGGGCAAAGTTGATTATATTCGCCGAAGTTTCGCAACCGCGATGTCCTCCACTATCGCCGCGACGACTTTTTCGCAATGGGAGCGCAAAAACCAAAAGCAGCGATCGGAGTTTAGACACAAACAGCGCAAACAATAACAAAACACATTTGCGATAACTATGGCTGGCAACAAAAAAGAACAACAGGCAGGCTTTCGCTTCGTGGAACTCATCATCTTCAGCGTTGTCTTCCTTGCCCTTGTCGCGTCGGTGTTCGTGCTCAACATCATCATCTCGAAGGATAGCCAGCGCGACGCGGAACAAATCTTCTGCGCGACGAAACAATCGGAGTATTGGCAGCGCGCATACCGCAACCTCATCAGAATTCAAGAACGTCTCGCGGAACTTTCTCTCATAGACTCGACCCAAACCGCGCAAATCGCCGACAAGTCGGCGCAGTTGGACACGGCGTTTTTCGCTTACAAACGCTCCATTTCGGTTTTTGACTCAACCGTCGCCGCGTTGGATGCGGGCGGCATTCTCGTGTTTGACGGCGTGGAGTATGACGTCGCGCCCGTAACCAATCCGAAAGCGCGCTCGACCATCGAGAAGGAAATTCAAAAGTGGAAGGAATCGCGCGACATTTTGCTCGACCTTGCGCAAAAGACCGAAAATCCGCGCCAAACCGACCCCATTCAACTTGAAAAAGCCATTGACTTCGCGCTTCAAAACGACGAGCTGATTCTCGCCAGCAACCGCGACTTCATCGTGCGCTTGGGCGAACTTTCGACCGAGAAAATCAAGAACCTGCAACTGGCGCAAGTCGTCGCCCTCGTCGTGAGCATTCTCGTCTTTTTGGGAATGGCGGTTCGCCTGACGATTTCGCTGCGCAAGCAAGCCAAAATCATTCAAGAATCGCAAAGCCAACTTATTCAAAACGAAAAGATGGCGTCGCTCGGTCAGATGGTCGCGGGTCTCGCCCACGAGATGAACACGCCGCTTGGCTTCGTGAGAAACAACATCGAAATCATCCGCGAAAACGACCGCGAGTTCCAAGAAGCCGTCGCCGCCAGCGCGAACGTGCTCAAAAGCTTGGTCGCGGGCAATTACAACGAGGCGGAAAAACTCATTCCCGCCACGCTCGAAAAGCTCAAAAACATTGAGAAGATCGGGTTGATTGACGAGAACAATATGATGATCACGAACTCTTTGGAAGGGCTGGATCGAATCCAAGAACTTATCGTCAACCTGCGCAACTTCTCGCGTCTGGACCAAACGGCGACGCAACTTGCCAACATCAATCAATGCTTGGATTCCACGCTCGTCATCGCCAATCACATCTTGAAGCGACACATGACGGTCGTGAAGGATTACGGCAACGTGCCCAACATCGTTTGCGCGCCCGCTCAGCTCAACCAAGTCTTTTTGAACATCATCACCAACGCCGCGCACGCTTGCGAAGAAAAGGGCGAAGGCGTGCTTCGCATCAAAACCTTCGTCGAAAAAGACCAAGCGGTCGTGCAAATTTCCGACAACGGCAAGGGCATTCCGCCCGAAATCATCAACAAAATTTTCGACCCGTTCTTCACGACGAAGCCCGTCGGCAAGGGCACGGGTCTTGGGCTTTCCATCTCCAAAAAAATCATTGAAGAAGGACATAACGGCAAAATCACCGTGAAGAGCAAGGTTGGACACGGCACGGATTTCTTCATCTACTTGCCAATGCAAACCCAGCTAGCGAAAGAGGAAAAGGTGTTCAGCGAAAGCGCGCCTGCGTTAAACTAAATCGAATCCCAAAACACAAACATCGGCATTTGAATTATGGCTGAGACCAATTCCAACTCCAACATCAACATCTTGCTCGTCGACGACGAACCTCTGGTGTTGCAATCGCTCTCGGCAACCTTTCGCCGTCAATACAACATTTTCACGGCGACCAACGGCAAAGACGCGATTGAAATCGTCCGACAAAACCACATTCACGTCGTTCTCTCCGACCAACGCATGCCCGGAATGCTCGGACACGAGGTTCTGCGCGTCATCAAGACCATCAGCCCAAGCACGATTCGCATTCTGCTCACCGGCTACAGCGACCTCGACGCGATTATGAACTCCGTCAATTCGGGCGAAGTCTTCCGCTTCCTCACGAAGCCTTGGAAGATCGACCAACTGCGCGACACGGTTGGCGCGGCGGTCGACATCGCCCAAAAAGTTGGACAACTTTATCCGAGCAAAGCCGACATCATGCGCACCAGCGGTGCCGACCCCGCCGAAATCGCCGAGCAGGAAGAAGAGGCTCCGCCGCCGCCAAGCGGTCAAAAGGAGGGCTTGCTCATCGTCGAGTTCAACAAGGAGCAACTCAACACGATGATGCAAGTCTTCGGCAAAAAGTATCAAGTCTATCCCGCTTCTTCCATCAATGAAGCCTTCGACCAACTCTCGAAGCACGACATCTACGTGATGCTCACCGACCTGAACCTCAACAGCGAAGACGGCATCGACTTCTTGCATGCGGTCAAGCAGGAATACCCGAACATCGTCATCATCCTCTTGACGCAAGTGCGCGACGCGCTGTTGGCGATTAAATCCATCAACGAGTTTCAGGTTTATCGCTATCACGTCAAGCCGTGCGCCGTCGAGGATTTGGACAAGACGATTCAATCGGCGATGAATCGCGCCCGCACCTATCGCGTGCAACCGCTCAAAAACGTCGCCTACGTCGCCAAAGAAGTCGCGCCGCAGCTCGTCGAGAAACAAGTTACCGAAAAGACGAACTGGTGGCGCGAAAAACTGCGCGCCGCCAAAAAACTTTTCGGCAGATAAACGCTGCTGGCGGCAATGTATCGCGTCTCTCTGACCGAGTTCGAAGGTCCATTGGATTTGCTTTTGTTTTTCATCAAGCGAGACGAACTCGACATCTACGACATTCCCATCGCGCACATCACCAAAAGCTTTATGGAATATCTCGACGCGATGCAAGAGCTGAATCTTGAAGTCGCGGCGGATTTCATCTACATGGCTTCCGTGTTGATGAGCATCAAGGCGAAGATGCTTCTGCCGCGCCCCGAATCGCCGAGCGGAGAGTTGGACGAATTCGACCCCCGAACCGAACTTGTCCAAAAGCTTTTGGAGTATAAACGCTTCAAAGAAATGGCGCTCCATCTCCAACTGCTTGAAGAAGACCGCCGCAAACTTTTCCCGCGCCTTGCTTTCGAGCAAATCGAGGCGAGCGAAATCGAGGACGAAACCAAACGCCCTACGCTCTTCGACCTCATTCGCGCCTATCAAATCGCCATGAAAAACATTCCGAAAACGACGGTTCACGAAATCAAGCGCATTCCCGTTACGATCGAACAGCAGACGGAATTCTTGCTCAAAAAATTGGACGAGCGCATTCAAATCTCGTTTCTTGAAACTGTCCGAGAGTTCGCCGAGCGCATCACCATCGTCGTTACGTTTCTTGCGATTTTGGAAATGGCGAAAGCGCGCCTTGTCAACCTCATCGTCAGAGACGATTGCGGCGATTTTTGGCTTGCGAAAGCCAATCTTGCCTCTTGAAATGCCCTCCCTGAAACTGCTCGTCATCGCGTATTACTTTCCGCCTTCGGGCGGCGCGGGCGTTCAGCGCGTTTTGAAGTTTGTCAAGTATTTGCGCGAGTTCGATGTCGAACCCGTCGTGCTCACCGTCAAAGACGGCGACTTTCCCACGCGAGACGAATCGCTTTTGAGCGAAACGCCTGTCGGCGTGAAGGTTTTTCGCTCGAAAATCGTCGAGCCTTACGCGCTCTACCGCAAATTCACGGGCAAGCCGCCCGACGCGCCCGTTGATGTCAACAACATTCCAAAGCCTGGCGAAAAACGCTCGTTTGCCGAGCGCGTCGCCGAGTTCGCTCGAAGCAATTTCTTCATTCCCGACGCGAGAATTGGCTGGTTTCCTTTCGCCACGAAGGAAGGCTTGCGCATCATCGCCCAAGAACGCATTGATTGCCTATACTCCTCTTCGCCGCCCTACACGACCGCGCTCATCGCCAAACGCTTGGCGACGAAAACGGGCTTGCCTTGGATTGCGGGCTTCCGAGACCCTTGGACGGGCTTTCTTTCAACGCCGATTCGCTACGGCTTGGCGAAATGGCTCGACGAGCGCTTGGAACGAAGCGTCTATGAACGATGCGACGCGATGGAGGTCGCTTGGCAAGGGATCGCGAAAGATTTTCAAAAAAAATATCCCGACATCGACTCCAACAAAATCATCCACATCGAGAACGGCTTTGACGAAGCGGACATTCCCGCGCTGTCGTTTCCGCGCAACGAAGCTTTCACGATCACATACGCAGGCTCAATGTATGGCAAACGCTCGCCAAAGCCTTTTTTGGACGCGGTGAAATCGCTCATTGAAAAGGGCAAGGTCGATCCGAAAAAAATCAAGCTCAAATTCGTTGGTCGTTTCGGCGCGAATCTGACTCCGCTTTTTGAAGACGAAGGCTTGCGCGGCGTGGTCGAGACCAAGCCCTATGTGCCTCACGCCGAAAGCGTCAAGGAACTCTTGAAATCCGACGCGCTTTTGCTCATCGTCGATGACGCGCAAGGAAGCGAAGAAATCGTGCCTGGAAAAGTCTACGAATACATCGGCGCGGCGCGCCCCGTGATTACGCTCGCGCTTGAAGGCGCAATCGCGTCGCTTATCCGAGAAACCAACGCGGGAGTCGTCGCCAACTTTCGCAATCAAGCCGAAATAGAAGCGGCGATTCTCCGCTACTACGAGGCGTTCTGGAACGGCGAGCGACTTTGGCGCGGCAATCCCGACGTCATCAAGAAATACACGCGCCGCGAAGCCACGCGCAAACTCGCCGAACTCGTCCGCGCGGTTTGCGAAAAACGCGCCGCGCGACTTCCAACGCGCGACGCGAGCGAGCCAGTCGTCGACCGCTGAGGCATTCGCCCAAATTTCGTTTGCGCAAAAACGAGAGATGTCGCAGTTTTGCGTCGCCTTCGCCAACTCTTAACGCAACGTTCATCACGACAATGTCCGCGCCGTCTCGCCCAATGCGCCTTGCCGCCATTGATTTGGGAACGAACTCGTTTCACATGATCATCGTCGAGCTCTTGCCCGATATGAGCTTCCTGACGATCGACCGCGCCAAGGAGATGATTCGCATCGGCGACGGCAGCATCACGACCAAGACCCTCACGGAAGAAGCGATGGCGCAAGGCATCGAGACGCTGACGCGCTTTCGCAAGCTCGCCGAACAACGCGGCGTCGAGCCGCATCACATCATCGCCTTCGCCACGAGCGCCATACGCGAAGCCAAAAACGGCGGCGCGTATATGGAAGCGGTCGCCGAAAAAGTCGGCATTCGCGCCTGCATCATTTCGGGCGATGAGGAAGCGAGGCTCATTTATCTCGCCATTCGTCGCGCCATTGACGTCGGCAAGCGCAAAGCCTTTATGATCGACGTCGGCGGCGGCTCGGTGGAAATGATGATTGGCGACGGCGAAAAACTCTACCTTGCCGAAAGCAAAAAACTCGGCGTGGCTCGAATGCGAGAACGCTTCGTCAAGAGCGACCCCATCTCCGAAACGGAACGCGCCGAACTCGAGCGATTCTTCATCGAGCAAATCACTCCTTTTGCGACGCGAGCCAAGAGCATCGGCTACGACATGGCGATCGCTTCAAGCGGCACGGCGGAAAACATCGCCTCAATGATTTTTTTGCAAGAAAACGGGCAAGAATTCGAATCGCTCAACGGCAACGCCTTTTCGCGCAAAAGTTTTCAGAAACTTTGCGAGCGACTCCTGCCGATGAAATCGAGCGAGCGCCGAACGATAGCGGGATTGGATCCAAAACGCGCCGACCTCATCATTCCCGGTCTCGTTCTTTTCGATGTCGTCTTTCGCCTTTTCAACCTCAAAGAAATCGTCATTTCGTCTTTCGCCCTGCGCGAAGGAATGGTGATTGATTATCTCTCCAAGCACATTGAGGAATTTCGTCTCATCAACGCGATTCCCGACGTGCGACGTCGCAGCGTGATTGAACTGGCGCGGCGCTGCCATTGGGACGAGGTTCGCTCGACGCACATCGCCAATCTCGCGTTGCAGATTTTCGACGAACTCCAAACCTTGCACGGCTTGACGGCGCGCGAGCGCGAACTTTTGGAATACGCTTCGCTTCTGCACAACATCGGTTATTTCATCTCGCCATCGGGTCATCACAAGCATAGTCAATACATCATCATGAACGGCGAGTTGCGCGGGTTCAGCAACGACGAAATTCAAACGATGGCGCACATTGCGCGCTACCACCGCAAGTCGCCGCCGAAGCCCGAACACGAGACCTTTCAAGCTCTCTCGTCGAAGCAGAAGCAAGTCGTCAGATATTGCGCCGCGATTCTGCGCATTGCCAACGCGCTCGACAGGACGCATCGGCAAAACGTCCGCCATGTCAGAGCCAAAATTTCTCCGAAGAAAATCGAACTGCGGCTCTCGATTTTGAGCGACGCGGAGATTGAAATTTGGGCGGTTCATCGCGTCAAGGATATGTTCGAGGATGTCTTCAAGCGCGTCCTTGCGGTGAGCATCGAGGAGGTTGCCGATTGAGGCGACGCTACGGGCGCGCGCTCTCGCGCTTTGCCGCTTCGTTCAAATCGATCATCTGCGTTTCGTCTGAATACTTTGCGGGCACGTAGCGTTGAAACGATTGAATCTTGCGCGCCAGCCGCGTTATCTCTCCGAGAGCGCTTTTGAGGCGCGATAACCGTTCAGCGATCGCGTCGGGCGAAAGATTGCCAAATCTGGCGAGAAGAATCTCCGTCGTGCCAAGCGCGACCGTGAGCGGTTGAGAAAGTTCGTGCGCCGTTGCGACGCTCATCTCCAAGGCGCCGATGGCGCGTTCCGCGATGCGAAGCTCGAATTGCGAGATGATGAGGCGGCTCAGCGTTTGCAAGGCTTCCTTTTGGCTCGCGGAAAGTTGTCGGGGTTTTCGATCAACTGCGCAAATCGTTCCGATGTTGTAGCCATCGGGGGTTTTGAGCGGCGCGCCCGCGTAAAAGCGAACGCCCGGCTCATCGATTACGAAAGGATTGTCGCAGAATCTTTCGTCTTTCGTCGCGTCGGGAACGATGAGAACCTCGTCGTTCAAAATCGCATGCGCGCAAAACGCGACGTCGCGGCTAGTTTCGCTCGCCTCAATGCCTACCTTTGCCTTGAACCACTGACGGTCTTTGTCGATCAAACTAATCGTGGCGATGGGAACTTCGCAGATGTTGGCGGCAAGATTGACATAGTCGTCATAAATCCGCTCCGCCAGCGTGTCCAAAATTTGATAGCGATAGAGCGCGTTCAATCGCTCCTGCTCGTTTTTGGGAATCGGCGGTTTCATCGTTTGCTTGCGAAAATCATCTCTCCACGCCCAAGAATCTGCCGCGAAGGGCAAGCCCGAAGGTCAAGTTCTTGATGCGGCTTGGAAAGAACGGCGAGAAGATGTTGCCGACGTTGAAGTCAATGGCGAGGTTTGGATTGTCGTAGCCGATTCCAAACGACCATGCGAACCCTTGTCTGCCGCCGAACTGCATTCCGCTGCGGAGCGGCATAGAGCGAATGGGGCGAATCTCGCCGCCAATGCCGAGAATCGGAATTCCTGTGTTTCCAAAGTTGCCGTTGAAGCCTTGCACGTAATCGACCGTTACGGCGGCGGGAAAGTCAAGGTGGTCGTCCAAAATCAATCCAAAGCCAAGCCGCAAGTGAATTGGCAGGGCGCGAGTGAAACGGTCGGTTTTTCTCGTTTGCGCCTGAACGGCGTTTTTGATGCTATCGAGTTGGTTTTTGTTCGATGAGCCGCTGATGGGATCGTTCAAGCCCGCGAAGGAGACGGTCGTGTCGGCGGTTTTGACGAGCGCATTGTCGCCAAAGGACACGAAGCCAAGATTGTTGAGCGAGGCGGCGAAGGTCATCGTTTCGCGGTAATTGAACGAGATCCCCAGATCTATCCCGACGCCTGAGCCGACGGATTCGGGAAAGAAGGAGAAACTTTCAGTGGAGTTTGGATCTTGCCATTTTCCGCGAGCGGCGGAGGTCGTTACGTATCGCACGGTTGCCGACAGGCTATCGCCCGTTGGCGAATGATAAATGCGGCTTTCGTCTTGCGCTTCCGAATAAGCGTGCGCGGCGATCCACTTCAAACTCGCGCCCACCTTGACGCTCTCAATCGGACGAAGGCTTCGGGCGCGAAATTGGGTCTTGAACTCGCGCGCGTAAGAGAGCGCGTATTCACGATACCAATAGGCGTTGGAGGTCGTGTTCCTTGCGCCGCCTACTTCTCTTCCCAAGAAACGCTCGTTGCCGTAGAGCGAGTATTCCAAAAACTCTCGGTTGAACGTCCCGCGTCCGCCGACGTGATCGATGATGTGAAAGCCAAACGCGCCGACCTTGTCGTCGTGAAAGTAACTTGCGCCGAGAAGCATTATGCTCGCGCGCGCGTTGACTTCCAGTTCGTCGCCAATCGCTTCGAGCAGTTTGCGCTTGTCGCTATCCGTCCATTCCGTTTTGTTGCCTCTTGCGCCGCGCGTTTTCTTGCCGAAAAGCTCGTTGTAAAGCGTGGCGGAGATGGAATTGTTGTTGACCGTAAAACCAACTGGGAAAATGGCAATGGAGGCTTTTTGCTCAAAATACTCGTAGGACAAGAGGCGCGAGGGATTCAATCCGAGCGCGAGCGCGCCGCCAACATACGCCGAACCGCTGTTGCCCATCGCGCTGACGACGCCGTTTTCGAAGTTGGTTTGCGCGGAGGAAAGCGCAGCAGACAGCAGGAACAGTCCAAGAAAGAGAGATTTTTTCATCAATGAGTGCGTGGTTTGCGTTGCGTTTTTGGCTTGATTAAGGTTAAGGTCTGATTCCAATCGCGGAAATCATCATCGTCATCACATAAAGCAGAGTGCCAAACGAGTTATACCAAATCGCTTTCTCTTTGGGTTGAGCGATCAAAATGCGTTGCATCGGTTGTTGCGCGACGAGCAACAGCAGCGCCAAACTTGCCGAGACGAAAGCGCCTTTGCAAACCAGAATGCCGATGGCGACGGCTTGCGCGACGTTCATCACGACGGCGGCGAGAATCGCGGCGTTCTTTTCGCCAAGTTGAACGGGAATCGAGCGCACGTTGCGAATGCGATCGCCCGTTACCGACTTGAAGTCGTTGAGCGTCATGATGCCGTGCGCGCCCAGCGAGAAGACGACGGCAAGCCAAATCGATTCGCTCGCGGGCGCGCCCTTCGTGAGCGAGAAACTTCCCGTTAGCCACGCCACGCCTTCGTATGCGAACCCGACGATCAGGTTTCCAAACCAACCATTCCGCTTCGCGCGAAGCGGCGGACCCGAATAAGCGTGCGACATCAACACGCTCGCAAACGAAATCCATAGCACATATGGGTGAATCCAATGCGCGACGAGAAACGCCGTTCCAATCAGCGCGAAGGTGATGAGCCAACTTGCGTCTTTGGAAATTTGTCCCGACGGAATGGGGCGATGCGGCTCGTTGATGGCATCGACCTCGCGGTCAAAGTAGTCGTTCATCGTTTGCGACATCGCGCACATCAACGGACCTGCCAAAATCAATCCCGCCAGCACGACGCGCCAATTTTCCAACAGGTCTTCGCCCGTTGAAATCGCGCCGCACAAGAACGCCCACATCGGCGGAAACCACGTGACGGGCTTCATCAACTTCACGATCGCTCTCGGCTCGATGTGGAAGCCTTTGCGATTGACGTTTTCCAGCGCCCGCAGAATCGCTTGGCGACGCGCCTCGTCGGCTTCGACTTCCAAGATGGTCTCTTTTATCGTCGTTTCCGCCGCGCTCGCTTGCGGCTCTTTGACAACGTTCATAACGGCGCAAGATTCATTTTTTCGACTGCTTGCAAAATAACGCTTTCGCGCCGTTTCGGAAATTTTCAAAACGCCAACGCTCGCCCCGAATTGCTCTTGCCGTTTCGTATCTTCGCGCGCCGAACATTTTTCGCAACGTTTTCGACTGACAATGAGCGAGCGAGAATCGTCCTTCATCGTCCGCAAAATCAAACCCGAAGACAACCCCGCCATTGCCAACGTCATTCGCGCCGTGATGCCCGAATTCGGAGCCGATGGCGATGGCTTCGCCATCAAAGACGCGGAAGTCGACGCGATGTTCGAAGCCTACTCGCAACCGCGATGCGCCTATTTCGTCGTCGAGATGAACGGCAACGTGATTGGCGGCGGCGGCATCGCGCCTCTGCAAGGGGGCGACGACCATGTCTGCGAACTCAAAAAAATGTATTTCCTGCCCGAAGGGCGCGGCAAAGGCATTGGACAAGAAGTTCTGAACCGCTGTTTAGAGGCGGCGCGCGCCTTCGGCTACAAAACTTGCTACTTGGAAACGCTCGAGCAGATGGGCGCGGCGCGAAAACTCTACGAAAAAAACGGCTTCGTTAGGCTCACGAAACGAATGGGCAATACGGGGCATTTCGGATGCGATCGCTTTTACGCCAAGCCGCTTTGAGCGCGCTTCGGAAACGCGCCGTCGATTGCGCTTGTTCATTTCCGACAACGGTCAAACTCTACTCCAATGGCTGAACCGAAAAACGTGCTTGGCGGCAAACTCGAGTGTTGCTGCAAAAATCCGATGACGGGCTTTTTCCGCGACGGCTACTGCCGCACCGACGAAAGCGATCACGGGCGACATGTCGTTTGCGCCATCGTTACCGACGAGTTTCTTCGCTTTTCTCGCGCGATGGGCAACGACCTCATCACGCCGCGCCCCGAATATCGCTTCCCCGGACTCAAAGAGGGCGACAAGTGGTGTCTGTGCGCGCTTCGTTGGAAAGAAGCCTTCGATGCGGGGCTTGCGCCGAAAGTCGTCTTGAAAGCCACGCACGAAGCGGCGTTGCGCTATGTCTCGCTCAAAGCCTTGCAACTGCACGCCGTCGACGCGGAAACGCCGCAGAACGATTGAGGTTTAGTCGCCTCGTTGGACTTCCAGCCTTGCGCGAATCGCGGCGGCGTGGGCTGGCAAATTTTCCGCGTCGGCGAAGTAGGCGATGTCGTCGCCCGTTTTCAACAATCGCTCTTTCGCGTAGGCGATGATGGAAGTTCGTTTGAGAAAATCCCTCGTCGAGAGCGGCGAGAAAAATCGCGCCGTGCCGCTCGTCGGAAGCGTGTGGTTTGGTCCAGCGAAATAATCGCCCACGGGTTCGGAGGAATAGTCGCCCAAGAAAATCGCGCCCGCGTTGCGAATCTTTGGCAAGAGTTCAAACGGATTTCGCGTCTGAATCTCCAAATGTTCAGGCGCGAGTTTGTTGGCGATCTCGCACGCTTCTTGCAAATCCCTCGTCAAAATCATCGCCGAGCCGCGTTGAATCGCCGCTTCAATGATGACGCGACGCGGCATTCGCTCGATGCGTCGTCGCGCTTCTCGCTGAACCGCGTCCGCAAGCTCTCTCGATGGCGTAATCAAAATCGCCGACGCCATCTCGTCGTGCTCGGCTTGCGAGAACAGGTCGAGCGCGACGAACGTCGGGTTCGCCTCTTCGTCGGCGATGATGGCGATTTCGCTTGGTCCCGCGACGCTATCGATCGAGACTTCGCCGAAAACGAGCCGCTTCGCCACCGCCACGTATTGATTGCCTGGTCCCGTGATTTTATCGACTTTTGGGCACGACTGCGTGCCAAAGGCAAACGCCGCGATCGCGTGCGCGCCTCCAAGTCTGAAGACGTTTTTCACGCCCGCGATTTCCGCCGCGAGCAAGATGTTTGGGTGAACTTTTCCTTCGCGGTCGCTCGGCGAGGTGAGGAATGTCTCCGAAACGCCCGCGACTTTGGCGGGAATCGCGTTCATCAACACCGACGAGGGATAAACGGCTTTGCCGCCGGGCGCGTAAAAAAGAGCGCGCTCGATTGGCGCGACTTTCTGCCCAATCAAAACCCCATCGCCGTCGTCGTAGAAAAATCCGTTGTCCAACTCGCATCGATGAAATCGCTCGATGTTCGCCGCCGCTTGCTCCAACACGCGCGTCAATCTCTTGTCGGCGGCTCTGACGGCTTCGTTGATTTCCTTTTGCGAGACGCGAAAGTCGGACAGTTTCGCCCCGTCGAATTTTTCCGCGTAGCGTCGGACGGCTTCGTCTCCGTTGGCTTTGACGTCGGCGAGAATGGCTTTGACGCTCTCTTCGACCGAAGGGTCGAAGGCGTTGCGACGCGCAACAAACTCGCGCAGAAACGTCGCGTCGTTTTGGCTATCGATGATTTTGAACACGGCGAACTCGAAAAGCGAAGGTGGCGCGACATCGTCGCGGAAGACAAGCGTTTTTCACGACGCCTCGCGGCGTTCCGCTTCGCGCTACGAGCGCGTTGGACGAGATGGAAAGCGGCTCGCCATTTTCACGGTTTGAACGAACCGCGCCTGTCGCCTACGCGACGTTCAGGCTCGACTTCCGCGCTATCCGTTTTGCGTCGGTCGGGATTGACGCGGCGGTCTTTGACTACGCCCGTAACGATGTTGCCTTCCTTGTCGGTAACGATGATGGGCTGACCCCACAGTTCAATGGCGCGGTTCTTTCGGGCGACGGCGAGCAAGTTCGCCGCTGGGCTAAACGCGATGCCGTAAAATTCGCCCGCAACGCTGTCCATCAATTTGCCCGTGCTTGCGTCCCACAGTTTGACCGTGCCTTCGTTTGCGACGCGGCTGTAACTTGCCGAGACGACGGCGTTTCCATTGGGCATCCACTCCAAAAATTCCACGCCGTTCTTGTGCCCGTCGAGCGTCGTGACGCATTCGCCCGTTTCGACATCCCAAATCTTAATCAACTTGTCCCAACTTGCGGAGGCGAGCTTTGAGCCGTCGGGACTAAACTTGACCACGGTTACGTTGTGCGAGTGCCCGACGAACTGTCGGATTTTGGACTGCTTGTCGACGTTGAACAGACGGACGAGTTTGTCTCGGCAGGCGGTTGCGAGCATCTTTCCGTTTGGGCTAAACGTCGCCCAATTCACCCCATCTGAATGACCCGAAAACGAGCCAATTTTTTTGCCGTCGGTTACGCGCCAGAGTTTGACGGTTTTGTCGCTGCTGGCGGAAACGATCGTTTTGCCATCGGGGCTGAACTCGGCGTGATTGACGGCTTGATTGTGGGCTTTGATGGCGAAGAGTTCTTTGCCGTTCTTGACATCCCAGATGCGTACCATTTTGTCGCTGCTGGCGGAGACGAGCAACGATTTGTCGGGACTGAACGAGACCGAATACGTGTAGGTTCGCGCCGAGCCGCTCATGAACATTTGAATTTCGTCCCCCGTGTGCGGATTGTGCACGAGAATTTTCCAACTGGCGGAAGCGAACCGCTCGCCATCGGCGCTGAACGTCATCGAGTTGACGCGCAAAGAATGCCCAATGAGCGTTCTCAACCGAGCGACCGAACTTGTCGAAGCTTGTTGTTCCATATCAGTCAAGTGGTTTGAAGGGAATTTCGAAAATTCGCTTTGCGGCAAGTTACGCATTTGCGACGACTTAACCGCTTGGCTCTCGTCGAGCGCGTTGTCGGCGCGGAGTCCAGCGTTGGCGACTCCTCGTCGATGCGCGACGCGCTTCATTCGTTTTCGTATTTCGGAATGCGCGTCATCAGTTCCATCACGGCTTCTTTCGGCGGCTTTCGGTTGAAGAGCACGTCGTAAATGCCTTGCGTGATGGGCATTTCCACGTTGAGCTTGCGCGCCAACTCGACGACGGCTTTGGTGGTATAAACGCCTTCGGTAACCATTTTGACTTCCTGCAAGACCTCATCGAGCGTTCTGCCCTTGCCAATTTGCTCGCCCACGTAGCGATTGCGGCTGTGCCGACTGCTACATGTGACGACCAAATCGCCCACGCCCGCAAGTCCCGCGAACGTCATCG
The DNA here is from genome assembly GCA_025055975.1 of Chloroherpetonaceae bacterium. Lineage (GTDB taxonomy): Bacteria > Bacteroidota > Chlorobiia > Chlorobiales > Thermochlorobacteraceae > JANWWM01. The sequence goes on along the minus strand of JANWWM010000025.1, from coordinate 132,798 downwards.
GGTTTGCGCCAAGCTTCAAGCCCAGACGCGAGATTTCGGCAAGTCCTCGCGTGATGAGCGCGGCTTTGGCGTTGTCGCCGTAGCCAATGCCATCGACCGCGCCCGCCGCCAACGCCATGATGTTTTTGACCGAGCCTGCGACTTCCACGCCAATCAAGTCGGTATTCACATAGACGCGAAACATCGGCGTAAAGAAGGCTTCTTGAATTTTCTCGGCGGTTTGTTCGTCGGGGCAAGCGGCGACGACGGCGGTCGGATGTTTTTCAATCACCTCTTCGGCGTGGCTTGGTCCGTAGAGCGCGGCGATTTGACTCGGCGTGAGCGACGGAAGCACGTCTTTGGTTACTTCCGACATTCGATAGCCCGTCGTGATTTCCATTCCTTTGGAGACATTGACGATGATGGTCTTCGAGAGATCGAGAGGCGCGAGTTTTGCGAGGGTTTCGCGCACCTTTTGCGCGGGCGTGGCGACGACGAGCATTTCTTTCTCTCGCGCCGCGTCGAGAATGTCCGCCGTTACGCACAGGTTTGGCGGAAACGGCGCGTTGGGCAGATACTCTTTGTTTTCGCGCTCGGCTTCGAGGCGCTTGGCTTTTTCGGGATTGTGAGACCAGAGCGCAACGCGATGACCTTTCTCGGCGAGAAGAATCGCCAACGTCGTTCCCCAGCTCCCCGCTCCCAAAACCGCGACGTTCATTGAGACACGCTTGTCGTTTTCTTGGCAAACGCTCGATTCTCCGTTCCTTTGCGCAGACGCTCAATGTTCGAGCGATGCGTGTAAATGATTCCCAACGCAATCACGACGCTCGTTGCGATGGTTATCGCGTCGAGATTGTCGCGGAGAACGATTTGCGCGCCGAACAGTTCAATCGGAAACTGCGCGTCAGGCTCCGCGCCAAACGCGAAACGGCGAATCGTCATAATGATGGGAATGCTCGCCGCGCTCGTCATCGATGAAACCGACACGTAGCGCGTCAGAAACAGCGTGGCGAAAAAGACGAGAATCACGAACGCCATCGTGATGGGCGCGACGCCAATCAAAACTCCCGCGCCCGTGCTGACTCCCTTGCCGCCTTTGAAGCGCGCAAAAACCGTGTAGACGTGCCCAATCATCGCCGAAACGCCCGCGACGAGTTGAAAGACCACGACGGGCAAATCGGGCAGTTCGTCAATGGGAACGCTCACGAAATAGCCAACAAGAAACGTAACGGGCAAAAAACCTTTGAGCATATCGACAAGCGTAACGAACAAGCCCGCCTGCCAGCCTAAAACCCGAAACACGTTCGTGCCGCCCGCGTTGCCGCTTCCATGCTCCCGAATGTCGATTCCCTTGACGAGTTTGCTGACGATGATGCTCGTCGGAATCGCGCCGATGAGGTAGGAACAAAGCGCGATTAGCCCAAGAGTTAGCATAATTTCGCCGACATCTGTTGAAACGGCGAATTTATCAAAAACCTCTCGCAACGCAAGTTTGTCGAATAGCGCGGAGACGTTATTTTCTTCTTCAAAATAGAGATTCAGCCGGCAAAGCCCTTTCGACGAGAAAGCGATGTTATCAGCGTTGCAAGATGGCGGGGAACGCTCGAAAGTTCTCCTTGCGCGACTTGCCGAACAACCCAAGTCTCCCGCGATTATCGGCGTGGCGGAGTTGCTTTGCGAGCAAGGTCATTTCGGCGAAGCCATCACGCGCCTTCGCGCGATGGCGGAACTTTACGACGATTCCTATCGCTATCATCTCGTTCTCGCGCGCGCTTACCGAGATTCGGGCGATTTCGAGCGCGCCAAGCGGCACTACGAAAAGGCTTGTCAAATCGCGCCTCAAAACGAGGTGGCGATGAAGGAGCTTATCGCGCTCGCGGCGTTTCCGCAGTCGCTCAAAAAAAGCGCGCCCTCCGCTCCCGCGCCCGAAGCGCCGACGCCAACGGTTTCGGCTTCTCAACCAAGCCTTCCCGAAGTTCCAAGCGATTTCAAACTCGATCGAGAGAAACTTTCGAGAGTTTTGAGCGGCGTCGTCAGCGATTCAAGCGCGACCAAGTCGCCCAGCGCGACCGAAACGACGCGCGACGACATTCACGCCGCGCCTTCTTCCGAAGTTACGCCTTCTCCCGCCGTCTTGGAAGAATTTCGCAAGGCTGACGCGCTCTTGGAACAACCGCCCGACCTTGACGCGCTCGCCCTTGAAGCGATGGGGCTTTCCGCTTTGCCGACGCCATCGGCGACGATTGCGCCAAGCGAGCCGCTCGTCGCGTCGTCCTCCGAGCGCGACGCGCCGCCGATTGAAGCTCCAAACGCGACGCCATCCGAATCGCCCGACGCTCGACGTGGTGAGCCGCTTTCCTTCGAGGAAGAATTGATGCAAACGCAGGAGAAAGGCGGCGACCTTGACGCTTTCATCGCCGAGCAACCGACGGCTCATCGCGCGCAACCAACTTTTCAACCGTCGCCCCCGCAACAATCGCCGCCCGCGAGCGATGAATACGACGCGCTCGCGCGCGAAATTATGAAGGCGCAAATTCCGAAGGTTGTCGAGACCAACGACCCCACGCCCGTCGCCGAACAGCGTCAGCCGTTTTCCGACGACGAGGAAATCAAAATCCCGACCCGCCAACTTGCGAAAATTTTTCAATCGCAAGGCGCTTACGCCAAAGCCATCAAGGTCTATGAAATGCTCGCCGAGCGCGAACCCGAAAACGCCTCGCTCTACGAAATTCTCATCGAAGGCTTGCGAGAGAAAATGCAATCCGAATCTCGATGACCGCGCTCGTTTCACAAACTTTTACATCTCTTCGCTCGCCGGCTGAAACATAACTTGCTCGATTGTCGTTATTTTCGCCTGTTTCCAGCCACGCGCTTTTTCAACGAGGATTCAACCATTGAACGCGCAACGCGACTTGAAAAAACGCTAACGCTTTCTTCAATGGCTAAACACGCGACGCTCATCGGGCTATGCGCCGTTTTTGCCTGCGCTACGCCCGCTTCCGCGCAAGTCTCAAAGCCTTCCGCTGACACGCTCACGCTTGAAAAATGCATCGCGCTTGCGATAGAAAATTCCTTCGCCGTGCTTCGCGCCCAAAACGCGCTCGAGCTGACGGGAATGTCGCTCATACAAGCCTACGGACAATTTTTGCCCGATCTGCGCGCCAGCGCCAGCTTCACGCCCATCACCGTGAGCAATAGCCTGCAAGGTCAGTTGAACCCGCTCGACAGCACGCTCTTTTTCAACTTGCGCGGCTCGGAAGGCAAAAGCGCCAGCTACAACATCAGCTCGTCGCTCAATCTTTTCAACGGCTTTTCGGATTATTCGAGCCTGCGCCGCGCGATGAGTCAAAAAGACGCGGATTCCTACACGCTCGCGCGCGCCAAGCAAGACATCGCTTTCAACGTCGCGCAGAGTTATTTGCAAACGCTGCTCAACGAAGAGTTGCTCCGCATCGCGCAAGAGAATTTGAAATCGTCGCAGGAGCGCTTGCGTCAATTTCAGGAGCAAACTCGCGTCGGCTCGCGCGCCATCGCCGACTTGTATCAGCAAGAAGCGCAAGCCGCCAACGACGAGCTGACGGTGATTCAGCGCGAGAACGCGCTTCGCAACAGCAAAATTTCGCTTCTGCGCCAAATCCGCGCCGACCTCGAGAAAGACTATGTTTTCGTCGCGCCGCCCGCCGACACGATTCTCTTGGGCGCGGAGTATCAAAACGTCGACCGTCTCGTCAAAGCCGCCCTTGCGACGCGCGCCGACCTCAAAGCCCGCGAAAAAAGCGTCGAAGCCGCGCTGTGGTCGGTGCGTTCCGCCGAAGGCAACTACCTTCCGAGCCTGAACCTAAATTTCAGTTACGGCGCCAACGCTTTTACGCAAGACCGTCTCACGATTGATGGGCAACCGCGCCCGCCCGCCGCTCTGCCGCCCTTTTCGCGCCAACTGCGCGAGCAGACGAGTTACAACATCTCGCTCGCGCTCAGTTGGAACATCTTTGATCGCTTCGCGCGCGAACTCCAACTTCAACAAGCCAAAATCAACGAGAAGAACGCGCAACTGGCGCTTGAAGAATTGAAACTGCAAGTCATCGGCGAAGTCAAACAAGCGCTCGGCGACTACAACGCCGCCGTTCAACAACTCGCGGCGAGCGAAAAAGGCTTGCGCTCCGCCAAGCAAGCCTACGAAACCGTTTCCAAGCGCTACGAGGTCGGCTCGGCGAACTTCGTCGAACTCATCACGCAACAAGCCGCGCTCGTTCAAGCGCAATCCAATCGAGCGCAAGCGTTGTTCAATTTCACCTTCCAAAAGAAAATTCTCGAATACTATCTCGGCACAATCGATTTGAGCCGATACGACAGCGCCAAGCGATGAACGTTTCCCGGCGCGATTCGGACGAAATTTCATCAATCTCAATTCTCACGACGATGTGGACGGAATCGGAAACCGAAGTTCAAACGCGGACGCAAGCGACGCGGCAACCCGAAGCGGCATCGATCGGCGACAAGAAAAAACGGCGAAAGCGCAAGTGGATTTGGATTGGGGTTGGAATCTCGATCGCGATTCTTGTCGTCGTCGCTATATTCGGCGGCAAGAAAACTCCGCCCATCCTCGTTAGCGTCGAGAAAGTTCAACGGCGCAACATCACGCAAGTCGTGTCGGCGACGGGAAAAATTTATCCCGAAGTCGAGGTCAAGCTCGCGCCCGAAGTGTCGGGCGAAATCGTCGAGTTGCCCGTCAAAGACGGCGACGCGGTTAGGAAGGGACAACTGCTCTTTCGCATCAATCCCGAAGTTACGAAGGCGCAAGTCGAGCAAGCCGCCGCCGCGCTTTCCGCCGCCAAGGCGCAAAGTCTGCAAGCCAAAGCGCAACGGCTTCTGCGCGAAGACGAGCTGCGTCGCGCCACCGAACTCTACAAGCAAAAACTCATCTCCGAATCCGAATACCTCACGGCGCAAACCAACGCCGAAGTCGCCAAAGCCACTTACGAAGCGTCGCTCTTCGACATTCAGCGCCTCGAAAGCCAACTGCGCCAACAACGCGAAAATCTCTCGCGCACGACCGTCTATTCGCCAATTGACGGACACGTCACTCTGCTCAATTCCAAACTGGGCGAGCGCGTCGTGGGCACGAGCATGATGACGGGCACGGAAGTGATGCGCGTCGCCGACTTGAACCGAATGGAAATTCGCGTCGATGTCAACGAAAACGACATCGTCAATGTCAAGAAAGGCGACACGGCGCGCATCATCGTCGATGCGTATCCGAATCAAAAATTCGCGGGCGTGGTTTATGAAATCGCCAACATGGCGAAAACGACGGGCGCGGGCACGCAGGATCAGGTTACGAACTTCGAGGTCAAAATTCGCATTCTCGACCATCAAGGCAAATTGCGTCCCGGAATGAGCGCGACCGCCGACATTGAAACCGCCACCGTTCTCAACGCGCTCGCCGCGCCGATTCAGAGCGTAACCGTGCGCAATCTCGAGGAAGGCTTGAGCGCGGCGGAACTTGCCGAAAAACGCCAGCAAGACGCGACGCGATCCGACGACAAAACGTCCGCTTCCGAGAAAACCCAAGCCCTTCAAGCCCGCGCCGACCGAGAAAAACTCGTCCGCGTCGTCTTCGTCAAAGAAGGCGACATCGCCCGAATCCGAAAGGTCGAAACGGGCATCGCCGACAACGCTTATATGGAAATCAAGTCGGGCGTGAAGGAAGGCGAAGAGGTCATTTCAGGTCCGTATCGCGCCGTTAGCCGCGACCTCAAAGACAGCTCGAAAGTCGCGCTCGAATCTCCAACGACAAAACGCTAAACCGATGACGCCGCAAACGCGCAGACCGAAAGGCGAACTCGTCATTCGCATCGAGAACGTCACGAAAGAATACAAAATGGGCGAGGAAATCGTCCGCGCCTTGCGAGGCGTGAGCCTCTCGATTCATCGCAACGAATACGTGGCGATTATGGGTCCGTCGGGAAGCGGCAAATCGACGATGATGAATTTGCTCGGCTGCTTGGACACGCCGACATCGGGCAAGTATGAGTTCAACGGCAAAGACGTCGCCACGATGGAAGACGACGAACTTGCCGAAATTCGCAACAAGGAAATCGGTTTCGTGTTTCAAACCTTCAATCTTTTGCCGCGCTCGACGGCGTTGCAGAACGTCGAACTGCCGCTCGTCTACGCGGGCGTTGCGAGCGAAGAACGCCGTCGACGCGCCATCGCCGCCTTGCAGAGCGTTGGTCTCGGCGACCGATTGAATCACAAGCCCAACGAACTTTCGGGCGGACAGCGTCAGCGCGTCGCCATCGCAAGAGCGCTCGTCAACAATCCCTCCATCATTCTCGCCGACGAACCGACGGGCAACCTCGATACGAAAACGAGCGTCGAGATTATGAACATCTTTGAAACGCTTTACGAACAAGGCAACACCATCATCGTCGTAACGCACGAAGAAGACATCGCGCGCCACGCTCGACGCATCATTCGTTTGCGCGACGGACTCATCGAGAGCGACAGGCTCGTTTCCGAAACGGAGTTCGCCAAAGCCTGAACGCTCAATGAAGACCGATAAGCTCGCATACCTTTGGCTTCAAGAAGTTCCCGAAGGCTTTTTTGCGCTGATTGGGCGAAACAAATCCGACGCGACGCGCTACGTGTTCAAATCGGTTGAACTCAAAGACGTGGCGTTTCGCCTTGATGGCGTGTTCGTGCCGCAGGTCGACGACGTCGTTTATTTCGTCGAGATTCAATTTCAACGCGACGAAGGCTTTTACGCGAGGCTCTTTGCGCAAATTTTTCTCTATCTCAAACAGTTCGGCGCAAATCCGTGGCAAGCCGTCGTGATTTATCCGACGAGAAGCGTTGAGCAAACGAACCGTCGCGGTTACGAAGAACTGCTTGAAACGCGCTTGGTTCGGCGCGTATATTTGGACGAGTTGCCAAGTTTGGAGCGTCTTGATGGCGCGGTCGGCGTTTTCAAGCTTGTCATTGAGCCAGAGCCGACGGTCATCGCTTCGGCGAAAGCGTTGATTGAGCGCGCGCCTGAACGCTTGGATTTCATTGAGCGCGTCTTGTTTTACAAATTCAAGAACCTAACGCGAAAGGAGATATTGAAGATGTTGAACGTCCGAGAAGAATTCGAGCAAGAATTGAAGAAAACTCGCGCCTATCAAGAGATTTTGGAAGAAGGCAGAGAGGAAGGCAGAGCGGAAGGCGTCGTCAAAGGCAAACTTGCGACCGTCCCGCTGCTCCGCGAGTTAGGCTTGAACGACGACGTCATCGCCGCTCGATTGCACTTGCCGCTCGAAGAGGTGAAAAAAGCGTAAGCGTATATGCGCCGATGGCTCTACGAATTTGGCGAAAGTTGCCGCATCGCCTACGCGCAAATCATGGCGAACAAGGCGCGCTCTTTTCTGACCGCGCTGGGCGTCATCATCGGCATTCTCGCCGTAACGCTAATGGGTTCCGCCATCAACGGCATCGACCGAGGCTTCGAGAACAGCCTTTCCATGATTGGCTACGACGTGCTCTACGTGCAGAAGTGGCCTTGGGCGGATCACAGCTCGACGTGGTGGATTTACCGCAATCGCCGACCCATCAAGACCGAATACGCCGAGCAAATCAATCGCCTCATCCACGACGCGCCGCGCACCGAACTCGTTACCGCCGTGCCGCAGGGCGTAAAGTTCGCCTCCGTCAAGCGTGGCGACAGGCAAATCAACACGGTCTTCTTGATGGGCACGACCGAAGAGTATCCCTTCGTCTCGACCGTCGACCTCAAAGAAGGACGCTTCTTCAACGGCGTTGAAGAACGCGGCGCGCGACAAGTCTGCGTCATCGGCTACGACATCGCCGACGGTCTTTTCCCCAACGAAAGCCCAATCGGCAAAACGATTCAAATCGCCAACTTTCAGTGCGTCGTCATTGGCGTGATCGAGAAGCAGGGCAAGTTTTTGGGACTGTTCAGTTTCGATTCGCAAGTGATTATGCCGCTTGGCGTTTTGAAAAAATACTTTGGCTCGTCGCGCGACGATCGCGTCGTCGTCAAAATCAAAGACAAAGCGCGCCTTGCCGAAGCCAAAGACGAACTCGTGGGCATTATGCGTCGCGTCCGAGCGTTGAAGCCCGAACAAAGCGACGACTTCGCCATCAACGAACAACAAGCCTTCAAGAGCGTGATTGACCCCATCAAGAACGGCATCGCGCTCGCGGGGCTTTTCGTTACGGGGCTGGCGCTTTTCGTCGGCGCGATTGGCATTATGAACATCACCTTCGTGAGCGTCAAGGAACGCACGCGAGAAATCGGCACGCGCAAAGCGCTCGGCGCGCGACGAAGAACCATCTTGACGCAATTCCTCGTCGAAGCCGTCGCCATCTGTCTCGTTGGCGGCGTCATCGGACTTTTGCTTGCTTACTTGTTGAGCCTTGCGATGCAAGCGGCGGATTTCCCCGCGCGGTTTTCGCTCTCGCTCGTCTTGGGCGCGATGCTGGCTTCCGTCGCCACGGGAATCGTTTCGGGCTTTGCGCCCGCGTATTCGGCTTCGAAGTTGGATCCCGTCGAGGCGTTGCGCTACGAATAACATCCTTCGGCTATGGACTACGCGGAAATCGTCAAGATGGCGTTTGATTCGCTTCGCGCCCACAAGTTGCGTTCAGGGCTGACGATGCTTGGCATTACGGTCGGCGTGTTTTCCATCATCGGCGTGATGACCATTCTCGGCGCGCTTCAAAACACGATCGAAACGGGACTTTCCGAGCTTGGCGCGAACACGTTTCAAATTCAAAAATACCCCGCGACGCTCGTCGGCGGCGTCAATTGGAACAAATACAACAACCGCCGCGACATTGACTACGACGACGCGCTCGCCTTCAAACGCATTATGGGCGACGACGCGAAAATTGGCATCGAGATTGCCATCGGCGCCAAGCAAGCCGTTTATCAAGGCAGAAAGACCAATCCGAACCTCTCGCTCATCGGCGGCGACCCCAACTGCATCGCCAACAACGGCTACGACCTCGCCTACGGCAGAAACCTAAGCGACGAAGATTTGCTCTACGCGCGAAACGTCATCGTCATCGGGGACGGCGTTCAAAAAATGCTCTTCGAGACCGAGAACCCGATTGGCAAAGAAATCAAGTTCGATGGGCGCAATTACGTCGTCGTCGGCGTGTTGGAGTTGAAAGGAAGCGCGTTTGGGCAAGGGCAAGACAACTTCGCTCTCATTCCCATCACGCGATTTTTGACGAACTATGGTCGCATGGGGCGCAGTCTCAACATCACGATTCAAGCGCCGTCGCAAGCGCTCTATCAAAGCACGATGGACAAAGCCATCGGGGCGATGCGCCTCGCTCGCAAACTCAAAGCGGAAGATTTGAACGATTTTGAAATCTACGCCAATGATTCCCTCGTCAAGCAGTTTCAGGAGTTTGCGGGCGTGATTCGCATTGGGGCGTTCATCATCAGTTTCATCGCGCTCGTGGCGGCGGGGGTTGGGATTATGAACATTATGCTCGTGAGCGTTACGGAGCGCACGAAGGAGATTGGCATTCGCAAATCCGTCGGCGCGAAAAAGTCCGACATTCTCGCGCAGTTTTTGCTTGAAGCCCTCGTTCTTTCGCTGTCGGGCGGCGCGTTGGGCGTCGCGGGCGGCGCGTTGGGCGGCAACGCCGTCGCGGCTGCGATGAACGCGCCCTTCGTTTTCCCGTTCGATTGGGCGGCGATTGGCTTGCTCACATGCTCGGCGATTGGCGCGATTTTCGGGTTCTACCCCGCCTACAAAGCCGCCTCGCTCGACCCCATCGAAGCGTTGCGATTCGAGTGAGCGCATCGCCTCAAAATCTCGCGCGAATCCCAAATCCGAAAACGCTTGGAGAGTTCGTGTTGAATTGATCGTTTCCCGAACCAACGCTCTCCACGCCGTCTCGATAAAGGTTCGCAAAACGCGCCGCCAGTTCAATCGCTTCAAACGCTTGATATCGCACGTTCAGAAGCAATCGCCGTCCGCTGCCGAAGTGCGCGTAGGTCGTGGCGAGCAGCGGCAAATCGTATTCGTAGGCGTAGAGCGCCGCGTCAAACGAATCGGCTTGAAAGAACGCGATTCGCGCGTCGAGCGACAGTCGCCTTTGAAGCGCGTCGATGTTCGCTTCTTGAAACACGAGCCAACCGTTGAGCCGATCGACTCCGCTCACGAAAGTTTTCTCGACCTCTTTGAACTCGATGCGCGTCCGCAATCGCAATTGGGGCGAGACTTGATAAACGAAATCGGTTCGAATTCTCGATAGCCTCGCGGGCGCGGCGATTCGATACTCGCGTCCAAACGCATCGATTTGCGTGAGCGCGTCCTCGACGTATTTGCGCTGAACGAGCGGCTCGATGAGGAATTGGCGCGAAGGCTTCCAAGAAACTTGAAAAAGCAAATCGTCGCCCGACCACGAAAGAACCGTGCTCGCGTTGATGAACGGAATGCGAAAGATGTCGTAGTAACCGCGCGCCGAAACTTCCTCGCTCAATCGCATCTGAACGCCGAAGTAAATGCCTTCTTCGTTGCGCCCTTGCGAGCCGCGTTCCGCAAACGCATTGGCGTAGGGCGAATAAAACGCTTGCGCATACTTGCGCGCCAGCGCGACGGTCTTGACGCGCTTTTCAAACGCGCCCTCAATGCCCAGAACCAGCGACGTCGCGTTTTGTTGAATGGAGCGCGCCGCTTCGCCAAAGAGCGTGAAATCGTAGAGTGCCATGTCCCAATTCGCCGCCACGACCGCGATGCGCGAGCCATTGAACCGAAACGCATTAGCAAGGGTTGGCGAGGGTTGATAGGGCAAGGAAAATCGAGATTCGTAGAGCGTCGCCCCGAATCTGAAAAACGTTTGCGCCGTGCCGAAAGCGTAGGCGAGATGTCCGCCGTAGGTCGTTTGCGCGACGCTGTTTTTGCGATTGAGTTCGGTCTCGGTGCGATGCAAGCCCGAAAAGTCGATGCTCGTAAAAGCGCTGTCGTTTCGCGTCGCCGAAAGGCGATTGTTGGAGTAAAAAAAGATGGTCGTTAGGTCGCCGAATTTGAGTTCGCTCGCCGCGCCGCGAAAGAAGTTCTGCTCGATGCTCGAGGCGTAAAGCCGTATGGGGTTGCGCGAGACGCGAGCCGTCGCAACGGCTTCCGCGCTTTTGAAAAAGGCTCGCCCCACGTTGATGGCTAATCCCTGTCCAAACGAAAGGTTGTAGTCGCCCACGACGAGCGTTTTGAGGTTGTAGATGTCGCGGATTTGAAAACTCGCCGAGTAGAAATCCGCGACGTTTGGTTCGCCGACGTCTTTCTCCGTAAGCGCCGAAAACGCGAAGTTCTCGGAGAGAAAGGCTTGAAATCGGTTGTAGAATTTCGGCGCGGAGCCTTTGTAGCGACCGTTCAAAACGCCTTGTCGGGCGGGCGATTCGAAGCCGCCGCGCGCGACGTAATCGATGCGGAGTTGGTCGCGGAGCATTCCGTTCTTGTAGTCGCTGATGAACGCGGGTTCAAACGGATTGCGATAGAGCCTCGCGTCGCCGACGGTTACGAAGTTCTTGACGAGGCGATAGGCGTCTTCGTCCAAAATCTCGCGCAACTCTTCGACGCTTGCGAAGAGATTGACCCTCTTGCGATGCGCCAAGATGCGTTTCGCGTCCGCCGCCGACAAAAAGGGAATCGAGAGCAAACGCGAAAAATCCGCCACGTTGAGATTGACTTTCTGACGACGCAGAAGATTGAACTGCTCCAAGAGTTCGCTGTTGGCGCTTTGTTCTTCGGAGAAGTCCAAAAGTCGATCGAGGGTTTGCGTCGGCAGGTCGTCCGTTTCTTGCGCCGCGCTCGTTCCCGACAAAACGGCGAGGCAACATAACGCGAGCAACGAATGGGAGAAGCGCATTTGGCGTTTCGTTTAGGGTTGGCGCGGTCTCGTTTCGCGCCAGCATTCGACATTTTCCTCGCAAAAAAGAAGTCCATCGTTTTCCGATGGACTTCTTGGCTTTCGCGCTTATGGCGCAAAGCGGCGATGGTCTTACTTGTTGACGGCGTTTTTCAGGGCGGCTCCGGGCTTGAAGCGCGGCACTTTTTTGGCTTTGATTTTCAAGATTTCGCCCGTTTTCGGATTGCGTCCCGTGCGAGCGGCGCGCTTGCCGACGCTGAACGTGCCGAAGCCAATCAGCGTAACGGCGTCTCCCTTTTTGAGCGCTCCCGTTACCGCGCTGATGAACGAGTTGACGGATTTTTCCGCGGCGGCTTTCGAGATGCCCGCGTCCTTTGCGATTTTTTCCACCAAGTCGGCTTTTGACATAATCGTGCGTGATTTTGTTGTTGGAAAAAAGCTTGCGTTTTCTTCGCAAGACTGGGCGAAGATACGCAAAAAAACGAACTCTGCAAGCCTTCTCGCCTGAAATCCCTCGTAAAATCAAGCCTTTTCGGGAGAGGGGCTTTGGAAAGCCTCTCGTTTCGCGCCAAAGCGAGCGACGTCACTTTTCGCTCGCGCCCGCCATCAAGCTTGAGAGCAACTCGGCGACCTCGCGCGCGCCTTGATGCAACGCCAGCGCCAGAGCCGTGAACCCGCGTTGGTCGACGGCGTTCACATCCGCTCCGCGTTCGATGAGCGCGCCGACGGTTTCTTTTCGCCCCGCCATTGCGGCGAACATGAGCGCCGTTACGCCGACGGCGTTGCGAGCGTTCACGTCCGCGCCCTTCTCGACGAGCGCCTTGACGAGCTCGGTCTCGCCTTTGAACGCCGCGCCCATTAGCGGCGTGTTGCCCATAAAGTCTCTGACGTTCACGTTCGCGCCGCGCTCCATCAAGAGCTTCGCCAACTCGGCTTTCTTGTTGTAGACGGCGAGAAAGAGCATCGTGTAACCTTTGGGATTGAGCGAATCGATCGCGCCGCCTTCTCGCAGATAGGCTTCGATCGTTTCGACATCGCCCAATCGCGCCGCGAGAAATATGTCTTTGGGTTGGGCGCGCAGTCCAACGAGATGAATCGCAAGCGCGGCAATCACGATTGAAATTTTTTTCATCGCGTTCTCCGAAAAATTTTTGACGACGTTTTGGGAAGAGATACGCTTATCGTCCTCGCCTCGTTCCCATCAACCGAATTTTCGCGGCGACGGCGAGCCTGCGGAGTTGGAGCGAGTCGCGTCAGTGCGCCTGTTTTTTCGTCGCGGGGCGGCGGGCTTCTTCGCAAAGCCGTTCATACTCGGCTTCTCCGAGCGCTTGTCTGACGTTGTCGAGATACTGCGCGACGATTTCTTGGTAAGGCGAGCGAATCGACTCGAAGATGGCTTTCGAGGTAACGAAAAACTTGACGGCTTCTTTGGGCAAATCGCGCTCGTAATAGACGCGCCCCGTGTAGAACAGCGCGATCGCCATGTTGCGCGATTGATTCTTCTTGCGATAAAGCTCAAACGCTTCGCGGTAACGTTCGACCGCTTTGGCGTGCAAGCCCACTTCTTCGTGAATCATTCCGAGGCGGAGCAGATTGTCGGCGATTCCGCTCGCGTTGTCCAACGCTTTGAAGCGTTCGATGCTTTGATTGAAAAAATCGATCGCCTTGTCGAATTCTCCCAAGTCCTGATACAACATTCCGAGCTGATGCGTGGTTTGCGCGACGCCTTCGTCGTCGCCCAACTTGCGTCGCGCGGCGAGGCTTTCGCGGTAGTGATTGAGCGCTTTGTCATACACGCCCCAGATGCGATAGATGTTGCCGATGCTGTGCAACACCGTCGCTCGACTGCCGACGTTCGTCGAGTTTTCGAGATGGGCGAGCACCTCGGCGTAGACTTCGTAGGCTTTTTCGTATTGCTTGTCGTCGAAGTAGCTATGCGCCAAAACGAGCAAAAGCGGAGAGTGTTCGGGCGACGTCCGTCCCGCGAGTTCTCGAATTTCCTCGACTTGCTCTTCCAAACGCTCGATGCGCTTTTTGCGCGCGTCGGGCGTTTCGGGCGCGCCCGAAGCGACGCGATCGGGCTCGATTTCGAAAAGATGTCTTTCGAGATGAAACTCGAAGACGTTCGAAGCGACCAGTTTCCAAAACGTCGTTACTTTGGCATAGACGAGATCGACGATGAAATTCGGAAGCCAAAAAATGACGGGCAGGGGCAAGCGCACGACGTCTTTGGCGAATTGGTCGAAAAGCACGACGATGTGGTCGGCGGTTGGCGCTTCTTGCCCGACGGCATCGAAGCCGTTGACGCAAATGACATCGACCTTGCCTTTGGCGCGTTGGATTTCGCGCTCCAATTGCGGCATAATCGCAATGCGGGGGCTGAGATACAATTCGCGCGCGACGATTTTTTGCTCCGCCGCCAATTGCGAGAATTGCTCGATGAGTTTGAGGCGCATCACGGGCGAATTGAGCTTCACCAAGCGCACTTCGTAGCGGCGCGAGGCTAAATCGCCCTGAACGTTTTGGAGCAGTTCTTTCGTCTTCTCTTTGAATCTCGCGTGAAGCACGTTGGGCGATGCGTTTGATTGTTCCCAAAATCGCGCGACGAGCGTCGCTCGCTTCAATGGCTTGCCCGACGTCAGCGCGCGACGTAAAGGGACTTCGTCTTCGCTTTCGCGTCGAGTTTTCCGATGAGTTTCTCGGCGATTTGAACGGCGTTGGTCGCCGCGCCTTTGCGCAAGTTATCCGCCACGATCCACAAATTCAAGGCGTTTTCGCGGGAAAAATCGCGTCGGATTCTGCCCACGAACACTTCGTCTTTGCCGCGCGCGTCGATTGGCATCGGATATTTTCGCTCGGCGGGGTTGTCGATGACTCTCACGCCCTCCGCGTTCTCCAAAAGGCTGAACACGTCGGCAAGGTCGTAGGGCTTTTCGAACTCGATGTTGACGGCTTCGCTGTGTCCGCCATAGACGGGCACGCGAACCGTCGTCGGCGAAACGGCTATCGCGTCGTCGCCCATGATTTTTTTCGTCTCGTTTATCATTTTCATCTCTTCTTTGGTGTAGCCGTTTTCCGCGAACTCGTCGACTTGCGGCACCACGTTGAAGGCGATCGGGTGAAAATGCGCGTAAGCGTCGATCGTTTTGCCCGAAAGTTCATCTTCGAGCGCTTGCATTCCTTTCTTGCCCTTGCCCGTAACGGATTGATAGGTCGAGACCACGACGCGCCTGACGCGATAAGCGTCGTGAAGGGGCTTCAAGACCACGACCATCTGAATCGTCGAGCAATTCGGATTGGCGATGATGGGAGCGGGGCGTCCGTCGGGCAAGAAAATTTTTTCGCCGTTGACTTCGGGCACGACGAGAGGGACGTCTTTTTCCATTCGGAACGCGGAGGAGTTGTCAATCACGATCGCGCCCGCGTCCGCGGCGACCCTTGCCCAAACTTTGCTTGCGCTCGCGCCCGCGGAAAACAGCGCGATGTCGACCCTCTCGAAAATCTCTCTGCTTGGCGCTTGAACGATGACGGGTTTGCCTTTGAACCGAAGTTCCGCGCCGACCGATTTTTCGGAAGCCAGCGCCACGAGTTCGCTCGCGGGGAAGTCGCGTTCTTCGAGAACTTGAATCATCGTTCGCCCGACGAGACCCGTCGCGCCCAAAATCGCAACTCGATGCATCTGCTTTCAGTTTTGAGAGCGAAAGAAACTCAAAACTGCGCTCTGAATTTCAAAAAAGCAAATTTCCGCTTAGCCGCGCTTCCGTTTTCGTAGCGCGGAATTTTTGCGAGTTTGTTTTATCTTTCCAAAACGCTTTGGCGTTTGACCAACTAAACCCTGTCGTCTACGACAAGCAATGCGACGCTCGCTACTCATCTGGCTACTTGTTCTCCCGACAATCGGCGCGATTTTTGGCTGCGGCGGCTCCAAGCCCATCACGCGCGTCATTCGCTCCGAAGCGCCGCCACCGCCTCCCGACACCACGTCGCCCCTTGTCGATGATTTGGACTACGTGGAAGTCAACACCGACACGCGCATCAACCCCGTGATGACCCTGCGCTACAATATGCTCTCCGATGGCGGCTATGCGATGGATGTCGTGAGCGACAGCGTTTTGGGTTGCAGGTTTTCCATTCCGAGAAACTGGGCGGGCACGCGCCGCCAGTATGAAAACCTCATCAACTTTTTCGGCAACGAGAAAATCAGCGTTACCATCTCCGTCGCGTATCGCACGTTTGATTCAACGGGCATTTGGGCGCAGGTGCAAGAGGCGCTTTCCTTCGGGAAAAATCAACTGCCGCGCGGCGACTGGCGACTCGATTCCCTCTTCGAAGCGCAACGCGGTTGGCGGCAATCCTACTTCGGACGCTACAACTTCAACGACCGCCAATACAACATGGGCTTCTTCGAGCAAGATAGTTTGCAATACAACGTCATCATCTATCACCCTCTCGGCTCTTTGACCGAAGGCGAAGCGCAAGCCATCAACTACATTCTCGCCACGTTTGCCTACCTCAAATACCCGACCATCAAAATTCCTCTCCCCGTCGGGAACATTGGCGCGCCGCCCCAAACGGCAAAAGAAGACGAGGACAAATCCAAGAAGAAAAAATCGAAAGCGAAGGGGAAAACGAAATCCAAAAAATAGACGAAAGGAGGAGCCAGAGCCGAAATCGTTTTTGTTCTTTGCCCTGTTTGTTTTCGCAAGCGAGGACATTTTTTGGCAAGCCCGCCTTGCAAAACCTCGTTTGAAACTTAAACGCGCTAAAACGATGCTCACCGAATTAGAACTCTTGCGGCTCGTGGAGGCAGGGGAAAATCAACACGTCGAGTTCAAGCGCCTCGTCCATTCTCCCGAAAAAATCGCCAAGTCCATCTCGGCTTTCGCCAATTCGGCGGGCGGCACGATTCTCATCGGCGTTGACGACGACAAGCGCATCGTCGGCATTGAGAGCGAAAAAGAAACGGCGGAAATCGTCTGGGAGGCGGCGACGCAGTTCGTTCAGCCCGCCGCGCCCATCGAGACCGAAGTGGCGGAGTTTCGCGGACGCGACGTGTTAGCGGTTCTCGTGCAAGAAAGCGACAGAAAACCGCACTATCATCTTTCGCAAACGCGCGACCCCAAGACGTTCAAGAAAATCACGGAGCGCAAAGCCTACGTCAGACAGGGCGACAAAAACATCGTCGCCGCGCCCGAAGCCGTCGCGTTGATGAAAGCCGAACATCGCCCCGTGCGCATTTCGTTTGGCGAAAACGAGAGAATGTTGATGAATTACTTGAACGCCTATCACCGCATCACGCTTCGGGAGTTCAGCCGATTGGTCAACATTTCCGACCGACGCGCTTCGCGCATTTTGGTCTCTTTGGTTCGCGCAGGCGTGATTCACTTGCACACGGAAGGCAAGCAATGCTTCTACACGCTCAAGCATCTTGCCGTTAGCGCGTAAAATCGGCGCGTCGTCTTTTCTCTCAAAAGCCCACTTTGCGCGTGGGCTTGCGGCTTTGTCCTCTCGCTTCAAAGCAAGCCGCGCGAGCGCGTCCAGTCTTTGAATCCTTGCTTCAATTCTTCAAACGATTCCACCGCGAAAAGAATCGGTTGCAGATGCCACACGTCGTATTCTTGACGAACGATTTTTTCGGGCGAGAAGGGATACACGACGACGTCGTCGGAAAGGCTATGCAACACTTCCGTGCCGCTTGAAAGCGTGCCCGCGCCGTAGATGCGTCGCCCCTTGGGCGTTTCAATCAAGCCGAACTCGACCGTGAACCAATAGAATCGCTCCAACGCGACGCGGTCGTCGCCTTTGGCGTTGAGCGCGGCTTTGCCGAAGAGTTGCGAGAAATCGGCGAAATCGGCGTTGGTGAGCATTGGCATGTGCCCGAAAACGTCGTGAAAGATGTCGGGCGCGGGCGTGTAGCCGAGTTCGTCTTTGCGACGAATGTAGTCCGTTGAGGGAAAGACGCGGTCGGCGAGCAGTTTGAAGAAGTCCTGTTCGTGCAACAAGCCCGGGATGCGCGCCACGCGCCAGTTGGTTTGCGCTTCCAACACGTTGGAGAGTTCGGCGAGCGACGGAATGCGGTCGGGACTAAGGTTGAGCATCTCCAAGCCTTGCAGGAACTCGTCGCACGCGCGGTTCGGAAGCAGCTCGGCTTGCCGACGATAGAGCGTTTGCCAGATTTGATGCTCTTCTTCGGAGTAGTTTGGATAGACGATGTCGGCGCACATTGGCGGGGGCGCGCTCAACCGTTGCGGAACGCAACGCGGGTCGATGCCTTGCTGGGCGGCTTTCTGATAAGCCGAAAGCGGCTCGTCTTCGATCGCCGCAAAGTTAGGTTCAATCGCGCTCATAGTTCTTGCTCCTCATTGAAGATTGTCGAAAGATAACAAACTCTTTCCGCGCGCGCGAGGCTCGAAATCGGAACGCCAACGCGAGAGCCGCCACGCGATTGATTCTTCCCTTGATGCGACCGTCGGGGTTCTCTAAATTGCTCGCGCGTTTAACGCCAAAAATCAATCGCTTCAAAATGACGTCTTGTCTGCGCGTTTGTTTGATGTTGTCGCTTTCATCGGTTTCGCTTTCGCTTTTGGCGCAAACCGCCGTTTATGATTTTTTGCGTCTCGACCGCAGCGCGCGCGTCGCCGCGTTGGGCGGCAATGGCGTTTCGCTCAAAGGCGACGTCGTCGCCTTGTTTCAAAACCCCGCGGCGCTTTCGAGCGAGACCGACAAATCCGCTTCGTTTAGCTTTCAGAAAAACTTGATGGACATCAACGCGGGCTTCATCGCTTACGGGCGCAGCATCAATGGCTATGGGGATTTCGGCGTTGGGCTTTCCTACATCAACTATGGCTCTTTTGCCAGAGCCGACGCGCAAGGCAACAAAATCGGCGAATTCACGGCGGGCGACTTGTGCCTGCAAATCGGCTACGGGCGCGAACTTGGCAAATTTGCCTTCGGCTCGCTTCGCGGCGGCGTCGCGCTCAAATTCATTTCCTCCGTCATCGCGGAATTTTCTTCGTCAGGCTTTGCCTTCGACGCGGGATTGCTTCTCGACATTCCCGAAGAAAAATTGCAAATCGGCGTTTCCGCGCTCAACGTGGGCAAACAAATTTCCTCTTACGACGGGCTTTCCGAGCCGTTGCCGCTCGATGTTCGCGTAGGCGCGACGACGCAACTGGAAGGCTTGCCGCTCGTTTTGAGCGTCGGCTTCGTCAATCTTGTCGACAAGACCAACTCCGTCGCCGACAAGCTCAAATTCTTCGTCATTGGCGGCGAGTTTTTATTGAGCGAACACGTGCGATTGCGCGTCGGATACAACAACAAAGCGCGTCAAGATTTGAGCGTTGGCGGCTCGCTTGGATTGTCGGGCGTTTCGGCGGGACTTGGCGTGGCGTTGCAAAAGTTCAAGTTCGATTACGCCTTCTCGTCGCTTGGCGCGATTGGCGTTCAACATCAACTTTCCGTCGCAACGATTTTGTGAATCAAGATTGATTCAGCCCCAACTCGACGCATTGTCGGAAAAGCTCGGCATCGATTTTCTTCTCTTGCGAAAGGTCGTAGTCCGAAAGCGAAATCGCGTCGAGATTGTCGAGCATTAGGCGCATCAAGGCGATTGAGCGGAGCAAGCCTCTGTCGCTGAACTTTCCGTCGAGGTAGAGCAAGACGAAATCAATGGCTTGGGTTCGGTCGTGAAACTCGCGCAGTTTGGCGAGGTGAGCGGCTTGTTCTTCTTCGCTGAACGAGATTGGCAAACAAGCGCTCGTTTTGATTTTCGCTTTCGCCAGTTGCGTCAGCGCGCTGAACGTTTCGTCGATCGTCGCAAGGTCGTCGCCTTTGGCATCGAATCTTCCCGACGCAAACGACAAGCCCGCGAGCGCCAGCGTTCTGCAAAATTCCGCCACTTTCATTTTGAACTTCGCCGAGCGGTCGAGAATCTCTTTGGGCGAAAACGCGCCGACGGGCAAATGTTTGGCGACGCGCTCGATCGCGTCAAAAATTTCTTCGGCTGAAAACGACGCGGGGAAGCGCAGAAAGGCTCGTTCCGCGTCGCTTGCTTGAAGGCGCTCTTCAAGCGCTTCGACGGGGGTTTTGGAGAGATCGATCGTTTCCACGTCCAAACGTCGCCATGCGGGTCGCTTGCGCGCTTCGGCGCGAGCGGCATCGAAGAATCGCTCCATTCCGCTTCGGTCGATCGCTTTCTTCGTCGAGGCGAGAAAAATCAAGGCTTCTTCAATGCCGAGCCGCTCGCCTTTTTGGATTGAGGCGAGAATGTCGTCGATGGTGGGCTTGGTTTTCGCGTTCATTTTCGTCAACCCGTGTTGCGAATGCCCGCCGCTACGCCATTGACGCTCGTGCGCAGCAGGGTCAGATATTTTTGCTTTTCCTCGTCGGTTTTGGTTTGGCTTCTGTAGCGTTTGAGCGCGGCGACTTGAATGTAACTGATGGGGTCGATGTAGGGATCTCGGAGTCGCAGCGATTTGAGCAAGGCGGGATTGTTTTCCAAGAGTTCGCTTTGCTTGGTAACGGCGAGCACGTTGGCTTTGGTGAGCTCGAACTCGCGCTCGATTTGAGAGAAGAACTTTTCGCGCATTGCCGCGTCGGAAACGAGCGCGGCGTATTCTTTGGCGACGCGCAGGTCGGTCTTCGCCAAAATCATTTGCACGTTGTCGATGAGCGAGCGGAAAAACGCCCACTCGTCATGCATTTCTTGCAGGAGTTCGAGCGGAATGCCCTTGTCCAAAGCGGCTTGCAAGCCCGACCCCACGCCATACCAACTTGGCATCGTGGCGCGATTTTGCATCCACGAAAAGACCCACGGAATCGCGCGCAGGTCTTCAATGCGCGCTCGCGCGGCGCGACGCGAGGGGCGCGAGCCGATTTCCATCTGCTCAATCACATCGATGGGAGTCGCTTCGCGGAAAAAGAGCGGGAAGTCTTCGTTTTCATAAACCAACTGTCGATAGGCTTTCATCGAAGCGACCGACATCGTTTCGAGCGCGTGTCGCCATTCCAATTTCGTCGCGGTTTTTTTGGGCGAAACGCTCGCCATCATCACGGCGGAGACGACGAGTTCGAGGTTGCGCTCGGCGATTTGCGGAAGCATATACTTGGCGGAGATGATTTCGCCCTGCTCGGTGATTTTGATTTTTCCGCCGACCGTGCCCGGCGGTTGCGCCAAGATGGCTTGATGCACGGGCAAGCCGCCGCCACGTCCGACCGTTCCGCCCCGTCCGTGAAAGAGTTTCAGGCTCACGCCGAAAATGTCGGCGACCGCTTTGAGCGCGATTTGCGCCTTGTAGAGCTCCCAACTCGACGCCATCAATCCGCCGTCTTTGCTCGAATCCGAATAGCCAATCATCACTTCTTGCAAGTTGCCGCGCGCGGCGATGGCTTTGCGATAAATCGGCAGCGAGAACAGTTCTTCGAGCAAACTGCCCGCTCGGCGAAGGTCGTAAATCGTCTCGAAGAGCGGAACGACGTGAAGGTCGCACTCGATGTCGTCGTTGGGCAAATGTCGGAACAAACCCGCCTCTTTGGCGAGGAGCAATCCTTCGAGCACGTCGCTGGCGCTTTCCGCGCCGCTGATGATGTAGGTATCGATGGCGCGCTTGCTGATGGTTTCGAGCGAGCGTCGGATTTGGCGAAAGGTCAAGATGAGTTCGTTGGTCTCTTCCGAGAACGTCAGTTTGTAGGGAATCATCGGGCGACGCGAGCGGAGTTCGGAGACGAGCCACTGCACGCGCTCCGATTCGGTCATCTCTCGATAGGGCTTCGGGAGCAATCGCAGCGCTTCGGTGATTTCGTCGAGCGCGGCTTCTTGCTTGCGCGCATGCTGGCGAATGTCGAGCGTGATGAACGAGAAGCCGAAAATTTCCGCTTGTCGAATGAGCGGCGCGGTGATGAGTTCCGCCAAGCGCTCGCCCTTGTTGCGAATCAGGCTTTCGTGAACGACGCGCAAATCGTCGAGCAGTTCTTGCTCGCTTTCGTAGCCAACGCCCGAATGGGTTTCGTTTCTTAGATCGTCCAACATTTTTTTGAGGCGATAGGAAACGAAGCGCAGTTTGATTCGATAGGCTTCGTTGTAATTGCGCCCCGCCCATTCGTTTGCGATGCTTTCCCGTCCGAAGCGCGCTTCGTCGAGCCTGATGGATTCGGCGAGTTCGGGCGAGATGGACGCGCGCGCCGTCGAGATGGAAAGATGCAGAATCGCGTTCTCGACCGCCGCCAAATACTTTTGCAAAATGGTGGCTTTCATCGTTTCGAGCGTTTCCTTCGTAACCGCGTGCGTCACGAAGGGGTGACCGTCGCGATCGCCTCCCGTCCAAGAGTGAAGCGTCAGAAACGGCGGCACGCGAAACCGCGCGTTTGGATAATGTTTTTTGAGCGCGAGCTCGAGCGAGCGATACACTCTTGGCAGCGCGTCGAAAAAGACGCGATCGAAGTAGTAAAGATGCCCCGCGACCTCGTCTTGAACGGTGAGCTTCGAGGAACGCACTTCGTCGGTTTGCCACAGCGACGCGATGAGCGCGGATAGTTGCTCCATAATTTCCTCGCGCTCCTTCGGCGTGTGAGACGGATTTTCAAGTCGTTCCAAAAACAACGCGACTTGACGACGCTTGCGCAAAATCGTGTGGCGCAAGGCTTCGGTCGGATGCGCGGTCAGAGTCGGCTCTATGGAAAGCCCGTCGAGCAATTCTTGGACGGCTTCGGCGGACACGCCGCTTTGAGCGAGAGTTTCGATGGTTTGCTCGATCGAGTTTTCCAACGCGCCTTGCGCGCTCTCGGCGTTTCGCATCGAGCGAACTTGGTGAAATTGCTCGGCGACGTTGACGAGATGAAAATACGTGCCAAAGGCGCGCACCAAATTGTCGGCTTCGTGGAAGGACACGTCATCGATGAGCTTGACAAGCTCCTTTCGGCGTTCATCGCTTCCGCTTTGACGAATCTCTTTGCAGAGCAAGCGGATCTTTTCTTCGAGTTCCAAGAACGCTTCGCCCTCTTGCTCGATGAGAATTTTTCCCAACAAGTTTCCCAACAAGCGCACGTCGCGTTGCAGGGCTTCGTCAAACGAGCGCTCGAGCGTTGGGCTGGCAAACTGCGCGTCGTTCATTTTTGATGCGTCGGATAGGTTGCGGGAATATAGGCAATTCTCGCGGGAGAATCGGGGTTGAAACTCGCGGAAAGGCTTTGCCATCGGCGCGTTGCGGCGAACGTCTTGCCGTCGCCAAGTTAAATTTGCCGCCAAATTTGGTCGATGAAAATGCTCGCCGCCGTTCTGTTCGTTTTTTTGGATTCGTCTCTCGTTTCCGAGCGCTCGCCTTGCGAGGAGTTCGTTAGGCTTCAGCAAAACATTCGCGCCGAGGCGATCGCGAGGGATTCGGCGATCGCCGCTTTCAAAGCCATCATTCCGAAATTAGACGAATACTTCGCGCGAGTGAATCGCGGCGTTTCAAGCCGAAACGAGTGGCGCTTTCCCATCGAGGGCTACTCGCCGCATGCGGTCGGCGGCAACGGCAAGGGTTATCGCGCCTACGGCTTTGACTTCTTCGCCAAGACCAAGCACAATCCGCATCCCGCGCACGACATTTTCATCTTGGACGACAATCAAGACGAACTCGATGACGAGACGGGCGCTCCCGCTCGCGTGGTCAGCGTTTCAAGCGGCGTGGTCGTGGAAGTCAGAACCGAGTGGCGCGACACGAGTCGCTCGCTTGGCGGAAAGTATGTTTGGATTTACGACCCCAGCTCGAAGCGGATTTTCTACTACGCGCATTTGCGAAGCGTTTTCGTCGAGTTGGGCGAGTGCGTCGTGAGCGGTTCGCCCATCGGCGAAGTGGGGCGCACGGGCTTTCATGCCGCCAAGCGTCGCTCGCCCACGCATCTGCATTTGATGGTGTTGCAAATCGGCAAAGACGGTTTGCCCAAGCCCATCAATCCTTACAAAGAATTTTGGAAGTGGAAGCGCGCGCCATCGAAACAAAACGGCGCAAGCCTTTCGCCTGCGCCGCCGAATCGTTTTTGACCTTGGGGAGCGAGCGTTACTTGTTCGCCAACAGGTCGAAGCGATCCAAGTTCATCACCTTCGTCCAAGCGGCGACGAAATCTTTGACGAACTTTTCTTTCGCGTCGCTCGAGCCATAGACTTCCGCGAGCGCGCGCAGTTCCGAATGAGAGCCGAAGATGAGGTCGACGCGCGTCGCCGTCCATTTGACCTTGTCGGTTTTGCGGTCGCGGATTTCGAAGAGCGTCTTCTTGTCGTCAATCGCCTTCCAGTAGTTGTTCATGTCCAAGAGATTGACGAAGAAGTCGTTGGTCAGAACGCCGGGCGTGGCGGTCAGAACGCCGTGCTTCGAGCCGTCGTAGTTGGCGTCGAGGACGCGCATTCCCCCGACGAGAACGGTCATTTCGGGCGGAGTCAGGCGCAGGAGTTGCGCTTTGTCGACGAGCATTTGTTCGGGCAAAAGCGGCAAGTCTTTCTTTTGGTAGTTGCGGAATCCGTCCGCCATCGGCTCGAGAACCGCCATTCCCGCGACGTCGGTTTGCGATTGAAGCGCGTCCATTCTGCCCGGCGTGAACGGAACGGAGATGGGCACGCCCGCTTTTTTGGCGGCTTCTTCAATGGCGGCGTTTCCGCCAAGCACGATCAAGTCGGCGATGGAGATTTTCTTCTTGCCCGACGTGGCGTTGAACTCGGATTGGATTTTTTCATAGACCGCCAAGACTTTTCGCAGTTGCGCGGGGTTGTTGGCTTCCCAATTGATTTGCGGTTCGAGGCGAATGCGCGCGCCGTTGGCGCCGCCACGGCGGTCGGAGTGTCGATAGGTCGATGCCGAAGCCCACGCCGTCAAGACGAGTTCGCGCGTGGAGAGACCCGACGAGAGAATTTTCGCTTTCAGGTTGCGAATGTCGTTTTCATCGACAAGTTCGTGATTGAGCGGCGGAATCGGGTCTTGCCACAAGAAATCTTCTTTTGGCGCTTCGGGTCCGAGGTAGGTCGTCTTCGGTCCCATGTCGCGGTGCGTGAGTTTGAACCACGCTCGAGCGAAGGCTTGCTCGAAGGCTTTGGGGTCGTTCATAAACTTGCGCGAGATTTTTTCATAGATGGGGTCGAAGCGCAACGACAGGTCGGTCGTCAGCATCGTGGGCTTGTGTTTCTTTTTCGGGTCGAAGGGATCGGGCATCATCGCGGGCGCGTTCTTGGCGACCCATTGTTTGGCGCCTGCGGGACTCGTGGTGAGTTCCCACTCGTTTCCGAAGAGCAGTTTGAAGTAGGAGTGATTCCATTGCGTTGGCGTTGGCGTCCAAATGACTTCCAAGCCCGACGTGATGGCGTCGGCGCCTTTGCCCGATTTGTAGGAACTTCTCCACCCCAAGCCTTGCTCTTCGATGGAAGCGGCTTCGGGTTCGGGACCGACGTAGCTCGCGCTCGCCGCGCCGTGCGTTTTGCCGAGCGTGTGTCCGCCCGCGATGAGCGCGACGGTTTCCTCGTCGTTCATTCCCATTCGACCGAAGGTTTCACGAATGTCTTTGGCGGCGGCAACGGGGTCGGGATTGCCGTTGGGTCCTTCGGGATTGACGTAAATCAACCCCATTTGCACGGCGGCAAGCGGTTTTTCAAGTTTGCGCCCTTCGGCGTAGCGTTGGTCGTCGAGCCACTTCTTTTCGGGTCCCCAATAGACTTGTTCGGCTTCCCAAACGTCTTCGCGTCCGCCCGCGAAGCCGATGGTTTTGAAGCCCATGTCTTCAAGCGCGACGTTGCCCGCGAGAATCATCAGGTCCGCCCAAGAGATTTTGTTGCCATATTTTTGCTTGATGGGCCAGAGCAGGCGACGCGCCTTGTCCAAGTTCGCGTTGTCGGGCCAACTGTTTTGCGGCGCGAAGCGTTGTTGCCCTGAACGCGCTCCGCCGCGACCGTCGAAGATGCGGTAAGTGCCCGCGCTGTGCCACGCCATCCGAATGAACAATCCGCCGTAGTGTCCGTAGTCGGCGGGCCACCACTCTTGCGATTGTTTCAAGAGGGCTTTGATGTCGTTTTTGAGCGCGTAGTAGTCGAGCGAATTGAACGCGGCGCGATAGTCGAACCCTTGTCCCATCGGGTCCGAAAGCGACGAATGCTGGCGAAGCGGGCTGAGATCGAGTTGGTTGGGCCACCAATCGCGGTTCACGTTGCCTTCGCGCATGGTTACGAGACCGCTCGCCTTCAGCGTGTCGAAGCCGAAGGGACACAGCGACATTTGCGCGTTCTCCTCGTTTTGCGAGAGAGACGCTTTGGGTTGAGCGGCGGGCTCTTTTCGTTTGCCGCCGTCGGCAAGCGTTTGCGCGCTCGCCGCGAAGCCTGCGCCGACCACGATCAGCGCCAAGAGAAGCGATGCGATTTTCGTTTTCATGACCTTCAAGGTTTTGGTTGTCGAAAAAAATTGAACGCCCAAAAGTGCGCAAAAACGTTTATTTACAAAAACGATATTTTTGATATCGACATTGAAAAAATCAATAAAACTCTCGAATGAACATTCAGCAGTTTCAGTATGTCTTGGCGGTCGTCGACCTAAAAAATTTCGAGGCGGCGGCGGAAAAGTGCTTCGTTACGCAGTCGACGTTGAGCACGATGATCGCGAGGTTCGAAGAGGAGATTGGAATCAAAATTTTCAATCGCAAAACCAAGCCCGTCTCGCTCACGCACGAAGGCGAGCAAATCGTCGAGCGCTTGCGCATCGTCGCCAAAGAGGTCGAGGCGTTCAAAACGTTCGTTCAGGAATTGAAGGGCGAAATGGAAGGGGAAATTCGAGTCGGAATCATTCCGACGCTCGCGCCGTATTTGTTGCCGCTCTTTCTGCTCAAATTCACGAGCGCGTTCCCGAAGCTCAAAGTCGTCGTAACCGAAATCACGACGGCGGAAATCGTCGCCACCTTGAAAAATCGCTCGCTCGACATCGGCATTCTCGCCACGCCGCTTCACGACGACAGCCTTGTCGAACTCGACCTTTTCTACGAGCCGTTTCTCGTCTATGATTGCGCGTCCGAAAAGCGCAAAAAGACCGTCAGCCCCGAAGAACTCGATTACGCGAAGTTGTGGCTAATGGAGGACGAACATTGCCTTGCCGCGCAAGTCAAACGCATCTGCGACCTCTCGCACAAAAAAGCCGAAAAGAAAGCCAACCTCGAATTCAGAGCCGCCTCGATCGATAGCCTGCTCAAAATCACGAAAGCCAATCGCGGCGCGACCATCATTCCCTACCTCGCTTCGCTCGATTTGCGCGACGAGGACAAACGCAACCTCGTTCCCTTCGCCAATCCCGTGCCCGCGCGGCGCATCAGTCTGGTCGCGCATCAGCATTTCGTCAAGAAAAAACTTCTCAAAGAATTGCAACGCATCGTTCAGGAATCCGTAAGCGGCGCGATTCCGACGAGCAAGGAAAAGAAAGTCGTCAAGCCGCTTTGAACGGCGCGTCGCGTTGCGGGAAAAAGGGCAATCGCTATATTCGCCTTTTCCAATTTTTTTCCGCCCATTCGTCAATGCCCGAATTGGACGCGCGCATTCCCGAAGTCGCTTCCGAACTCGCTTCGATCGTCGTGCGAGGCGCGAAAGTTCACAACCTCAAAAACATCGATGTCGACATTCCTCGCGGCAAGCTCGTCGTCATCACGGGGCTTTCGGGTTCGGGCAAATCGAGCCTCGCGTTCGATACCATCTACGCCGAAGGACAGCGGCGATTTATGGAAACGCTTTCCGCCTACGCGCGTCAGTTCGCGGGCGCGATGGAACGTCCCGACGTCGATTTCATCGATGGGCTTTCGCCCGTCATCTCCATTGAGCAAAAAACGACCTCGCGCTCGCCTCGCTCCACCGTCGGCACGATTACGGAGATTTACGACTTTATGCGACTTCTGTGGGCGAGAATCGGCGTTCGCTACGACCCCAAAACGAATCGCAAGTTGGAGCGACAGAGCGAAGAGGACATTCTCAACGCCGTGCTCGCCCTTCCCGAAAAAACGAAAGCGCAAATTCTCGCGCCGCTCGTCGAGGGACGCAAAGGGCATTACCGCGAACTCTTCGAAGACCTGATGAAGCGCGGGTTCGCTCGCGCAAGGGTGGACGGCGAAACGATTGAACTCAAAAAGGGAATGAAGCTCGATCGCTACAAAACGCACGACATCGAGCTCGTCGTCGATCGCTTCGTCATTTCGCCCGACATCAAAGATCGCCTCCGAACCGCCATCGAGCTCGCCCTCAAACTCTCCGACAGCAAAGCCGCGTTGATTTGCGAAGTTCAAGAGAACGGCAAAACGCGCGACCTTTATTTCAGCAAGAATTATGCGTATTCCGACAGCGCGCATTCGTTGCAGGAACTCGCGCCGAATCATTTTTCTTTCAACTCGCCCTACGGCGCGTGCCCAACGTGCAACGGCTTGGGGGAGACGCGCGAAATCGCCGAGGAACTGATCGCGCCCGACCTCTCGCTTTCCATCGCCGAAGGCGGTCTGGCTCCGTTGGGCAGAGAAGGCAACAATCACACATGGCAAGTCATCAGAGCGATCGCGAAAAAATATGGTTTCTCGCTCGAAACGCCCCTTGAAGATTTGCCCAAAAAAGTCTTCGACCTTTTGATTTATGGTTCGCCGACGGAGACGTTTCCCATCAGTTATGGCTTCGCGTCGCGCTCGTATTCTTACGACGTCGGTTTCGACGGCGTGGCGAACTACGTGAAGTCGGTTTATGAAAACTCGCAATCCGCGTCGGCGCGCGAGTGGGCGGAAAGTTTTATGCGCAAACGTCCTTGCTCCGCTTGCAAGGGCGCAAGGTTGCGCGAGGAAAGTTTGTTCGTGCGCATCGATGAAAAAAACATCGCCGAAGTTTCCGACCTTTCCGTCGTCGAGGCGAAGGCGTTTTTCGAGTCGCTTCCATCGAAACTTTCGGGCAGGGACCTTGCGATCGCCACGCCGATTCTCGCCGAAATCACCAAGCGGCTTGGCTTTCTCGTCAATGTCGGATTGGGCTACCTATCGCTTTCGCGCAGCGCGACGACGCTTTCGGGCGGCGAAGCCCAACGCATTCGGCTCGCTTCGCAACTCGGCTCTCAACTCACGGGCGTGCTTTACGTTTTGGACGAACCCTCGATTGGACTGCATCAGCGCGACAACGCCAAACTCATCGACTCCCTGATTCAACTGCGCGACTTGGGCAACACGGTCATCGTCGTCGAGCACGACAAGGAAACGATGGAGCGCGCCGATTGGATCATCGATATGGGTCCAGGGGCGGGCGAATTTGGCGGGCAAGTCGTCGCGCAAGGCGCGGCGCAAGACCTCGCGTCAAGTTCCGTTACGGGCAAGTATCTTTCGGGCGAACTCAAAATCCAAGTTCCAACCAAGCGACGCGACGGCAACGGGCATTTCATCACGCTCGAAGGCTGTTCGGGACACAACCTCAAAAACGTCACGCTTCGGTTGCCGCTCGGAAAGTTCGTCTGCGTTACGGGCGTTTCGGGTTCGGGCAAATCGTCTCTCATCAACGAAACGCTCTATCCGATTTTAGCCAATCGCTTCTATCGATCGAAATTGCCGATTCTCCCCTACAAAAGCGTTTCGGGCATTGAGCGCATCGACAAAGTGATTGACATCGACCAATCGCCGATTGGCAGAACGCCGCGCTCGAATCCCGCGACCTACACGGGCTTGTTCACCTTGATTCGAGAGTTTTTCGCCTCGTTGCCCGAATCGCAAATCAGAGGCTACAAAGCGGGGCGATTCAGTTTCAACGTCAAGGGGGGACGATGCGAAGCCTGCGAAGGCGACGGCGTGAAACGCATCGAGATGAACTTCCTGCCCGACGTTTACGTGACGTGCGACGTCTGCAAAGGCAAGCGCTACAACCGCGAAACGCTGCAAGTTCATTATCGCGGCAAGAACATCGCCGACGCGCTCGAAATGTCGGTCGACGAGGCGACGGAATTTTTCCAAGATTTTCCGCGAATGAAGCGCATTCTCGACACGATGCGAAGCGTCGGCTTGGGCTACTTGCGATTGGGACAATCCTCGACGACGCTTTCGGGCGGCGAAGCCCAACGCATCAAGCTCTCGACCGAACTTGCCAAAACGCAAACGGGCAAAACGCTCTACATCTTGGACGAGCCAACGACGGGACTGCACTTTCAGGACGTTCAACATCTGCTCGATGTGCTGCAACGCCTCGTCGACAGGGGCAATACGGTCGTCGTCATCGAGCACAATTTTGACGTCATCAAGCAAGCGGATTGGATCATCGATATGGGCTACGAAGGCGGCGCGGAGGGCGGAATGATCATCGCCGAAGGAACGCCCGAAGAAGTGGCGCGCTCGGAACGCTCCGCGACCGCGATTTTCTTGAGAAAGGAATTGGGGCTATGAACCGCGCGACGTTTCGTCAAGGAACGGAAACGAAAATTCGCCTTGTTTAAGAGGCGCAAGGTCTTCGCGCCACGCTCGATTCAATTCGCCAAGATTTTTCATCGTCAAAACCATTCACGCGCGTTCGAATGCGCCTTTCGTTCATATCGCCTCTGCTGATTTTTTTCGTTTTTTCCGCGCCAATGCTTTTCGCCCGCGACGCGCTCGCGCAAGCCGATTCCGCTTACCGCGCCTTCAATTATCCCCTCGCCATCGCGCTCTACGAATCCGTCAAAGACGACTGCGCGACGGCGGAAGTCTTCATCAAGCTTGCCGACGCTTATTTCTACGGCGGTTACGAACTGCCGAAAGCCAAACAAGAAGAGATGTATCTCAAAGCCAAAGCCTCGCTCGAAGCGGCGTTGAAGCGCGAGCCTGAAAATCCCGACATCTACGCGCGTCTTGGGCAGGTTACGGGACAACTCGCGCTCTTTCGCGGCAACAAGGAAAAAGTCAAACTTGGCTTGGAGATCAAGGGCTACGCCGACAAAGCCCTCGCGCTTGATTCCAAAAACGCGATGGCGCATGCCGTCTTGGGCATCTGGCACTATGAACTTGCGGGGCTTGGCTTCATTGAGCGAACCTTTGCGAAGTTGCTTTTCGGCGACGTTCCCGAAGGCAGTTACGAACAAGCGGCGGAGCATCTTGCCAAAGCCGTCGCCGAAAGTCCCAACGTCATTTTCTATCGCAACGCCTACGCGAAAGCCTTGCTCAAGCTCGGACGCATCGAGGAAGCCAAGCGGCATTTGGAAATCGCCTTGAAACTGCCAATGCTCGTGGCGGGCGACAGGCAGAACAAGCGCGAATCGCGCGCGCTACTTGCCGACCTCTGAGCGCAGTCGCCACAACAACGCTTGAACGCCCAAGCGATAACTCATCTCGCCGAAGCCCGAAATCACGCCGACGCAGACCTCCGAAACGAAGGAATGTCGTCGAAACGTCTCTCGCGCAAACACGTTCGTTAGGTGAACTTCCACGACGGGCAAGCGAATCGACGCGATCGCGTCGCGTAGCGCGATCGAGGTGTGCGCCAACGCGCCAGGGTTTAGCGCAACGCCTTGAACCTTTCCCTCGTCTTCCGCTTCAAAGAGCTTGCGAATCAACTCGCCCTCAATCTCGCTTTGAAAAAACTCAAACTGAATTTCGGGGAAACTTTCCGCAAGCGAGCGGTTGATGTCCGCAAGAGCGCGCGCGCCATAAAGATGCGGTTCGCGTTTGCCCAAGCGCGAAAGATTCGGACCGTTCAGAACGAGAATCGTCATTTGAGATGAAGCGACGCAAGTTGTTGGCGAAGCCTGTCGGGAATCGGCGTGGATTTGCCCGTCTCGATGTCGATGACGGCGTGCGTGACGTCCGCGTCAAACGAGGGCGCGTTGCCGCTCGTGAGGTTGTAAGCCTCGTGCCGCATCGCAAACGACGACGTGCCGATGCGCGAGACATGCGTGAAAATCACGAGTTCGTCGTTCAGGCGCGACGGACGGCGATAGTTGATGTTGACATTGACGACGACGGGCAAAATTTTCTGCGCGAAAAATTCTTCGAGCGAAAAGCCCGCGCTCTGCAACAGTTCCACGCGCGCCTGTTCGATGTAGTTGAGATAGACGGCGTTGTTGACGTGCTGAAAGAAATCGAGTTCGTAACTGCGCACTTTGAGCCGCGTTTCGTGTTTTCGCATGGCGAGAAGAACGCTTCGTTTTTTGACGCTTTCGAGAACGAACTCCAAAACAAAAAGGGCGGATGTTTCCGCCCTTGCGCGTTTTGGCGAAACCTTACGCCTTCGGCGCGTCCGCGTCGACGGAGGATTCGGGCGCGGGCGGCGGCACGTCGAGCGACGCCGTCGCTTCCTTGATCTTTTGCTTTTCGTTGGGGTGCTGTTGCATATAGGCTTCGATTTCCTCTTTGCTCTTGCCCTTGAAGTATTCGAGCGCGGAGAGAATGATGCGACGATTTTCCTTGTCGAACTCGATGACTTTGAGCGGCAGCTCGTCGCCAACCTTGAACGAAGCGTTCATATCGCGCACGCCGCCTTGCAACAGGTGAGAGGCGGGCACGAAGCCATCCACGCCCAAAGGCAACTCGACAATCACGCCTTTTTCGATGATTTGCGTAATCTTCGCCCTTTGCTCCGTGCCGACGGCATAGACGGTTTCAAACGTGCTCCACGGGTCGTCGGTGAGTTGCTTGTGTCCGAGCGCGATGCGACGCGATTTGACATCGACTTTCAGCACTTTGACCTCGATTTCGTCGCCCTTCTTGACGAGTTCGCCAGGGTGTCGGATCTTCTTCGTCCAAGAAAGGTCGCTGATGTGCACCAAACCGTCGATGCCCGGCTCCAATTCCACGAATGCGCCAAAGTCGGTCAGGTTGCGGATGACGCCCTTGTGAACCGTGTCGGGCGCGTATTTCTCGGCGATTTTGATCCAAGGATCTTCCTCGACTTGTTTCATCGAGAGCGAGAGTTTCTCGTCTTCCTTGATGATGTTGAGAATGACGCACTCGACTTCTTGTCCCATCGTTACGAATTGGCTGGGGTGCTTGATGTGTTGCGTCCAAGACATTTCGGAGATGTGCACCAAGCCCTCGATGCCTTTTTCGATTTCAACGAACACGCCGTAATCGGTGATGGAAACGACCTTGCCTTTGACGCGCATTCCGGGCTTGTATTTTTCCTCGATGTTCAGCCACGGCTTTGGCGTAAGGTGCTTGATGCTGAGCGAGACGCGCTGTTTGGTTTCGTCGTAGCCGATGACGACGACTTTAATCGGGTCGTCGAGCTTGACGGCTTCCGACGGATGCGCGATGCGTCCCCAAGTGATGTCGGTGATGTGCACCAAGCCGTCGAGTCCGCCCAAGTCGACGAAGATGCCGAAGTCGGTGATGTTTTTGACCGTGCCTTCGAGCACCATTCCAACTTTGATGTTGGCGAGCATTTCCTTGCGACGCGCCTCGTATTCTTGCTCGATGATGACCTTGTGGCTGACGACGATGTTTTGCGTGATGGGGTTGATTTTGACGACGCGGAAATCCATCGTTTGACCGACGAGCGCGTCGAAGTCGCGCACGGGCTTGACGTCGATTTGCGAGCCGGGCAAGAAGGCTTCCACGCCGCTGAGCGAGACGGTCATTCCCCCCTTGACGCGATTGGTGATTTTGCCCGTGATGATCGTGCCCTTGTCGAGCGACTCGTAAATCTTCTCCCAGATGCGCATCGTGTCGGCTTTGCGCTTGGAGAGAATGAGTTGCCCCATCTTGTCCTCAATGCTTTCGAGATAGACCTCGACTTCGTCGCCGACTTTGAGCGAGGCGGGGTCTTTGAATTCCATCAGCGGCACGATGCCCTCGGATTTCAAGCCAACGTCGATCGTCACGTCTTTCTCGTTGATGGACACGATGCGACCCTTCACGATCTCGCCTTCCGTAAGCTCGTTGAACGTGCCTGAATAGAGAGCCTCTAACCGCTTGAGCTCTTCGTCGTTGTAATCGGCGAAGAACTTGACGGGCTTTCGCTTTTTGGCGACGGGCGCGCCGTTGCCGTTTGCCGAATTGAGCGTCGGCGTCGCTTCTTGCGTTGTAGCGCTCATTGGTTGCCTTTCTCTCTCCTGTGATTTTGCCGCTTCCGATTCAGAGAGCGAAATCGGGCGGGTTTGGGTTGACGAAATTAACGAGACAAAACTTGCGCCATCGCCGCTTCTTTGGGCGCGAAGCGTTTGCGAATCGCGTCGGCGACGAGTTCCATTTGCCACATTGGCGTCGAGGTCGCGCCGCACACGCCGACGCTCTCGACGGGCGAGCCATCGCTTCGAACAAACCACTCCGCTCGCAATTCGTCTTCGCGCTCAATGAAGTAGGCGCGCGGATTGGCGGCTTTGCAAACGCCGAACAGCGCTTTTCCGTTGGAGCTTTTCCTGCCTGCGACGAAGACGATGACCTCGTTCTGCGCGGCGAACTTCGTCAGTTTTTCGTCGCGTCCCGACACTTGTCGGCAAATCGTGTCTTTGGCGAGGAACTCGACGGCTTCGGCGTTGGTGGCGGCTTCGTCGAAGTTTTCGCTCGCGTTCTTTTCGGCGAAGAGCCGTTTGAGATTGTCGCGCAGTTGGTAGAAGCCTTTGGTATCCTGCGTCGTTTGCGTGAACAGCACGGTCTTGCGC
This sequence comes from Chloroherpetonaceae bacterium, assembly GCA_025055975.1. GTDB lineage: Bacteria > Bacteroidota > Chlorobiia > Chlorobiales > Thermochlorobacteraceae > JANWWM01. The sequence goes on along the minus strand of JANWWM010000025.1, from coordinate 98,365 downwards.
TTGAAATCAATCGGCGCGATTTCGCTCGGATCGCTCAAATCCGCGTTGCGAATCACGATGGCTTCGTTGTTGCATTGACCGTTCACGCCCACGACCTCGGCGTGTTCTTTTTTGCCGTAAATCAAAATTTGATAGCCTTCGTCGTAAAAATCTTTCACGCGGCGTTGCAATTTGAGCACGACGGGGCAGGAAGCATCGATGAGCTCGATGTTGTTCTCCATTGCGAACTTGTAGGTTTCGGGCGGTTCGCCGTGCGCGCGAATCAACACCTTTGCGTTTGAGAGCGTTTTGAACTCGTCCTTCGTGATGGTTTTCAGCCCCATTTTGTTGAGTCGCTCGACTTCGACGGCGTTATGCACGACGTCGCCGAGCGAATACAACGAACCGTTTTCGGCAAGTTCGGCTTCCGCCATCTCGATGGCGAACTGCACGCCAAAGCAAAATCCCGATTGCGAATCCACGGTGACTTTCATTGAACGGCTCCTTTGCAATCGTTTATTTTTTCCAACGCTAATTTGTAGATGCGCTCGACTTGCTCTTCGATCGTGAGCGCGGAAGTATCCAGCTCGATCGCGTCGTCGGCTTTGCGAAGCGGCGACACGGCGCGGTTCATATCCTCCTCGTCGCGCCGACGGATTTCCGCTTCGAGTTCTTCGATCGTTACGCCAAGTTCGGCGTTCTTGGCTTTGAGTTCGGCGTATCGGCGTTTGGCGCGTTCTTGGACGGAGGCGAGCATATAGATTTTAAGTTCGGCGTTTGGAAAAATCGCCGTGCCGATGTCGCGCCCGTCCATCACGACGCCTTTGGCTTCTCCCAACTTTTTTTGAATCGCCGAAAGTTTCTCGCGCACGGCTTTGAGCGCGCTCACCTTGCTGACGGACTTCGAGACGTCATTGGTTCGTATTTCCGTCGTGACGTCTTTGCCATCGAGCCAAACCGACGATTCCGACAGGCGCACGTCGGTGGAATCGACGAACTGACGAAGAAACGCCTCGTCGGTTTGCAATCGCTCCAAAACGTCTTGCGTCAGGGCTTTCAAGGCGAAGGCGCGATACATCGCGCCCGTGTCGATGTAGACATAGCCGAGTTTTTGGGCGAGCAATTTCGCCGTCGTGCTTTTGCCTGACGCGGCGGGTCCGTCTATGGCGATAACGATCTTCTTCAATGTCAAAGAAATGCGCTTTGTTGGTTGCCCAAAGCCCGCAATAATAGGCAAAAATCGGCGATTTTCCGCGCAAAAGCGGTTGCCTTCGCGTTGATGATTCGCCCCCGCCACGCTCGAACGAGGCGAGAAGCCACGCTCATTCTGAACGAAGCGAAGAATTCCATTTCAGAGGAACGCCGGGGCGAGAAACGAGAGTTGAGCGGTTCAATCCCGGCTCATGCGCTTTTGTCAACGCAACCTAAATTTGTCGACGTCAATGCGTCTCAAACCATCGTTAGCGCGATGACTCATCCGCTTTGCGAACCGTTCAGCGTTCTTTTGGAGAGCGTCAAGCGAGACGAGCGGAATCAACGGTCTTTTCTGTTTCGCCAGCCACGTTCCATCGCGCGAGCCAATTCGCTCGAAGAGGTCGAGCCTGCGTTTGACGCGATGGAGGACGCGCTTCGTCGCGGAAAGTGGCTTGCGGGCTTTGTCGCTTACGAAGCGGGCTTTGCCTTCGAGAAAAAGCTTCGTCGTCTCTTCAAGCCGAGTTCGCTTCCTCTCGTTTGGTTTGGCGAATACGACGCGCCCGAGCCGTTTGAGTTCGGAGAAAACGCCAACGCGCGCGCGACGATCAAAAACGTTCAGTTCCGCGTTTCGAGACGCGACTACGCCGCCGCGATTCGGCGCATCATCGACTACATTCAATCGGGCGACGTCTATCAGATCAACTTCACGGGCAAGCTTTCGTTTGAGTTCGAGGGCGATTGGCTTTCGCTCTACGACGTTTTGCGCCGAAAACAGCCCGTTCCCTACGCCGCGTTCATCAACTTGGGCGAGCGCGCCGTTCTTTCGTTTTCGCCCGAACTTTTCTTTCGCCTTCAAAACGGCTCGATTGAGTCCAAGCCGATGAAAGGCACCGCCGCGCGCGGACGCGCCAACGCCGAAGACGACGCCATCGCCACGTGGCTCAAAAGCGACGAAAAAAATCGCGCCGAAAACTTGATGATTCTCGACCTGATTCGCAACGACATTGGGCGAATCTGCGAGCTTGGCTCCGTTTGCGTTCCGAGCCTTTTCGACATCGAGCGTTTTCCGACCCTGTTTCAAATGACCTCGACGGCGCGCGGCAAGTTGAAAGAAGGCGTTTCGCTCAAAGAGATATTTCGCGCCCTTTTTCCGTGCGGCTCGATTACGGGCGCGCCGAAAATTCGCGCGATGGACATCATCTCCGAGCTTGAAGCCGAACCGCGCGGCGTATACACGGGCGCGATTGGCTACGTGTCGCCTCAAAAAGAAGCCTGTTTCAGCGTGGCGATTCGCACCTTGCTCGTCAGCCAATCCGTCGGAGAAATGGGAATCGGAAGCGGCGTTACGATCGATTCCGCGCAGGATATCGAATACGACGAATGCTTGCTCAAAGCGAACTTTCTCTCCAAACCCGTCGAGGAGTTCGCGCTCATCGAATCCATCAAGTTCTGCGGAGGGTTTTGCCTGCTCGAAAAGCACCTTGCGCGCCTGAAAGACTCCGCTCGATACTTCGATTTTCGTTGCGACGAATCCGAGATTCGCTCGCGGCTCTTCGACTACGCTCGATCGCTCGACTCGGCGCGGCTCTACAAGGTGCGCGTTCTTCTTGAACGATCGGGGCGAATCGAAATTTCTCATTCGCTCGTTGAGCCGCTCGATCGCGGCGAGCGTTTGAGAGTCGCCGTTGCGGAAAAGCGCGCGAATTCCGCCGACAAGTTTTTTTATCACAAAACGACGCATCGACCGCTCTACGACGAGGCGAGCGCGTTGGCGCGCGAGTTGGGGCTTGCGGATTTCCTGTTTCTCAACGAGCGCGGCGAGCTTGCCGAAGGCGCGATCAGCAACGTCTTCATCGAGCGGAACGGCAGGCTTTTCACGCCGCCCGTTTCGGCGGGAATTTTGGCGGGCGTTTATCGCGCCTTCGTTTTGGAAACGCATTCGAACGCGAGCGAGCGCGTTTTGACGTTGGACGATTTGTTAAGCGCGGATCGCATCTGGATTTGCAACGCGGTTCGGGGAATGCGAGAAGCGGAACTCGCAATGGTTTAGCGAGAGGCGGGACGGCGCTTGATGAGCACGAGTTTGTTTTCGCCGTCGATTCGTTCATACTCGACGTCGTCGACGAGGGAGCGAATGAGCATAATGCCCAACCCGCCTCGCTTTCGGGCGGCGAGATGGGCGGGCATGTCGGGCAATTGATGCAAGCGAAGGTCGTAGGTTTTGCCGCTGTCGTTGAGAGTAACCACGAAGGAGTCGCCGATGGTCTCGATGGCGATGCGCAGTTTGGCGTTGGCGTTTTGGTCGTAGCCGTGCCGAATGATGTTGGAGCACGCTTCGTCGACGGCGAGGACGATGTTGTAGCCGTCGCGCTCTTCGAAGCCGAAGCGTTTTGCCGCTTGCGACACGAAGTCGCGGACTTTTTCGAGCTCCTCGACGTCGCTCCTCACCGTCAGTTCCGCCTTGAATGCTTCTGCCATTCGCCGAGTCGTTTTCGAGTTGTCGCGCGCTACGAGGCGTTTGTTTGAAATTTCTCGATGGCTTTTTTCTCGTCGTCGTAGATCTCGTAGAGCGACGGGAAGCCGAGCAGATCGAAGATTTGGTAGATTTTTTCGGGCATGTTGGCGAATTTGATGTCGCCGCCTTTCGAGCGAACCTCGTCGATGAACGCCATAAAGACCCCCAAGCCCGCGCTTGAAATGTAGTTGAGGTTCGAGAAATTGACGACGATGTTGGCGCGCTGTTCCGAGATGAGTTTTTCAAAGACGCGCTCCAACTGAACGGCGGTGTGCGCATCAAGGTCGCCGCTGACGTCGATGACGCTGGTTTTGCCCGATTCGCGGACGGAAGCGTTGAAGGTTGCCATATCGCGCGTTGGCGTTTGAGATTTCGAGTCGAGTTTGTCAAGCGGCAAGGCGTTTGAGCACGACGATGGTCAAGTCGTCTCGCACGGCGCCGCCGTCGTTCGTAAAGGCGTTGACGGCGTTAAATATATCATTTTTGATTTCGCTCGCGCTTTTTCGCCGCGAATGTCGCGCCACTTCCGCCAAGCGCCAGTATCCGAACAGCTCGTTGTTTTTGTCGATGGCTTCGACGACGCCGTCGGTGTAGAAGACGACGACGTCGCCCTCGTTCAAATCGATGCGGGTTTCGCGGATGTTCTTCGAGAAAATCGCGCCTTTGTCCAGACCAAGCGCAAGCCCTTTGATTTCGATGAATCGCGCCTCGTCGCCTTGAACGACGATGGCGGGACAATGCCCCGCGTTTGAAAGATGCAGCGACTTGCGTTCCGTATCGACGATGCCGTAGATGGCGCTGATGAACGAGCCTTTTTCCAAGCCGCGCGAAATCGTTTCGTTGGCGCGGCACAGAAATTCCTTTGGGGAATCGGGATAAATGCGCGCCAGCGATTGCACGACGCCTTTGAGTTCTGCCATGTAAAACGCCGCCGAAGTCCCCTTGCCCGACACGTCGGCAACGATGACTCCGATGCGCCTTTCGTCGTCTCCGATGGGCACGTAGTCGTAATAATCGCCGCCGACCTCGTAAGCGGGATACGACACGCCGTCCACTTCGAAACCGCTCGCCTTCGGTTGCGTCTGCGGCAAGAGTCGCAGTTGAATTTTTTGCGCCACGAGCAATTCTTGTTGCAGACGCTCCTTGTCGATGAGCGCGCGAATGAGCCGCGCGTTATCGATGGCGAGGGCGGCTTGGTCGGCAAACGTCGCAATGAGTTCGATGTCTTCCTTGACGAAGCCGTGCTCGTAATCCTTTGCGACGCACAGCGCGCCCATCAGTTTGTTTCGCGCGACGAGCGGCACGGCGATGAACGAGACGATGCGTTCCGACGAGTTCGAGTCGCGCTTGAAGCGGCGCAAAAAGTTCTTCACCGCCGAGGGCGACGCGCCAAGTCGCTCGTCGTTCTTGACGTCGTCGATGCGCACGACGCTTGCCCTCTCGGCGATTTCTCTCCAAACGAACTCCGCTTTGCTTGAAAAGCGATGAATTTCATCGAGGGAAACGTTCTGCTGCGCGACCGTCTTGAAACACCCGTTTTGATTTTTCCATCGCAAGTTCGGAAGTTTCGCCATCGCCGCGCTTTCGCCCGCGCGCGTCGTTTCGTCGTAGGGGCAATGCAAATCGAACCACGCCAAGCTCGACGCGCCAAAAGCGTCGCGCGCGTAACCGACGAGAGAGTCGTAGATTTTTTCCTCCTCCAAGACGTCGGTGATGAACTTGCTCATCGCGTAAAGGTTCCTGACCTCGATCGACTTGCGCTCGTAGGCTTCGGAAGCGGGCAGATAGAAGAGCAAGCTGAACAGCGTTACCACGAGATAGAGCGAGCAAAAAATCGCCACGCCTTTGAGGAAAATGGAGACGGCGAAACTATGCGCCGCGAAATGCTCGTCGATGCGCAGCGCGTTCATCGCGATCGCGACGCCGCCGATGATGACGGGGGCGAGAAACAACGCGCGGATTTTCTCGTCGCGCCGAATCGGCAAAATCCACGACAGGCGGAAGAGATTGACGATCATCATCAAGCCCGCGACGCTCAAAAACGCGATTGCCACCAAATTGAGCGCGTCGCCTTTTCTTGCGCCAAACGTCGCCACCGCGCCCAGCGCGAGCGACGTCGCCATCAGAATGAAGTTGACCTTCGTGTTCCTCGCTCGGCGAAAGAGAATCAGCCGCTCAATGACGACGAACATCGCCAAGAGATACGCGCCAAACGTCAGAAACGACAGATGCGTCTTGAACGCCGTATAGACGCTTTGGGGCGCGACGGCGAGAATCTCGTCTTCGGGGTTGAAATCGCTCGGCTCGAAGAGCCTGCCGTAAATGGCAATGAGCGCGACGTTGAGCGCGATGAGCGACGCGCCGCGCTTGAAGGCGTCTTCGGGCGCGACCCAAAAAGGCGCGTCAGGTTGCGCGCTGGCTTGAAGTTGTCGGCGAATCAACAGATACATCGCGCCCGCCGCCACGCATGCGAGCGCGTCCTTGACGAACAAAATTCCGAGCGAAATCAAATACGGCTTCGCGTCGCCCGCGTAGAACAGCCCAATGTCGAGGGAAAGATGCAGAATCTCGCTGACGAGAAGCGCGAGGAACAACGCATATCGGAAGCGGACGCCTTCTTTCATAGCGCGAATATAACGCCCGCTCGCGTATCGTTTTCGGCAAGGCAGAGAGCGAGAGCGACCTCAAACGCTACTCGTCGAAGACGATTTCTCGCGCATCGACGACGCTTCCGTATTGGCACAAGAGTTCGTAGCGCATTTTCCCGCTCGAATCCCTAACGCGAATCGGGCATCCGTAGCAAATGCCGACGCCGCACCCCATCGTCGATTCGATCGAGACTTCGCACGGAATCGCTCGCGCGTTGCAGAACTTCGACAGCGCGTTGAGCATTGGGTTCGGTCCGCAAGCGAACGCGCGCAAGCGTTTGCTTTCGAGCGAGGGCAAAAGTTTTTCAAACAGCTCGACGACATTGCCCTTGAAGCCCGCCGTGCCGTCGTCGGTGGCGAGACGCACGTTGGAAAGATGTCGCGCGACGAGCTCTTCCGCCGTTCTTGCGCCGACGATGTTCAAGACCTCTTTTCCGCGCGCGCGCAGAGCGTCTTCGAGCATCGCCATTGGCGCCACGCCAATTCCGCCCGAAATCAAAATCGCCAAATCGAAATCCGTTTTGTCGTAGCCAAACGCATTGCCGAGCGGCGCGAGCGTTTGCAACTTCTCGCCCGCCTCGACGTCGTAGAGCGCTCTCGTGCCAACGCCCACCACTTTGTTCATAATCTCGATCGTTCCGTCCGAAACGCGATGCGCGCTGAACGGGCGGCGCAAAAGCGGAAAGAGCGAATCGCTCGTTTTGATTTCCAAGAACTGCCCCGCCTTGAAACGCGGCGCGAGTTCGGGCGCGCGGAGCGCAATCACATTGACGCTGCGCGAGAGACGCTCGTTTGAAATCACTTCGAGCGGCAGATCGAAAATTTCGGTCTTGGCGATCATTTTTTGGCGACTTTTCCCGCTGGGTCGCGCCCATCGGCGCTGCCGCGGCAAGATACGTCGAAATCGTTTTCGCGGCGCGCTCAACGCACCGCAAACAATCCGAACTTCAAATACTTCGTTTCGGGCATCGAGAGCAAAATCGGATGGTCGGGCGCTTGCGACGATTTTTCCAGCAACGCGATCTCGCGCTTCGCGTCGAGGCTCGCTCTCTGCACGACGTTGAAAAACTCCGCCTCGTCGACGTGATGCGAACATGACGACGTCGCCAAAAAGCCTCCGGGCTTGACGAGCGAGAGCGCCAAACGGTTGAGTTTGCGATACGCTTGAAGCGCGGTCGGCACGTTTTTCTTTGATTTCGTCAGGCTTGGCGGGTCGAGCGTTACGAGATCGAAGCGTCGACCTTCTTTTGCGAGCGCTTCCAACGCTTCGAAGGCGTCGGCTTTGAGCGTTTCGAGTTGTCTGAAGCCGTTGCGCTCGGCGTTGGCGACGGCGCGAGCGAGCGCGTCTTCGGAAGAATCGATCGCCAAAACGCTTCTTGCGCCCGCCTTGCAGGCGTTGAGCGCAAAGCCGCCATCGCTGGCGAAGACATCGAGCGCGTCGGCGTTTTGAGCCAACGCGCGAATCTTCTTGCGGTTTTCGCGTTGGTCCAAAAAAAAGCCCGTTTTGTGCCCGTTCATCGCATCGACGAGATAGAACAAATCGTCGTCGCAAATCTCGACCTTGCCTTCGAGCGCGCCGCGTTCCAAGCGTTTGTATCGCTCCAATCCTTCAAGCGCGCGCAGTTCCGATTCGTTGCGAATGACGATCGCCGACGGCGAAAAGATCGTCTGCAACGCTTCGCAAATTTCGGGCAAGAGTCGTTCCATTCCCGCCGAGAACGTTTGAACCGACAACACGGAATCGAACTTGTCGACGATTAAACCCGACAGATGATCGCTTTCGGCGTGAACGAGGCGAAAAGCGTTGGTTTTCTTGTCGGGGTAAATTTTCTTGCGCAGTTCGAGCGCGGCTCGGAAACGCGCTTCAAAAAACTCCCGCGAGACGTCTTCTTCGGAGCGCGACAGCAATCGGAACGCGATGAGCGAGCGCGGATTGAAGAAACCCACGCCCAGAAACTTCTTCGAGTGCGAATAGAGCGAGACGACTTCGCCTGCGGGAATGTCTTTGGGAATCTCTGCGAGTTCGTTGCTGAAAATCCACTGATGCCCCGCCAGCAAGCGCCGTTCTTCGTTTTTGCGAAGCGTGAGTTTGCGCATAAGTTTTTCGTAATTTAGTCGCGACGCGAAGTTCGAAGGATTCGCCAACCAATCCAATTCGCTTCGGACTATGCAAGCCGCTGCGTTCTGCGTAGGCGGTCGGATTCGCGCCGTCTACGACGTGCCCGTCGAAAAATCTCGCCTGATGGAATTTCTCGCAAACCCAAAGACCTTCGAGCGATACATGCCGCACGTCAACGCCGTGCGACCGCACGGCGAGAGCCAAGACGGGCGACCGCTTTACGAGTGGGAGTATGAAATTCCAATGCCGCTCGCCGCGCCAATCAAACTGCGCATTCTCACCCAGTATCGCAAAGAGGGCGACACGTTTTATCACAGCGCGTTGCGCAACGGACAGCCAAACATGATGGATTGTTCGCTCGCTTTCGAAGCCATCGCCCCCGAACAAACGTTCGTAACGATGGATTTGACGATCGAACTTCATCGCCAGTCGGGCGCGGAGTTGCACCCGCTTGGCGCGTTGATGGGCGAGGCGTTTATGTCGGCGCAGATGAAAAGCAAGATGCAATCCATTGCGACGCAGTTTTTGCAGAACGCCGTCGGCGCGCTTGCGCGTTGCGAAGCGGCGAAAAATTCGTAATTTCGTCTTTAATGCAACCCGAATCCGCAATGCGTTACGTTCTGATTGGTCTTTTCTTGCTTGCCTGTTCGAGCGTTTCGGCGCAGACGGGACGAATGTTGGGGCGCGTGTTGGACGCGGACAACAACCCCATTCCTGCCGTAACGATTTACGTGGTCAACGGAAGTCACGCCCAAGCCTCGATCAGCAACTCGATGGGCTACTTCACGTTTTTGAGCGTGCCCACGGGCAAATACACCGTCAAGGCGTTTCGGCGCGGATTGCCCCTGTGGGAAAGGCACGTTGACATCGCTTCCGCCACGCTTCGATTAGACATCAAACTCAAAGAAAGCGAACCCGCGCTCGCCGCCAAGCAAGCCAAAGCGGAAACGAGAGCGACTCCGAAGCCAAAGCCCGCGACCGCCGCCAAGAAACCCGAACAAACCAAATCCGCCGAATCCCAAACGCAGACGCAAACCGCGGAGGAAGAGGAAACGGAGGAGGCGCAAACTCAAACCGTTTCCGACGAAGACATCGCCAAAGACGAGGGTCTTTCCAAGTCCGTCGAGGCGGCGAAAGCGGTTGAAGCCAGCGACGCGGCGAAAGTGGATACGAAGCCCGAAGTTCTGGGCGGAATGGAAACCATCAATCGCAAAATCATTTACCCCGAAGCCGCGCGCGCCAAAGGGTTGCAAGGCGGCGTAATCGCCAAGGTGAGCGTCGACCAGAACGGCAATCCCACCAAAGTCCTCATTCTCAAAGCCACCGACTCGATGTTCAGCGAGGAAGTGTTTCGCGTTCTAAGCGAAGACGTCAAGTTCAAGCCTGCGACGCTCAACGGCAAGCCCGTCGCCAGCGCGGCGGTCATCTATGTGGAGTTCAAGTTGAATTGAACGTCGCGCTTCACCGTCCCCCGTTCATCTCTCGCCCTTGAAGCCAGAACGGCGAAGGCGGCTGGCGCCAATATCCGCGCCGCCCGACATCGTCGATGGCGCGTCGCGTTTGCCAAATTCAAAACTTCAAATTTTGCGAAGCGCGTTTGTTCCGCTTTCAGTCGCAGAGTCGTTATGAATGTCAAAGTCGCATGCGTTTTCGTGGAGCAATCGTTCAGCGATAGTTCCTATCCGTATCGCGTTCCCGAAGAATTCGCGGAGATGATTCGCGTCGGTTCGCGCGTTCTCGTGGCGTTTGGACGCGGCGCGAACAAAAAAGAACGTTTGGGCTTCGTGAGCTCGATTTCGGAGCGCGACGACGAAGCCGTCATTGGCGAGATTCACGACGTTTTCGATGACGGCGAGCCTGCGCTCTCGCCCGTCTTGATGCGCCTTGCCGAGTGGATTGCCGATTACTACGTCGCCTATCCAATTGAAGCCATCTACGCCGCGCTTCCCGCCGCCATGCGCATTCGTCCCAAAGAAACGGTAACGCTTTGCGAGTTCGCGTTGCAATCGCCCGACGAAAAAATCGTCAAGACCGAACTGCGCCGAAACATCGTTCAGGTTCTTTCGCGCGAGAAGAGCCTTACGGTGAAACAGTTGGAGCGGCGCGTCGGCTCGAAGCATTTGAGGCTCGCGCTGTCGGAATTGCGACGCATCGGCTTGATTGAAGTCAAAAAGACCTACGTCCAAAAAGCCAAAGCCAAACTCAAAACGGCGTTTGTTCTCCAACGAGAATTTTCAGAGCAGGAGAAAATCGAACTTCTCGCTTCGCTCAAACGCTCGCCGAAACAGCGGGCGATTTTGGAAAAAATCTTCGCGCTCGATCGCTCCAAATTTTTCCCCGAAGAGTTGGGCGTTGCCGCCGCAAGTCTCAAACCCCTCGTGGAGAAAGGCGTTCTGACGAGCGAAAAAGCGGAGGTGAAGACGATATTTTCCGACGGCTTCATCGATCCGCCCAAGCGCATCGATTACGCAGAGGAGCAAAAGGTTGCCATCGCCAAAATTCACCGCGCGCTCGAAGCGCAAGCGTTCCAAACCTTTCTTTTGCACGGCGTTACGGGAAGCGGCAAGACTTGGATTTACATCGAGGCGATGCGCAAGACGCTTGAAATGGGGAAAACCGCCATCGCGCTCGTGCCCGAAATTTCGCTCACGCCGCAGACCGCGTCGCGCTTTCGGGCGCATTTTGGCGACAAGGTTCGGGTTCTGCATAGCGCGATGAGCGACGCGGAAAAACTCGAGGCGTGGCAAAGTTTGAAGCGCGGCGCGGCGCAAATCGCGCTCGGTCCGCGCTCGGCGGTCTTCGCGCCGCTCGAAAACGTGGGCTTGATCGTCGTCGATGAAGAGCACGAATCGACCTACAAGCAGTTCGATGTCGCGCCGCGTTATCACGCCCGCGACGTGGCGGTGATGCGCGCCAAGTTTGAAGGCGCCGTTTGCCTTTTGGGTTCAGCCACGCCCTCGCTTGAATCCTACCACAACGCGACGACGGGCAAATACGAACTGCTCACGCTCTCCAAACGCGCCGACGGCGCGACGCCGCCCGACATCAAGCTCATCTGGCTGCCGAAGGAAAACAAAATCTCGCCCTCGATTTCCGAGACGCTCTTCTTTGAAATTCAAAAACGGCTCGACAGAAACGAGCAGGTGATTCTGTTCCAAAATCGACGCGGTTACGCGGGAAGCGTTCAATGCGGTGGTTGCGGCGCGATTTACGTTTGCCCCGCTTGCCACGTGACGATGGTCTTTCATCTCAAAGAAAATCACCTTCGTTGCCACTATTGCGGCAGAACGGAAGACGCGCCCAAGCGATGCAAAACCTGTGGCTCGTCGGAATTGCTCTACAAATCGGGCGGCACGGAAAAAGTCGAGCAAGAACTTCAACGCCTTTTTCCCAACGAGAAAATTCTGCGAATGGACTTGGACACCACAGGCTCGAAGGGCGCGCACGCGAAACTTCTGCGAGAGTTTCAAGAAGGCAAAGCGCGAATTTTGCTCGGCACGCAAATGGTGGCGAAGGGACTGGACTTCCCAAACGTCACGCTCGTCGGGGCGATTCTTGCCGACATTGGCTTGTCTCTTCCCGACTTTCGCGCGGGCGAGCGGCTTTATTCGCTCTTGTCGCAAGTCGCAGGCAGGGCAGGTCGCTCGCAAAAAAAAGGCGAGGTGTATTTGCAAGTCATCAACTTGCAAAGCGACGTGTTTCGCTACGTCCTGCGCAACGATTACGCGCATTTCTTCGAGTATGAAGCCAAAGAGCGTCAAATGGCGGGCTATCCGCCGTTTGTTCGGCTTGCGAAGTTCGAGTTTTCAGGCAAGGCGGAATTGGAGGTGAGCCAAGCGGCGCGAACGTTCCGCGACCTTTTGGAAGGCGCGCTAGACAAGGAAAAGTTTGAATTGCTCGGACCTGCGCCCGCCGTCATCGCCAAAATCAAGCATCGGTTTCGCTATCAATTGCTCGTCAAGCAAAAAGGCGGCGCAAGGCTCTTGAAGCAGACGGTTCGCGCCGTTCAGCGTCAGTTTCGTCAGCGCGTCTCGTCAAGCGCGGTCAAAGTCGATATCGACATTGACGCGCAAACGATCATGTAACGGCGTATATTCGGGCGCAACGACAGCAATGCGTTTTTTCAAATGACTCAACACAAGATCATTTTCGCGGATTCGCGGCGAATGTTGGAAGTTCCCAACGAATCCGTGCATCTCGTCGTCACGTCGCCGCCCTATTGGCAACTCAAAGACTACGGCTCGCCCAATCAAATTGGCTTCAACGATAGCTACGAAGATTACATCAACCATCTCAATCTCGTTTGGAAAGAGTGCTATCGCGTTTTGCATAACGGTTGTCGTTTGTGCGTCAACATTGGCGACCAATTCGCGCGCGCCGTCTATTACGGGCGTTACAAAGTAATGCCCATTCACGCCGAAATCATCAAGTTCTGCGAAGCGATTGGCTTTGACTATATGGGCAAAATCATCTGGCAAAAGGTTACGACGTGCAACACGACGGGCGGCGGCGCGGTGATGGGGTCTTTTCCCTATCCTCGCAACGGCGTCGTGAAAATCGACTACGAATACATCTTGCTCTTCAAAAAAGGCGGCGCGCCCCCAAAAGTAAGTCGTGAAACAAAAGAGCGTTCCAAACTCACGCCCGAAGAATGGAACGAATACTTTTCGGGACATTGGACTTTCGCGGGCGAAAGGCAAGACAAGCATCTGGCAATGTTTCCCGAAGAATTGCCACGCCGCCTTATCAAGATGTTTAGTTTCGTGGGCGAGACGGTTTTAGACCCGTTTCTCGGAAGCGGCACGACCTCGCTCGCCGCGCGCCGCTTGGGACGACACTCCATTGGCTACGAAGCGAATGAGCAGTTTCTCCCCATCATCGCAGAAAAACTCGGCATTGGTCAAACCGATGTCTTTGAGCAAGTCTCGTTTGAAGCGCTCAAACCGCGCCGCGAGGATTTGGATTTTTCCGAGCATATCAACGCGCTTCCCTACGTCTTCAAAGACCCCGTGAGGTTCGACAAGAAAATTGACCCCAGAGCGCTCTCTTTCGGCTCAAAAGTGCATAGCGATGATCCAGCCCGTCCGATTGAGTATGCGCGTCTCAAAACCGTGTTGTCGCCAACGATGATCGAACTGACAAACGGCGTGGTTGCGCGTCTCATTGGCATTGAAGCCATTGAAGAGAAAGCGACGGAAGCGATGCGATTTTTGGAAGAAAAACTGCGCGGCGAAAGTTTGTTTTTGAAGTTTGACGCGGTGAAATACGACGAAAACGGCGCGCTGCTCGCCTATCTCTACTTGAAAAACAAAACCTTCGTGAATTTGCACTACTTGCGCACGGGACTCGTGAAGTTCAGCGAGAGATTTGCGACAAAGTATCGTGAGAAACTCAAAGCCGCCGCTCCCTCTGAACGATGAAAAAGTTGAAACTAAAAAACCGCGAGATAGCCTCGCTGCTCGGCGCAGAGTCGCCCGACTTTCCGAAGTATGTCGCGCAACTTTTGAATCTCGCCAATCAAAACGCGCAAGGCACGCGCCCAAGCGTCGTGGGGCAAATGAGCGAGCTAACGCAAGCCTTCGAAGGCAAAACGCTCGCGGAGTGGGAACAATGGTATGTGGCTCGGCATCCTCGCGCCATCGCGGAAGCCAGCGCAAAAGTTTTTCAGATGGTTGAACGGTTCAAGTCCGCGCTCTCGCAAGTTGATGAAACGATGGTAGAAAAGTGGGTGAGAGATTTGGTCATCGTGAAAACGTTTATCGGTTTGAAATTTCAAGGCGCGATTTTGCGCAAGTTGGCGGAAATCAAAGGCGCGACTTATCGCTTCGCCACGCCCGAAGAAGAAGCGAAAGGGATTGATGGGTTCATCGGCGAAACGCCCGTGAGCATCAAACCCGACACATACCGCGCCATGCGCAGACTTCCCGAAGAACTCGCCGCCAAGATGATTTTCTACGAAAAATCCAAAAGCGGACTCACCATTTACTTTGAAGACTTTTGATGCGATTCAGCCTTGTCGTCAATGTCTCGCGCCCGAAAGCGCTGAAAGTTGCCGAAGCCCTGATTCAGTGGTTCAAGGCGCGCGGCATCGATTTTCTCGTCGAGAAACAAGCGGCGAAACTTTTGAACGAAAAAGGCAAGGTCAAAAAAGAAGAACTCGCCGAAAAGAGCGACATCATCATCACGCTCGGCGGCGACGGCACGATTCTCGAAGCCTCTCGCTACGCGCGCGGCAAGCCGATTTTGGGCGTCAATCTTGGTCGCTTGGGTTTTCTTGCCGAGTTCAGCGTCGATGAAATGCATTCGGCGATCGAGCGCGCGCTCAAAGGCGACTTCAAAACCGAACACCGCACGCAACTCGAAGCCTCCGTCAAAACGGGCAAGAAAGAAAAACGCTTCATCGCGCTCAACGACGTCATCATTGAAAAAGGCGGCTATCCGCGCTTGCCCATCATTTCGCTTCGCATCGACGGGAGCTTGCTCACCGATTACAAAGCCGATGGGCTTATCATCTCGACCTCCACGGGGTCGACGGCATACAATATGTCGGCGGGAGGTCCAATCATCGTGCCAAAGTCGCGCGTTTTTGCCATCACGCCGATTTGTCCGCACATGCTCACGGTGCGACCCATCATCATCTCCGACGACAAGGAGCTTGAAATCGCGGTCGAGACGCCGAGCAAGAACTTCGTGCTCAATTGCGACGGCGCGATTCAGCTCGCCCTTTCTCCCAAAACGCGCGTGCGCGTGCGCAAGTCCGACAAGCCAGCGATTTTAATCGCCAACGAAAAGCGCAACTACTACGACGTGCTTCGTCAAAAATTTCTTTGGGGCAGAGACCACGATGCGTGAATGGCGCAAAATCGCCTTCGCCCTTTTGGCGTTTTGCTCGCTTTCATCGCTTTCGGCGCAAACGATTCTCATCGATGCGAAAGCGGGCGCGGGCGGCGCGATCGCGCCAGCCTACTTGGATTGGAGCGAAGTCTTGCGCAATCAACGCAGTCCCGACATTTTGCAAACGCTGGACGTTTCGGCAAGCGCGCTTTACCGCGTCGGCGAAAAGTTTTTTTGGGGCGGCGACGTGCTCTACAAACGCTCTTCGGAGCAATTGCCCTCGCGTCTGGGGTTTGGCTTGCCCGCGGAACTTTCGGCGCGTTGGGCGATTCCTTCCATCGTTTTTGCCTTCGTTCCGATTCAGCCTTCCAAAGATGGCGCGCTCGTCAAGTTCGCTTTTGGAGCGGGAGCGCTTTTTGGCTCGATCCGCGAGACCGCGCGTCTGAACCGCGACGTTCTCTATTCTGCCACGGGCTTTGCGGCGCTCTCGGAGCTCGCGTTTGGATTGCCCCTGAACGAATTTTTCGTCGCCACTCTCAACGCTTCGCTTCGCGCGGGCTTGACCGGCAAAGCGAAGACGAAATCGCAGATTCTTGACGAGGACGCGCCAACGCTTTCTTTCGTATCTTTCGCGCTCTGCATCGGAATCGTTTTTAAGCTTTAAGCAATGACGAGAGATCGAGCGAGAAGATTCCCCATTGCGCTTGGGCGGCTTTGTTCGATCGACCGCGTCGTCTCGCTTGCGATTGTCGCGTCGTTTCTGCTTCCGTTTGGCGCGATGGGCGTTTGGCTTCATGTCCAAAAGGCTTTGCTCAAAGAAGAAGTCAAGGCGCGACTTCTCGCCTCTGTCGACAAAGCCGAGCTGATTCGTCTCGTCTTCTCGAAGGCGCAAGCTGAAACCGAACTCGATTGGGAAGAAGAACGCGAGTTTGAATACAAGGGCGAAATGTATGACGTGCTCGAAGCGGAAGAAATTGGCGACTCGATTCGATGCCTTTGCTGGCGCGACGACGACGAAACCGAACTCAATCGACGCTTGCGACGGCTCGTCGCCGAAGCCGCGAGCGGTTCGCCCGAACATAAAGAGCGCGAAAAACGGCTGTATCAGTGGCTTAAATCGCTCGCGCTCAATCCCGATTTCCAACGCTTTCCTTGCAAGCAGGTTCGACCTCTGACATTCGCCTCTCTTGATTTCAAATGCCGTTGGGTTTATCTCTCTCCCGAATCGCCGCCTCCCAAGCGCCGCTCTTCCGAGAAGATTGCCTTTGAAACCGAAACGGCGCGAATCTTCGCGAGCGCATAGCGCGTTTTGCGACGCTCGTCGCGCCTCGACTCGATTGCCTCGCTCGCTCTTTTCCGAGCGATTTGGGACAAGTTTTCTTGAAATCTCATAACCATTTTTTCAAACGCTCCAAATTCATTTCAACCCATGAAACGGATTTTGATTTTTCTCTTTCTGCTCGCGCCTCTATCCATTTCGGCGCAAATCATCACGGTGAAAGATCGCGAGACGGGACAAGCCTTGGAGCTTGCGCGTCTTGTCAGCCAAAAGCCAAAAGCCTTTGCGACGACGAACAAGAACGGACAAGCCGACCTCTCCGCCTTCAAGGGTTCGGAGAGAATCGAGATTCGTCTCGTGGGGTATCGGCTCGCCGTCAAGCGTTACGACGAACTTGCGGGCGAAAACAGCGTCGTTTATCTCTCGCCATCGCCCGTTTCGAGCGACGAAATCGTCGTGAGCGCGAATCGTTGGGAACAGCCCAAGCGCGAAGCGCCGCACAAAATCACGACGATAACGCCCAAAGACGTCGCGCTGCTCAATCCGCAAACGGCGGCGGATATGCTCGGAACGACGGGCGAGGTCTTCATCCAGAAAAGCCAACAAGGCGGCGGCAGTCCGATGATTCGCGGCTTTGCCACTTATCGCCTGCTCTACTCCGTCGACGGCGTGAGAATGAACAACGCGATTTTCCGCGGCGGCAACATCCAGCAAGTCATCTCGCTCGACGCGCTTGCCATCGAGAACGCGGAGATTCTTTTCGGACCTGGCTCGGTGATGTATGGCAGCGACGCGATTGGCGGCGTGATGAACTTCCAAACTCTTTCGCCGCAATTTTCGCTCTACGACGAGCCTTTCGTTACGGGCAAAGGCGTCGCGCGCTTCTCGTCGGGCAATGGCGAACAAACGGGACACTTCCACCTGAACGTCGGTTGGAAGAATCTCGCGTTTCTTTCAAGCCTCACGTATAGCGACTTTGGCGATCCGCGAATGGGGCGCATCGGTCGGCAAGAGTATCTGCGTCCGTTCTTCGTTCAACGCATCGACAACATCGATCGCGTCGTTGCCAACGACAATCCTCTCGTTCAAACGCCCAACGCCTATAACCAAATCAACCTGACGCAGAAAGTTCGCTATGCGCCCGCGTCGCAATGGGAACTGCAATACGGCTTTCACTTCTCGGAAACGTCGGAATACGCGCGCTACGACCGCTTGATTGAAACCGCCGCCGATGGCTTGCCGCGCCACTCGGTCTGGAACTACGGACCGCAAAAATGGACGATGCACAACGTTTCCGTCGCGCACAAGGCGGAGAGCGCGCTCTACGACGTCGCCACGCTTCGCCTCGCGTATCAATACTTCCAAGAAAGTCGCATCGATCGACCGTTTTCGGGCGGCAATCGCTTCCGCTTGCGCAAGCAAATCGAGGAAGTCAATGCGTATTCGGCGAACCTCGATTTCACCAAAGCCTTCGGCTCGCAACGGCTCTTTTACGGCGCGGAGGTCGTTTTGAACAACGTCAAGTCTCGCGGTTCGGGAACCGACATTCGCAACAACGCCTCGATTCGCGTGCCCGACCGCTACCCGCAATCGGACTGGGCTTCTTACGCGGCGTATTTGAACTATCAACATCGCGTCTTGCCGCAACTTCTCGTTCAAGCGGGAGCGCGATACAACTATTTTGCGATCGATTCCGACTTCTCGCGCAACCTCGACGTATTTCCGCTGCCATTCAGAACGGCGAAGATTCGAAGCGGCGCGTTTACGGGCAACTTGGGCATGGTCTTCACGCCTGATGAAACTTGGACGGCAAGCGCGAATGTCTCGACGGGCTTTCGCGCCCCGAATGTCGACGACATCGGAAAAATTTTCGACCAGCCGCAGAACGTCGTCGTCGTGCCCAATCCCAACCTCAAAGCCGAATACGCTTACAACGCCGAACTCTCGATTGGCAAGACGTTCAGCGACGTGGCGCGCATTGAATTGACGGGCTACTACGCCTATCTCGACAACGCGCTCGTCAGAAGAAATTTTCAATTCAACGGGCAAGATTTCATCCTCTACGACGGTCGCCTCAGTCGCGTGCAAGCGATTCAGAACGCCTCGTTTGCCGACGTGCGCGGCGTTCAAGCGGGCTTGGAATTGAAACTGCCTGCGGGCTTTGGGGCGTCGTCGCGCTTCAACTATCAAATTGGCAACGAAGAGATGGACGATGGCTCGAAGAGCCGCTCGCGCCATGCCGCGCCGTGGTTTGGCGTAACGCGCCTGACATATTCGAATCGCAAGCTGGATCTGCAACTCTACGCGATGTATAGCGGCGAGGTCTCGTTTGAGAATCTCAACTTCGAAGAGCGCGGCAAGCCGCAGATTTACGCCAAAGACGCGCAAGGTCGACCGTTTTCTCCCTCGTGGCTGACGTTGAACCTAAAAGCCTTGTATCGCTTCGAGGAAAACTTCACCATCACGGCGGGGGTGGAAAATCTTGCGGACGCGCGCTATCGCCCGTATAGTTCGGGGCTTGTGGCGATGGGCAGAAATTTCGTTCTCGCCTTGCGCGCAGGGTTGTAGTCGTTCTCGTCTCCGAGCGCGAGCTTGGGAGCGTCAAACTCGCCATTCGCGGATTCCTCGCTCGCGCTCGGAATGACAAAACTCGCGTTGAAACGACATGCCCTCTTCGCGCCCGCGCGAGTCGCAACGCTCCGCGAGCGCCAGTTTGGCAAAAGCGCGATGGCTGATTATTTTTGTTCTCTTTTGCGAGCAAAGGCGCGGTAGCCAAGTGGTAAGGCAAGGGTCTGCAAAACCCTCATTCGTCGGTTCGATTCCGACCCGCGCCTCGACGCGCAAACTTCGTCGCACGTGTTTTCTCGCGCCACGCTTCTCGTCCTCAACGTCGTCGTTCTTGCGGTTCTGCTTGGCTACGCGATTTTTCCCTCGTTCAGCGCGCTCAAAGAGAGTCTCTTGTGGCAAGGCGACGTTTCGCTTGAACATTACAGGCGGGTTTTTTCCTCGTCGCGCTATCTTGCCGCAATGGGCAATTCGCTCCTAACGTCGCTCCTGACGGTGATTGGAGCGGGGGCGTTGGGTTCGAGTTTGGCTTTCTTGTTTTGGCGTTATGCGTTTGCGTTCAAGCGAGCGTTTTTGCAACTGTTTTTGCTTCCGATTGGATTGCCGCCGCTCGTCGGGGCGTTTTCGTTTCAACTGATTTACGGCGAGTCGGGTTTTTTGCCGAGAGCGACGCAATGGCTCTTTGGTTTATCCGAGCCGCCGTTTGCGTTTGAGGGGCTTTGGGCGGTGTTGCTGATTCACGTCTATTCGTTTTTCGTTCATTTTTTTCTCTTCGTTTACGCGACGCTTTCCAAAACCGATTACGCGCTCGTGGAAGCGGCGCGAACGTTTGGGGCGAGTCGGGCGACGGCGTTTCGGAAAATTCTTCTTCCGCTTTTGCGACCCGCGCTCGTTTCGGCGAGCCTCATCACGTTCGCGTTGAGCATGGCGTCGTTTACCGCGCCGCTGTTGTTTGCGAGCAAAATGTCGTTTCTGACGGTGGAGATATACAATCAAAAAATCGGCGGCGAGTTTGGGATTGCGAGCGGCTTGACGGTTCTGCTCGTTCTGACTTCAATGTCGCTTCTTTTCGCGTTTGAGACGTTTGGCGACGCGCGCGTCTCGCTTTCGCGCCGAGCCACGCCCAAAGACGCGCCGACAAAGCCTTTGTCGCCGTTTGGATTTTTGTTTCTGCTCGGCGCGTCGCTTTTCGTTTCGCTTCCGATTTTGGCGCTTGCGACGATGTCGTTTTCCGAATCGCCCGCCTCGTCGCGCGGCGTTCTGCCGACGCAATGGGGCGTTGCGAACTACGCGAAACTCTTTGGCGAAGCCGATTTCTACGAGCCTTTCTTGAATAGCTTTTCGCTATCGCTTTTGGCGAGCGCGGCGAACTTGCTCTTTGGCGTGATTGCGGGGACGCTAATCGCTTCGCGCCAAATCGCTTTGCGACCCTTTGCGAACATAGCGTTTCTTTTGCCGCTGACGATTCCCGCGACGGCTTTGGGCGTCAATTTGATTGCGACGTTCAACAAGCCGTCGTTCTTGGCGTTTGGGCAAACGCTCGTGGGAACGGTTTGGATTTTGCCGCTGGCGTATTTCATTCGGCATCTGCCCTATGTGACGCGAAGCGTATCGAGCGCGCTGTCGAACTTCGACCCATCGCTTTCGGAAGCGGCGGCGACGTTGGGCGCGTCGCCCGCTCGCGCGCTGTGGCGCGTGGCGATTCCCATCGCGCTTTCGGCGATCGCGTCGGGGTTTCTCTTTACCTTCATCAGCGCGTTTGGCGAATTTCCTTGTTCGGTCTTGCTATATTCGCCCGACGCCGTTCCGATTTCGGTGGCGATTTTCTCGTCGCTTCGCTTGGGCGAATTTGGCGTGGCGGCGGCGCAAGGCGTTTTGCTCCTCTTGGTCGTAACGGCATTGACGGCGACGGCGCAGCGACTTTTCAGAACCAACTTCGGTCAAGAGCCTTTCGGCTTCTGATATGCGGCAGTTGTTTGACTTTCTCGTCTACGATTTTCGGCAATACATCCTGCTTGCGATTTTTTGTCTGGTCTCGATCGCTTTGCTTGTCAACCGCGACACGCCCGCGTTGCGCGTCATTCGCGGCGCGAGCATTGAGCTTTTCGGCGCGATCGAAACGCCGCTCAAAGCTTGGACGCGCTACTTCGGATTGCGCGAAGAAAACGCCGCGTTGCTCGCCGCCAACGTCGCGCTTTCCGCCGAAGCCAGTCGAATGCGCGCCGCGCTCGCGGAAAACGAAAAATTGCGCGCGATGCTCAACTGCAAAGCCCAAACGCCGCGCAAGTTGCTTTTCGCTCACGTCGTCGATAGAACCTTTCACCCGGAACGCAACCTGTTTTTGATCGACGCGGGCTCGGACGATGGGGTCGAGGTCGGCATGGCGGTCTTGACCGACAAAGGCTTGGCGGGCAGAATCGCGCTGACCTCGCCGCACTTCGCCATCGTTCAACCCGTCATCAATTCCGATTTCAAAGTGAGCGTCATCTCGGAAAAAAATCGCTCGCTCGGCGTGGCGCACTGGACGGGCGGCGACATTGAGCGCGCGCGGCTGTTGCATGTTCCGACGAGCCGAAAACTCGATGTCGGAGAACGAATCTTGACGACGGAGTTCAGCTCGTTTGCCAACGCCAACATCGTCGTCGGCGAGGTTGAATCCATCGAGTTCAGCGCGCAAGATCTCTTTCAGCGCGTCGTGATTCGGCTCGCGGTGGATTTCGGCGCGCTCGAGCACGTGTTCGTCGATTTGGAAAAACCCAACGCCGAACAAGAACTGTTGCGGGCGCGATACAAGGAATTTCAATAACCGATTTCTCCCTTCGCTTGAACAGGCGCTGGTATTGGTATGTGGTCGGCGCGTTTGCGCTCGGCTTGCTGCAAAAACTTCTCTTTGACCGTTTGCTCATCTACGGCGCGAAGCCCGACCTGCTTTTGCTCTTAACGACGTGGATTGCGCGACGCGAGGGTCAAAGCGTCGGAATTATGGCGGGCTTTTCGATCGGATTGCTGATGGACTTGATGCGCGGCACGCTCGGTCTCGAAGCCTTTGCAAAGACCGTTTCGGGCTTCGTCGCGGGATTTTTTTCAAACCCTGACGATTTTGACAAGGTTTCGAACTTTCTTTGGGCGACGGCGCTCGCGGCGTTCTTCGGAACGTCGGCTTACGAGTTGGTTTCGAGCGCTCTGCAAACGCCGTTCTTCAAGTGGACGCTCTTGGCAACTCTTACCAGTCTCTACAACTTGCTTTTCGGGTATGCGTTCTTCGAGGGCGCCAAACGATTCGCATAAGACGCAACGGCGATGTGGAAGGGCTTGGCTTTGCTCGTCGCTTTCGCGGCGTTGAACGAAACGACGCTTCTTGGGCAAAAACTTCCGCCCGCGTTTCGTTGCGCTCGCCTCAAATACTCAGGCGGCGGCGATTGGTATAACGACCCCACCGCCGTTCCAAACTTGATGCGGTTCATCAGAGAACATACGGGAGTCGCCACGCCCGACAAGGAGGAAATCGTCGAAGCTTCAAGCCCGAACATCTTTCAGTATCGATTCGTCTTTATGACGGGACACGGCAACGTGCGCTTTACCGACGCCGAACTCGACAATTTGCGCGCTTATCTCAAAGCGGGCGGATTCATTTACGTCGACGACGATTACGGAATGGACAAGAGTTTTCGCCGCGAGGTCAAACGCCTTTTCAGCGGAACGGATTTGGTCGAGCTGCCGCACTCGCACCCGATTTTCAACATCTTTTTTCGCTTCCCAAACGGCGCGCCGAAAATTCACGAGCACGATGGTCAGCCGCCGCAAACCTTTGGGCTGTTTTATGACAATCGCCTCGTTTTGCTTTACACCTACGAGTGCAATCCAAGCGATGGGTGGGCGAATCCCGAAATTCACAACGACCCGCCCGAAAAGCGCGAGGAAGCCTTGCGATTCGGAACCAACATCGTCCTGTATGCGATTACGCATTAGGCTTCTCGTCGCTTTGCTCCTGTTTTCCGCGTCCGCGCTGGCGCAGCGAGGCTTCGAGGGCGAAATCGTCTACGACGTTCAATCGGAACGGCAGAGCGGGACGCTCACGCTGTTTCTTTCGCCGAAGGGCATTCGGGCGGAGTTCAAAGGGCAGTCGGCGTTCACGATCATCGTTCCGCGCGATAGCCTCGTCGCTTATCGCTTGAACGACAAGGCGAAAACTTACCAAGAGCTCGATTTGGCGGAACAAAAGCGCCTTTCCGCCTCGCTCGGCAAATTGGAGACGTTCAACGCGGAAAGGGCGGGCGACGAAACGTTGCTCGGCGCGACGTGTCGTCGTTTTAAGCTCAAAAGCCCAAAGCGCGAGATTGAGGTTTGGACGGCGACGTCGCTCGTGGATTCCGTCATGCTCGCTCGGCTCGCCGACGCGGGCGCGCTTGTCGGATTAAGCCCAAACGCGATGGAAACGATGCGCAAAGAACGCCTCGATGGCTTGCCGCTCAAAATCGTCGCAACCGAAGAGGCGACTTCCATCCGCGTTGAAGCAAAGCAGTTGAAGCGCAAACCGCTCAAAGCGTCTTTGTTCGAACTGCCAAAATCGCATCGCGCCGAAGACAATTCGTCGGAATTAAAGTAATCTTTTTTGCGTTGCTATATTCGCAGTTCGTTATGAAGTAGCATCTGCTCTTTGGGAGTGCCTTGGCGGAGCGTTCCAGACGGGGACGCTTCGCTTTTTTATTTTTCGCGTCAAAGTCTCATTTTCGAGACGCTCATCGCCCGTGAAGACGCTCAATCTCAGCGCAATATGTCCATTCTCGCCGTCATTCCCGCTCGGTATGCGTCGTCGCGTTTTCCCGCGAAACCGCTCGCCTTGATTGAAGGCAAACCGATGATTCAGCGCGTCTATGAAGCCACGTCGCGCTGCAAAGCGTTTTCGAAGGTCATCGTGGCGACGGACGATGAGCGCATTTTCGAGACGGTCAAAGGCTTCGGAGGCGAGGTTGAAATGACGCGCAAAGAACATCAAACGGGCACCGACCGCGTCGCCGAAGTCGCCAGTCGACACAAGGGTTACGACGTGGTGGCGAACGTTCAAGGCGATCAGCCTTTCGTTACGCTTGAAGCGTTGGAGAAACTCATTGAGCCTTATTTGCGCGACGAATTGCCCGAAATGACGACCGTCGCCTGTCCGCTCGATATGCTTCGCGGATACCGCGACGAGAACACGGTCAAGGTGATTTGCAACGCGAAGGGACGAGCGATGTATTTTTCGCGCGCGCCGATTCCGTTTTTTCGCAATGGCGTTCCAAACGCGCCCGTCTATCAGCACATCGGGCTGTATGCGTTTCGCCGCGATTTTCTTTTCTTCTACGCGATGCTTCCGCCCTCGCCGCTCGAACAAGCCGAATCGCTCGAACAGTTGCGAGCGTTGGAAAACGGCTACGCGATTCACGTCGGCGTCATCTCAAAGCCTCTCTTGGAAATCAACGCGCCCGAAGATTTGGAGAGAGCCAAAGCGCTTCTCAAAAGCGGCGCGCTCTCGCTCTAATCGGGCAAGAGCGTCGTTTTCAAAAATTTGCGCGCTCGAAATTCGTCGGGGTTCGTAACGAAGTCGCGCAGTTCGCCCTTGCGCCACAGCGGAAGTTGGTCGCTGTAATGCGCGCTGGCAGGCTCGCCGCTGTTGCCGCCGGGCAGAATCGAGCGAAAGAAATTCGGCTCGCTCAAATCGATGACGCGACGCGAACTTGCGCCAACCTTGTGCTCCAAGTTTGCGAGCGCTCTGCCGTCGGGGTCGAGTTGTCGGAAGTAGTATTCGCCGTTGTTGATGGTCGTCGCCGTTCCGCCCGTGGCGATGGTCTCGAAGTTGAAAAACTTGGCGATGGCGTCGTCGGATTTCTGCCCAAATAGGTGTCGAACCGTGAGCGAGTGCAGTTTTCCCCACTGCCATTGCGCGTCGTCTTCGCCGACCTTTTCGCTCAAAATCTCGATGGCTTCCGCGAAGCTTTTGCGAATGATGTCGTCTCGCGTCTCTTTGACGTTGGGGGTGCGCGCGTCGTCGAACCAATCGCTGAACGCGATTTCTTCGATGAGGACGGAATCGCGTTGAACGAGCGCGCGCGACGAGTCGGAGAGCAATCGTTGAATCGTGCGCGTCGGCGAGTTGATGAGCGCCAGATAGTTTTGGTAAGCGTCGTCGCCCAGTTCGTCCCAAAACGTGTTGCGCAACAGTTGCTTCAAGAACTGCGCGAAAATCGTGGGCGCGATTTCTTTTTCGGAAAAATCACATCGCCAATTTTTGAGATACGCGATGGCGCGTTGATGTTTTTCCGTCGCGTCGTTTGCGATGGCGTTCATCAAATACGGCATCAGGTCGCGCGCCATTGGGGAGACGACATCGAGTTGCATTCGCTCGAAATCCTTCGCGCTCAATTTGTCTTTCGCTTCGATGAGTTCCGTGATGCGCTCGGCGCGCGAGGGCGGCTCCCACAGCGCCGAAACGTAGTAGGGGTAATCGTCGCCAATGATTTTGTTGTTGGCGTTGACGATGAAGTCGCTTGGCGGGTTGAAAAGGCGCGGCAGGGAATCAAACGGAATGAAGCCTTGCCACGCTTGGCGCGGGTCGCTCGCGTCGCGCAGCGCGAAGCCTTGCTTATCGAGGCGAATCGGAATTTTGACCGCAGGCTGATAGCCAATGTTGCCCGCCGTGTCGGCGTAGAGAAAGTTTTGACCGGGAACGGCGAAATGTCGGAGCGCGGCGCGGAAGTCGTCCCAATCTTTCGCCTTCAAAACGCCGAGCATAGCGGCAAGTTCGTCGGATTTCTCGAAGCCCGTCCACTGCATCACGACGACTTTTTTCTCTTTGGCGAAATTTGGCAAGGCTTCGGTTTTCAAGCCTTGAAAGCCGCGTCGCGCCTCTTCCGAAATCACCACGCCCGAAACGCCATTTCGGTCGTAGAGCCTGACGACGAGCGGAATCGGGTCGGCGTTTTTGACCTTGATTTCCTCGACGAGTTCCGCGCAGGCGCTATCGCTTGCGAGAAAGAAGTCGCAATCGTCCGCCATCGCGTTGGTCAAGCCCCAAGCGAGCCGTTGCGTTTTGCCCAAAACGATGGCGGGCGTTCCAGGGAGCGAACAGCCTGCGGCGTTGATGCCTTCGG
The DNA here is from genome assembly GCA_025055975.1 of Chloroherpetonaceae bacterium. Taxonomy (GTDB): domain Bacteria; phylum Bacteroidota; class Chlorobiia; order Chlorobiales; family Thermochlorobacteraceae; genus JANWWM01. The sequence goes on along the minus strand of JANWWM010000025.1, from coordinate 72,105 downwards.
ATTCGCAGATGAGTTGAACCTCGTGCCAGCGCGACGGAGTCAAAAAGCCAAGGTGCGGGTCGTTGGCGAGAATGGCTTTGCCCGTTTCGGATTTGGAGCGCGTAACCGCCCACGCATTGCTGCCAATGTGCGAGCCAAGCGCGCCGAAAAAATCTCGAAACTTCGAGTCGCTTTCGCGGAATCGGGCAAGCGCGCGAACCGCCTCGTCGCTCTGCGCAAACGATGGCACGATGACGGGTTTGCCTTTGGGATAATCGGGATAAAGTTCCATCGCTTTCGCTTTGCCGACCTTTCGTTCGATTTCGGCGAGCGCAATGTCGATGTGCCAAGCGATGTTGAGTTCCCAACCCATCAAGCGCACGATGGCGAGGCAATCTTCGGGCTTCCAACGTTCAGGCTCGTAGCCAAGCACGTCGAACTCGATTGGCAGGCTGGATTCGTTGCGGCGGACTTCGTCGAGAAAGGCGTTCACGCCGTCGCTGTATGCGGAATAGGCTTCGCGCGATTCGGGCGAAAGCCCGTCCCATGCCCACAGCGCTTGCGCGAGGCGATTGATGCCGATGACGCGAAAGAGTTTGTCGAAGCCAATCGCGCCTTCGCCCAAAATTTCGGCGAGCCTGCCCGTTGCGGCGCGGCGTTGCAGTTCCATTTGCCACAGGCGGTCTCTGGCGTGCGCGTAACCTTGCGCGAAAAAAAGGTCGCGTTTCGTTTGCGCGACGATGCGAGCGGCTCGGAACTCGTCGTAAAAAATCTCGACGGGCGCGCTTAATCCTTTCAGTCGCTTCGTGGCTTCGTAGTCGGGAATGCTACGCTTGACGAGATGATTGACGGCGACCGCGCCGCCGATGGCGATGGCGACGAGCGCGAAGGCAACCCCGACCGCGATTTTCAAGATGGCGGATTTCATTTGGCGAGATGGAATCGTTCAGCCTTTTGCGCGATCATTCCGTCGCGCTCCGCGCTTTTGCGATAGGCTCGGCGAAACGAGAGGGAGAAATGCGAATGTCGCTAAGCGCCTTGGCGATGGCGCTCTCTTTGTCTTTGCCCAAGCCTTTCGCCGCGAAAGAAACCGAACTTAGCGCGCTTCCGCCCCGACGCTGAAATTGAAGCGTGAGCGTGACGTCTTGCACGACGACCTCGCCGCTCATTCCTTGCACCGACGCGGCTTCGCGGGCGACGACGACGGCTTTGGCAATCAAGGGCGCGCCGCGTTTGAGCGTCGCTCCGTTCTTTGCGAGCGCGTCCGCAAGCTTTTGTTCAAGCGAGCGTCGAGCGCGTTCATCTTCGATTTCGCTCAAATCCAATTCGCATAAGAACGACGAGGCATCGAGCGCGAACTCGAACGTAACCGATGCGTTTTGACGGACTTCGTCTCGCATGCGCGGCGAGAGGTTCTTCATTTCAAGCGCGGCGACGATTTTTCCTTTTCCGCCTTGAACGCCGTCGGCTTGGGCGACGGGGCTAAACGAGGCAACGCCCTCGTCGTTTGTGATCGCCTTGCCCAACTCCGTTTCGCCCGCCACGAAAACGATGGGCAAGCCGCGCAAGGCGGCGCCGCTTTTGTTCGTCGCTTTCACGACCAACGGTTGCGCGAAGGCTTTGCCCAACTCGCCTTTTTGATTGTTGCCTGAAACCATCGTCAAGCGCGCCTCGCTCAACGCCTTTCGCATCGCCGCTTCCACCGCCGCAGGCTGAACGTCGTTGGAGAATTCGAAAACTTCGCCCGAAACGCGATTGAAGAATTCTCGCTTGGGCTCGGCTTCTTCGAGCGCGTTCAGGACTTCAAGGTAAGCGTTGATGGCGCTGGATAGGTCTGAACTCGCAAACGACTCCGCCGTTTTCAATCGCTCCGAGAGCGACTTCTGGTAGGCTTGCAATTCGCGCCGAAGCGGGCGCAGAAACGCCTCTTTTTCAAGCGCCGCGAGCGCGAAGACGCGAATGCCTTGCTTGTGCGTCTCGACGATGCGCGCGCCCGTCAGTTCCACGTTCTCGATGTAGTTGTTGATTTTTTCCTCGTAGGTCTCGGAGAGTTTGGACGCGCCGCCCTCGATTTCCTCGCGTTTCGTGAACGTGGTTTTGGCTTTGACGAGGGTTTTGAACTGCGCGGCGATTTGCTTGATGGCGGATTCTTTGGCTTTTTCTTCGGCATCGTTGCCGACGGCGCTCGATATGCCAATCCAGTAGCGGTCGGGCGGAAAGCGTTTGTCGGCGTTGCGCTCGACCCATTCGGGCGTTTGCGCCGCCAAGCGCTGCGACGAGCACGCCGAGAGCGTTGCGAAAAGAAGCAGAATCGTGATGCGTTTCATCGTTGGAATCATTCTTGCGCGTTGTCGATCGCCAGCAAGAGCAGTTTGCGATTGACGCTGATGCGTTTGAGTTTGGCGAAGTTTTTGCGAATCGTCGGATGCGCGTTGATGGCTTTCTCGAGCGCGCGATACAGTTTCGTGGGCGTGTCGTGCTCGCGTTGCCAAATCACGTAGTCGAGCGCGCGCTCCGTGGCGGCAAGCTGGCGCGAGTTCGTGAAATTCTTTTTCAAAACTTCCTCGACCGCGTCGCCGATTTCGAAGAGGTCTTTGTATTCGCCGACGATGCGAAAGATGAGTTTGTATTGTTGACCGCGTTCAAGGTCTTGTTTCCAATATGCGTCGAGGCGCGCAAGGGTTTTGTCGATGGCGGAGTTCATCGCTTCCTCGATGAGCGCGGCGGTGGCGGTCGAGGGGCGTTCAGGGCTGTAACCCGTTTCCGCGCCGAGCAAGCGTCCCGTCGTGGTTTCGAAGGCGCGGCACCCCACGCTCGCTTTGTTGCCGAATTTTCCCTTTTCGATTTGCACCGTGTAGGTGATGTAAATGTCCGCCCCGATCGTGAGCGCGAGTTGATAGACGATGTCGGTCTCGATGTTGCTTAGCGACGATTGCGCTTCGACAAGGTCGGCGAGAACTTGACGCTGTTCGGGAACTTCGACGTTGTATTTGCGCGCGCTGAGATAGGATTCGATGACTTCGGCGCCTTTTTTCAGTTCGGAATCGTTTTGCAGGGCTTCGATGGGGCTTTGTCCTTTGGGGACTTCGGGCAAAACCATAATGACGGGATTGCCAACGGCTTCGGCAAGGTCGGCGCGCGCGGCGATGACGCCGCGTTTGGCGAGATCTTGCGCGAGTTTTTCCTTGTCGACGCGCACGAACTTCTCGATCTTCACGCCGTCGCGCAGGCGCACGCGCGAGAGCATTTCGTTGCCAAAAAAGGTGATGTAGCGATTGACGTTGGCAAGATCGAAAAATTCGTTCTCGATGCGCTTGAAGTTGGCTTTCTCTTCGTCGGTTTGCAGGAGCGCGTCAGTTCCGCCGTAAAGCACATAATAAATCGCGGCTTTGCGCGCGTCGTTTTCCGCGTCGTCGACTTCCTTCCCGATTCCTTTGGCTTTGAGCGCGACTTCCGACGCGGAAAAGGTCTCGACGAAGACGACCTCGCGCGACTGCGGCAATTGCGCCAAGACGGACGAACGCCCCGACAAGACGAAAAACGCGATTGAAAGGGACGCCAATAAAATTCGCATAGCGCGTTCAGTTGAGTTCGGAACGGGCTTTCGAAACCCGCGCGCCAAAAGTTTCGGCAAGACTTTGGGAAAGGAATCCGCCGCAAAAATACGATTTGACGAATTTTTGACAATCATTTGACGGCTTTCTGACAACTGCCTCTCGCCTTTCTCCGATAATTGCTCTCAATGTCATCGCCACCAACGACGCAACGTTTTCAGACGAAGACAATCAAAGCGTCGTCGCGTCGTTCAGTTTTTCCGAAGAACGCGATGAAAGTTTGATTCGAGCGCGTTTTTCGTCTTTGCGCCACCAGCGTTTCGCGCGCTCGTCCGCGTCGCTCCAAACCCCCAAGGCTAGGGGCGGCGCGTTTTGTTTTCGTTGAAATGAATTCGCGCCTCGATTCGTTTTCAGCGTTGTCCTTTCAAAACTTCAAAATCTTCTCGACGATGAAATCGATGCTGTTCGCGTCACTCGCGCTTCTTTTCTCGACAACCTCGATTTACGACTTCAAGGTCAAGACCATTGACGGCGCGGAAAAATCGCTTGCCGATTACAAGGGCAAGGTTCTGCTCATCGTCAATGTCGCTTCCGAGTGCGGATACACGCCGCAATACGCCGACTTGCAGAAACTCTACGAGAAGTATCGCTCGCAGGGCTTTGCGGTCTTGGGCTTTCCGTGCAACGATTTCGGCGGTCAGGAGCCAGGATCGGAAAAAGACATCAAGGCGTTTTGCGTTTCGCGCTTTGGCGTGACGTTCGATATGTTCTCCAAAATCACGATGTCGCACCCGTTGTATCAATACCTCACGGCAAACGCGAAGCCATCGGGCAAAGTGGATTGGAACTTCGAGAAGTTTTTGATTGACCGCAACGGGAACATCGTGGGGCGTTTCAAAAGCGGCGTCAAGCCGATGAGCGAAACGCTCACGAAAGCGATTGAGGAAGCGTTGGCGAAAAAGTGAGGCGCGATTTTCGCTTGCGCCAAACTGACGGCAAGGCTTGGCGAGCGAACCGTTACTGAACGTCGCTTTCCTGTTTCCAGTAGTTCGTCAAATCGCTTTCGCGCGTCAAGCCTTCGCCAATCAAAACCGCGTCGAAGCCCGCCGCTTCAATTTTCGCCAAATCCGCCTTCGTTTGAATGCCGCTCTCCGAGACGGAGATGACTTCCTTCGGAATTTCCTTCTTGACGCGAAGCGACGTTTCGAGCGAGACGCTGAAATCGCGCAGGTCGCGGTTGTTGACGCCGACGATGATCGCGTCGCATTTCATCGCGCGCTCCAACTCCCACTCGTCGTGGACTTCCGTCAAAGCGTGCAAGCCAATTTCCTTCGAGAGTTGCAGGAAGTCTCGCAGTTTGGCGTTGTCCAACGCGGCGACGATGAGCAACGTCGCGTCCGCGCCTATTAAGCGCGTCTCCAAGAGTTGCGTTTCATCGATGATAAAATCCTTTCGCAAAACGGGCAGTTCGTAGCGCGAGCGGACTTGTTCGAGATAGGCGATTTTGCCTTGAAAGAATCTCTCGTCGGTGAGCACGGAAAACGCCGACGCGCCAAGTTCAAGGTAAGTTTCGGCGCGCTCGATGGGGTCGAAGTTTTCCACGATGACGCCGCGCGACGGCGAGGCTTTTTTGAGTTCGGCGATGAGACGCACGCGCTCCGAATCGCGCTTGATGGCGGCGGCAAAATCGCGCGTCTTGGGAAGATGCCTGCGCTCCGCTTCGAAGGTTCGCGCGACGCCGCGCAGTTTGAGGGCGGCGACTTCGCGTCGCTTTTCGTCAAGGATTTTGTCGAGGTAGGTCATCGGAGCAACGATTTTGGCAAGTCTTCGAACTTTTTGATGCGATACAAGTTCCGCGCCAGCGTCGGAATGTCGCTGAACGGGAAGGCGACGCACATCTCGCCGTCGTTCATTCGCGCCAGTTCTCTGCCCGACAAATCGCCTGGCGAGAAGATGGGCTTTCGCGCCAAATACGGTTGCGGCACGACGAGCGCGCACAGCGACAAACCCGCCAACCCATGCACCAACTCGCCCGATTCAAAACTGTATGCGTGGCAGAGCCATTCCAACTGCCGTCCGTTGCAGAAGAACAAGACGACGTCGGGATTTTCCACCTGCTCCAATCTGCCCATCACGGTCGCCTCAAAACGCTTTTCCTTCTTGAAACTATGCGGCACGCTTTCTTGGCACTTCGTTACGGATTCGCGGGAGTAGTAAATTTTGCCTTCGCCCACGAGCATATTCCAACCGTGCTCAATCATCTTCGGCGGCAAATCTTTCTGACCCATTCCCGTGTAACTCGTTCCGCCCGCGCAGATGTGGTCGTCGGGAACGGTGTAGAACGGTTGCGGATAGTTCGAGACCTCTTTCCACATTCCGCAATAAATGCCCTTGCCTTGATAGCGCGTCGCCCAAGAGGGCACGTCGGCAAGGGTTTGGCAAAACTTCAACGCGACGAAATCGCGCTCGATGCCCGTGAAGGCGCGAATTTTTTGCGCCCACTCGACTTGCTCCGCCAAACTCATTTCAGGAACAGCATCTTTTTGGTTGAAGAAAATTCGCCCGCTTGCAAACGATAAAAATAAACCCCGGACGCGAGTCCGAAGCGCGTCGCGTCCAGCGCGTAGAGATGCGTTCCCGCGCTTTGTCGAGCGTTGAGGAGCGTCGCCACCTTTCTGCCTAACACGTCGAAGAGTTCGAGCGCGACATCGCTCGCCTTTGGCAGTTGATAGCGAATGACGGTGGTCGGATTAAACGGGTTCGGATAGTTTTGTTCGAGCGAAAACGCGAGCGGCTGTGGCGAGACGCGTTCAGGCGTTGAACTCAAGCCCGCGCCGCCCGATAGGCACCAAATTCTGCCGTCGCGCGAGGTAACGACGAAGTCCGCCGTGAAATCGGGATTGATGTCGTCAATCACGCTGATTTGCTCTGCCGCCGTGCCGTTTGCGCCCGTTCCCGTGTTGAAGGCGAAGCGCTGTTGTCCCGTTTGCGCGTCGTAAATCAAGACGCGGTTGTCGAGCGTGGCGAAGGCGACGGGAATGGGCACGCCATCAATGCCGCGATTGCCTTTGCGAATTTCGGCGACTCCAAGCGTGATGCTTCCGAGCGGCGTTTGCCAGAGCGTCGCGCCCGTCGCGCCGTTCAGCACGAAAGCGCTGTAACCGCCTGCGGCGATGACTTCGGGAATGCCATCGTTCGTGAGGTCGGCAATCAATTTGACGTCGGTGTAAAAGCCGCTTCCCGTCGCGCCCGTCCACAAGAGTTGTCCCGTTTGCGCGTTCAGGGCTTTGATGGAGACATTGGCGAGCGTCGAAGTGCCTTCGGCGAGAATGACGGTTTCGTTGTTGGGAGCGGTTCGATATTTCGCCATTTCCCAAACGGGTCGATTGTTGTTGTAACTCCAACGCGGCGCGCCCGTGCTATCGAAGCCGTAGATGAGGTTGTTCGCGTCGCTTTGCGAGTTGGTCGCCACGACGCCGCCGAGCCACGTGGCGATAACGCCATCGACAAACGAGTTGAGCGGCAGTTGCCACAAGACTTGCCCCGTGCGTCCGTTGAGGCAATAGACCGAGCGTCTGCCTTGCGTGCCTGCGGAGTTCGTCGCCGACGACGTGGCGAGAATATCGACCGTGCCGTCGAGGTTGAAGTCGCGGCTCGCGTCGATGCCGTTGATGTCGCCCAGCGCGAAATTGACGCTGTCAAACAACGCCCACTGCCAAATCAATCGCCCGTCTTTGCCTGAAATGGCATAGACTTCTTCGTTGCCGCCGCCGCAACCGATGACGACGTCCGCAACGCCATCGCCGTTCAAATCACGCGCGATTTGAAGCGCGCCGACGCGATCGACCGACCCCGCGTTGTTGTTGTTCGTGCCCGTGTTGAAAAGCCAAAGAATGTCCATGCTGTCGGAACTGCTGCCGTTGAGGCACATCGTCCAGTAGTTTTCCGTCGCCAAGACGATGTCGTCCACGCCGTCGTAATTGACGTCGGGAATCGGCTTCATCGAGACGGGCGAGTAGTCTTGAAATGTCGTGAAAGGATTTGGCGGAACGCGCCCTTGCCAATAAATCGAGCCGAGCGCGCGATTGACGCTCACGCCTTCGCCGCGAAGCGCGAGCCGTTGAACCGCGCCGTTGCTTGCGTCCGAGACGACGTAGAGCGTGTCGCTCACCACGCCCGTCGCCGATGGAACGCGAAACCAGACGCGAATGCGCGTCGAGGTTTGCGGCGCGAGTCGAATCGGAAGCGCCTGCAACGAAACGCTATCGACGTAGAAAAATTCGCTCTTCGTCGTCAGTCCCGCGATTTGAAGCGAATCCGTGCCGCGATTTTCAAGCGCGAGGAAGTAGCCGCACCGCGCGTTGTGTCGGCGCGCGCCGAAGTTGTGTTGCGTCGCGCCCAGATGCAGATGTTTGCCTTGAAACACGCCTCTGCCGCGCATCGTCAGGCTTTTTTGCGGCTCGGTCGGGTCGTTGGACGCGATGAGCAACGTGGCTTCTTGGTCGCCAAACGATTGCGGTTGAAAGAAGGCGAAGAACGTTTTGCTTGCGCCGGGCGCGAGCGTGTCGTTGCCGACGTTCAGCCCGAAGTCGTGATTGGGCGCGGTCGCAAATCCGTTCAAGCGAAGCGGCGCGGAGCCGATGTTGCGAATCGTGAAGGCGATGGAATCGCGCCGATTGAGCACGACGTTGCCAAAATTTATCGCGCTCGTCGAGAGCGAAATTTTCGGCGTGCCGCCGCCATCGATGCGAAAGCGATACATGACGCGGAAGCGGTTGATGTTGTTGCCGACGCGAAACGCGATTGACCACAAATGCCTGCCGTCCCAGTATAAGCCTCGCGGGTCTTGGTCGTTGTCGGGGTCGGGCATTGGAAAACTGAACAGCGTGTCTTTCGTGGGCGAATTCAGATTGACGGCGTAGATGCGTTCAGGCTGATTGTTGTGGAAGTTGTCGCCGACATAAAAAAGCGTATCGCCCTTGACCGCAATGCCCTGAACTTGCCCATTGTGGAGCGGGACGGTGTCGAGCACGACGTTGTTGACATAATCCCACTTGTAAGCGTAAGCGAAAGGATAACTGCCGCCGCCGCTCGACGGAATGTTGTCGGGTTCATAGACGGCGAACCAAAGATGCCCGTTGCGGTCGAGCGCGATGTCGCCGATGCCGCCGGGGCGCATCGGCGGACCGTTGTTGTCGCCGATGACGAGCGGAAAGAGAATCGAGTCGACGACCTGACCTTGTCGCGTGAAGCGGTAGAGCCGCGCGCCCGCGAGCCGATAATCTTGCGCGACGAGGAAATGCGTTCCGTTGAACTCCAAGCCGTGATTGAAGTTGTAGAAATTGGGCAAATCGATTCTGCCGAGCGTGTCGCCGCGAACCGTAACCCTGATGATGTCGCCGAAGTTGTCGTCGCCCAAAAAGAGCGTGTCGCCTACGCGCGTAACGCCCCAGATGAAATTCCACGAGTTTGAGTTTGGAAAGGCGATGACGGTGTCGATCGTCTGCGCGCTCGCCCGTTGAAACAAGGCGAGAAAAAGTAGCGTAGCAAACAGTCGGTTCATTTTTCGTTCCGTTGATGCAACATCGTTGGCGGGAAAGTTAAGGACGGGCGCGGAAAAATTCTCGGATTGTTTGCAAAAGTTTTCCGATGCGCTATTTTTGCGTCCCTGTTTTTTGACGGTTTTTTCGCGGCAGACGATTTTTCCGAAAATGCGTTAAGTTTCGGGCAAGTCCTATACAGCGTCCGCTAACTCAACCATGTCAGGTCCGGAAGGAAGCAGCATCCAGTTAGTTTGGGCGCGTGATATAGTCCGCTTGCCCTTTTTTATTCGCAATCTTTTTTTCAACATCCAAACGACGCTCGTGAAAATGAACGACCAAAAGACATACAGCAAAGCGGATTTCTTGAAAGAAACCATTGAGCACATCGACATCAAGAAATACGATGTCGCGCCGATGGTTTTGGCGATGGAAAAAATGGCGTTTCAAGCGCGGAATCTTCATCGCGCGGCGAAAATCTACGAGATGATGCTCGCCGACAAGGACTGCGCCATCATTCTCACGCTCGCAGGCTCGCTCATCAGCGCGGGCTTGAAGCAAGTCATCATCGATATGGTCGAGAACAATATGGTCGACGCCATCGTCTCGACGGGCGCGAACATGGTCGACCAAGATTTCTTCGAAGCGCTCGGCTTCAAGCACTACATCGGCACGCCCTTTGTCGACGACGCGGTTTTGCGCGAACTTCACATCGACCGCATCTACGACACCTACATTGACGAAGACGAGCTTCGAATCTGCGACGAGACGACGTCCAAAATCTTTGGTTCGCTTCCGCCCAAGCCGTATTCCTCGCGCGAATTGATGATGGAATTCGGCAAATACTTGGAAACGCATCATCCTAACGCCAATTCCATCATCCTTTCCGCTTATCGCAAAGGCGTTCCGATTTTCATTCCCGCCTTCAGCGATTGCTCGGCGGGCTTTGGCATCGTGCATCATCAATGGAACAATCCCGATTCGCACGTGTCGTTTGATTCGGGCAAGGATTTCTTGGAACTGACGCGCATCAAAATTGAAAATCCGACGACGGGCATTTTTATGATTGGCGGCGGCGTTCCGAAGAACTTCACGCAAGACATCGTGGTTGCGGCGGAAGTCTTGGGCTTTGAAAACGTCTCGATGCACAAATACGCCATTCAACTCACGGTCGCCGACGAGCGCGACGGCGCGCTTTCAGGCTCGACCTTGAAGGAAGCGAGTTCGTGGGGCAAGGTCGATACGGCGTTTGAGCAAATGGTTTTCGGCGAAGCGACCGTTACGTTCCCGCTCGTTGCGGGCTACGGCTATCATTGCGGCGCTTGGAAGACTCGCGCGCCAAAGAATTTCAACGCGATGCTCGCCACGAAGCACGCAATTGAGGCGCATTGAATCGCTTGAACGAGAGCCATTTCGCTTTCCGCGCAAGGTCGAGAGCGATCGTTCCGCCGAGACGAGCCTTTCGTTTCTTTTCAACTTTAACTTCTACCGACGATGCAATTCTTCATTGACACGGCGAACTTGGACGAAATCCGCGAGGCGCAAAGCCTTGGCGTGTTAGATGGCGTTACGACCAACCCGACGCTCATCGCAAAGGAAGTCAAACCGCTCACTTACGAGGCGTTTCGCAACCACATCAAGAAAATCTGCGACATCGTGAATGGTCCCGTTAGCGCGGAAGTAACGACGCTCAAAGCCGACGAGATGATCGTCGAAGGCGAAGCCCTTGCGGAGATTCACGAGAACGTCGTGGTCAAATGCCCGCTCACCGTCGATGGCATTAAGGCGATCAAAGCCCTCTCGGCGAAAGGCATTCGCACCAACGCCACGCTCGTTTTCTCGCCCAATCAAGCTTTGCTTGCCGCGAAAGCGGGCGCGACCTACGTCAGCCCGTTCATCGGGCGCTTGGACGATGTCTCGACCGACGGAATGCTTCTCATCGAGCAAATCGTTACGATTTTCCGCAACTACGACATTCCGACGCAAATTTTGGCGGCGAGCATTCGCCACCCCGTTCACGTCGTCGAGGCGGCGCTGACGGGCGCGGACGTCGCCACGATTCCGTTCAAAGTCATTGAACAACTCGCCAAGCATCCTCTCACCGACATCGGCTTGCAAAAATTCATGGACGACGCGAAAGCCTTGCGCGAGAAGGTCGTCAAAGCGTAATTTTCTTTTCAAAGAAGGGCGAAGGCGATTCGCCCTTCCGTTTTTCAAACCATAACATTTGGGAACCATGAAAGCATATGAGGAACTCAAAGCGATGGTCGCTTCTTTCGAAGAGGACTTTCGCAAGTTTTACGAAAAGGGCAACAAGTCCGCAGGCACGCGCGTCCGCAAGCACATGGCGGATTTGAAGCGAAAGGCGCAAGAGATTCGAATGGAGGTGCAAGCGATGAAGCAAGCCGACAAGGCGGCGAAATCCGAAACGGGGAACGAGTAACCGATTCAAGTTTAACGCAAAAAGGCTACTTTCGCCAGTAGCCTTTTTCGTTTTCGAGCGTCGTTGAGCGTTTGACGTCATTCGCCCTTCGTTTCGGCTTCTTCGTCCTCCTCCATTGGCACGCGAGCGACGGCGCTGACCGCGTCTCCCTCTTCCAAGCGAATCAGGCGCACGCCCGACGTCGCTCTGCCCATCACGCGAATGTCCTTGACGTGCTGACGGTTAATGATGCCCTTCGCCGTGATGATGATGAGGTCGTCGCTATCTTTGACTTCCAGCATTGCGACGAGGTTGCCGACCTTTTCGTTGGATTTGAGCGTAATCACGCCGTTTGCGCCGCGTTTCGTCATTCGATACTCTTCCAGCTCGCTGCGCTTGCCGTAGCCCAAGTCGGTAACGGTGAGCAGGGTAACGTCGCTATGGCGCGTGGTTACGAGCGAGACGACGGCTTCGTCTTTGTCGAGTTCCGCGCCTTTTACGCCCGTCGCGTTTCGTCCCATTGGGCGCACTTCGCTTTCGTGGAAGCGCACGGCGTAGCCCGAACTTTTCGCCAAGATGACTTGATGTTCGCCGTCGGTGAGGGTCGCGCCGATGAGTTCGTCGCCTTTTTCGATGTTGATGGCGATGATGCCCGTCTTGCGCGGATTGGAGTATTCCGAGAGCGGCGTTTTCTTGATGACGCCGTTTTTGGTCGCCATCAAGACGAATTGATTTTCGCTGAACTCGCGCACGCTGATGTAGGCGCAGACGCGCTCGCCTTGCTCGAACTCGATGAGGTTCGTCAGCGCGCGACCGCGCGTGGCTCTGGCGCCTTCGGGAATTTCATAGACTTTCAGCCAGTAGCATTTGCCCTTGCTCGTGAAGAACAGAATGTATTGATGCGTCGAGGCGATGAACATGTGCTCGACGAAATCGTCGTCTTTCGTCGCCGCGCCCGTTACGCCCTTGCCGCCGCGCCCTTGTCGGCGATACGCATCGACCGACGTGCGCTTGATGAAGCCGTTGTGCGTGATGGTGATGACGACGTCTTCGTCTTTGATCATATCCTCGACCTTGAAATCCTCGGCTTTCATCACGATTTCGGTGCGACGCTCGTCGCCATATTCCTTCTTGATTTGTTTGAGTTCGTCTTTGATGATTTTGTATTGCAGTTTTTCGCTCGCCAAAATGGCGTTGAGTTGCTCGATGAGTTTGATGACCTCGCGGTATTCGTCCTCGATCTTTTGTCGTTCCAAGCCCGTGAGGCGTTGCAGGCGCATATCGAGAATGGCTTTGGCTTGGATTTCGGAGAGTTTGAACTTCGTCATCAAGCCGTCGCGGGCTTCGTCGCCGTCTTTGGCGTTGCGAATGAGTTTGATGATGGCATCGAGATTATCGAGGGCGATTTTCAAGCCTTCCAAAATGTGCGCGCGCTTCTCGGCTTCGGCAAGGTCGAACTTCGTTCGGCGCATGACGACGTCGTGCCGATGCCTGACATAGTGGCGAATCATCTCTTTGAGATTCAAGACGCGCGGCTGACCATCGACGAGCGCGAGCATAATCACGCCAAAGGTCTCTTGCATCTGCGTATGCTTGAACAGGTTGTTCAAGACGACCTGCGTCACCGCGTCGCGTTTGAGCATAATGACGAGTCGCATGCCGTCGCGATCGCTCTCGTCGCGCACGTCCGAAATCCCCTCGATTTTCTTTTCATTGACAAGCTCGGCGATTTTTTCTTGCAACTTCGCCTTGTTGACTTGATAGGGGAGTTCGGTGATGACGATGGATTCGCGGTCGGTTTTCTCGTTGGTTTCGATTTTGACTTTGGCGCGAATCAGGATTCTGCCGCGTCCCGTTTCGTAGGCTTCCTTCACGCCGTCGTAGCCATAAATGATGCCTCCCGTCGGGAAGTCGGGCGCTTTGACGTGTTTCATCAGTTCGGCGACCGTGATGTCGGGGTTGTCGATGTAGGCGATGATGCCGTCGATGACTTCCGAAAGGTTGTGCGGCGGAATGTTCGTCGCCATTCCGACGGCGATGCCCGTCGAGCCGTTGACGAGCAAATTCGGAATCGCGGAGGGCAGAACGGTTGGCTCTTCGAGGCTGTCGTCGAAGTTGGGTTGAAAATCGACGGTGTTTTTGTCGATGTCGCGGAGCATTTCGCCCGCGATGCGCGCCATTCGGACTTCGGTGTAGCGCATGGCGGCGGGCGCGTCCCCATCAACCGAGCCGAAGTTGCCCTGCCCGTCAATCAAAGGGTATCGGAGCGAAAAGTCTTGCACCATTCGGACGATGGTGTCATAAACCGCGCCATCGCCGTGCGGGTGATACTTGCCCAGCACTTCGCCCACGACGCGAGCCGACTTCTTGTAGGGGCGACCCGCTTGCAAACCCAGTTCCGCCATTCCAAACAACACGCGCCGATGCACGGGCTTCAACCCGTCGCGCGCGTCGGGCAAGGCGCGGCTCACGATGACCGACATCGAGTAGTCGATGAACGAATCTCGCATCTCGTCCTCGACGTTGATGGGAACGATTTTCTCTCGTTGCATATCCAAAGAATTTTGAAAGGCGCGAAACGTTGGAAGCGGAATATAGCGAAACGCTCGCCCTTGCGCTCAACGCCGCGCTCCGATTTTTCGGCGACGGCGTTGCGAATTTGAACCCGACGCGCGAAATTTCAAATCGATTTCTTTTCCTTGACGAACATGTCGGAGTCGCTCGGAAAAACGTTGATTTTCGTCGGATTGCTCACGGCGGCGATTGGCGTTATCATCGTTCTCGTCAGCAAGTCCGAGTGGTTTGGTTGGTTTGGAAATCTGCCGCTGGATTTCAAAGTTGAGCGCGAAAACTTCAAGTTCTACTTTCCGCTCGGCACGTCGATTTTGCTTTCGGTCGTTTTGAGTCTTCTTTTCTACCTTTTTCGCAAGTTTTCGGAATGAAATCCTCTTCGCGCGTCGCAACCTTCTCGCGCCAAACCAAAGAAACGGACGTTCATGTCGAGCTTTGCCTCGATGGCGAAGGCGTCTATGAGATTGAAACGGGCATTGGCTTTCTCAACCACATGCTCGAGCTTTTCTCCAAGCACTCTCGCATCGATGTGCGCCTTTCGTGCAGAGGCGATTTGCGCGTGGACGATCATCACGTCGTTGAAGACGTCGCCATCGCGCTTGGGCATGCGATGCGCGAGGCGCTCGGCGACAAGAAAGGCATCGCTCGCTACGGCTTTGCTTACGCGCCGATGGACGAGACGCTCGCGCGCGCCGTCGTGGATTTGAGCGGGCGCAGTTATCTCGTCTTCAACGCGCGGTTCTCTCGCGCCAAAATCAGCGACATGGCGACGGAAATGGTCGAGCATTTCTTTCTCTCGCTCGCCGAAAACCTAAAAGCCAACGTGCATTTGGAGATTCTCTACGGCAAGAACACGCATCACAAAATCGAGGGCTTGTTCAAGGCGTTTGCGCTCGCCATGCGCGACGCCGTCAAAATCGTTTCCGATTCCATCGCCTCGACGAAGGGCGTGATGTGACGCGCTCTTTGGCGGTTTATTCGTCGAGAACTTTAAGCGTAACGACGACGGGCGTTGCGTCTTTGGGCAGCCGATCTTTTCTCGCGTCGAATTTCGCCGTTCCGCTTTCGTAGTCGCGTAGCGTATAGTTCGCGTTGCTCACTCTGCCGCCCGGACAGCTTTGCAAGCATGCGACGCACCCCGATTTCCACTTCGACATTAGGGCGCGATGCCCGCCAAACTTGAAGAGAAATCCTTTGCCGAACTTGTCGTCGAAGATCTCGTTGGCTCGGAGCGGCTCTTGGTCGTTCCACGACACGAGCACGTCAATGATTGAGCCTTCGACGCGCTTGTCGGGTTCGGGGGAGGATTGGTCGGCTCGTTTTTCCCAAGCGTCTATCGAGAGGTTGTCGCCCGACCTCGCGCCGAGCGATTCGAGCGCGACGAGAATGTCAAGGTCGCTCGCGTCGCTTTCGATGAGCGCGTTGCGCGCGGCTCTGCCGCCCTTGTAGACGATGAAGTGATGGTTTTTCGTCCAGCTCGTCCAAGCGTTGAATTGGCTTGGGAGAATTTTTCCTGAGAACGAAACGCTTTTTTCGAAAAAATTGACGTCCAACATTTCTCTTGCGCAGAAAGAAATGGCGGAAAAAAGGCGCGGCGAGCGGACAGAATGGCGTCATTGCCCTTGCGCTTGGTTCATTGGCAGCAGGAAGGTCAGCGTCGCTCCCTCTCCGAGAACGCTTTCCGCCCAAATCACGCCGCCGTGCAGTTCGACGATTTGCTTGGCGATCGAAAGCCCCAACCCCGTGCCCCGACTGCCGTGTTTGGACTGCGCTTGGCGGTAAGCGTCAAAGATGCTTTCAAGCTCCGTTTCGGGAATGCCCTCGCCGAAGTCTCGGACGGAATAGAGCGCGAATGGGAATCCGTCGCGCGAAATCTTCTTGATGGAGACGACGATTTGCGAATCGCGGCGAGAAAACTTGATGGCGTTGCTCATCAGATTGCCCATCACGCGCGCGATTCGCGTGAAATCGAAGCGGAACTTTTCAAGCGGCTCGTAGTTTCTGACGACCTTGATGTTTTTTTCGTCCAAGCCAAATTGATTTTGCTCCAAGACGAGTTCCGAGCAAATCATCAAATCGTTCAGGTGCAGTTCCAGCGTGACGGCGCGCGATTCATACTTCGAGAACTCCAAAATTTCTTGAATGAGGTTCGTGATGTTGATGGCGGAGCGATGAATCTGCGTCATAATGTCCTGAAAATGATTGGGGTTCATTTGCGCGGGGACGACGTCCTTCATCATTTCGCTGTATCCATAGATGGCGGCGAGGGGGACTTTCATATCGTGCACGACCATCGCGTAAAAGTTGTTCTTGATGGTTTCGAGTTGTCGCCTTTTCTTTTCGATTTCGTATTGCGGGCGCAAGTCGATGAGCGCCGAGAACGCGCCCTCGATTTCCAGTTCGCCTTTTTTGCCCACGACGAGTTGGGGCGTGCATGAGGCGCGAAACGGAATGTGCTCGCCTTTGCTGGAGACGAGGCAGATTTCGGCTTCCGATTGCGTTTTGCCCGCGTAGACTTCTTCCTCCATCTGCCGAATCGCATTGAGCGAGGCGGGCGCGGCGAACTCTTCCAGCCGCTTGTCTTTCATCGCGTCCATCGGGTAGCCGAGCATCGCTTTCAAAGCGGCGTTGACAAAGTCGATTCTTTTGTCCGCTTTGAACATAATGAAGCCATACTGCACGTTCTCGACGAGGTTGCGATATCGCGCTTCGGAGCGCAGCAGGCTTTCGTTGACCGCGTCTTTTTCGATCGTCGCAAGGCGATTGCGAGCGGCGAGCGAGAGTTGCTCGACGAGCACGGAAACGAGCTTCATTCGTTCCGAGAGCGACATGACGGCGACGCCCAAGTTCAAGAGCATCGGTTGTCCCAACGCGACGTGCCCGATTCGCCGTTGAGCGTCGTCGCAAATCGGAATCATTATGCCGACGCGCTCGTCGCCCGCCGCGTAGCCTTTGAGCGCGACCGCGCCAAAGTTTTCTTTGAGCGTTTCGCCCGAAGTTTTTGCGCGCAGCGCTTTTCGGACGTCGCAGGCGCGATAGGCGTAGAACGAACCGACCTTGAACTCCTCTTGAAACGCCGCCTCGAGCGCGCGTTGCGGAACGAACAAGCCCTTGCGAAATCGCGCGGCGAGACGCTTTTCGATCGCGTCGTTGGCAAGTTGCGAATGCGTTCGGTGCGCCGCGAGCGAAAGGCGTTTGCCGTCTTCGTAAAAGGCGACGCTTGCGAATTGAAAGCCGAATCGTTCCGTCAAACATTCGGCGACGAAGTTCGCCCTGTCTTCGAGGCTCGCGGTGGATTGAAATTGCTTGGCGCTTTCCGCCAGAGCGTCGGTCAAATCCTTCGTGAGTCGAATTTGTTGAAGGTTCAGGTCGCTCGTTTCTTTGAGCTTATCGATGGCGAGTTCGGCGGCGAGTTCGCGGGCGAAGAACGCCGCGAGCGACAAGGGTTCGCCGAACTGAACGAGCGCGTTCGCGCCGTCGCTCGCAAGCTTGATGGAATCGTGCGAGAAGTAGCCGAACGTTTCGCCGCGATAGCGAATCGGCGTGAGCAAAAAGGCGTCGCCGCTCGTCGCAAATCGGGTCAGGTTTTCTCTCAAAAGTTCGGGCGATTGAAAGTCGCTCGGCACGCTTCCGCCCGTGACGATCTCTTCCATCGCGCGCTCGACCTGACGTTTCGTGAAGCAGAAGTTGCCGTTCAGTTCAAAGCCTCGGCACGACAGCATCGCTTCGAGCGCGAAGCGATTGGGCAACGCGACCACCTCGTCGAGCCGCTCCATTTCGCGCTTCGGAATGGCGTTGAAGAAGTTTTCGTTGCCGCCGAAGGCGATCGCGTAGTCGCCGTTTTCGTCGAAGAGAAACGCCGTCGCGCTCGAAACGCCCGTCTTTTGGCAAATCGCTTTGAGCGTCGCCTCGATTTTTTCCTTGCGCGTCGCGCCGCCTGAAAGTTGTTTGGAAAAATTGAGGGCTTCTTGCAGTTTCGCCGCCGCCGCTTGCTCGGCGAGTTCTCGTCTCCGCCGAAATTCCAAGATCGACGAGGCTTTGAGGGTCGTCAGTTGAAGTTCGTTTTCGACGATTTTCGTCACGCTCTCGACGGCGCGAATCGTCTCCTCTATCATCAAGGGAATTGAGTCGTTGCAATAAGCCAAGAATCCAAATGCTTGTCCGTCTTGATTGAAAAAAGGCGCGAAGAGCGTGATGCTCAACTCGCTTTGGCGATGCCCTAACAACGCGAAGGCGTTTGATAGCGGAGGAAACGCGAGCGGGGAATCCTCGTCGCTAACGACCGCATCGAGCGCCACATAGGTATCGGAGATTTTCTCCGCATGTTGCGAGAGGGTTTCCCAAAACTTTTCGGGCAGTTTGCCAACCGCGGCGAGCGGCGAGAGGGCTTGTTCAAGCTCGACTTCGACGGGCGATTTTCCCGCGCCCGCGATTTCGAGAAAGCGTCGCTCCTCGTCGAGCGTGAGCGCGATGGCGGCGTTGGCGAGGCGATGTTTGACGACGTTTTCGCACAGGCGGCGCAGCTTGGAGCAAGCGTCTTTTTCGCGTTTGATTTCGCCGCTGCTCGCCACGAGACCCGCGGAAAGTTGATACATTGCGCGCAACGCGGCGTTGTCTTGGAGGGCTTGGCGCTTGATTTCGTCGTTCTCGAAAACCTCCGCAAGATGCGCGACGAGCGCTTCCAGCGCGCGCAAGAGTCGATCGAGGTCTCGCTCGCCTTGGCAAATTTTTTCCGAGCCGCCGCCCAAATAAAGCGCGAGATTGACTTTGTCGTGACGCGATTTCGCCACGAGATACGCGCCAAATTCGTCGTTCAGCGTTGGGGTTTCAAAGAGGCAATGCGCGATGGTTCTCGCCGGAAGCGGCTCGCTGCGAATGCCCGCTCCAACGTCTATCGGCGGATGCGCCTCGATTCCCAATCCTTTGAGTTCTTCGTAGAGACGAGGGTTGGCGACAAACGCGATTCCGTGAGGCGACCGCGCCGCCAGAGCTTTGAGATGCGCGTAGAAACGCTCCTTTTGGAGCGGCGGATCGAGAAGATGCGCTTCGAACGCCAAGTGATCCTTTTCTTTTTGAGACGACATCGACGCGGCGAGCAGATTGCTTTGCTCGTCCAACGCCACGAGAAACGCGGCGCGGCGGCGCAGCAAGCGCGACAGCTCGTCGCACGCCAAGCGCGCCTTGCCTGAAAGCGTTTCGGTCTCTTGAAGTCGGAAAGTCAACAGGAGAAGCTGGTGCAGCAAGTCGTCGGACGCATCGTCGAAGCGGGCGCGATTGGCGTTGGAAGCGTCCGCGCTCGTCGCTGTCGCGGAAGAGTTTTGCATCGCTCTAATCGTCTTGGCGTTTCTTATCGCATATTGACTCAGAGGGTTCGCGGTTAGGGCAAAAAAAGCAACGAACGTCACTCGAATTTCAACTGAGCGCAATATAACCGACGAGCAAAATTAACCCAATCGTGATGACGAGGGCGTAGTTTTGCGCAACGCCCGTTTGCCAACGCCGCATCGCCGCGCCAAGCCCCAAAATCGATCCGCCGATTCCGTTCACAAGCCCATCGAGCGCCCGCGCGTCGAACGGCGCGAGGACTTTGGCGCAAAGCCATTGAAACGGCTTCGAGACGAGCGCGTCGTAGATTTCATCAACGTAGTATTTGCGATGAAGCAACGCGAAAACGCCCTGCGGCTCTCCTTCGGCTTTTTTCTTGCCGTAAATGCCGAGCGAAACGCCCAAGCCCAAAATCGCCACGAGGCTCGAAACGCCGAGCAACATCCACTCCGTCGAGTGCGACAAGGGATGCGTCTCCGCGCCGACGACGCTCGTGGCAAGAAACGACTGAATCCAATTTCGTTCTTGAATCACGGCGGGCAAGCCCATCGCGCCGCCAAAAAGCGAGAGCGCGCCCAAAATCCACAGCGGAATCGTCATCAACGCGGGCGATTCATGCGGTTTCTCGTTGGAGTCCCATCGCGCTTCGCCCAAGAACGCGAGCGCGTAAAGACGCATCGCGTAGAACGCCGTGATGAACGCCGTCAGAAGCCCAATCGCCCACAGCGCGTAGTTTTGGCTCTCGAACGTTTTGGCGAGAATGTCGTCTTTGCTGAAAAAGCCCGCCGTCAAGGGAAAGCCCGCGAGCGCGAGCGTGGCGACAAGGAACGTGAGGTTCGTTTGCGGCATTGCTTTGGCAAGCCCGCCCATTTTGCGAATGTCTTGCTCTTCATGCAAGGCGTGAATCACCGACCCTGCGCCCAAGAAGAGACAGGCTTTGAAAAAGGCATGCGTGGCGACGTGAAAAATCGCCGAGCCAAACGCCCCCACGCCGAGCGCCAAAAACATATAGCCCAGTTGCGAGACCGTCGAGTAGGCGAGAACTTTTTTGATGTCGTTTTGCGCGACGCCAATCGTCGCCGCAATGAACGCCGTCGCCGCGCCAATCACGGCAATTAGGCTCATCGCTTCGGGCGACATGGTCAGCAGGGGCGAAAGGCGCGCAATTAGATATACGCCGCTCGTAACCATCGTCGCCGCGTGAATGAGCGCCGAAACGGGCGTCGGACCCGCCATCGCGTCGGGAAGCCACGTGTAAAGCGGAATCTGCGCCGATTTGCCCGAACAACCGATGAAAACGAGCGTCGCAATCCAAAACAGATGCGTCGAGTCAAACGCCGCCTTCTGCGAAAACATCGCTTCGTAATCGAGCGAGGAAACTTTTTGAAAGATGAGGAACATCGCCGCCAGCATCGCAAAGTCGCCGATGCGGTTCATAATGAACGCCTTGTTCGCCGCGTCGGTCGTCGTCTCGATTCCTACGCCCTCGAACTTTCGATCGAACCAAAATCCAATCAGCAAATACGAGCACAATCCCACGCCTTCCCAACCCAAAAACATCAGGAGCATATTGTCGGCGAGAATCAAGTTCAGCATAGCGAAGATGAAGAGATTGAGATAGGCGAAGAACCGCGCAAAGCCCTCGTCGCCGTGCATATAGCCAATCGAGTAGAGGTGAATCAAACTGCCAACGCCCGTTACGATCATCGCCATCACGAGCGAGAGCGAATCGATGCGATAGGCAATCTTCGCGCTCAACGAGCCTGCGCCAATCCACTCGTAGAGCGCGACGATTTGGGCTTCGCCGCCAAACGAGGCGAACAGCGTCGCCACGATTCCAAACGGAATCGCAATCATCAATGTCGAGAAAAATCCGACGAGTTTTTCTTTTCCCGATTCGCCTTCGCCGATGAACTTCGTCAGGCTCAAAAGCGACGCGACGAGAAAGCCCGCAAGGGGCAAGAAAACGACGAGATAAACGAGATGCATGCCGACCGAAGTTATCCTTTGAGCAAATTGATTTCGTCAATGTTGACGGTTTGCCGATTGCGAAAGAGCGAAATCACGATGGCAAGACCCACGGCGGCTTCGGCGGCGGCGACCGTCATCACGAAAAAGACCATCATTTGTCCTTGAATGTCGGGCAGGTAGCGCGAGAAGGCGACGAGAGAGAGATTCACGGCGTTGAGCATCAACTCAATGCACATAAAAATCACGATGGCGTTGCGACGCGCCAGCACGCCAATCACCCCCATCGTGAACATAAACGCCGAAAGCCATAGGCAATGATTGAGTTCGATGTGCGTCATCTGCGTTCATTTTTTGAAGCGAGGCAAAGATAATCATTCGAGACAAACTCGGCTTCTCGTCATCCCGAGTGCCCGCGAGGAATCCACGAATTTGAACGCCAACTTTTGCCGCTCTCCAAAAAAGCCCTAATTTGCCGCGTCACGTCTTCAACCTAAACCCGTTGCGAATGAGACCTCTTCTTCTTCTCGGCGCGATTCTCTTGGCAGGATGCGGAGCTAGCGTCGTAACCACGACCACGACCTACCAAATGAACCACTTTCAATCGGGCAAAACCGTGGAGATTGACAGCGCGCGGACGTTCCAAGTCGGGCTTTTCGGGGGAATGGCGAGAACGGTGCGCACGACGATTCGACGAGACAGCGCGGCAAACAAGTTCGTTTTCTACAACGACTCTCGCGTTCTTTCCTTCGGCGGAATCGCGCAACTTCCCATCACGGAAAATTTCGATGTGGGCGGCGACGTTACCTTTTCCGCGTTTAGCCTTGACGATCGAAACTTCGCGGAAGAGGGCTTGGGACGCATCGCGGGCGGAACGGCATTGCGAGTTTTCGGCAAATACGCGCTTCTGCCAAAGGCGTCGCCGATTGGCATCGCGCTTCTGTCCGTCGTCGGGTATGCGCTCGGCGGAACGGGCGAATCATCGGACATTCGCGTCAATCAAAACGAGCCTGCCAGAGCGACCGCGTCGTCGGGCGGCATCACGCTTGAATTTGCCGTTCCCATCAGTTTTCATCGCAAAGATTTCGCGCTCACGCTTACGCCCGTTTATTACGCGCTCAATCAAAACGTCAATTATTCGTTCAAGCCCGAAAATCAAGGCAGGGAAGAGCGGCAGTCGTTCAATCGGCGGTTTAGCAATTTCGGCTTGGGGATCGGCGTTCACGCGCGGTCGCTTCGCTTCGAGGTTACTCTCGTTGAGAACCTGAGAGGCACGGTGATTCCCTTCTTCGGCTTGATGCTCGCGCTATGAGCCGATTGAGCGACTCGCGTCGTCGCTTTTGGACCGCGCCAAACGCGATTAGCCTTCCGTTCCTATCGCCAGCACTTTTGCGGTTTGCCAGAACTCGTCGGGATTGAGAATGCGCACGATGGATTTGTTGCGGTCGCCCGATTTCTCGACGACTTCGTAACTGTTGCGCACGTGCGGCGACCAGATGACGACGTCGCTCTTGCGCGCGGGCACTTCGATTTCGGTCGTTTGCGAAATGTCGATGCGGCGCACGTTGCGATTTTGCGAGGGGTCAAAGTTCGGGTTGTAGGCGTTTCCAAACGGACCGCGTCGCTCCAACACGCCGTTGTCGCGCAAGAAGCCCGTGCCGCCGATGATGTAGTAGCCCGTGTTGAGCTTTTCGCGTTGCGCGTTGGCGGCGGCGACCGCCTCGGCAAGGCGCGATTTGAGGTTCGCCGTTACGCGCGTTAGGCTGTCGACCTTGTTGCGCAAGGCGAGATTTTCTCCCGCGAGTTTGGCGATTTGTTCCTTCAATCGCTCGTTTTCAGCGGTTACTTCGGCGAGTTTTTTCTCGAGCCGACTGACGCGAGCGGTGAGTTGTTCGATTTTTTCTTTCTGCGATTTCAGCGCGTTTGCCGCTTCCTTGATGCGTTCAATGGTGTTCTTTTGTTTTTCGGGATCTTTTTCGGCGGCGAGATTCACGCCCAGACTTTTCGCGTAAGTATCGAGCTCGTCCAATTCCTTTTCCAACTTGGCGCGCCGTTCATATTCCTCTTGAATGACGGCGTTGAGCGAATCGGTTACTTGTTGCGAGGTTTTGAGGAGATTTTCGAGTTGCTTTTTCTCGTTGTCGCAACTTGCCAGAGAGAGCGCGGCGGCAAAGGCGGAGAGAAAAATCGCGGCTTTTTTCATTTGATTGACGAGGTTAAGGTTGCGGGCGCAAGATACGGAGAAAAAACAAAAAGGCGACTTCGTTTGAAATCGCCTTTCAGTCTCGTTTAAGGGCTTTTACGCCGAGAACGAACTGCCGCAACCGCAGGTCTTTTTCGCGTTTGGATTGTCAAACGTGAAACCGCGACCTTGCAATCCGTCTTGGTAATCGATCGTCGTGCCCGCAAGGTAGATGGCGTGGCGTTTATCGAGCAGAATTTCAACGCCGTTGCTCGTGAAGAGTTCGTCGTTTTCTTTTTGCTGATCGAAGCCAAGCGCGTAAGAAAGCCCCGAACAGCCGCCGCCCGTAACGCCGACGCGCAACTTGTAGCCTTCGGGAATTTTGTTTTCCGCGATGATGCGTTTGACTTCCGCCGCCGCGCCTTCGGTCAAGTTGACGAGCGCTTGCGACAACGCGCTCGCTGGAGCTTTTTCCATCACTTCCGCCATAATGCGTTCTCCTTGAAAGAGGTTAGGTTGATTGATTAAGAAAACTCAAGACAAGTTCGGTTTATGCGTCGAGACCCATCTATCCGCTTTGACGGCAAGCCCGACCATCGCGCATTTGACGAGGTCGCCCAAGATGAACGGCGCGAAGCCCATCATAACGGTTTCGACGACGGAAAGATTCAACGCGATTTTCAGCCAAACCGCGCCCGACAGCAGAATGACGAGGCTTGCGGCGAAGACTCGCGCCACGACGGCGTAGAGCGGCGTTTCAATCGTAACGCTTCGGAGCGCCAGACCCGACAGGAACGCGCCAAGCGGAAACGAGAGCAAATAGCCGCCCGTCGCGCCGAACAGAACGCTCGCGCCCATCGCGCCGCCCGCGTAAATCGGCAGGAAAAGCCCTCCGACGAGATACGCCGCTTGGCTCGCCGCGCCCCATTGCGCGCCAAGCAACGCCCCCGAAAGCAGAACGACGAACGTCTGCATCGTTACGGGCACGGGATAGAGCGGAATTTCAATCCAAGCGCCAAGCGCGGTAAGCGCGGCAAAAAACAACGAATACCCGATCGATTTCAAGCGAGAGGAAGATTGCGGAATCGCGGTTTGCATCGTTTGACGGTTGCGATTTCGATTGAGAAAGTTTGGGTATGTTTGACAAAACCGCGTCCAACGCGCTTCAACGATACATGGTTCGTTCTGAGCGATTCGCGCTCGCGCTGGCAAGCCTTTTCGCCTGACGCGCCAGCGATTTCCGCGCTCGCGGCGCGGTTCGACGCAGGTTGTCAAAACAACGCAGATTGAAGATACGAGAATGCGTCGCGCATTTCAAACGGTTTGTTCAGCCACGCGGCTCTTGGGGTTTCTGCTCCTTTGCGCCGCCGCTCTTTCGTCGTGCCGTTCCGTTTCGCGCTACGCGGAACGTTCAGCGCCAATCGGCGCGCGAGAAGGAGTCGCCAGCTACTACGCCGACGACTTTCACGGCAGAAGAACGGCAAGCGGCGAGACCTACGACAAACGCAAACTCACGGCGGCAAGCGTCGACTTGCCCTTTGGAACGCGGGTTCGCGTTACGAATCTTCAAAACGGGCGAAGCGTCGTGGTGCGCATCAACGATCGCATGCCGAAGAACGACAAAGGCAGAATCATCGATCTTTCGCTTGCGGGCGCAAGAGCGTTGGATATGTTGCGGTCGGGCGTTGCGCGCGTGCGCGTGGAAACTCTGGACGATTAACCGCGCCGAAAACGCTTGGTCCATCGCAGAGCGAGCGAGTTTGGCTATATTCGGCGAGCGGAATCAGCCGCAACGAAAAGGGAGTTTAACTGTGAGCGACGTTTCCAGCAAGAAGTCCAATCCCCTCTTTGAGCCTTCGCAGTTAGAGCGTCTTGCCGCCGCGTCGGGGATTCGCAACACGCATCGCGTTGGCAAGTCGCAGTCGTTTGCCGCAACGCTTCTTTCCTTCCTCAAACCGATCACTTGGATTCCCGTGATGTGGAGTTTCGCATGCGGCGCGGTCGCTAGCGGAAAGTTTGGTTGGGGGAATTTGGCGGACGGGATTTTTTGGCTTGGGATTTTGCTCACGGGTCCGTTGGCGACGGGCACATGTCAGATGCTCAACGATTATTTTGACCGCGACATCGATGCCATCAACGAGCCGACGCGCCCGATTCCCAGCGGCGCGATTTCTCTGCGCAACGCGACGATTCTCATCTCGATTTGGGCGGCTTTGACGGTGTTCGTCGCTTGGCTCATTCATCCGTTTGTCGTGGCGCATGTGATTTTGGGCATCGTCAACGCGCACCTTTACAGCGCCAATCCCATCAAGCTCAAAAAGCGGCTTTGGTGGGGGAACATTATCGTCGCGTTTTCTTACCTGATGTATCCTTGGCTGTCGGGCGAAGTGGCGTATCGAGGCGAGATTACGATTCACTCCGTCGTGATTGCGTTTTGCTACGCCTTTGCGAGCACGGGCACGATGACGGTCAACGATTTCAAATCCATTGAGGGCGATCAGCGCGTCGGGATTCGCACGTTGCCCGTCGCGTTTGGCGAGCGCAACGCCGCCTTGATTGCCGCGTCGTTGATTGATTTGGGTCAGGTTTTCGCCTCGCTCTATCTTTTGGCGATTGGGCAAGGCGGGAACGCGCTTCTCGCCTTTCTCTTCATTTTGCCGCAAATCGCCTTGCAGGCTCGCTTCGTTGCCGCGCCGCGCCAGCGCGACGTGTGGTATAACGGCATCGCGCAAAATTTCTTGGTGGCGGGCATGATGGTCTGCGCCCTGGCGATCGCCAACCTCTGAACGCGGCGCGCTCTCGTCGAACCTCACATCGACTCTTCGCCTATCGGCTCGTCGGAAATGCGCTTCGGCTCGGTCGTGATTTTCAAGTTTGATTTGAGATAGGCGAAGACCTTTTCGCGCAAGATTCGATCGACGACGTAGGATTGCATTTCCTCTTTGAGATAGGCTTGCAAGACTTGGTCGGCGTTTTCCAATCCCATCTCTTTCGCGTCGGCTTCGGCGAGTTCTCGGACGGCGTTTTCATCGATGCGAATTCCCGCCATTTCGGCAAGCTTGTAACGAATGAGCGTCCATTGCGCTTGGCGTTTGGCGTTGGGACTGATTTGGCGGCGGAAGGCTTGCGCGTCGAAGCCTTTCGGAAATTTGCCGCCAAGTCGCCGAGCGGCGTTCTCGATGAGCATATCTTCAAACGAGCGAATCATCGCGCTGGGAGCTTCGATGGGATTGTCTTCGACGAATTTTTTGGCGATTTCTTCGAGCAAATCCTCTTCGGCTTTTTGGGCGTAGCGTTCTTTTAGGGCGTTTTCGATGCTGGCGCGGAGTTCGGCGGCGGTTTGCGCTCGACCTTGCGTGATTTCCTTGGCAAGTTCGTCGGTCAGTTCAGGCAGGTCGAGACGTTTGACTTCCTTGACGAAGAGTTTGTATTTGCGCGTCTCGCCGCGTCCCTTCTCGTCGCGGGCTTCGATTTCGACGACGCGCTCGTCGCCCGATTTCGCTCCGATTAGAGCGGCGCGCAGCGGCGATTCTTTGCGAATCATTCGAATCAAGAACTCTTGATTTTCGAATCGCTTTCCGATGATGGGCGTTCCCGACGAGTCCAACTGTTGCGAGTCGGCGATGACCATATCTTCCTCGGTCGCTTCGCCATCCTTGCTGACCCAAACGCCTTGTTCTTCCAGCATCGCTTTCACTTCTCGCTCCACGTCTTCGGCGCGAATTTCGTATTCGGCTTTCTTGAACGAGTAGTCGGCAAAGGGCTTCAGCTCAAAATCGGGCTGGACTTCATAGACCAAGTAGACGTTCAACGTTTTGTCGGGGTTGAACTCGAAGCGTCGGATTCGCGCGCGCCCGACGAGCTTCAATTTTTTTTCGGCGACGATTTTCGAGAACATATCGCTCGCCAACGCTTCGACCGCGTCGGATTCGATTTCTTTCCCGACGAGGCGTTTGACCATTTCCATCGGGACTTTGCCCTTTCGAAATCCTTTGATTTGCAGATTGGCTTGGGCGGCTTTGTAGCTTTCGTCAAGTTTCGGTTGGTATTCCGACGGTTCGAGCGTCAGCGCGAGTTCTTGCTCCGTCGCGCTCAGGGTTTTGATGGCGTGCGTCAATGCGGTAAAAGTTTAGGTTGAGAAAAATGCTCGCTCTATGGACGCGAAAGGGCGCAACGCGCGCCCTTCGGTTGAAACTCTCTTTGGCGAATCAAAAACTCGCGATGGCTTCATCGATGCTGTTGAACGTCTCGAACACTCTGATGAGGTTGGTGATGACGAACACGTTTTTGATGTTTTTCTCGACGTTGCAAATCTTGAACTTTCCGCCCGCTTGCGCGACGCTCGTCATGCCCGCAATCAGCATTCCGATTCCCGACGAATTGACGTAGGTTACGTCCGCCATATCGATTAGAATGTTCTTTTTTCCCGCATCGAGCAGCGACTTGATTTTGTTTTTGAACTCGGCGATGTCGGGTCCGCCAAGCAAATCGCCTTTGAGATGAAGAATCGCAACGCCGCCTTTTTCGGATTCGCCGTATTTCATCGGTGGTGGTTAGTTGGTTTTTGAGATTTCCTTTGAGATTTCGTCGCCGAGTCTCACGATGAGGCTGTGAATTTTGCCGGGCAAGACGATGCGCGAAACGCCGACAAGATACAGTTTTTCGCCGATTGAGCGAATCGCCACCACGCCATCGTCGTATTCTTTCGTCACCGTCAGCAAGCGGTTTAGCCCCGCCGCTTCGCCTTGTTCGGTTGCGGCGAAAATCTCGTCGCTGACGACGGCGGAAAGCCTTTCCAACTCTTGCGGCTTTAAGGAAGCGCGAACGAGAATCGTGCCGCCTTCGCTCATCAAGATGGCGTGTTCGAGACCTTCGCCTTCGACCATTCGCCAGAGCGCCTCTTTGTATTTTTGAAACGCTTGTTTGGTTTCTTCGGAGATGAATTCGGGGACGCGCTCGCGTCGCGGTCGCGCCTCTTCTTCGGGGGCGATTTCTTTTGCGGCTCCGAGTTGACGTTCGCCGAGCGTTTGCGGCTCTTTTGTCGCGTCGCTTTCAGCAGGCTTGAAGTAGGTTCGAAGTTCGGGTCGCTCCGAAAGCAACTGAACGACGAGCGGACGAATCGCCAGCATGATTTCGGAAATGCGCGTGATGGCGCATCTTGGGTTGATGCGCACGCACATCGAGATGGTGCAATAGCCTTCGGGTTCTTTGCAACGCGCTCGGCGCTGATACTTCGCCGTTGGCTCCAAACGCGAGAGAATGTCGCCGCGCGAAATCGGCGTTTTTGCTTTCTGCGACTCCTCAATCAAGAAATTCCAATAGTCTTTTTGAATCTCTTTGAGTTGTCGGGCATCGAGACGGCTTAGCGTGGCTTTGTATTCCGCTTCGTTTTCCGCGTAATCGAGGAGTTCTTGTTTGGCAAACGCCAGCGCATCGATGGCTTCGCTCATCGCCAGTGAAGAGGTTGCGTAAGTTGCGGCGCAAATGTAAGCATTTCCGCGATATTCGGGGGAACTGCGAATCGCCCCTCGCGCCTCGATTCTCTGAAAATGGATTCTTCGCTCCGTTCAGAATGACATCAAATCCGCCTCGCCTCTTCTTTGCTCGCGCCTTCTCCCTGTCATTCCGAGCGAAAGCGAGGAATCCGCGAGCGCGAATTTCGGATTGCTGATTGCATCGTCCTCTCGTTCCCTGCTCGCGCGAGAGGGGAAGGCGTTGCGTTAGGCGCAGAGTCGTCGCAGAAACGCGGCGACGGCTTTCAAGGCTTTTCCGCGATGACTGATGGCGTTTTTTTCGTCGAGCGAGAGTTCGGCGAACGTTTTTTTCGCTTCAAGCGAGAAGAAGACGGGGTCGTATCCGAATCCGCCCTCGCCGCGCGGTTCGGCGAGAATCTCGCCTTCCGCGACGCCTTCGAAGACGGTCTCGATGTCGGAATCGTTCCAGCGTCCGACCAGCGCGATGACGGTTCGGAATCTTGCTTTTCGGTTGGTTTCGCCGCGCAGGTTGCGCAGAAGTTTGGCGACGTTTTCGGCGTAGGTGGGTTTTCGTCCGAGTTCCGATTGCGCGTAGCGCGCCGAATAAACGCCGGGCGCGCCGCCGAGCGCCTCGACTTCAAGCCCCGTGTCGTCGGCGAGCGCCAGCGCTTGCGGAAAACGCGACGCGGCGAAGCGACGAACCTCGCGCGCCTTTTTGAGCGCGTTTCCTTCGAGGGTTGGCGCGTCCTCTTCCACGTCGGGCATGTCGGGCAAATCGTCGAGCGAGAGCAATTGAACGCTTGGCAATTCTCGCAAAGCGCGCTCGATTTCCTTGATTTTGTCGCGGTTGCGCGTGGCTAAAACGAGAGCGACGTGGCTCATCAATAGGGCTTTTTCGTGGTTGAACGTTGCCAATCGCGGAAGGCGGCAAGGGCTTCGTCGCGCAGGAGCGAGGTCATCGGAATTTTTCGCGCCGAGACAGCGAGCGAAATTTCGTCGTAGATGAAAGCGTCGTCGAAACCGATGCTCGCCGCGTCGTGGCGCGTGTTGGCGAAAAAGACGCGGTCGAGGCGCGCCCAATAAATCGCGCCAAGGCACATTGGGCACGGCTCGCAGGTCGCGTAAAGGTCGCACCCTTTCAGCTCAAACGCATTGAGAATCCGACAAGCGTTGCGAATGGCGACGATTTCGGCGTGCGCGGTTGGGTCGTTGAGCGACGTTACTTGATTGGTTCCAACGGCGAGAATCTCTCCGTTTCGGGCGACGATGGCGGCGAAAGGTCCGCCCTCGCCGCTCGCCACGTTTTGACGCGACAACCGAATCGCCTCGCGCATCAAGGCTTCGTGGGTCATTGGTTTTGAACACGTTTGGTTGATTCGCTCGCGCCGATTCGCCCCGACATTGAGAGCCGCTTCAAAAAGTCGATCGACTTTGGGGCGACGTTCGGAAACGGCGAGTTCAAGAGGCGTTCAAGGTCTTGCGGCTCGTCGATGTCGTGCCACGTTTCGAGCTCGACGACGTTGGCGCACGTCGCGCGAAGTTGCGCGAGAGTCGCCTCGTAGGTCTGGCTCGAACTATATGGCACGTTTTGGAACGCTTCGGGAAAATAGCGATTCATTCCGAGTAGCACGTAGCCGCCGTCGCTTGCGCCCGCGATGACGAGCGTCGGGCGTTCATCGGCGAGCGTTTCAAAAGCGCGTTCAACGATGGCAAGCGGCAAATCGGGCGAATCCGTTCCAACGACGCAAACGCGCGCAAAGCCACGCTCGAAACAGGCGCGAAAAGCGTTTGACAAGCGCTCGCCCAAGTCGTTTCCAACTTGCCTTTCGAGGCGGACGTTTTTTCGCGCCAGGAATCGCGCGAGTTCGGATTCTTCGTCGAGCGTTCCCGCCACGAAGCCCAAAACTTGAACGGGCAACGATGACGCTTTCTCGAACGTGTCCTCAATGAAGCACGCGCACAGGCGCGTCGCGTCGTCGGGCGAGAGCGCGGGCAAGAGGCGCGTTTTGACCTTGCCAACTTCGGGAGCCTTGAAAAACACGATGAGCGCGGCGGACACGAGCGAATCGTTTGAAGTTTATGTTTTCGAGCGAGCGCATTATCGCTTCGCCAGCGCTTTGTTGCATCGCGCGTCGTAGTCGGCGATTCGCGCTTGAATTTCGTCCAAACTGTCGCCGCCGAATTTTTCCAAGATGGCGTTCATCAAAACGGGCGCGATGACGGATTCGGCGACGATGGCGCAAGCGGGCGCGGCGCACGCGTCGGAACGCTCAATGTGCGAAAGTTCTTCCCGCATCGAGTCCAAATTGACGGAGCGCAGCGGGTTCATCAACGTCGAGATGGGCTTCATCGCCACGCGCAGATGCACGAATTCGCCGTTGGTCATTCCGCCCTCGATGCCGCCGGCGCGATTGGTCTTGCGATAGGGCTTGCCGTCGTCGCCCATAAAGAGTTCGTCGTGGACTTCCGAGCCGAATCGCGTCGCGTTTCGGAACGCGGTTCCGATTTCCACGCCCTTGACGGCTTGAATGGAGACGATGGCGGCGGCAAGTTGCGCGTCGAGTTTGCGGTCGTGTTGCGCGTAAGAGCCAAGTCCGATGGGCAAGCCCGTAACAAAGACTTCAATCACGCCGCCGAGCGTGTCGCCGCGTCGTTTCGCCTCGTCAATCAAAGCGATGGCTTTCGCTTCGGTTTCCTCGTGAATCATTCGCGTAGGGGAAGCGTCGGCGCGTTTCGCAAGGGCTTCCGCGCCTTCGGCGATTAGGTCGGCGTAAGAGTCGCGTTCAGGCTCGATGGCTTGACCGATGGCGGAAAGATACGAGCCGATTTCCACGCCGAGCGTTTTGAGAAACTGACGAGCGACGGAACAAGCCGCCACGCGCGCCGCCGTCTCTCGCGCCGACGAGCGTTCAATCACGGGGCGAATGTCATCGAAGCCGTATTTCACCCGTCCCGCGAAATCGGCATGCCCAGGACGCGGCACATGAATTTTTTTGACGGACTCGGATTTGTCTTCGAACTGGCTCATCTTCTCCGTCCAATTTTTCCAATCGCGGTTTTCGATTAGAAGCGAAATTGGCGAGCCGATGGTTTTGCCGAAGCGCACTCCGCTCAAGATGTCGACCTTGTCGGCTTCGATTTTCATTCGGTTGCCGCGTCCGTAGCCTTGTTGCCGACGAGCCAGATGCGCGTCGATGACGTCGGGCGAGAGCGGCACGCCTGCGGGCATTCCGTCAATGACGGCGCAAAGGGCGCGCCCGTGCGATTCGCCTGCGGTGAAGTATCGAAACATCGCTCGAAAATCGTTTGAAGCGAAAGGAACGAAGAAGCCAACGATTTCGCAAATCTTCTTCGATTTCGTTTCGTAAATTCGGCGGCTTGGAGTAGTGAAATGGACGTAACGCTTCGCATCTTTTCCCTTGCGACGCCGCTCGCCTACATTGGCGCGACGACGGCATACGGCGCGGACTTCTTTTGGAAGATGGAGTGGGCGTCGGCGATGAAGCGACCGCTTTTGTTCCTGACGGCGATCGTTCATCTCGTCTATCTTCACCTGCTCGTCGCGCAGAGCGGATACCCTCCCATCGCGTCGGTTTTTCAATTGATGTCGACCATCGCCTTCACGCTTCTCGTCGCCTATGTTTTCATTGAACTCTCGACGGGCGTAACGGAGACGGGCTTTTTCGCGCTTTCGGTTGCGCTGACGTTTCAGCTCGTTTCGTCGTGGTTCATCGAAGACGCGCCGCCGAGCAACGAGAATTTGAAAAATCCGATTTTGGCGTTGCACGTGGTTTCGGCGTTGTTGGGCTATGGCGCGATGGCGATAGCGGGCGTTTACAGCCTGCTCTATTTGATGCTTTTGAAGCAAATTCAGACGAATCAATTTGGGATTTTGTTCGAGCGCTTGCCGAATCTGGAACTCTTCGAGAAGATGAGTTACAACGCGGTGCTCTTCGGGTTCTTTTTTCTCACGGTCGCTTTCGTGGCGGGCGCGATTTGGATTCCGAACTCGAACATCTCGCTCGTGGATTTCAAACTCATCGGCACGATCGTCGTGTGGGCGGTTTATGGCGCGGGATTGCTGTTTCGCAATCGACTCGCGCTGCGCGGCAAGCGAATGGCGGTGATGCTCATTTCGGGATTTCTGTTCGCTTTTCTTTCGATGACGGTTTTGAACTTTTTTTCGTCGCGCTTTCATTCGCAATGACGCGCTCCATCGACGGCGTTCCAATTCGATTGACCGACGAGCGTTGGGAGCACGTCACGAAGCGACATCCCGAATTGACGGGCGAAAGAGAAAAAGTCGTCGAAACCATCGCCAATCCGACCTTGATTCAGCAAGGCGATTTCGGAACGCTGATGGCGGCGACAAACATCAGGTCGTCGTATGCCGCGAGGTCAATCAAAACGACGGGTTTGTCATCACGGCGTATTTTGCGGAAAAACTTTCCAAACGCAGAAGAACGATATGGAAGCGTTGAAAATCGCGTTGAAGCGAGAAAATTTGAACTGGGACTACGACGAGGAAGCGGACGCGCTGTATGTCAGCGTCGGCGAGCCGCAGGCGGGCGTTGGACTTGACGTTGGCGACGGCGTGATTTTGAGATACAAGGAAGGCACGAAGGAACTTATCGGCATTGCGATTTTAGGCGTTAAAGCGCGCGCCGCGCAAACGCTTCACGATTGATTTATCCAAAGAAGCATGATTCGCGCTAATCACGCTCAAGGCGAAGCGACGCAATTGCTCGCCGTCGGCATCACGCACAAAACCGCCCCAATCGAGTTGCGAGAACGTTTCGCGTTCGACGAAAGGGAAACCAAACGTTTGCTCGAGGAGCTTTGCGACGGGCTGTTGTCGGAAGCGATGTTGATTTCCACGTGCAATCGCACCGAGCTATACGCCGTGCCGAAACGCCCCGAAGTTACGGCGGAGTATCTCATTGATTTTCTCGTTTCGCGGCGAGCGATGACGAAGGAAGTTCGGCGCGAGCATTTCTTTCGCGCTTTCGCGTGCGGGGCGGTCAAGCATTTCTTCTCGGTCGCTTGCGCGGCGGATTCGATGATTTTGGGCGAGGCGCAAATTTTGGGACAAGTCAAAGACGCTTATCGCTTGGCGGCGGAAGCAGGCGCGACGAAAACCATTCTCAACCGATTGGCGCACGACGCCTTCAACGTCGCCAAGCGCGTCAAAAGCGAAACGCGATTCAGCGAAGGCGCGATTTCCGTCAGTTACGCCGCCGTCGAGCTGGCGCGCAAAATCTTTTCCGACCTTTCCGAAAAACACGTCTTGCTCGTCGGCGCGGGCGAAACCGCCGAGCTTGCCGCCAAACATTTGATCGAGAAAAACGCTCGACGCATTTCCATCACGAACCGCACGCTCGCCAAAGCCGAAGCCCTCGCCAGCGAACTCGGCACGAGCAACGTGCTGACCTTTGATTATTTCAAAGAACGCCTGCACGAGTTCGACATCGTCATCGCCGCCGTTGGCGCAATCGGCGAAATTCTTTCCGTCGCCGACATCGAGCGCGCGATGCAGCGGCGACGCGGCGCTCCGACGCTCCTTCTGGACTTGGGCGTGCCGCGCAACATCGACCCGAAATCCGCGTCGCTCTACAACGTCTTCCTCAAAGACATCGACGACCTGCAAGGCATCGTTCAAAAAAACCTCGAAGCGCGAAAAGCCGAACTGCCAAAGGTCGAGCGCATCATCGTCGAGGGACTCATCGCGTTTGAGCAATGGCAAGCGAGTTTGCAACTTGCTCCAACCATTCGCGCCCTGCAAGAAAAACTCGAAGCCATCAAAGCCTCGGAGCTGGCGCGGCTCAAACCCAAAGTCAGCGACGCGGAATACAAACGCCTCGAGCAACTCGCCGATCGGCTCGTCGGAAAGTTTCTGCATCTTCCCATCAAAAGCCTCAAATCGCCCGCGCCGACCGACGAGAGTTTGGAAAGCAAGCTCGCTCTGCTGCGCGAGCTCTTCGCGCTCGACGAACGCAACGCCGAGAAATGACCTTCGATTATCAAAAGCACTACGCCATCGACGCGGAGCGGTTCGATTACTTCGAGGAACGCCCGCCCGTCGTGGCGCATAGCGAGCGACGACTCGCGGAGTGGATTCTCTCGAAAGTTCCCAAAAACGCAAAGTCCGTTTTGGACGTGGGTTGCGGGCGAGCGTGGGTGGCGGCGGCGCTTTGCCCCAAAGGCGTTTCGGTTTGCTCGATGGACATCGCGCCGAAGAACGTGGAGAAAGCCTTGGCGCGCTATCCGTTTGCGAATCATGCGGGCGTGGTGGGCGACGGATTCAACTTGCCTTTTGAAGACGAATCGTTTGATTGCGTCATCGCCTCCGAAGTCATCGAGCACGTGCCGAATCCCGAAGCCTTCGCTCAATCGCTTTTTCGCGTCGTCAAGAAGGGCGGCGCGCTCATCGTTTCAACGCCCTACAAGGAAAAAATCCGCTACGAATTGTGCGTGCATTGTCATCAACTCACGCCCGTCAACGCGCATCTGCACTCGTTTGACGAGCGTCGGCTTTTGAACCTTTGTCGCGGAAGCGATTTGGAAAAAGTCGAGTGGTGGGCGTTCAACAACAAGGCGCTTCTTTTTCTGCGAACCTACGTCGCGCTTCAATATCTCCCGTTTCCGCTGTGGAGAGTTCTTGATAGAGCCGCGAACTTGCTTCTCAACAAGCCCGCGAACGTGGTGGCGAGGTATTTGAAAAAGCCGCTCTGACCGCGTTTGACGGGCGATTTACTTTTTCGCTTTGCGCGAAGCCGACGCCATCGTTTTCTTGTAGGTTTTCGCGCGAGCGTATCGGTATCGCCGTCCGTAGCGCATCGCCGCCGCGCTGTCGTCGCTCAAATCCGCCGTCGTGAACGAATGTTCTCGCGCGACTTCGGGGCTGACGGGGATCATCAAGACCGCGCCTTTTTGAAGCGTCCAACTTTTCAAGCCATTGAAGGCGTAGAGCGATTTCGCCTCAACGCCGTGTTTCTTCGCCAACGCCTTGACGGATTCGCCGCCTCGCGCTTTGTAAGCGATGAAATGTCGCCTTTCCTCGTCGGGAATGTGTATCAAGCCAATCTCGATGGCATCGAGACGATCGATGGGAACGACGAGAGGGTAGTTGTCGTAAGCGGGCGGCGTGACGCCCTTGATGAGTTCGGGGTTGAGCATGATGAGGGTGTCGAGCGCGATGCGCGAGTAGCGCGCGATCGTTTCGAGCGAAACGCCTTGCGGCACGGGAAACTTCGCGATCGGAATCGGGTCTTTGTAGCGGATTGGCTCGAAGCCGAAGCGTTCAGGGTTCATGGCGATGATCGTGGCGGCGATGAAACGCGGCACGTATTCTCTCGTTTCGCGTCGGAAGAATTTGCGCACCTTCCAAAAGTCCTTCGACTTGGCTTGCTTGATGGCGCGATTGACCTTGCCCGGACCGCCGTTGTAGGCAGCCAGCGCCAAATGCCAATCGCCGTAGGCTTCATACAGATTTTTCAGAAATCGCATCGAGGCGCGGGTCGATTTTTCGAGGTTGCGCCGTTCATCGAACCACTGATTGCCTTCGAGTCCGTAGAGTTTGCCCGTCGGCTTGATGAATTGCCACATTCCGAGCGCGTTGGCGCGGCTGTGGGCGAGCGGATTGACGCCGCTTTCCACGATGGCGAGGTTGATGATTTCGGGCGGCATTCCTTCTTCGGCGATGATGCGCTCCATCATCGGAAAGTAGAACTCCGCGCGCTTCAAATAGCGCTGGAAATGTTCTTTGTGCCGCGTGCTGAAATACGTGATGAATTTTTTGACGTCGTCGTTGAGCTCGAGGGGAATTGTCGTCTTCGGCAGAATGAAGCCCAAGAACTTGCTTTCATCGACCGTGATTTCGTCGACTCTGCCGAAAAGCCTTTCGTGAATGGCGAGCGCGGGGTCGTCGCTGTCGAGCTCTTTGAGCGGTTGGATGTAGCGGTGGTAGGTTTGAAGCGCGTAGAACGCCAAGCCGCAGAGGGTCGAGTCGGTTTCGGGCTTGTCGGAATCGGCAAGCTCGTTGATGAGTTCGAAGACCTGCCGCAGCGATTGTCGCGCCGAATCGCGCGAGGAGTTGATTTGGCTCAGCGCAAGGTCGTAGAGGCGGCTGGCTTCGGCGATTTTGCCTCTGCGTTTGCGCGCCGCCTCGCGCAGTTCGGCTTCTTTGAGCCTGATGGCTTCAATGGAATCGCGTTCCGCCACGGCGCGAAGCGAATCGGGAACTCGAAGCGAATCTCGGCGAGCCAAAGAGCCTGAGACTTGACGCGACGACGAACAGCCCACGACGAGCAGAAATCCGACGAGAAGAACGGGCGAGACGATCTTCATTGAGGCGTTAGTTTTTTCGTTTGAAAACGCAAGGGCGAAGATACGGCGACGACGGCGTTTTCTCGATTCGCTCTCAATGGCGTTCGCGCCTCGCCAGAGCGTCATCGATCCGCGACCTCTGACGGCGAATCGGGCGACTGGCTCGAGACGTTTTGTTTTTATTTCATTTGCTTTATCTTCAATCCGCTTTCGTTGAAACGACGTGAAACAAAGCGCAAGTTTGAATCTGCGACATATCCAAGTCCTCTCGATTTACAGGTATGAAGAAAATTCAAGTTGACATTCTCGGTCTTTCAACCAGCCCGCAAAACAACGGCGCCTACGCGCTCATCTTGTTTGAAATCGGCGGAAAGCGCAAGTTGCCCATCATCATCGGAGCCTTTGAAGCGCAAGCCATCGCGCTCAAACTCGAAAACATCAAAGCCCCGCGCCCCTTCACGCACGACCTTGTTCGAAACATCGCCGAAACGTTCAACATCAACGTGACGGAAGTCGTCATAGACGAGCTGAAAAACGAGACCTTCTACGCGAAGGTCGTTTGCGAAATGGCGGGCGTGGTTCACGAAATCGACGCGCGCCCCAGCGACGCCATCGCCATCGCCGTCCGATGCGACGCGCCCATCTTTGTCTCCGACGAGGTGATGAACGAAGCGGGCATCGTCGATGACCGACACGGCGAACAGGTCGGATTTGGGATTGGCTCGGAGCGCCGACAAGAAACCCAATCGCGCTCTCCGATGTCGAAGCTCGAAGAGCTCAATCAAAAATTGAGCGAAGCGATTTCCAAAGAAGATTACGAGCGAGCGGCGCGAATCCGCGACGAAATCAGCAGACTCAAAAACAAAAGTTGAGCCTCTCGCCCAAAAAGCCGAGCGCGCTCGTCCACGCGCCTGACTCCGTGATAGAAGTGCGTCCCTACGCGCCGTCCAATCGAGACGAGTGGGATAACTTCGTTCTCCAATCCAACAACGGCACGATTTTTCATCTTCAACGTTTTCTTTCCTACCACCCCAGCGGGCGTTTCGAGTTTCATCATTTGCTTTTCTACGACGGCAATCGCTTGGTTGCGGTGTTGCCCGCCGCCATTACCGAAAACGGCTATTGCCTCGAATCGCCCATCGGCGCGAGTTATGGAGGGTTCGTTTTGCCGTGGGAGTTGAAATACGCGCTTAATGAACGCCTCGTCGACGCGCTATTGGACTACGCGCAAAAACGCGGGTTCAAAAAAATTCTGCTCACGCACGCGCCGCCGATTTATCAAAACCGCCTCTGCCAAGACATCGACTACGCCCTCGCCTTCAAAGGCTTTGACTTCGATCGACACTACATTTCGCACGCGATTCATCTCGAACCGCGCGACAATTTCGTCTCGCGCTTTTCCGCGACCGCTCGGCGCTACATTCACCAATGCGAGCGCAACCCCGACCTCATCGTTCAGCATTGCGACGGCAAAGACGGCTACGACGAATTCTACCCGATTCTCTTGGAAAACAAGGCTCGCCACAACGCCAAGCCCACGCATGCGCTCGACGAACTCCATCGGCTCAAAGAACTCTTGCCCGACGCGATTCATCTCTTTCTCGTGCGCTACAAAGGCAAAGCGATTGGCGGCTCGGTAACCTTTCTCTGCAACCCTCGCGTCGCGCTTTGCTTTTACAATATGCTCGACTACGAGTTCGAGAAATTGCGCCCGATTCACTTCGTTATGAAGCACGTCGTCGAGTGGTCGATTCGAATCGGCTGTCGCTATGTGGACATTGGCGTGTCGCAGAATGTTCAGCACGAAAATCAGATGACTCCCGCCTATTCGCTCATTGAGTTCAAGGAGAAGTTTGCGGCGAAGGGCGTGCTCAGAAGCACTTTCCGAAAATTCCTTTGACGAACGTTTATGAACGCGCTCGTCGTCGTCGCCGCGGGCGGAATGGGCACGCGAATGAATCTCAAAGAGGGCAAGAGCAAGCAGTATCTCAAACTTGGTCGCCATCCCGTCTTGCGCCATGCCATCAAAGCGTTCGAGAAGTGCGCCTTCGTGTCGTCGATTGCGGTGGCGACCTCCGCGTCGCATCTTCACGAGCTTGCGCGGCTGGCGAATCGAGCGAGGTTCAAAAAAACGCATCACTTCTTGCAAGGCGGCAAGGAACGGCAAGACTCGATTTTCAACTGCATAGAAGTTTTCGCCGCCGTCTATCGCGGTTTGCCCGACGAAACGCGACGCGAAACGGTGATTTTGATTCACGATGGCGCGCGCCCCTTGATTCAACCGTCCGACATTGAGCGCATCGCCGAAAACGCGCTCCGTTTCGGAGCCGCCGTCCCCGCCACGAAGCCGAAAGACACGATTAAATTCGTCGACGAATCGGGAGAATTTTTCGGCGAAACTCTCGATCGCAACCGTTTGCGGCAAGTCCAAACTCCGCAAGGGTTTCGCGCCGAACTCATCATCGAGGCGCACTTCAAAGCCAAAGCCGAAGGCTTTTACGCGACCGACGACGCGGCGCTCGTCGAGCGCTATTTTCCCGAACAAAAAATCAAGGTCGTCGAAACGGGCTACCACAACGTCAAAATCACCACGCCCGAAGATATGGACATCGCCAAAGCCATTATGAAACGCTTGAAAGCGTCGCAACAATGAACGCGGCTGGCAAGCGGTCGCCTTTTGAACTTCGAAACTTGACGGGTTATGCGTCATCTGCTTGGGCTTCACGGCGTTCCCGCGCGAGAGATTGAGGCGATTTTGGACGAGGCAAACGCCTTTCTTCCCGCGTTGCGACAATCGCCGCCGCAAACGTTCAAAACGCTTTCGGGCAGAACGATCGCGCTATGCTTTTTTGAAAGCTCGACGCGCACGCGCACGTCGTTTGAACTTGCGGCGCGACGCTTGGGCGCGGGCACGGTCAATTTCGCCGCCGCCACGTCAAGCCTTCAAAAAGGCGAAACGCTCTTGGACACGATCGCGAACCTCGAAGCGATGAACCTCGACGCTTTCGTGATTCGACATTCGGATTCGGGCGCGGCGCATCTTGTCGCCAAACATTCCAAACTGCCCGTCATCAACGCGGGCGACGGCGCGCGCGAACACCCGACGCAAGCCTTGCTCGATATGCTCACGCTTCGCAACGCGCTGGGCAGGCTGTCGGGATTGCGCGTGCTCATCGTGGGCGACATCTTGCACAGCCGCGTCGCTCGTTCCAACATCTTCGGGCTTCGAGCAATGGGCGCGAGCGTTTCGCTTTGCGCCCCTCCAACGCTTCTGCCCGCGAGAATCGAAGAGTTTGGCGTAACGCTTTACAGCGACCTTGAACGCGCCATCGCCTCGTGCGACGCCGCCATCGTCTTGCGCTTGCAATTGGAGCGCGAAACCGCAGGGTTCATTCCTTCCCTGCGCGAATACTCGCGTTTCTTTTCGCTCACCGACGACGTTGTCGCCAAGCAGGGCAAAAAAATTTTCGTCCTGCACCCCGGTCCGATGAACCGCGAGGTTGAAATTTCAAGCGCGGTCGCCGACAGACGACGCGACGGCGAATCCCCGCAAAGCCTCATTTTAGAGCAAGTTACGAGCGGCGTGGCGGTGCGAATGGCGGTCCTGCGAAGATTGCTTTCCCCAGAACGCGAGGCATGAAGCGATGGCGGCTTTGGAACGCGAGAACGAGGTTAATTTCATTCTCAACGGCGCGAAGATTTTTCGGAGAATTGAAAAGCGCGCGCGTTTCATCGCGATCCGAAATTCGCCATTCGCCGATTCCTCGCTTGCGCTCGGAATGACAAGGCATTTCGGCTCGAATGCGACCCTTGCGGCTCAGAACGACAAGGAACAACGTCATTCTGAACGAAGCGAAAGCATCCATCTCCGCAGAGTCGGCGCGCCTGAGGGAAACCCTCAACCTTGATTCTGCGTTGCGCGCATAAGCAAACGAAAGTTGGATATGCTACGCAAGTCGCCGATTTGGCAAAAATTGCGCTGGTGGCACGGGGTTTTGTTCTATTTGGCGATGAACGCCATTTCAGGCGGCTGGCTGGCGACGCGTTCGTATCTGGACGCGGTTGGTCGTCCGCCTTATATGCCGCCCGATTGGGCGTTTGCGCCGATTTGGATTCTGCTTCAAGCGCTGATGATTTTGGCGGGATTTCATCTGCTTCAACGCATGCAAGACTCGGAACGACAAGGGCGATTGTTCTGGCTTTATGTCGCGCTATGGTCGTTTTTCTCAATGTTTAGTTGGGCGTATTTTGGCTTGCACAGCCCGATTCTCGGCTTTCTGACAACTTTTGGAATGTTCCTCGCAAACGCGGCGAACTTATGGTTGGGCTATCAAGAGCGAGACAAACGCTACGCGATGTTGCTCACGCCGTTGATGATTTGGCTAATGTTGGCGATGGCGGTTTCGGGATGGCAATTGCTCTACACGCCCGACGAATTTTTCGGCGCCTCGCCGCCCTTGAAGCCTGAACGCTGACGACCTTTTCCGCGCAGCGCGTTGAATCAACGACCACGAAGATGACCCCAAAAATCGCTGTCATTGGCATCGGCAACTTCGGCGCTCACTTGTGCGCCGCGCTCGCCCGTCAAGGCGCGGAAGTGTTGGCGATCGATAGCGACATCAACCGTTTGGACGATGTCAAGGACAAAGCCACTCTCACGGTTCGGTTGGACTCGACCGAAGAAGAAGCGTTGCGAGCGCAAGACATCATGGATTTCGACGCGGTCGTCGTTGGCATCGGCGACGACTTCGAAGCCGCGTTGCTGACGATCGTCGCGCTGCAAAACATCGGCGCGAAGCGCATCATCGCTCGCGCCACGACCACGACGCATGAGCGCATTTTGCGACACTTGGGCATCGAAGAAATCATCTCTCCCGCCGCCCAAGCCGCCGAGCGTTTGGCGGATAGTTTGCTCTATCCAGGCGTGACGAATTTGCTCGACCTCTCCTCCGATTACTCCATCGTTGAAATCAAAGCGCCCGAATCTTTCGTGGGAAAGAGCGTTGGCGAACTGGAACTGCGCGAGCGCTTCAACGCGAGCCTCATCGCCATCAAGCGCCAAGAACGCGAATCGCGCAGGTTCGGGCTTGACTCTCAATGGGTCGTGAAGGTTTTAGGCATTCCCTCGCTCGACGACGTCGTCAAAGAGAACGACGCGTTAGTGCTCTTCGCGGAAAAGAAATCCATCGAGAAAATTTGCGACGCGACTTGACGCGCGCTTTCGTTGAGCGTTATGGCTCGGCGCGCTCGCGCGCGCGCTCGATGGCTTCGGTGAGGTCGCGCAGAAAATCGCGCTCGAAAATGATGAGGTCTGCCATCTGTTGCGCCGTGAGCGTTTCGCGGAACTCTTTGAGGTATTTCGGCAACACGTCGCTCACGTTCTTGCGCTCTCGCACGACGGCTTCGATTTCGCGATCGAGTTCGTTTTCATTCGCGTCGGAGCGACGCAGTTCGCGCAAGCGTTCCACTCGGTTTTGAAGGTTCTGCATCGCCTCGCCAAGTTCGTCTTGATAGCGATTGTAACGCGGAAAAAACTTCGCGGCTTGCTCGTCGGAGAGATTGAGCCGCTCGGTGAGTTTCCACATTTGCAGTTGCTTGATGCGCTTGGCGAGTTGCTCGCGCGGAACGCGCGGACCGAGTTGCTCGGCGCGTTGTGGTCGTCGGGCTTGCGGATCCATTCCGCGATCGATTGGCGGACGCGGCTGCGCCAGAACGCTTTGCGCCCAAACGAGCAACGCGAGCGCCAAAAGCGGTTTGATTGCTGTCATCGTTCGATTCTCCAAAGTTTAGAGCGGCTTGAAAAGATTTTCCACGTCGTCGTCGGTCAAAATTTCGTAGCGCGACGAGCGGGCGGGCAAGTCGCTTTCAAGCGCGCTCAACGCGGTTTCAAGTTCTTCGTCGCCCAGTTGCGAAGCGAGCGATTCGGGAG
Source organism: Chloroherpetonaceae bacterium (assembly GCA_025055975.1). Classification (GTDB taxonomy): domain Bacteria; phylum Bacteroidota; class Chlorobiia; order Chlorobiales; family Thermochlorobacteraceae; genus JANWWM01. Next base: position 28,836 of record JANWWM010000025.1, on the reverse strand, counting down.
AGATTCCCAACGCAAAGGCTTTCGTTGCGATGGCGCTCGATGTCGCCATCGGGTTTCGCGTTTGCGCCTCTCGTTTCAGTTCTTCGTCAAGCCACGCCGCGCCAACGATGAGCGAGAGCGCAAGGCTTGCGCCCGCAAGCGCGCCCGACCATTCTCGCCCGCGCCCCGCGAAGAGCGACCTAAAATCGTCTTTGACGACCTCCCACCATGCGCGTTTTCTCGGCTTCGTTTGCGCCAAAATGCGTTTCGAGAGCGATTCCAAACGCGCTTCCGACGGCTTGGCAAATGCGGCATCGAGCATCGGCTTGGTTTGCTCGATAAAGGCTTTCATCTCCAAAAACTCGGCTCTGAACGCGGGATTGGTTTCAATCAGGCGTTCGAGCGTCGCCGCCGTTTCGGGCGAGGCTTTGCCCAAGATGAAATCGGGCAGTTCGCATCGATAGTCGTCGAGAGTCATCGTTCTTGTTTCAAGCGGCGTTTGAGAAATTCTTGCACTTTTTTGAAGGCGTGAAAGTAGTTCGCCTTCAAGCCTCCGACGCTACCGCCGACGATGTTGGCGATTTCCTCGTAGGACAGCTCGTCGTAGTAGCGCATCACGAAGACGGCGCGCTGTTTTTCGGGCAAGGCGGCGATGGCGTCTTCGATGGCTTGCCGCGTTTCGTCGCGCTCGATTCGCTCGTCGGGTCTTTCGCCATCGCTCTTGACGTCGCTTTCCAAAGCGTCGAGCGACAGAGCGGCGCGCAACTTTTGCGCTTTGAGGAAGTTGAGACTTTCGTTGACGGCGATTCGATACGCCCACGTCGAGAACTCGGCTTCCTCTTGAAAATTCGGCAAGGCGCGAAAAATTTTAAGGAACGTGGTTTGCGCGACGTCGTCGGCGTCGTCGGACGAGTTCAGCAATCGTCGGCAGACCTGATAAATCGGCTCGCGGTGTCGGCGCAGGAGCTCGGCGAAGGCTTTTTCTTTTTGCGCCGCCGCGCCGCGTTTGAACTCGGCGACGAGGTCGCCATCGGTTTTTTCTTCATTCATTCCACCCGAAAAGAGCCTCTTTGAAGAGTTGATTGTCCGACGCTTCGCAAACGCTTTTCAAGGATTTAGACAACGCGAGCGAGCGAAGGTTTAATCACGGCGTTGGCGGGTCGTCGTCGCGCGCGCCGCCGTGCAAGCGAATGTGCGGATAATGCGATTCCGACGTGCGCTCGACCCATACGTCCTTGCCCTCTTGGCGCGCAAGTTCGTTTTGAAGAACGGCGACGCGGTTTCGCGCAAGGGCGACGACTTCGTTGGCGAAATCGAGGTTCGCTTTGTCGGCTTCGGTTGCGGTGTCGTCGCGCAGTTTCGAGGCTAAACTTTCGCGTTTTTCGAGCAGGACTTCGGCGATGGTTCGCAGTTCAAGCGCGTGGTCGATTGGCATCGCGTTTCGTTTTGGTTCGTTCATCGGGGGCGAAACGCAATTTACGACATAGATCGCTTAATGTCTGCGACGCCGTTTGAACGGCGGAAGTTCCTATTTGCCGATGCAAAAGCGCGAGAAGATGAGGTTGAGCACGTCGTCGGTCGTAACCTGTCCCGTAATCGCGCCGATGTGGTTGAGAGCGTCGCGCAGGTCGAAGGCGATGAGTTCCGTTGGCGCGTTGAGGCGCAGTTGCGTTTCGGCTTGTTCCAGGCTTTGCAAGGCGTTGCGAATCGCCTCGTAATGACGCAAGCTCGTGAGCATCAGGCTTCCTTCCGAGAGCGTCGCCGCGCCTAACGCCAGGGCTTTCATTTTTCGCTTCAAGTCCGCGATGCCTTCTCGCGCGAGGGCGGAGATTTTGACCGTCTCGATGTCGGCAAGGCTCAACTCCGCCTTAACGCCCTTGTCGATTTTGTTCAGCGCGAGCAGAAACTTCGCGTCGGGATTGCGTTCTTTGAGCGCTCGGATTGCGTTGATTTCATCGGCATCGACGGGCGTTGAGGCATCGACGAGGTAGAGAATCAAATCGGCTTCTTCGATTTTTTCGTAACTGCGCCGTATGCCTTCGCTCTCGATTTGGTCGAGCGTGGGGCGCAGTCCCGCCGTGTCGATGAGTTTGAACAAAACGCCATCGATAGCGAAACTTTCCTCGATGTAATCGCGCGTCGTGCCCGCGACGTCGCTCACGATGGCGCGTTCTTTGCCCAAGAGCGCGTTGAGCAACGTGGATTTGCCCGCGTTGGGTTTGCCGACGATGGCGGTTTTGGCGCCTTCTTGGACGAGTTTGCCGAGTTTGAACGAATCGGCAAGCTCGATGAGGTTCGATTTGAGTTCGCGCATTTTGGCGCGGAGTTCGTCTCGGCTTTGGAACTCAACGTCTTCTTCGCTGAAATCGAGCTCCAGTTCGAGCATTGCGCAAGCGTTGAGCAGGTCGTCGCGCAGGGCGGAAAGTTTTTTGGAAAGGTCGCCTTTGAGATGCGCGAGCGCGGCGCGATAGGCGGCGTGGGTTTTGGCGTGAATCATCTCGCCGATGGCTTCGGCTTGCACGAGGTCGATTCGTCCGTTGAGAAAGGCGCGGCGCGTGAATTCGCCCGCCTGCGCCAAGCGGCAGCCCGCGTCGAGCAAGGTTTCCAAGACGGTCTGCGTTGCGACGACGCCGCCGTGGCAATTGAACTCGACCACGTCTTCCATCGTGAAACTGCGCGGGGAGCGATACACGATCGCCATCGCTTCGTCGACCCATTCTCCGCGAGAATCCACGACATAGCCGTAGTGCGCCGTGTGCGACGGCGCGTTCAAAAACGAGAACGGCTTTTTGCCCGCTTTGCGAAACACCTTGTCGGCGATGTTCAAAACGCCCGCGCCGCTCATTCGCACGATGGCGATGGCGCTTTCGCCGACCGCCGTCGCAATGGCGGCGATGGGTTCTTGTTGAACGACGCTCATTGACGCTTCGATTTCAATCGGCTATAACGGCTTCCCCCGCCAACGCTTCCCCCAAGGCGCGTTTCGGAACGATTTGCGAAGCGATTATATTCCTATTGGAAAATTTCAACAACCGCTAACCAGAACGGAGGACACTGCTATGGCAGCAGCCGTGAAGAAGCGCGCGAAGAACAAGTATGACATCATCGAGAACTTGTGCATCGCGTGCGGATTCTGTTTGGACCAGTGCCCGCCCAAAGTTAACGCGATTGGCGTGAAACTTTACGGCGACGTGCAAGAAGGCGGCTTTCGATACTACATCGACCAAAAAGCCTGCATTTCTTGCCAACTTTGCTTCGATGCCGACGCTTGCCCGTCAGGCGCGCTCATCGAGGTTCGCCCCGAAGGCGACATTCTCGATTTCCGCTTCACGCCCGAAAAACGGCTTGAACTTTACGACAAGCCCTTCTTTGCGCGGTAACGCGGAAACGCTCATAGCGAAAACGGACGCTTCAACGAGCGTCCGTTTTTGTTTCGAATCAATCGCGCCAGTTCATCGCTCTCGTCATTCGTCGTTCCGTTCAGATGACGGGCGCGTCGCCTTTGCGCTCACTTCGCCAAGACCATCTTGCGCGTTTGCGAGAACGACGGCGTTTCGAGGCGATAGAAATAAACGCCGCTCGAAAGCGCGCTCGCGTTGAACTCGACTCGGTAGCGACCCGCGCTCTGACGCGCATCGATGAGCGTCGCTATGTCGCGCCCCAAGACGTCGAAGACGCGCAGTTTGACGTCGCTCGTTTCCCCCAGTTCATACTGAATCGTCGTCGCGGGGTTGAACGGATTGGGATAGTTTTGTTCGAGCGCGAACTCAAAGGGTTTGTTGGCGCGGTCGTTTGCGGAGAGCGTTCCTTGCGTCAGGGCGACGTTGTCGATGAGCCAGCCGAATCCGCCGCCGTTTTGCCCGCTTTGCAGTCGGAAGCGAGCGACGACCGTGTCCAAGTTAAACGCCGAGAGCGAGACGCTTTGCTCGAACCACACGTTTTGTCCGTTTGCCCATTCGGGACGGGAGTTGCGCGTGAGCGAAAGAACGGGCGACCACGTCGCGCCGCGGTTTCGTGAGATTTCGACGAAGCCCGTGTCGCCAACGCCCGCGCGGCAAATCGTCCAAAAGCGCAGTTCGCCATTCGTGAGCAATCGCGTTTGCGGAATGTAAGCGGAAGCGTTGAGGTTCGCGCCGTAGTTCAACGCGGCAAACGACCACGAGCCTTGATAGGCGAGCGCGTTGGTGCTATCCCAAGCGAAATCTTCAATCACGCTTTGACGACTGGTCTCGAAGGTTTCGAAGTAGTTGGCGTTTTGCACCACGCCCGCGCGCACGGTTGGCGAGGAGCGCGCTGGACCTTCGCCGTTCACATTTGGCGGCGCAGAGCCAACGAACACGACGTTGTAGGCGTAGTTCGGAACGGCGCGGCGCGGCGGCGTATCGGCAACGACGAATGTTCTGCCCGTATCGGTTGGCGAAAGCGGAACGGAAAGGAAAAGATTGCTCGGCTGCGGCGCGTTGCGATAGAGGAGCATCGCGCTAAGGTTGTGCAGAATCGTGCCGTCGTCGTGTCGCGTAGGCGCGGTGATTCGCAGAACCGCCGTGCTTCCGTTGCTTCGCGCCGAAAAATCCGTCGCTTCGGCAGGACGCGGCGAACCGCCAACGGTAACCGTTCTCGCAACGGGAAAGCCTGAATCTTCAACGCCGGGATTATGCGCGTAGATGAGGTAGGTTTGGGTCGAATACTGCGTCAATCCCGTGTCGAGAAGCGAGAGCGTCGCGCCCGGTTGCGCGTTGGAGAACGCTCTGATGAGTTGTCCATTGCGGAAGACGAGGATTTCAAGGTTGCCAATCGCGCCGCCGCCAACGGTAAGCGAGGGATTTGTCCATTGCAACGCCACGGACGTTGGCGTTTGAAAATCGCTCGAGAGGCGAACGTTCTTGACCTCCTCGACTTTGGTTACTTGCCAGCCCATTATGCCGAGCGCTTTCCAATCGGCGAATTTGAGCGTATCGCGCACGCCTGCGGCGAGGTTGGGATCCATAATGCCGATTTTTCGTTCAGGCAACGGCACGTGGAGGCGCTGCGCGTCGTCGCGCCAATGCGACGCTTGTTGTCCGTCGCCGCCCGTGCGGTCGCCGCGCGCCGTCGAGACCTCCCATTCGCGCTCGCCGTCCCAAAAGACTTGGTCGCCCCCGTTTGGACTTGGTCCGGGGGTGTTGACGCGCGTTGCCGTGGCGAAGGTTTGCAGGTTCGTTACCGCGCCCGGACGGAAGCGGAAGAAATCCCACGTGCGCAAAAAGTTCGTGTTGCCGCCAATGACGGACACAAACCCCAAAGCGTGCCCAATCTCGTGAACGGCGACCGCGTCGAAGTCGGTCTGCCCCGCCGAAATGCCATTTGTCGGGTCGAGGTCAAACGGAAAGTTGGAGTTGAAGCCAATGCTCGGAACCGCGCTCAACTGATTTCCATTCGCGTTGAGAATGCCAAGCGCTTGAAGGTTTGGCGTGGTGCCCGACGGAAGCGGATTTGCCGCGCCCGCCGTGTTGGGCACGGGTTGCGGAATCGCGTCGTAGATGGCGCCATAGCCCGGCGCGCGCGCTTTGAGCGAATCGGCGAAACGACGCACCGCGTAGCCCGATAGCGACACTATCGCCGCGCTCGTCGAACCCAGAACCCCTGGTCCATATGGCTGACCAAAGCGCGTTGGTCCATAATCGACGTCCATCACGACGGTGATGGGATTGGCGATGAAGTTCTCGAAGCGTTGCGCGGCGACTTCAAACGCCGTTACGGCGGCAGGGAATTGCAACATCTGCGGCGTGGCGCGCAAGACGATGTCGAGTCCTTGTCCTTGCGCCCTTCGTCCAATCGTGTTGGGCAGAACGACCATTCCAAGCTTGGCTTTGGCTTCTTCCAACGCCCTCATCTCTTCCGCCGAGCGCGAAAATTGGCGACAGGTCGAATTCCCATTTTCGTCAATGAACCGAATGAACTCGACATATTCCGTTTCGCCGATGGCGTCTTGAGCCGTCGCAACGCCGGGCAGGAAAACGAGAAGCAGAAAAAGTTTGGCGAGCGATTTCATCGTTTGCTCCTTTGTTGGTTGATGAGACAAGTTTGTCGCGCCAATAAATCGCGCCGCTTTGCCCGTTGGCGCAACTTAAATGTTCAAACTCTCAAAAAAATTCCTCGCGCGGTTTTTGCTTTTCGCCCAACTCTCTGAGTTTGAAACTGCGGCGGTGAATGGCGCAACGCCCGTAACGCCTGATGGCTTCGATGTGTTCGCGCGTCGGATAGCCCACATGGCGCGCAAAGCCGTATTGCGGATACAGACTATCGACCGAGCGCATCAGTTCGTCGCGGCGAACTTTGGCGAGAATCGAAGCCGCCGCGATGGAAAAAACCTTTGAATCGCCTTTGACGATGGTTTCGAACGCGATGGGAAGCGCGGACCTGAAACGATTGCCGTCAATCAAGAGCAAATCGGGCGCGGGCGAAAGGCGTTCAATCGCAAGGTTCATCGCCTTCATCGTGGCGTTGAAGATGTTGAGTTCGTCGATTTCGCTTGGCGGAACTTCGGCGATGGCGTAGCTCAACGCGTTGGCTTTGATGGCTTCGGCGAGCGTTTCGCGCAAGTCGGGCGCGAGGCTTTTGGAGTCGTCGACTCGCTTCAAGACGCCATGAGGCTCAAAGTGTTTTGGAAAGACGACGGCGGCGGCGACGACCGCGCCCGCCAAACATCCGCGTCCGACTTCATCAACGCCTGCGATTCGCTCGCATTCGCGCCACCGCGCGCGCTCAAATGTCATCTCCACGTCTCGATTCAAGTCTCGACGGCTTCGGTCTTCAAACCGACGACGTCGTTGCCGAATTTTCCGATGATGAAAATCGTCACGTTGATTTTTCCGACGCGATAAACCGTCAGGTCGGAAAGGTTCGCTTGCAGAAAATCTTGAAGCGCTTTGAACCGCGCGACCTGTTCGCGTTGAACGTCGTCGTGCCATTCTTGCTCGACGGCGAGATTTCGGAAGAGATATTCAATCGTCGCGTTCTCGAGAGGCGCGTTGGTCGCAAGTCCCTCGCGTTCGAGCCACTTTTCCGCGTTGAACATATCGTTGGCGAAATTTTCCCAAACGATGATTTCAAACGGAAAGTCCGATTCGCTCGGAAAGTAGAGTCCGTCGATTTTCTTTTGAAGTTCGGCGAGGAGTTCGTCTTTGGTCATTTAGTCGACGCGCTTGAATTTTCGTTTCTCGACTTTTTGCAGGCGTATGATGGAATCTTCCATTATCGGCAGGGCTTGCGAGACATCGATTCGGGCGGCGGCTTCGATGTCTTTTGCGAAGCCGAGCGAGGCGAGGTATCGCCCGTGTTCGCTTTCGCGCAGGGCGGCAAGTTCGTTGCCCCTGAACTTTTCGTAGAGAATGCGTGCCGCCGTCGCGCTGTCGGATAGCGCGATGGATTGTCCTCTCTTGTCGGCGAGCAGCTTATCGACGAGCAAGCCCGCGCAGATGGCGTCTTCGAGCGAAAAGCGGTTTTCTTTGCCCGCGCAAAGAATGACGAGATTGTATTCGAGATTTTCGGTTCTCAACACGAACTCCTTGACGACGGAGACGTTCAGAAACGCGCAGAGCGCGAGGATTTTGGCGGATTTGGCTTTGAGAATGGCTTTCGTGCCGTTGGTGGTGCAAAAGACGAGAGACTTGTCGCTCACGACCGACGCGGCGAATTCATCGGGGGAATTGCCCAAGTCGAACCCTTGAATCACCTTTCCGTGTCGCTCGCCCGAAAGAATCGGACGCTCGTTAAACAAACTCGATGCGACCTTCAAAGCGTCTTCGACTTCAACGACGGGAATGATCTCCTTTGCGCCGTTTTCAAGCGCGGTAATCATCGTCGTGCTTGCTCGAAGCACGTCGATGACGACGACGATTTTATCGTTGAACGCCGTTTCTTCAATGCCAGCAGGGGTAAAAAAAACGTCGACTTTCATCTGGTTGGGAACGGTTTCTATCGCGTTTGGGACCGGTTATTTTTTCAAAAACGGCGGTTTGACGATTTCGGCTTCGCACAATTCGCCGCGAATTTTGACGAAGACGTGGTCGCCCACCGTCGCGCATTCGGGTCGAACAAAACCCGTGCCAATGGGCTTTTCCAGCGTTGGCGAGAGCGTGCCGCTACGCACTTGCCCAATCGTCTCGCCGTTCTTGTTGGCTATCTCGTAGCCTTGTCGAGCGACGGATTTGCCTTTGAGAACGAACCCAATCAATTTTTTTCGCGGCTTTTCTTTGGCGTTCAGGCACGCTTGTTTGCCGTTGAAATCGCCCTTGCCGAACTTGACGACCCAACCCAACCCTGCCTCTATCGGATTGGTGGTTTCATCGAGTTCGTGTCCATAGAGCGCGTAGCCCATCTCGAGACGGAGCGTGTCGCGCGCGCCAAGTCCTATCGGCTTGATGTGGAAGGGCTTGCCCGCTTCAAGAATGGCGTTCCAGACTTGCTCGGCGAACTCGTTTGGAAAGCACAGCTCGAAGCCGTCTTCGCCCGTGTAGCCCGTGCGCGAAATCATCATCTCCACGTTGGCTAATTTTCCGCGCTCGAAATGGTAGTAACGAATTTCGGCGAGGTTGAGACTCGTGAGTTTTTGCAGCGTCGCTTCGGCGTTTCTGCCCTGAACGGCAAGCAACGACAGTTCGTCGGAACGATTGACGATTTCCACGCCTTCCGTCGCGTTGCGACGAAGCCACTCGACGTCTTTCTCGATGTTGCTGGCGTTGACGACGAGAAAGAAATGCGTCGCGGAAATTCGGCTCACGATGAAGTCGTCGACCGCGCCGCCGTCGGGATAGCGCGAATCGTTTTCGTAGAGCATCGTCGCGTATTGCGCCTTGCCGTCGTAGAGTTGCGCGACGTCGTTGGTCGTAACCTTCTGCAGAAACGCCAGCGCGTTTTCGCCTTTGATTTCCACTTCGCCCATGTGCGAGACGTCAAACACGCCCACCGATTCGCGCACGGCTTTATGCTCGGCGATGATGCCTTCATACTGCAACGGCATTTCAAAACCGCCGAACTCGATGAATTTCGCGCCTCTCGATTTGTGAAGGTCGTATAATGGCGTGCGTTTCACGGAGTTTCGCGTTTGATTCAGAAGAATCGTTGGTTCTTTTCTCGCAAGGCTCGGTTCGCTGAACCAATGGCGCGATTGGGCTTGTCTCGTCTGCAAACGGAAGGGAAGATACGAAAAATCGGGAAAACGTCGCTCGAACAACGCCTTGAAAAATTGCGCGCTTGTCGCTATATCGACTTCGTCAAACATATCGCCGCAATGAGTTACTCCGAAATTCTCTACGAGGTTCGAAATCGCGTCGCCACCTTGACGCTCAATCGCCCCGAAAAACGCAACGCGCTCACGCCGACGCTCATTCGGGAACTGACCAGCGCGCTCGAGCGCGCCGAACAAGACCCCGCCGTCAAGCTCATCGTTCTGCAAGGCGCGGGCAAGGCGTTTTGTTCAGGGCTTGATTTGGATATGCTCGGCAGAATCGCTCGAAACGGCGCGATGGAAAATCTCTACGACTCGGAAACGCTGGCGCGGTTGTTCAAAAAAATTTACGCCAACAAAAAACTCACGCTCGCCAAAGTTCAAGGCGTGGCGGTCGCGGGCGGTTGCGGCATCGCCACGAGCGCCGACATCGTCGTCGCCGATTCCGAAACCGCTCGCTTCGGCTACACGGAAACGCGCATCGGCTTCGTTCCCGCCATCGTCGCCGTCTTGATTCTCCGCAAAACGCGCCATGCGGGCGTTCGAGAACTTTTGCTTCGCGGCAACATCGTCTCCGCCGACGAAGCCCTGCGGCTCGGAATGATCAATTACAGCATTCCCTCCGCGAACTTCGAAAAATTCACGAGCGACTTGATCGAGGAACTCCTAACGAGCGTGAGCGCGACCTCCATCGAACTGACGAAAAAACTGCTGGCGGCGACGGAAACGATGAGCCTCGACGACGCCATCGAGTTCGCTCTGTCGCTCAACGCCTTTTCGCGCTCGACCGACGACTTGAAAAAAGGCGTCGGCGCGTTCTTGAACAAGGAGAAACTTCAATGGTGAGAGCGATTCTTTTCGGATTCGTTTTGGCGTGGAACGCGGGTCTCTTGGCGCAACCTTTTGCCAAAGAGATTCTGCAAGCGGCAAGCGCGGGCGATCGCAAAGCGCTCGAAGCCTTGCGCTCGCAACCGTTGAACGACGAGGAGCGGCTCATCGTGAACGCGCTCCTGGAAATCGACGGCGCGGTTGCGGCGAGGCTGTATCAATCGCTCATTGCGAAACATCCGTCGTCGCCCTTTGTTCGCCTCGCCGATTCGCGTTTGCGCGAATACAATCTTGCCATCGGCGGCGGCTATGTCGCTCCGTCGCCTCCGCCAGTCGTCGCCGACGCCAAGCCAAGCGAGACGAAACCTGACGAGCCAAAGCCAGCGGAAACGAAGCCAACGGAGACGAAACCGAGCGACGCGACGCTTGCCGACATCTTGCCCACGCCCGTTCCGCGCAAGACGGCGAGCTCGGGGCTGATTCGCTTTGCGATTCAGTTCGGCAGTTTCTTTTCGCGCGCGCAGGCGGAAACGTTGCAAAAGCAATTGCGTTCAAAAGTGGCGACGCGCATCGTGGAGCTTCCCGACCCTTCGGGCAGAACGGCGTTCAAAGTCCGCTCCGAAGCCTTCTACGACACGAAGTCGGAAGCGACCGAGGTCGCCAAGAAATTGAACCTTGATTTCTACGTGGTTGCGGAGTAGGCATATGCAAAACGGAACGGTCATCATCGGCAATTCGCCGAAAATTCTCGAAGCGCTCGCGCTCGCCGAGCAAGTGGCGAAGACCGACGTAACCGTGCTCATCACGGGCGAAAGCGGCACGGGCAAGGAAGTCTTCGCGCGATTCATTCACGAAAAGAGCGCCAGAGCGTCGCAAAAGTTCATTCCCATCAATTGCGGCGCGCTTCCGCAAGGCGTTCTGGAAGCCGAGCTGTTCGGGCACGAAAAAGGCGCCTTCACGGGCGCGGTCGCCCAGCGCAAAGGCTACTTCGAGAGCGCCGACGGCGGCACGATTTTTCTCGACGAAATCGGCGAAATGTCGCTCGAAACGCAGGTCAAGCTTTTGCGCGTTTTGGAAACGGGCGAGTATATGCGAGTCGGCTCGTCGGAAACGCGACGCGCCAACGTGCGCATCATCGCCGCCACGAATCGTCGCTTGGACGAGGAGGTGCAGAAAAAACGCTTCCGCGAAGATCTCTACTTCCGACTTCGCGCGGTCGAGTTGAAACTGCCGCCCCTGCGCGAGCGCAAGCAAGACATTCTGCTTCTTGCCGAAAAGTTCATCCGCGATTTCGAGAAAAAACATCGCCTCAAATTCGTCGGCTTCACGTCCGACGCGACGGAACTTTTGCTCGATTACGAGTGGCACGGCAACGTGCGCGAACTTCGCAACGTGATCGAGTCGCTCGTCGTCTTGGAACGCGGCGAGAAAATCACGGCGGAAACGCTGATGAAGTATTTGCAACCGCCGCCAACCGCGCCCGTTTCGCATGCGCTCGTGCCCGTTCAACATTCCGTTCAAAAGTCGGCGGATCATCTCATTCAGCAGGAACTCATCTATCGCGCCTTGCTTCAATTGCAAGCCGACATGAACGAGGTGAAATCGCTCTTGCGCCAACTCTCCGAGCGCCAAGCGACGCTCGAACCCAAACGCGACGCGCAATTGCTTTTGCCCGAACCGCAAAAGCCGCGCGAAGAAACTCTGCGCGACCTTTTGCGCGCTTTCTACGACAGCCGCGCCGACGAAAACAATCCGCCTTCGCTTCAAGAACTGGAACGCTACGCCATCGAGCAAACCTTGAAGCGCGTCGGGGGCAGTCGGCGCAAAGCCGCCAAACTTTTGGGCATCACGGAACGCACGCTCTACCGAAAAATCAACGAATACGACTTGCGCAACCCCAAAACGAAGGACTGAACCGAATGAAACGACGCGCAACGGCGAGGAAACCCAATCAAACTTCGTTCAAACTCGAACAACTCAAATCGCAACCACGATGATATACCTTTTCATCTCCGACATGATTTTTCAAAGCCGCGTCGAAAACGAACTGCGCAATCTCGAACTCAAAGGCAAGTTCGTCAAGTCGGTCGACGAGGTCAAAGAACTTGGCAAGCAATCGTTTGCCGTTTTTGATTTGAGCGAGCCAGGCAATTTGGACAATCTCAAAAAGTTCCGCGAGAAGTTTTCGCAAGTCAAGACCATCGCCTTTCTGCCGCACGTGAACGAGGAGTTGAAACAAAAAGCCGTCTCGCTGGGTTGTTCGCAAGTGTTGCCGCGCTTTGAGTTCACGAAAAACATGCGCGCGATTTTGCAAGGCAAATAAACCACAAACCTTCTCGCATCGATGTTTGAACTCACGGAAATTTCCGCGCAGTCCAAAACCGATTTTTACAAATCGCTCGCCAAGCAACTTCATCGATTGCTGGAAGGCGAGCGCGATTTTCTCGCCAACTGCGCCAACTCCGCCGCGCTCATTTTTCGCGCCTTGCCCGACGTGAACTGGGCGGGCTTCTACTTTTACAAAGGCGGCAACTTGATTCTGGGACCGTTTCAAGGCAAACCCGCTTGCTCGCGCATCGCGATCGGCAAAGGCGTTTGCGGAACGGCGGCGGAGAAAATGAAAACCATCGTCGTCAAAAACGTTCACGATTTCGCTGGACACATCGCTTGCGACGGCGCATCGAACTCCGAAATCGTCGTGCCAATGATCAAGCAAGGCAAATTGCTGGGCGTGCTCGATGTCGATAGTCCTCAACTGGCGCGCTTCGATGAAGAAGACAAAGCGGGCTTGGAAGTGTTGGTCGAGCTGATTCTTTCATCAAGCGACGTGTGAGGCGATGTCGCTTCGCGTTCAGCGTCTTTCAAAATCCTACGGCGAGCGTCTCGTCCTGCGCGAGATTTCGTTTGAATGCGCGCGGGGCGAGTTTTTTTCGATTCTTGGCAAGTCGGGAAGCGGCAAAACCACCCTCCTGCGCCTCGTCGCAGGGCTTGAACGAAGCGACGACGGGAAAATTTTTCTGAACGAGAAAGACGTCACGGCTCTCGCCGCGCATCAGCGCAAAATCCCCATCGTGTTTCAGAACTACGCGCTGTTTCCTCACCTCAACGTGTTCGAGAACGTCGCCTTTGGCTTGCGCGAACAAAAGAGGAAAGAGAGCGACATTCGGGCGACGGTTTTGGAGACGCTCAAACTGCTTTCCATCGACGACAAGATGTATCGCTTGCCCGCCGAACTTTCGGGCGGCGAACAGCAGCGCGTCGCCATCGCGCGCGCGCTCGCGGTTCAAGCGCCCATCACGCTCTTCGACGAGCCGCTTTCAAACCTCGACCTCGACCTGCGCCGCGCGATGCAAAAAGAATTGAAGTTTATTCAGCGCCAAATGGGGCGCACGTTCATCTACGTTACGCACGACCAAGAAGAAGCCCTCACGCTCTCGGACAAACTTTTGATTCTGCACAAAGGTCGCGCCTGCGAATGCGGTTCGCCCGAAGACATTTATCATCGCCCCAAAACGCTCTTTGGCGCGCGCTTCATTGGCTCTGCGAACGTCATTCGCGTTCAGGTTCTTGACTCACGTCATCTCAAAACCGAATCGGGCTTGACGCTCGCGCACGGAGAGAATTTGCAAGGCAAGTTTTTCGATGTCGTCATCCGTCCCGAACACATCGAACTGGCGAGCGGTTTTGGCAGAAACACGTTTCGCGCGAAAGTTTTGGCGAGTTATTTCAAAGGCGCGTTCTTCGAACACCTCATCAATCTCGAAGGCATCGAACTCACGATGCTTTCCGCGCAACCGCTTCCCGCCGAGCCTCTTGTTCGGGTGAGCAAATTTTTTATTTTCCCTCCCAACTCAGACCGCTATGACCAAGATCCTACTCATTGAAGACGATAGAGCAACCGCCGCCGCCTTGAAAGGATTGCTACAATTTGAAGGCTACGAAGTGGTGCATTGCGAAGACGGCAAAAAAGGCTATGACGCGGCGCTCGCTCAATCGCCCGACTTGCTTTTGCTCGACTGGATGTTGCCCAACAAAAGCGGCATCGACATCTGCAAGGAATTGCGTCAGAATCATTTTTCTCAGCCAATTCTGATGCTTACCTGCAAACCCGATACAAACGAGAAAATCTCGGCGCTCAAAACTGGAGCGGACGACTACGTCACAAAGCCTTTCGACATAGAAGAGTTGGCGGCACGCATCAGAGCGCTTCTGCGTCGCGTGGAGCGCTCCCCGCTCACGAAAACCGCCGATGAAATCGCTCGCGGTTCGTTCTTGATAAATCATAAGACTCGCCGCGCTTACTACGACGGAAAGTCTCTTAAGCTCACGCAGTTAGAATTTAAGCTGCTTGTCTATCTCTTGGAACGCGAAGGCGAGGCTCTTTCATATGACGACCTTATGAAAGATGTCTGGAAAGTAGTGGTGCAGGAGCACACAATCAGACAGAGGGTATCTATTCTCCGCCAAAAAATTGGCGATGACCCAAACAATCCGAAGCACATCTTTACCCTTCACGGACATGGCTACCGCTTCAGTAGCGTAGCGCAATCGGGCGAATGAAGCTAACGAAGTCGCTGTTTCTCAAAGGCTCGGCGGGCAAGTTGGAATCGCTTTACAATCCGCGGGAGTCGCCGAAGTTTCTCGCCGTTTGTTGTCATCCGCATCCGCTTTATCACGGCACGATGCACAACAAGGTTGTCGTTGCCGCCGCCAATGCGCTGTGGGAGCTGGGCGCGGCGGTCATTCGTTTCAACTTTCGCGGCGTGATGTCAAGCGATGGCAAATACGACGACGGCATTGGCGAAGAAGACGACGCGCGCGCGGCGAGCGAATTTCTCCTGAACGAATACTCCGCTCTCGACGCGCCGCTTCTCGTTTGCGGCTTTTCGTTTGGCGCATGGGTCGGAATGAAATACGGCTCCAAAGACGAGCGCGTGAAATATCTCGTCGGACTCGGTTTGCCCCTGCGGCTCTTCGAAGCGCCTTATCTGAAAACGCTTCGCAAACCCAAGCTCATCGTTTGGGGCGACCGAGACGAATTCAATCCGATGGAGAAAGTCGCCACCGTCATTGAGGAAATCGCCGAGCCAAAGACGGTCGAAATCATTGAGGAGGCGGATCACTTCTTCGCGGGGAAACTTCAAGCGATGCAAGACATTCTCGCGGCTTGGGTCAAAAGGGAAGTCTTGCGTTAAGGTTCCGACTTGCGCGAGACGTATTTCCGACGAATCACCGAGCCTGAAATCACGCCTGAAACTCCGCCAACGACGACGGCGGCAAAGGCGATTTGCAACGGTTCAATCGCGTATCCTCCGAACAAGACGAATCGCAACAGCCAAATCAAACAGCCTAGCAATCCCGCGAGCGCGCCCACTTGAAAGCACGCGCCGAGCGTCGGATAAATCTCGTGGGCGCGAACGTAGTGATACGCCGCAACGCCGCCCGCGAGCATCAAGCCCACGCCGCCAAGCGCGTTGACGAGATTTACGAAAGGCAGCACGCTGACGACGTTGTTGATGAGCGCGCCATACATGACGGAACGCCAGTAACTCGGTCTTTCGGATTGCGCGTCGTTCATTTTTTCAGTCCAAGTTTTTCGTCCAAAAAATCGTCGATTGAATACACGCCCGTTCTGCCTTGAATCCACTTTGCCGCTTCGAGCGCGCCTTTGGCGAAGCCGTAGCGATTCTTGGCTTTGTGCGCGAGCGTGATTTCGTCGAACTCCGAATCGATGCGAATTGAATGTTCGCCGAAGACTTTTCCCAATCGCATCGCGGAAATTTGCAATTCGCTTGGCAATGGCTTTTGGCGAACGTCGGTCTGAATGGCGGTTTTGCGCGGGAAGTTCGCCAAAACTTCGTCGGCGAGTTTGAGCGCCGTGCCGCTTGGCGCGTCGAGTTTTTCGACGTGATGCGTTTCGGAGATGGCGATGTCGAATTCGGGGAACGGCGCGTAGAGCCTCGCCAATTCTCGCGCGGCGCGCAAGAACAGTTGAACGCCAAGCGAAAAATTCGCCGCGTAAATCATCGCCCCGTTTTTTTCATAGACTTTTTTCTTGACGCTTTCCAATTCGCTCAGCCAACCCGTCGTGCCCACGACGATGGGCTTTCGCGCTTCCAAGAGCGAGGGCAAATTGTAGAGAAATGCGTCGCGCCGCGTGAAGTCGATGACGACATCGACCGTTTCAAACGCTTCGGGCGCGATTTGACTTGAGGAATCGATGCGACGCGCGACGCGGCAACCTTGTTCTTCGGCGATGGCGTCGATCGCCTTGCCCATTTTGCCGTAGCCAACGAGCGCAATGCTGAGCATTTTAATTTGTCGGATTAAAACGAGACGCGAAGTTTGAAGAGCGAGACCGTCGCGCCGCTTGGTTCGGGCGACGCGATGGCGAGCGAGTCGCTCGTGTCAAAGTCAAACAAATGCGCGTCAATATAGGCATCGATGATGGAAAGCGCATAAACGAGCGCGACATAAACGGCGAACTCGTCGCGCTGACCGCGATAAAAATCTCTCAGCCGCCGATTGAACTCGGCGTTGGGCGGAACGGGATTTCGTCGCAGGTCGTCTCGATAACGCTCGCGGTAGAGCGCGTAGAGATCGTTCTGCCGAACGTAGTTGTAGACGCACCACCCGCCAAGCCCAAGAAAGACGGGGACTTTCCAATACGAGCGATTGTAAAACTGCCCGAAGGTCGGAATCAAAGCGGCATAGAGCGTAACCTGCGCGGGCGAAAGTCGCTTCGGCTTGAAGACCGTAACTTTCGAGCTTGAACCTGCCGTCGCCGTGTCCATTTGCGCCAAGACGGGCGAGGTCATCACCGCCAACCCAAGCGTCAAAACCGATCGGACAAGCGGCATTCGCGTTTCGTTAGAGTTTGCTCCGAAATATACGCCGTTCAGGTCAAGGGCGCGGCGGTTTTTCTCGCAACGCTCGGAGCGACACAGGCGACGCGCTCGTCCCCAATCGCGTTCCGCGCGGGCGCGTCGCTATTTGCATTTTCGCTCGAAAGCGTAAATTGCGCGCAGCGTTGCGACAGAGGGGTTCAACTTTCAACATTCAAAAAACAACAACAATGGGAAACGCTTTACGACTTGCGGCAAGCGCGTTGCTTTTTTTGTTCGTTTTCGCCTCTTTTTCCGCCACGTCCTACGCCCAGGGTTCCATCAAAGGCTCCGTCGTCGATGAAAAGACGGGCGAAGCCCTTGCGGGCGCGACCATTCGATTGCTCGCCTCCAAATACGGCGCGAAAGCCGACGCAAACGGCAAGTTCGCGCTTTCCAATCTGCCCGAAGGATTTTACAAAGTGCAAGTTTCCTACGTCGGATACAAAGCCGTCGTCAAAAACGTCATCGTTCAACCAAACGAGACGGTAACGCTGGATGTCAAAATGCAATCGATGGAAACGTATGTCAACGAAGTGGTGGTAACGGCTTCAAAAGGGCGGCAGGAAAAGAAATTGGAAGCGCCGATTACGATTGAAACGATAGGATTCGATGCGTTGAAACAAACGGCGAGCACGTCGGCGTTGGGCGCGGCGGCGAAGCTCAAAGGCGTGGACTTCGTCGAGCGCGGCGTCAACACGGTCGACATCACCTCGCGCGGTCTCAACACGCAATTCAACACGCGAATGCTCACGCTGGTCGATGGACGCTTGGCGACTCTTCCGGGTCTCGGCTTGCCGCAATTTACGCTCGCGCCGAATCCGACGCTCGACATCGCCTCCGTCGAGGTCGCCGTTGGTCCCGCGGCGGCGCTTTACGGTCCAAACGCTCACGCGGGCGTGGTCAACATCATCACCAAAGATCCGTTTAGCTTTTCGGGCGCGGAAGTTCAGGTGCGCGGCGGCACGCAATCGCTCTACGACATTGGCTTGCGTTACGCCGACCACGTCGGCAGCTTTGGCTGGAAAGTCACGGGGCAACTGATGAGCGCCAAGCAGTTCGAGAGCGGCAACGTTTTCACGTATAGCCGTTCAAACCCGACCGCGCTCGGCGAAAATCAAACCCTCGTCAACCGCGAATCGCCAAACCCGATTTCGCGGCAAGATCTTGAGCGAATGCTTTTGGACGGCAGAGCCTTCCGCGAAACGCAACTTTCGGCGATGGAAGCCTCGCTTCGCAAAATCGATGGCGGTTTGTATTACCAAGCGCCCAGTTTCAACGCAAAAGTCGCGGCGGGCTACGCGCAGTCGACGGGCTTCGTTGGCAGCAACTTCGGGGTGTTGGAAGCCAACGGCTACGTGATTCAATATCAAAACGCGCAACTGTCGGGGCAAACGGGCGATTTGAGCTGGTTCGCGCAAGTTACGCGCACGGCAAACGAGGCGGGCAACTCGTTCCAACTTCACGACAAAGCGGAATTTATGGCGGCGGAGTTTCTGCGCTCGTCGGGTCGCTTGGGCTTCGTTGATGCGCAAGGTCGCCCCATCGTGCCCGCGCGCATCTACTCGAGTCCTTCGCTTTACGACAGCATTTACAGCCGAATGAATTTCGCCGCGATCAATTCCGCCGCGCGCGCGACCGACAAATCGCAACTCTACGATTCCGAGATCCAACTGCGCTATGCGTGGAGCGGCTTGGAAATCGTCGGGGGTTTTCAATATCGCTACTATAATCCCAGCGCGAGTTTCCTTTCGGGCTTTGATAATCCTGCCGCCGTCAATTTTGGCGCGGCGCGCGACATTACGGCGACCGAAATCGGCGGATATCTTCAACTCGACAAGCGGTTTTTCGATAACAAACTTCGCGCCACGCTCGCCGCTCGCTACGACAAACACACCTATTACGACCCGCAATTCAGTCCGAAGGTTTCGCTCGTGTATTCCTTCACGCCGAACCAAAACTTGCGTCTCAGCTTCAATCGCGCTTTCAAAGTGCCCGTCATTTTGGAAAATCATCTTTTCTTGCTGGGCGGCTTGGCGCGCGGCAATGTGAATGGCTGGACGGTCGTGCAAGGCGGCACGCAACCCAACGGCGCGCCTTCCAACACCCTGAACGAAGCCTTGCAAAACGGCGGAACCATTCAAGCGCGATACAATCGCCTTTCTCCCGAACAAGTCAATTCCTTCGAACTTGGCTACAAGGGCGTGATTTCCGACAAGCTCTTTTTCGATGTCGTTGGCTATTACTCCATTTACAAAAACTTCATCAGCCCCGCTTTCGAGATCGCGGGCGGCGCGGCGCGCAACGCCTTCGCCTACGACAAGGACGGCAATCTTCTTCGCAACACGCTCAACCAGCCTGGTCGCCTCGTTACTTACTTCAACTATGGCAGCGCGACCATCATCGGCGGCGATTTCGGCTTGACCTATTTCATCTCGCCCGACGTTTCGTTGGAAACGAGCTTTTCGTTCATCAATCTCGCCGATTCCGAAAATCCTTTTGAACGACAAGGCATTCCCCTCGTTTTGAACGTGCCGACGACGAAATACAAAGCCACGCTTTCGGCGCGCAATCAACTCGTGAAAAATTCGTTCTTTGCCTTGCACGGACGGCACATTCCGGGCTACCTTTTCCGCGCGGGGCGATGGAACGGCAGATTGAACGATCGAACCGTCGTTGATCTCACGCTTGGCTACGAGTGGAAACCGCAAGGTCTGACGTTCCAACTCGGCTTTAATAACATCTTTGACAACAAAACGCCCGACGTGCTTGGCGCGCCAATTATGCGTCGCTTCATTTCCGCGACCGTTACTTACGGCATCGGCGGCTTTGCGAATTGAGACTCTCGAAAAGCGCGCCCTCGCAGATGCGAGGGTTCTTCATTCAACTTCAAAAGGAGCAAACGATGAAACTCAGACTTTTGGCTGTTGCGTTGGCAAGCCTCTGCTATGCGGAAGCAACCATAGCGCAGGTGGCGCAAGGTCCCGCGTTTGGCTTCGTGGAAAGCGGCGCGGCATTCTCGACGGAAGGCTTTGGCAACATCGACGCTCCAAGCGGAATTCCGACCGTCAATGGACGAGCGTATAACGCGAAACATCAACCGCCGCCCACCCCTCCGCCGCCCGACGCGCCGCCGCCTCTTGCGCCCGAAGGGTCGAACTATTTCGAAGACCCCGCGCTCTCAGGCGCCACGCCCGAAAACTCCATCACGCAACCTCTGCTGCTGGCGAGCGTCAATGGCGCGCCGCAAGGCAACTGGATTCCGCCCGACCCGCACTGCGCCGTTGGACCAAACCACGTGATTTTTTGCGACAACGGGCGCGTCAGAATCTTGGACAAAAAAGGCAATGCGCTTCGCACCATCAACGCGAACACATGGTATGCCAACGTTCTGCCCGGCGTGAGCGCGTTTGATTGCAAAATCTTTTACGACCATCACGATAATCGCTGGATAATGGTATGGCTCGACCAAGACAACGCGACGCAAACAGGGTTCTTTTTGCTTTCGGTTTCCGACGACGACAACCCGATTGGGACTTGGTATAACTGGGCGTTGCCCTCAAACCGAAATGGAATGACCTTCAACGGCGGTTGGGGCGACTACCAAGGCGTAGGCTTCGATAGCGACGCGATTTACATCACCGCCAACAATTTCACCTTCGCAGGCTCTTACCAATACGCGACGCTCCGCATCATTGAAAAGTCTCAACTCTACGCCAACACCGCAGGGCGCGTGGATTGGATTGACTTTTGGAACTTGCGCGATCAAGGGGCGGACGTGTTCGGCATTCGCCCGTCCATCATCTGGGGCAATCCGGGCGTTTATTTTCTCGTCTCGGTGCCGCGCTTTACGTCGGGCAACACCTACGTAACGATTTTCCGATTGACGAACCCCACCACGACTCCGCAACTCTCGACCGTCCGCATACCCGTAACGGCGTGGAGCTTCGCGCCAAACGCCAATCAACTTGGCGGGGGCACGCCGCTCCTTGAAGGCGGCGGGAGCAACGTGCGCAACGAACCCGTGTATCGCAACGATCATCTCTACATCGTTCACTCCATCGCTAGCGGAACGGGCAATCAGTTTTCAAGCGCGCGCTACCTGAAAATCAAAGTTTCCAACAACAGCGTGGTCGAAGACGTCGCCTTCGGCGCAAACGGCTTTTGGCACATCTACCCAGCGATTATGGTCGATAGCGACGAAAACCTCGCCATCACGTTCAGCCGCAGCGGACAAACCGAATATGTCGGCGCATACTACACGTGGAAATTGCAGAGCGACCCCAATCTTCGCGCTAGCCAAACGATTCGCGCGGGGCAAGGCAACTATGTCGTAACCTTTGGCGGCACGCGCAATCGTTGGGGCGATTACAACGGCATTTCGCTTGACCCCAATGGCTACGGCATCTGGATGTTCACCGAATACGCCGCAGGCACGAACACATGGGGCAATTGGCTGCATGGCATTCGTCTGAAGCCGTTTGCGGGCGCGTCGATTTATTCTTTTCAAGAATCGCTCAATTTCGGAAAAGTCGAGGTTGGCAGGCGCGACACGCTGCGCGTCAAACTATACAGTTACGGCGAAAACGCGCTGAACATTACGTCGGTTGCGACGCAAACGCCGAACTATCAAGCGATTCCTTCCCGAACGCTGCCCGCCTCGATCCCGCTTCAAGACTCCATTGAAATTCGCGTCGTTTTTTCGCCAACGCAACACGGCTTTTTGAACGACACGCTGTATGTGACATCGAACGACGCGCAAAATCCCGTCTACAAAATCGCTTTGAGCGGCAAGGGCGTGGAAATTGGACGCGCGACGCCGGGCGTTCTGTATTCGCTTTCTTCGCCCGTAGGCGACGCGCAACTGGTGCGCATCAACGACGTGACGGCGCAAACCACGACCATTGGTCAAACCGAGCAAGGTCCGATGAACAGCCTGTGCGTCAACCCGCGCACTAATGAACTCATCGGTCTCGTTTCATCGACCCCTTCAATGCTTTATCGCATTTCGGCGCGATTTGGAGACGCCTTGCCGTGGCGGTCGATTCCGCTTGGCAACGTGAGAGCCATCGCGTTTGCGGACAACGACACGCTCTACGCCGTCGTGCCGCAAGGCGTCGCCGCCAACACGCGCTCGCTCATCTACCGCGTTTTGTTCAGCGGGCAATCGGTCGATACGCTCCTTATCGCCAACGTGCCGCAGTTCAATCCGAGCGGAATGACTTGGGACAAAGCGAACCGACGCTTGCTCATTTCGGCGCAATCGGGCGCGCGGCGCGACACCATCTATGCCGTCAATCCCTATGACGGCTCGTTTGCGCCCCTTGGCGCGATGGGGCTTAGCGTCGCCGTTACGCATCTGGGCTACGCGCCAAATGGCTATGTGTTTGGCTTGACGGGAACGGGCACGCAAGTCGCCACGCTCGTGCGGTTCACGACGCAAAACGCCACGGCGACCACGATTGGCAACACCAACGTGAGCGCGCTTCGCGGCATCGGCATTCGCACCGATTCGCTTGGGCAACTTGGCGCGGAACTCGTCCAAGTTTCCGCTCCGAAAGAATACGCGCTCAATCAGAACTATCCCAACCCGTTCAACCCAACGACCACGATCGAGTTTGCGATTCCAACCGCGGAAACCGTCTCGCTCAAAGTCTATGACGCGCTCGGACGCGAAGTCGCCACGCTTCTCAACGAGCGTCGCAGCGCGGGTCTGCACCGCGTCTATTTCAACGCGGCGAATCTTTCGAGCGGCATCTATTTCTATCGTTTGCAGACGGGCAGTTTCACGCAAACCAAGAAGATGATTTTGGTCAAGTAGCGGAAAAAGCCCGCCTCGCCGCTGGCGAAAGCGACGCGATGACGGAGGAAGGCGGCGCGTCGTCGTTCTGAACGACGCGGAGCGGAGCGAAGAATCCATTTGAGAGAAGCGAGGTTCGAGAATTGCGAATTGAGGACGCTCGATTCGCAATTGACAATCCGCAATTCGCAATCCTTCGTGGATTCCTCGCTGGCGCTTGGAACGACAGGTCAGCGCGCTTGGAAACGCAAGCGCTTCCGCTCGGAACGACGATGTTCTTTCGCTCGCGGCGAGGCTTGGCGGAGTTTGTCGGCGCGGAATAAATTTGCTTTCGCGCTCTCGACTCGCTTGCCGAGACCGCTATGCCGAAAAGGAATTCCAAAAAATGTCGGACATTCGATTTCCTCTCGTCTATGAAATCAACGCCCGCGTTTGGCTCCGCGAGCTATCCAAAAAGCACGGCAAACCCATCACGCTTGCCTCCGTTCCCGAAACGGAATTTCAGAGGTGGAAACAGCATCGCTTCGATGCGATTTGGTTGATGGGCGTTTGGAAGCCAAGCCCAAAAGGGCGCGAAATCGCGCTTCATCATCGCGGGCTTTGGCAGGAATACTCTCGCGCCTTGCCTGATTGGACGGCGGACGACGTGGCGTGCTCGCCGTATTGCATCGCCGAATACGCGACGGCGGAGGAACTTGGCGGCGAGAGCGGGTTGCAGAAATTCCGCGAGCGACTTCACGCCAACGGAATGAAACTGATTCTGGATTTCGTGCCAAACCACGTGGCGCTCGATCATCCTTGGCTTTCGCTTCGCCCCGATTACTTCATCGCCGCGCCCAAATCGCTCGCGCTTCAAAGCGAGGATTTCTACTCTCCCGACGGCGAGCGTTTCTTCGCTTGCGGCAAAGATCCTTATTTCCCCGCATGGACCGACACGCTTCAACTCAATTACGCCAATCCGAGTTTGCGCAAGGCGATGATCCAAACCTTGCGAACCGTCGCGGAAAAATGCGACGGCGTGCGATGCGACATGGCGATGCTCGAACTCAAATCCGTCTTCAATCGAACTTGGGGATGGCTTGCGGGCGAAATGACCGAAGAGTTCTGGATCGAGGCGATTTCGCAAATCAAAACCTTTCGCTCCGACTTTCTCTTCATTGCCGAAGCCTATTGGGACACGGAATGGACGCTTCAACAAATGGGCTTCGACTTCACCTACGACAAGAAGCTTTACGACCGACTGCATCGGCGCGACATTTTCGGCGTGAAGGGGCACCTATCGGCGAACTGGGATTACCAACGCAAGATGGTTTGCTTTTCGGAGAATCACGACGAGGAACGCGCCGTCGCGCGATTTGGCGAGAACGCTCGCGCCGTGATGCTTCTCGTTCTCACGATGCCTGGCATGCGTCTCGTGCACCAAGGACAAATCGAGGGCTATTCGCGTCGTTTGCCCGTTCAACTGCTGCGCCGCTACGACGAAGCGGGCGACGAGCGCATCGCGCAGTTCTATCAACGCCTTTCGCACGCGCTCCAAAATCCCGCCATCACCTGCGGCAATTTTCAACTCTTGAACGCTCGCGGCGACCAAGACGTCATCGCTTTCGCTCGACGATGCGGCGATCGCATCGCCCAAACCTTCACGCTCGTCAACCTCTCCGACTTTCCGAAGGAAATCCGCTTCGAGACCGACGCATTCGACGACGTGGAAAGTTACGAACACGTCGAAGTGATCACGACCGAGCCAAGACATAGCCCGCAATTTGACCTGTGGAACGGCGGCATTTCCGTCAGGCTTCGCGCGCGCGAGGGACTTTTGTTCGTCGCCAAACGCTAAAAGCGTTACGAAATCGTTAAGCTTGTCGGCGGATCGATAGGCGCGCTTTATTTTGCGACGCTTGTGTTTCCGCGCAACTCCATGAAAAACCTGCTCTTCCTCTTTTCTTTCTGGATCTTCCTTTCGCTCCATGCGTTGGCGCAATCGTCTCTCCGCTTGGCTCAACCCGCTCAACGAGTTCGCCCGTTCATCACCGACGACGCTCGCGTCGTAGGCAGACGCTTGTGGCAATTGGAGTCGTGGTATCGTCAAGACGAGGGCGGTTTGGAGCAGTGGTTTCTTTTCGCTTACGGTCCGACGCGCTGGCTTGAACTTACCTTCGGCGGCGTAACGGGCGCGGAACGCTTGCCCACGACGAATGAATTTGGGCTTGGCATTCCGCTTTTGCAAGCGAAGTTCTTGTTCAAGGAGTATTTGCCAAACGAACTGCCGGGCGTCGGATTCGTGATTGGCTCGTTTCTGCCGTCGGGCACGGGACCGCTCAAACCCGAAGGCTACGGCGCGTTTTCTTACCTTGCCGTTACGCAATCGCTGGGCAAGAACGACGATCTTCTGCTTCACCTCAATCTCGGCGTCAGCTACATCGACGCTCCGCGCCCCGACAAGCGACAATTTACTTGGGGACTGGGCGCGCAATTGCGAATGATTGATGGCTTTCACTTCGTCGGAGAATTTTTTTCGGGCGATCCCTACGTGCCAGGTTCGGGGCTTTCCTATCAAATTGGCTTTCGGCACTTTTTTAGCGACGATTTTCAAATCGACGGCACGTTTGGCAAAGGGATTGGCGGCGAGAGTCCGCTTCCGCCATGGTTTAGCGCAGGAGTTCGGCTCGTTTTCCACACGTTTGAGTGAGCGCGGCGCAAGCAGAAAACGAAAAGGGCGAGTCTCAAACTCGCCCTTTTGCGTTTCCGTGATTTTTCGCGTCTTGGCTTACCTCACGAGAAGCATTTTCTTCGTCGCCACGAAGTTGCCGCTTCGCAGGCGATAGAAGTAGATGCCGCTCGATAAGCCGCTGGCGTTCCATTGATAGCGATGCGCGCCCGCGTTCAAGTCGCCGTCAACGAGCGTGGCGACCTTTTGACCGAGCGCGTTGTAAATCTCCAAGGTCGTTCTGCCCGCTTTTTCGAGCGAGAACTGAATCGTCGTAACGGGGTTGAACGGGTTGGGATAGTTTTGGTCGAGCGCGTATTCAAACGGCAGTTGAACGCTCCAAACGCTTTGCCCGCCAACTTCGATGTTGTGGCGCGCGCCGTCGTAATCCACGCTCACGAGTTTGTAGAAGTATTCCTTGCCCGGCTGAGTGTTGCGGCTGTCTTCATAGACATACTTCGTTTCGGTGAGTTTGGTGCCTTGACCGCGCAGTTTGTCGGTGGTCTGATACGACGCGATTTCCTCGAAAACGCCGTTTTCGGATTCGCTACGGTAGAGAACGAAGCCGAGATTGTCCTGCTCGGAGGCGGTTTCCCACGTCAAGCGAATGGTGCGTCCGTTTTTCGCCGCAAGGTTGAAGGCGAGCATATTGACGGGAAGCGGGTTATCGGGCGTAACGCTCGCCGCCGTCACGTGCGCGGTCGTATTGTTCAAGTTTGTCGAAGCGTTGAGCGCGGCTTGAATCGTTACGCTTGGGAACGTGCCCGACACCGTCGAGGCTCCGCTTACGTTCCAAATCGTTGAAGAATTTGGCGGGTTGGCGTTCGTGCTCGCAAGGCGCAAACCTGATGTGTTTGTATATGGTTCGTCCGCTGGTCCGTTGGTATTCAGGCTTAGCATCACCGACGGGGAGCCAAACGAGTTGTTCGTCGTGATGCGATAGTAGCGCACTTGCGAAAGATTGTTGATGCCAGACTCACCCGTTCCTGGTGGTGGGCTGTTAATCATTTGGACTTCGACGCGCGTGCCTGTCGCAGGGTTTCCGATGACGCGCATTGGGCGATAAATCGCGCCGCTCCCGATTGGGAAAAACCGATTTACGCCCGTGCCCGAAGGATATGTGATGGAAAGAATGCCATCCACGTATGCGGTCGCGCTGCCGTGCCCGACTTGATTCACGTTCGTGAGACGCAGCGCGTTTGTGCCTGTAACGATTCTGCCTGATGTGAGCGTGAGCGTGTCGTTTGTTGCCGAGCCACCGACAGAGAGTTCCGTGCCGAGCGTTACCGTAGGCGTTGAGCCTGTGCGGTTGACTGAAAGGCGGCGCAACGTTTGCGCTCCCGTCGTGAAGTTCAGCGTGCCGAGCGCGCCACTGCCCGTGATTGCAAGGTCAGAGAACGTCGAGCCTGTAATCGTGCCGCTTCCCGTAACCGTTCCGCCGAGCGAAAGCACGTTGGGTACGGTTGAAGAACCGCCTATGGCAAACGTGCCGCTTGTCATTGCGAGCGTTCCAGGCACCGAAAGCGTCGTTGTTGCTGCAGCCGTCGCAAGCGTCAGCGCGCCGCTGGGTTTATTGACGGTCATATTGTTGAAGGTGAGCGTGCCGCCGTCCGTGCGCGTGATGGTCTGCGCACCTGCACCGTTGAAAGTTACGGTTGATGTGCCGCCCGTAAAACCCGATGTCGCTGCCGCAAGATTGAAGTTGCCGCCAACGGTCAAATCGTTGTTGCTTGTAACGAGCGTTTTGCCTGCGCCAATCGTCAAGTTGCCTTGAACAGTCGTTGCGCCTGCAAGCGTGCGGTTGTTCGTGCCACCGCCGCTAAATGTGAGGTTGCCGTAGGTTACTGCCGCTACAGTCTGGGATGTGCCTGCCGCGTAATCCACTGTGCTCGTCGCATTGAGCGAATACGTGCCGTAGTTGGCAGGGAAATTGTTTGCGCCCGTGAGCGTAAGCGTCGTGTTTGCGCCCATCGTCATTGTGCCGCCAAGGCTGGTGCGGTTCATTGTGTTTGTCCCCATCGCTACTGTAACTGTGCCACCAAGCGTAAGATTAAGGGCAACATTCGTTGCGCCCGCAGGCAGGGTTTTCGTGCCTGAGCCAGAAAACACCAGATTCGGGTAGGGATTGGGTACACCTGTGGTTGGCAAGGTGTAGCTTCCTGTGCCACTGTATTCAATCGTGCCAGTAGCAAGGAACGAGGGGTCAAGCGTAGCGGTCGGGAAAACTGGCGGAGTTGCTGCGTTTTGGTCAAAGCGAATCGTGCCGGGCGCGCCACCCACGCTATTGATTGTGCCAAAGTTGTGTCCTGACGAGGCATTCGAGATAACCAGCGTGCCGCCGCTTGCGCTCTGAAATGTGAGCGAGGCACACAGTCGTCCGCTGCCGTTTGTGTTCACCACGTGCCCATTGCGAATAACGACAGGATTGCCTGCATTGGGCAGCGTGCCGGGCGGTATTTCGGTTACAGGGTCAGTTGACCACGTCGTTGTGCCAACTCCCGTTACGGCGTCCCAGTTGCCGTTTCTGAAGCTGTAATACACGGTGGGGTTTACGAGTCCTTCGCCAGCGGTAAAGTCCCCAGTGATGCGGTTGGTCGTGCCTGGAGTTGGCGCGCCAATGGTAAATGTACCTTCGTCAAAAGTGGCAGGATTTGGGGTGTTTGGCGGCACTGGAAGAAAGTTCCATTGAAACGCAGGCGAACCGACGAAGTATGCGCCCACATAGTTGGCGAGCGTTCCGCCCAAGTTACCTACCGCCGTGGTTGCGGTGTAGGTATGCGTAACGCTAAACCCTGCACTCTCTTCGGCAAAACCGCTTTGTGTTGTGCGCCAGTAGTAAAGGATTCGTCCTGTCGCTGTCGTAGCTTGCGGGTGCGCGGCACGGACAGGCGCAACGGTAATTGAGCCCGGTCCGCCTGTGCCAAGGTTTGTGACGTTGATGGTCGCAGGCGTGTAAATCGGAAAGGGCGATGCCGTGCCAATTGGGAAGGTAAAGGATTGCGCGCCGCCATAGATTTTGGTTACGCCAGCCGATGCTGTTGTTCCATCGGTGCTAATCATTGCGCTGGCGCTGGGCGTGCCGCCAATCACGCCTACGGCATCAGTGTTGCGAATAATCAGCGGATTCGTGCCGATGTTGAGAATGCCGTTTTGAAGCGTAAGCGTGCCGCCAGAGCCCGGCGTATTGCGAATGCCAAGCGTCCCGCTTGCCAGCGTAACGCCGGCTGCGTTGTTAATCGTGAGGTTGTAGAAATCCGTCGTCCCCGTAATCGTTTGCGCCGCAGCGCCATTGAAGGTTACGGTGCGCGCATTGGTTTGCGCGTCAAAAGCGCCTGCCGTCGTTGTCCAGTTGCCGGTGATGTTGAGGTCTGTGCCTGCGCCGAGCTGCACCGTGCCACCCGAAGCCGTGTTGTTGAGAGTGAAGTTTTGG
>JANWWM010000032.1 GCA_025055975.1 Chloroherpetonaceae bacterium | reverse complement strand
TCATTCCGAGCGACAGCGAGGAATCCACAGTGGATTGTTATCTTAGCAGGGCGCCCCGCAAAAATAAATAGGTTTTTTGTGTTTTTTTTTAAATAATAGCGACAGACAGGTAAAAAAAAAAATCACAAAAACGTTTTATTTGGGGGGGGCGCCCCGCGACGCTAACAATCCACTGTGGATTCCTCGCTGTCGCTCGGAATGACAAACCTCACCCAAAGGCGAGGGGGCGTGGGCGAGGCGATGCTCGGAATCAGGAGAATTTTTCTTTTCTTTGCAAGCGCTTCAAACCACAACCTTCAAAATCAATGCGGTATAAACGTCACGGCTTCGTCTGCACGAATCTTTCGAGTTGCGCCAAGCACGAGCCTGAAAAAGTGCTCAACCATTTCAAGTCGCGCCTCAAAGAATTGGGGCTTCAAAAGGACATTCGCGTCAACAAGTCAGGCTGTTTGGACGGCTGCGCCTACTCGCCCACGACGGTCATTTATCCCGAAGGGATTTGGTATCGATTGCTCACGGAAGAGGACGCGGAGCGCGTCTTGCAGGAGCACTTGATTGGCGGAAAGCCTGTCGAGGATTTGATGATTCGGGAGTTGAACGTGGGCTATCCGTTCAAAACGCAATCCGAGCCTGCCGCGCGGTGAGCTTGTCGGATGTCGGGGTTGCCTAAAATCGTCGCGCCGTCGATTCTCTCGGCGGATTTCGTCAGGCTTGGCGAGGAAATCGCGCTCGTCGAGAAAGCGGGCGCGGATTGGATTCATTGCGACGTGATGGACGGTCGCTACGTGCCGAACATCACCTTTGGTCCGTTCATCGTCGAGGCGGCGCGTCGATGCACGTCGCTCCCGATCGATACGCACCTGATGATTGTCGAGCCTGAAAAGTATGTCGCCGATTTCGTCAAGGCGGGGTCGACTCACGTAACGGTGCATCAAGAAGCGTGCGCGCACTTGCATCGCGTCGTTGAGCGCATCAAGTCGCTGGGCGCGAAGGCGGGCGTGTCGCTCAATCCCTCCACGCCCGTTTCCGCGCTCGAGGACATTTTGCCCGATTTGGATTTGGCGCTGATTATGTCGGTCAATCCGGGCTTTGGGGGGCAGAAGTTCATTGAGCGCTCGATAGCGAAGATTAGAAAGTTGGACGCGATGCGCGCCGAGCTGAATCCGTCGCTCATCATTGCGGTTGATGGCGGCGTGTCGGAGCAGAATTGTCGGGCGATTCGCGCGGCGGGAGCAAACGCGCTGATTGCGGGTTCGGCGATTTTTCGCGCGCCCAATCCCGCCGAGGTCATCGCCAAACTCAAAGAGTGAAGCCCGTCGCCCGCGAGGCGTGGCGCGGCGAGCGCCTTGCCGCCTAACTTCGTCAAGGCTCGCGCTCGGAGAGAGCGCGGTTCCGACGCGATGCAACGAACTCGGAGTCGCCATCAATCCACGACAATCACGGCGAAGAGATGCGCAGAGAAATTCAACTCTTGCAAGAAAACGCCGCCGACCTTGCGCGAGAAGCCGTCGCGTTGCTCAACGACCAAATCAACTTCTCGCTCGAGAAATTCACCGAGAAAGAACTGCGCGACTTTTTCAAAGCCTTCATTCACGAAATCTGCCTCGACCTTGCCGACGAAACCTTCGAGCGCGCGCGCAAATTTCTGCTCAAACACGCCGAGTTTCTCCAAGACCTTCGCATCGATGAACGCCTGAGGCTCGCGCTCGCCGCAAAAAAAGTTCTGCTCAAATCGCTCGCCTCGATGACCGTTTATGCGTCCGCGACCGCCGTGCGACTTTCGGAACTCATCGACCAATGCGTTTTGGAAATGGCATACGATTACGAAATCGAGGCGATGAAATCCGAGACGAGCGACGAACTGGTCGCCGACGAAATCGCCGACGAACTCTACAAAACGCGGCGCAAGTTGGAGCGTCAAAAAAAGTTCATCAATTCCCTTTTGGAAAATTCGCCCGACGCGATCGCCTTGCTCGACGCGCGGCGCAAAATCGTGATGTGGAACGAAGCGGCAAGCGAACTCTTCGGCTACAAGCAATCGCAATTGTTGGGCAAATCGCTCGAAAAACTCGCCGTCGATGAAAGCCTCGCGCGCTCCGTTTTGAAAGAAGCCGAAAGAAAAGGCAAGGTCTATGGCGCGGAACTGCCGATGACGACGCAAGACCAGCGACAGATTCCCGTCTCAATGTCGGTCTCTGGCATCGAGAGCGCGTCGGAAAAAGAAGCGAATTTTTTGGTCGTCATGCGCGACGCTTCCGAGTTGCGCAAAATGCGCGACAAAATCATCGATGCCGAGCGCCTTTCGGCAATGGCGAAAATCGCGGGCGCGGTCGCTCACGAAGTCCGAAATCCTCTCAATTCCATCATTCTCAACCTCGATTTGCTCGAAGACGAACTGCCCTCGCGTCAAAACGACCGATTGGCGAAGCAACTGGCCATCTTCCGCGAGGAAATCGAGAAGCTCAACGCCATCGTAACGAATTACCTGTCGCTCTCGCGCCTGACGAAATCCGACTTCAAAATCAAGTCCGTTCAAGCCGTGCTCGATGGCGCAATCGAACGCTTCGCGCAAATGATGTCCGAAAAGCTTGCCGAAGAAAACAGAACGCTCGTCGTTCGCAAACGCTACGCCGAGGCGAGCGAGACGCTCTTTGCGATGATTGACGAAAATCAATTCTCTCGCGTCCTCTTAAACCTTGCGCAAAACGCCGTCGAAGCCGCCAGCAAAGAAAAACGAGTCGAAATGGAGGTCGCGCTTTGGCAGAAGGAAAAAAGCGTCGTCATTGAAATTCAGGACAATGGCGAGGGCGTTGCGGAAGAGACGCGCGAAAAGCTTTTCACGCCGTTCTTCTCGACCAAGTCGGGCGGAACGGGCTTGGGGCTTTACATCGTGCGGGAAATTATGGACGCGCATCGGGGCGAAATCGAGTTGCGCAATCGCCCAACGGGCAAGGGCGCGATCGCAAGGCTTTCGCTTCCGCTCGTCGACGCGCCCAAAGCCGCAAGCGTCATCGAGGAATGACGGCGCGAAACTCACTGACTAAAATCGTCCCAACGCGACATCTGCCACGGATGAGCGGACGACGGGCGAGTGAGAATCAATCGAGCTTGCCCTTGAATTTCTTGCGCGTTTGCCGCGCTAAAGCCGTATCGCAAGAAGAACGCGCGCCAGACTTCCGCTTGCGCGCTATCGTCGTTGCCCGTTTGAAAGACGACGCTGTTCCACTGCAAGTCCAAAATCTCCGCGTTGCGAAACAAGCCGTTGGTGGTTCGCATTTCCACGTCGCGCCCCCAAGTTTCTTGATTTTGCGCGTTGGCGAAGGTGAATTGAAAATCGTCGGCGACGAGTTGTCCGTAGAGCGTCGTGTCGCGCGTCAGATAAGCGAATCGAAACTTTTGAAAAAATCCTTCTATGGCGCGCGGATCGCCAATGCCCGTCCCTGCGCGATTCGTTCTATCCAACGCGGGCGCAAACGGATTGGCGCAGGCGCCAAGCGCGACGATGCACGCAACGCTGGCAAGCGCGAATTTCATCGTTCCAAAAAATAAGTTTTGAACTCTTCCAACTCTTTGCGCTCTTGCTCGACGAAACGCGAAAACAGCGCCTCGCCCACTTGCGTTTTCAACGCGGAAATTCCCACATCGATGAGCCGCAAGCCTCGCGCCGTGAGAAAGATGTTGTCGTATTTCTCGCCCGGCGCGCTTGAAGGGCGAGCCAAATCACGATGGACGAATCCGCTTTCGTGAAGTTGACGAAGTTCGTCCTCAAAGACGTCAAGGTAGAGTTCGCGTTTCTCGACCTCGATGGCGCGGAAGTCCATCGGATACAGCCGTTCCATCACGAGCATTTCCGCTTCATTGAGCGCCTCGAGGCGAATGAACCGAACCACCAAGCCATTGACGCGATTGGCGAACTTCATTTTCTCCGCCTCCGAGCCAATCTCGGCGCGCGCGTCGTCGTCGAAAATTTTTCCGACTTCGGTTTCCGAGAGCGCGATGACGCTGTGATGCGCGCCTTTGGAAAGCAGTTTCGGATAGCGCGTCATCAGTTGACAAGCGCTCGTTTGAGTTCGCTGAGCGTGAACGGATTTTCTCTGCGAAAATCGCGCCACGACTCCACATACCAAAAGCCCTGCTCCGACTGCTTGATGACGAGTTGCGACTGACCCTCGCAGACGGGTTGAAGATTCGGGTTCGAATACGCCGCGTCCAAGCGATAAACGATGGCAAGTTGCTGTTGGCGTTGCGAAACGATGAGCCGCTCGGTAACCGTAACGACGAAACGCGGCGTGGTTCTGGGCGCGACTTGATTGCGAAAGTTCTCGAAAAATCGTCGCTCCGAAAAAATGTCCCACGAGGCGAAAAGCGCCGCCGCTTGCGCCGCCGTTTCGGGCGCGGGCGTGAAGACGAAATTGACGCCCGAAAGATTGTCCGTCGTCGGCGCGGGCGAAAACGATCGCGTGTAATCAATTGGATTGAGCGAGGCGAAGGCGTTGCTCAAATTGACGAAGAGAATTTCGGGCTGCGTGGGCGTTTGCCACAAAAACCGTCCGCCGCCGCTCGTCGGCGATTCAGGCTCGCGCGGCGAAAACAAATCGCAAGAACTCAAAACCA
Organism: Chloroherpetonaceae bacterium; assembly: GCA_025055975.1. GTDB lineage: Bacteria > Bacteroidota > Chlorobiia > Chlorobiales > Thermochlorobacteraceae > JANWWM01. Next base: position 51,860 of record JANWWM010000032.1, on the reverse strand, counting down.
GGGCGCAGACGAAAAAGCCGACGACTTTCATTTCGCTATTCCGTTTGGACTTATATTCGCCTTTCAAGTTCAAACCGAAAAAATGTCCATTGAAATCCGAGAAGCCAAAACCAAAAAGGAAATTCGGGACTATATCAAGTTTGCGTGGAAAATTTATCGACGCGACCCCGAACTAAACAAATGTTGGGTTCCGCACCCCATCGCCGATTACGAAAAAACGCTCGACACGTCGCGCTATCCCTTGTGGGAACACGCCGAGCGCGCGTGCTTGACCGCTTGGCGAAACGGCGAAATGCTCGGCACGATTACCGCCACCGTCAATCATCGGCACAACGAAACGCATGGCGACAGGGTCGGCTTCTGGGGCTTTTTCGAGTGCGTCAACGACGTCGAGGTCTCGACCGCGCTTTTCGATGCCGCGAAAGCGTGGCTCTCCGCCAAAGGAATGAACGCGATGCGCGGTCCGATTTCGCCCTCGATAAACGACCAACTCGGAATGCTCTCCAAAGGCTACGATTCGCCCCCCGTGTTCCTAATGACCTACAACCCGCCCTACTATCACGACCTTTGCAGGCATTATGGCTTCGAGGTCGTTCAAGAACTCGTCGCCTTCATCGTCGACCAAACCACCGTTGACTATCCGCGCCTCAAACGCCTTGCCGACGCGCTCACGCAACGCTACAAGGTCAAACTGCGCAAAATTCAAATGAAGCGTTGGCGCGAAGAAGCCAAAATCCTTTTCCGACTCTACAACGCCGCATGGGAAAAAAATTGGGGGTTCGTGCCTTTCACGGAAAAATCGTTCATGGCTCTCGCCGCCGACCTCAAACAAATCGCCGACGAGGATTTTCTCTACATTTTGGAAAACGAAAAAGGCGAGCCGATTGGCTGTTCGATTTCGTTGCCCGACGTCAATGTCGCGCTCAAACACGTCGATGGCAATCCGTTCTCGCCGCTCGGCGTCGTCAAATTTCTTTGGCATTCGCGCAAAATCAAGACGATTCGCACCATCATTATGGGCGTAATCCCTGAGTATCGCAATCGCGGATTGGACAGCATTTTTCATGCGGCGACGGTCGAAAACGCCTTGCGCAAAGGCTTCACGCGGGCGGAACTTTCGTGGGTGCTCAAAAGCAACGCGCAAATGATGAAGCTCGGCGAAGCCGTTGGCGGCAAACCTTACAAGGAATATCTCATCTACGAAAAGCCCATTTGAGAGCGTGAAACGACTATGCGCCAAAAAGCATTTGCAAAATGAATGCTCGTTAATCCTTAAACCAAACCGTCTATGGCGAACATCACTGAACGTCAGGTGCTTGACGCGCTGCGCAACGTGATCGAGCCCGATTTGGGGCGCGACATCGTTTCGCTCAATATGGTCAAAAACATTCGCATCGATGGCGAGAACGTCGCGTTCACCGTCGTGCTTACGACCCCCGCTTGCCCGCTCAAAGATCTCATCAAGAACGCTTGCGTCAACGCGATTCGGCATTTCATCAAGGAGGTCAAAGACGTCTCGGTTGAAATGACCGCGAACGTAACGACGGCGAACCCGATGGCAAATCAGGCGGGCAACGCGCTGGCGAAGGTGAAAAACCTCGTCGCCGTTGGTTCGGGCAAGGGCGGCGTGGGCAAATCGACGGTCGCCGCCAATCTCGCGGTCGCGCTCGCCCAGCTCGGCGCAAAGGTCGGCTTGATTGACGCGGACATCTACGGTCCATCGATTCCCACCATGTTCGGCTTGAAAAACGAAAAGCCCGCCGTGATGGGCAAAACGCTCATTCCCATCGAGAGATTCGGCGTGAAGATGATTTCCATCGGCTTCCTCGTCGATGCCAAAACGGCGGTCGTTTGGCGCGGTCCGATGATTTCCTCGGCGCTCCGTCAATTTATGAGCGACGTGGTCTGGAACGACCTCGATTATCTCATCTTCGATTTGCCGCCGGGCACGGGCGACATTCAACTCACGCTCACGCAATCCGTGCCGCTGACGGGCGCGGTCGTCGTAACCACGCCGCAAGACGTCGCGCTTGCCGACGTCATCAAAGCCGTTGCGATGTTCGAGACCGTGAAGGTGCCGATTCTGGGCGTGATTGAAAACATGAGCTACTACCTTCTGCCCGACGGCACGAAAGAATACATCTTCGGCGAGGGCGGCGGAGCGCGCTTGGCGGCTGAATACAACTTGCCCTTCTTGGGCGAAATTCCGCTCGCCAAAGAAGTCCGTCAGGGCGGCGACGAGGGCTTGCCCATCGTCGTTCGCAATCCCGAATCCGAACACGCCAAACTCTTTATGCGAGCCGCCGAAAAACTCGCGCAACAAATCGCCATTCGCAACGCGGGCGCGCTCTCGCAAAAAGTCGAGATTGAACTGTGAAAAGAATTTTGCTACCTTAAAACAACCATTAACCAAACGAAAGAAAGGAAGTCGATATGCCTGAACAACCCGAACTTGCGCAAAGCGAGGCGACGACGGCGCAAGAGCCGTATTTGGATAGAACCGACCCGCTCTACGCCAAAGTGCAAGAAGCGCTCGATATGGTGCGCCCATATCTGCAATCCGATGGCGGCGACGCGCAACTCATCGGCATTCGCCCCGACAAGACCGTCGACCTGCGTCTTGTCGGCGCGTGCGGCTCGTGCCCAATGTCGACGATGACCTTGCGGGCGGGCGTGGAACAAGCCATCAAGCGCGCCGTTCCCGAAGTCGCTCGCGTCGAAGCGCTGATGTAACGCTCCCGTCAATCAACGCAAAAAGGCTCAATCGCTTGAGCCTTTTTTGCGTTCGAGAGCGCCATCCTCTTACGCCATTTCCGCTTTTTCCGTCTCGGCGCATAGTTCAATCGGTTCGCAGGCGCAAACGAGGTTGCGGTCGCCGTAAGCGCCGTCGATGCGACGAACCGTCGCCCAAATTTTCGCCTCGCGCGTGAAGGGCAACGGATAGGCGGCTTTTTCGCGCGAATAGGGCTTGTCCCAACTATCCGCGCAGACCATCGCCGCCGTATGCGGCGCGTTTTTGAGCACATTGTTCGCTCTATCCGTCAAGCCGTTTTCAATCTCGCGGATTTCCTCGCGGATGGCGAGCATCGCGTCGCAGAAACGGTCAAGCTCGGCTTTCGACTCGGATTCCGTCGGCTCAATCATAATCGTGCCCGCGACGGGGAACGAAAGCGTCGGCGCATGAAAACCATAATCCATCAAGCGCTTGGCGACGTCTTCCGCTTCCACGCCAACGGCTTTGAACGGACGCAAATCCACGATCATCTCGTGCGCGCAACGTCCGTTTTCGTTGGCATACAAAATCTTGTATTCCTTTTCCAATCGGGCTTTGACGTAGTTGGCGTTGAGAATCGCAAACTTCGTCGCGTTGGTCAAGCCCTCCGCGCCCATCATAGCGATGTAGGCGTAAGAGATGGCGAGAATCGAGGCGCTGCCGTAGGGCGCGGCGGAAATCGCCGCGATGGCTTGCTCGCCGCCCGTTTTCACGAGAGGGTGCGAAGGCAAAAACGGCGCGAGATGTTTGGCGACGCAAATCGGTCCCATTCCCGGTCCGCCGCCTCCATGCGGAATGCAGAAGGTTTTGTGCAAATTGAGATGACACACGTCGGCGCCAATCGCCGCGGGACTCGTCAAGCCCACTTGGGCGTTCATATTCGCGCCGTCCATATACACTTGCCCGCCATAGCGATGAATCACGTCGCAAATCTCCTTGATGCGCTCCTCGAAAACGCCGTGCGTCGAGGGATAGGTAATCATTAGGCAGGCGAGGTTGTCTTTGTGTTGCTCCGCTTTGGCTTTGAGGTCATCGACATCGACGTTGCCGCGCTCGTCGCACCTCACGACCACGACTTGCATGCCCGCCATCACGGCGCTGGCGGGGTTCGTGCCGTGCGCCGATTGCGGAATCAGCGCGACGTTGCGACGCGCTTCGCCGCGCGAGCGATGATAGGCGCGAATCACCATTAGCCCCGCGTATTCGCCTTGCGCGCCCGAATTGGGTTGCAACGAAACCGCGTCGAAGCCCGTGATTTCGCCAAGCCACTTTTCCAAATTCTTGAAAATGGTTTGATAGCCCTTCGCTTGCTCAATCGGCGCGAAGGGGTGCAAGCCGTTGAGTTCGCGCCAACTAATCGGAATCATCTCCGTCGTCGCGTTGAGCTTCATCGTGCACGAGCCGAGCGAAATCATCGAGTGCGCAAGCGAGACGTCTTTGTTTTCAAGACGTTTCAGATAGCGGAGCATTTCGTGCTCGCTGTGATAGGAATTGAAAACGGGATGCGAGAGAAACTTCGAAGAGCGAAGCAGAGAATCGGGCAAATTGAGTTCAAGCGACTCCGCCATCGCGCTCAAATCGGCGCCGAACGTCGTTCCGCGAGCGGTTGCGACGACGTCCAAAATCGCTTTCACGTCGCTCATCGTCGTGGTTTCGTCAAGCGAAATGCCGACGCGATGACCATCGTATCGAAAATTCATTTCGGCTTTTTCCGCGATGCGTCGCAGACGTTCGGGGTTTGGCTCTTCGAAGGAAACCGTGTCGAAGAAATGCGCGCAACGAACGTTGACGCCGAGCGTCTTCAAGCCTTCGGCGAGCAAACGAGCGAGCGCGTGCGTTCTTTCCGCGATGGCTTTCAAGCCTTTTGGACCGTGATACATCGCGTAGGCGGCGGAAACGATGGCTAAAAGCGCTTGCGCCGTGCAGATGTTGGACGTGGCTTTCTCGCGGCGAATGTGTTGCTCGCGGGTTTGAAGCGCCATTCGCAAAGCGCGTTTGCCGTCGGCATCGATCGAAACTCCGATGATGCGACCGGGAATGAGGCGCTTGTAAGTTTCTTTCGTCGCAAAGAACGCCGCGTGCGGTCCGCCGTAACCCATTGGCACGCCGAAGCGTTGCGCCGAGCCAAGCGCGACGTCGGCTTCCATTTCGCCCGGCGGTTTGAGCATCGCAAGCGCGAGCAGATCCGTCGCCATCGCCACCGTTACGCCGTGAGCATGCGCCGCCGCGATTCGATCCGAGTGGTCTTCCACGCTTCCGTCGGTCGCGGGATATTGGAGCAGAATCGCAAACAAGTTTGGATTCGCAAAATCGATGGCGCGATGATCGCCCACGACCAATTCCACGCCAATTGGCTCCGAGCGCGAGCGCAGCACATCGATCGTTTGCGGGTGGCAAAGTTCGGAGACGAAAAATTGTCGCGCCGATTGCTTGGTTGCGGGGCGAGCGGCGTAAAGCAAATGCATCGCTTCGGCGGCGGCGGTCGCCTCGTCGAGCAAAGACGCATTGGCGATTTCCATTCCCGTCAGGTCAATGACCATCGTTTGAAAATTCAAAAGCATCTCCAAGCGACCTTGCGCAATCTCGGCTTGGTAGGGCGTGTAGGCGGTATACCAACCAGGATTTTCCAACACGTTGCGTTGAATGACCGTGGGCGTGTGCGTGTCGTAGTAGCCCGTTCCGATGTAGGATTTGAAGACCTTGTTTTTTTTCGCAATCGTTTTGAACGATTCGAGAAACTCGCGTTCCGTTTGCGCTTTGGGAAGTTTGAGCGGCTTTTTGAGGCGAATCGCGTCGGGAATCGTTTGCGCGATAAGTTCGTCAAGGCTTGGCGCGCCAACCGTTTTGAGCATTTCGTCAAGATGCGGCGCGGAAGCGTTGTGGCGAGACTCGAACTTTTCTTGATGCGAAGGATTGAGTTTCATTTCCGTTGCAAGAAAGAAGAAGCGTTGAATTGAAAACGCAAAGATAACGCGAGACGGCAAATTTTTAGTTGCGCAAAATTAAAAAGGCGTTCGAACCGAACGCCTTTTTTCGCGCGAAACGTAGAAATGTGCAAAGAACGCGAAAACGATGCAATGAGAACGATGAAAGAACGACTGTCCCAAACAAAGAAACAACGACTTTGTCCCCTTTTTCAATGACGCTTGATTGCGGAGCGAAAGAACGGCGTCGAGCGACGCAACGCCGCTCGGATTGACAAACTTGAAAAGCCTTTGCGGAAAGGAGAGATTAAGCGTTGGGAGGAATGATCAGCTCGTCCGAAACGCCAACGAGGGTTCTGCTGGAACTTGACGAAAAGAATCGAGTCTGATTTTCGGCGTTAAGAGGCGTTGAGACGGAGAGAATGGCGAGTTCCTCTTGGCGTTCTTCGAGTTCGGCGGAACGGTCGTCGTTTGATTCCTCGTCTTCGGGCGTTGAGGTTAATTCCGCCACGACCTCGATCGAAAGCGCATCGCTTTCCGCGCAAACGAGCGGCATTGAGAACGCATTGGTCGTCAGAAGCGACAGCGTAATCAGAGCGATGATTTTGCTCGTTTTGAGGTTCATCGGAGAAAGCGATTGCAAGGACGATTCAGACGAATTCCGTCTTTTCGGCGCGATATTAAGACTTTTTTCGCTCACAACCAACCCTGTTCTCGATACCACTTCACGGTTCGTTTGAAGCCGTCTTGCAACGACGTTTTCGGAGCGAAGCCAAAATCGCGCTCGGCTTTTTTCGTCGAAAACGTCCAATAGCGTTCTTTGCCGTCGCGGGCGCGATCGCGGTTCAAGATTGAAATTTTGCCCCGCGCCTTGTTGATGTCTTCGACGACGGCGGCGACTGCGTAGGAAAGCCAATCGGGAAAAACGAGTTTCAGAGCGAAAGATTTTCCCAACGCTCGTTTCGCCGCTTCGCCGACCTCTTCCCAACTATGCGCCTTGCCCGAAAGGAAGTAAATCTCGCCTTTGGTTTTGTCGGATTCCGCCGCCGCAATCATTCCCTCAATCAAATCCTTCACGTAGAGATAGTCGTATTTTTTTTCGCCGAAACCGAAAATCGGAACGACGCCGCTTTGAACGGTTTTGAAGTGTTCGAGCAAATCTTTGTCGCGCTCGCCGTAAATGATGCTGGGGCGAACAATGGTGATGGGAAGTTTATCGAAGAAGCGCTTGCAGACCTCTTCGGCTTGAAGTTTGGTTTTGCCGTAGAGCGTTACGGGTTTGGGCGGCGCGCTTTCATCGATTGGGTTGTCGGCGGAAGGCGAAGAACCCGCCGCCGCGCCCGACGAGACATGCAAAAAGCGTTTGAGATTCGGATTGGCTTCGAGCGTGGCGATGAGCAAATTCTCCGTCGCCACGACATTGCCCTCGACATAGGTCTTCTCGTCCAACGCTTTCGTAACGCCCGCGACGTGATAAACGTAATCAACGCCTGCGACGGCTTCTTTGAGCGAGGCGAGGTCGCGGTAATCGCCTTTGACGAGCTCGACTTTTTTTTCTTTGAGCGTCTCCGCCAAACTTGCCGAACGCATCAAGGCGCGCACGCAATCGCCGCGCTCCAAAAGGGCATCGACCAAGTGACTTCCGATGAAGCCCGTCGCGCCCGTAACCAACGCTTTTGACATAAATTGAGAATATGCGAGAAACGTTAAAAATCGAAACTTTGCTTAATATAGCCGTAAATGACCGTCGGTCAGTTTTGCGCGAAAGCCGATTCGCGTTGTCCAAAATCAGCCGCCCGCTTTGCGCGCCAATTCGCTGACGGCTTGTCGATAGATGAATCTTGCAATCCAAACATCTTCACCAATGTCAGAACGAGAAGTTAGCGCCGTCGAGACGCTCTCCGAAAGCAAGCCCCTCAAAGACCTGTTTCAAAAGTGCTATGATTTCACCGCCGCCGATGAAGTCAAAGCGCTTGGGCTTTATCCGTATTTCCGACCGCTCGAAGAAAACGAAGGTCCCGTCGTGAAAATCGAAGGGCGCGAAGTGATCATGGCGGGCTCGAACAATTATCTCGGCTTGACCTCCGACCCGCGCGTCAAAGAAGCCGCCAAGAAAGCCATTGACAAATACGGCACGAGTTGTTCAGGCTCGCGCTACTTGACGGGCACGGTGAATTTGCACGTGGAGCTTGAAGAAAAACTCGCCGAGTTTATGGGCAAGGAAGCCTGCTTGCTGTTCAGCACGGGCTATCAAACGGGACAAGGCATCATTCCCACCCTCGTGCAGCGCGGCGAATACGTCGTCAGCGACAAAGACAATCACGCCTGCATGGTGATGGCGACGATGATGGCGAAAGGCATGATGGCGAACGTCGAGCGATACAAGCACAACGATATGGACGATTTGGAGCGCGTGCTCAAAAAACTTCCGCTGGAAGCGGCGAAACTCATCGCCACCGACGGCGTTTTTTCCGTGTCGGGCGAAATCGTCAATCTGCCCGACCTTGTCAAACTCGCCAAGCGATACAACGCGAAAATTCTCGTCGACGACGCGCACGCGGTTGGCGTGATTGGCAAAGGCGGACGTGGCACGGCTTCCGAGTTCGGCTTGGAAAACGAGGTCGATTTGACAATGGGCACGTTCTCCAAAACCTTCGCGTCGTTGGGCGGTTTCGTCGTGGGCGACCGCGCCGTCATCAACTACATCAAACATCACACCCCCGCGCTCATCTTTTCCGCTTCGCCCACGGCGGCAAGCGTGGCGGCGGCGCTCAAAGCCTTGGAGATTTTGAAAGAAGAACCCTGGCGCGTCGAAAAGCTCGTCCGCAACGCCGACAAAGTCCGCCAAGCCCTCAAATCGCACGGCTTCAAACTGATGGATTCGCGCACGGCAATCGTGTCGGTCATCATCGGCGACCAACACAAGACGCTTCTCTTTTGGCGCAAACTCTACGACGCGGGCGTGTTCGTCAACGCCTTCGTGCGCCCCGGCGTGATGCCCGGCTGGGAAATGCTCCGCACGAGCTATATGACCTCGCACGAAGATTGGCACTTGGACAAAATCGTCTCGGAGTTCATCCGCGTCGGCAAAGAACTCGGCGTGATTTCTTGATTCCCGCTCCGCATAAAACGCAAAGGCGACGCGCCCTCCTTGACGCATCGCCTTTGCTTCTCACTGTCAATGTCGATCATTCGGCGAGCGCGATGAGCGCCACGCACCCCCTTCCGCCGTGAACGCCCAGCGCGGGCGAGATTTGGGCGACCTCGACGGAAAGATTTGGAAGAGCAGTCAACAACTTCTCTTTCGCGTATTCGGCGCGAGCCAAATTGTCGGAATAAACGATGCCCACCTGCGCCCGAGATTTGCCCCTCACGTGATCAATCGTCAGCGCGATCGCCTTGTTGAGCGCGCCTCTCGCGCCTATTCCTTTGCCGCGCTGAACCACCTTGCCGCGCTCATCGAAGCTCAAAATGGGATTGACGCGAAGCAGTTTGGCAAGAAATCCTCTCGACCGCGAAAGCCGTCCGCCGCGCACCAAGTTGTCGATGGTTTCAAGGCTCAAAAACGCCTTGATTTTCGTCGCAAGATGATTCAACCGCCTGACGATGGCTTCAAGAGATTCGCCGCGATTGCGCATCTCGACGGCTTCGCGCACCAAAAACCCCAGTCCTAACGAAGCAAGTCGGCTATCGACAACGACGATGTTGCGGTCTTTGAAAAATTTGCTCGATAGTTTCGCGTTCTGACACGTGCCCGAAACGCCCGCCGAGAGCGTAATCGCCACGACGCTCTCGTAGCGACGCAGCAAATCGTCGTAGGCTTGCTTGAAGTGCGCGGTCGAGGGTTGCGACGTGCGCGGCAATTCTTGGCTTCGCGCGAGGCGTTGATAAAACTCCGACGGCGAAATCGTAACGCGATCCAAAAATTCTTCGTCGCCGAATCGGATCGAAAGCGGCACGAGCGCGACATCGTTGGCTTCGAGATAGTCGTCGGGAAGATCGCAAGTCGAGTCGGTCAAAATGCCGATGGGCTTCCTGCCGAAGGCTTGGTCGCGTTGCGCCTTCATATCTTCGAATTTCGTTTTTCGCAGAATGCCGTATCGAGCGGCGATGTCGAAAATCGTTTGAGGCGCGTTGGCGTGAATATGAACTTTGGTTTTGGTCGACGAACCGCCAATGATGAGCGAGTCGCCATGCGCGAGCAGTTCTTTGCGCAGAGCCTTTTTATCGAAGCCTTCCCCGTGCTCCAAAACGAACTCCGTGCAGAACTGAAACGCGAGAGGGTCGTGGCTGACGTCCGCATGCGCGTTGCCCGTTTCCGCGTTGCCAAGCGAGACGGCTTTGCGCGCGACGTCTTCTTTCAGGCTGCCTTGCGCGATGAAGCTGATAACGCCCTCGACCATTGCGACGAAACCCTGCGCGCCCGAATCAACGACCCCCGCTTTTTTCAAGATGGCTTCCCCGTTGATTTTGAGTTGTTCAGGGGTTCGAGCAAGCGACTCTTTGGCGGCGCGGCAAGACTCGAGGAAAATTTGTTTGAAGTCGGAAGTGATTTGAGCAAGTTCGTTCACGGCAGTCGTCCAATCCCGAATGACCGTGAGAATCGTGCCTTCGATGGGGGTCATCATCGCTTCGTAGGCGTAGTTTTTGGCGACGAGAAGCGCGTTGGCGAAATCCCGCGCGGTTGCGCGCTCTTTGCCCATCAACCCTTCGCAAAGCCCTTGATAAAATTGCGCGAGAATCGAGCCCGAATTGCCGCGAGAGCCTATCAACGCCGCGTCGGCGGCGCATCGGACGACGGCATCGATCGTGGAGTCGTCGCACTCGCTAAGCCCATCGACAACGGCTTTCAACGTGAGCGCCATGTTCGTGCCCGTATCGCCATCGGCGACGGGAAAAACGTTGATTCGGTTGAGGTAATCTTTGCGAAGAATGACGGATTCCGCGCCCGCGATGATGCCGCGCTTGAGTCTCCGTCCATTCAAGTAACGGATTGGCATAGATTCAATTCGCGCTGAAGCGTTCCGCAAGACTACGAATTGAACGGGCAGGAGCGAAGTCAGAAGCGGAAGAAATGAACGCTCGCGTGACCTTCGGTTCTTGCCAAAAGCCTTCGAGTCCGATCCTCGCCAACGTGTCGTTCCAAGCGCATCGACTCTATCGTGTCACACAAGAAGCGGCAGAGGTTTCGTTCAATCAAAACGCCGTGAATTTAAGCGCGAATTTCAAAAAAGCAAACCAAAATAAAAAGAGCCGAATCGCAGGGCGCGAATCGACTCTCTTCCAATTAACTATGACAATGAGAAGCAAAAGAACGCAAAGAACAAGAAGAAACTTTCGCAAATTTAGCGCGCGTCGCGTCGTCTTGGCGTTAACGTTTGATTAACGACCGTCGTCGCTTCGGACGCGCCAACCGACAACGCGCAATTAGTAATGAAAAATTCCGATTTCGTCAAGAGCCGCGAGAAGAAATTTTCTCGCCGTCTAAATTTCTTTAAGTTTTGAGCAAATATAGTTAAAAATCTTAACTCTCGCAACGTTTTTTAGCGTCAAAAAGAAAGTTCGCGCTCAAAAAAGCGCGATTTAACCGTTTCAATCGCAACGACGAAAAACCGTTCCGAAAATGCCCGACTTCGTTCATCTTCATTGCCACACGCACTACTCAATGCTTGCCTCGCCCATCTTGCCCGAAGAGTTGTTCGCCGATTGCTTGGCGAAAGGAATGAACGCCGTCGCGGTTACCGATCATGCGTCGCTCTTCAACATGCCGCAACTGTTCGCCGAAGCGCAAAAGGCGAGCGAGAAGAATGGCAAGCCCTTCAAGCTCATCGTGGGCGCGGAGCTTTTCATCGCGCCCGAATCGCGCCACAAGAAAGATTCCAGAGAAGCGCATCATCTCAACGTGCTCGTCAAAGACGCGACGGGCTACCGAAACCTTTGCAAGATCCTTTCCGCCGCCGCCCGCGAAGGCTTTTACTTCCGACCCAGAGCCGATTTCGAACTCCTCTCTCGATTCCGCGAAGGCTTGATTTGCCTGACTTCTTGCGAGAAGGGCGAGTTGCCGAAGCTCGTCGCCAAAGGCGACCGCGAGAGCGCGGAACGATTCGTCCGCGACCACAAGGAACTGTTCGGCGACGATTTCTACATCGAACTGGAATATCACCGCATCGATTCCGAAGCCCGAATCAACCGCGAACTCGTCGCGCTCGCAAAAAAATTCGATGTCAAACTCGTCGCCACCAACGACGTTCATTACCTCAACCGCAAAGACGCGCCCAAGCAAGAGATTATGCTCGCCATGAAGGGCAAGCACAGGCTCTCCGACGCGAAACGAATGCGCTTCCCCAACGACGAATTCTATCTCAAAACCCCCGACGAAATGGCGCAATTGTTCGACAACGCCCACGACGAACTTTCCAATTCGCTCGAAATCGCCGAGAAGTGCGTCTATGCGTTCAAAGACGAGCAGCCGAAACTGCCGCACTTTCCGATTCCGCCCGAATTTCCAAACGCGACGGCGTATCTGCGCCACCTCGCCTATCAAGGCGCCAAGCGCGTCTACGGCGACTTGGATTCGCTCGGCAAGCGCGGCGAGGAAATCAAATCGCGCATTGAGTTCGAGCTTTCCACCATCGCTCGAATGGGCTACGACTCCTACTTCCTCATCGTGAGCGACCTCATCGAAGCGTCGCGCAAAATGGGCTATTCGGTCGGACCTGGACGAGGCTCGGCGGCGGGAAGCATCGTCGCCTACCTGACGGGCATCACGCAAATCGATCCGCTTCAGTACAACCTGCTCTTCGAGCGCTTTCTAAATCCTGAACGGGTTACGATGCCCGACATCGACATCGATTTCACGCCCGTCGGCAAGCAGAAAGTTTTGGACTACACTATTGAGAAATACGGCGCGGAATCCGTCTCCAAAATCGTGGCGATTTCGACGCTGGGCGCGAAAGCGGTCATCAAAGACGTGGGGCGCGTCTTGGAATTGCCGATTGAAACGGTTAACTCCATCACGAAGCTCGTGCCGTCAAAGCCCGCGGGCGCGTCGCTGTCGGATTTCATCAACGGAAATCCGAAACTCGGCATCGAACCCGTCAAAGACCTCAAAGACCTGCTCAAAAGCAACGACCCTGCGATTCGCAAAGCGATGGAATGCGCGCTGGAATTGGAGGGGCGAGCGCGCAACGTGTCCGTTCACGCCGCCGGAGTCGTCATCACCAACGGCGCGGTCGACGATTACGTGCCGCTCTACGTCTCCGACAAAGTCGAAACCGAAGAACGCCGCTACGCCGACGAAGCCGACGATTTCGAGACCGACGACGAGGACGAAAAGAAAGACGAAAAACAGGTCGTTACGCAGTTCGACAAGGATTGGATCGAGAAAGCGGGCTTGCTCAAAATCGATTATCTCGGCTTGGAAACGCTCGCCGTCATCGATGAAACCTTGCGCCTCATCGAGAAGCGCTACGGCGTCAAGCTCAATTTGCAAGAAATCCCGATGGACGATCGCAAGACGTTCAAAATTTTTCAAGACGGCAAAATGGCGGGCATTTTCCAATTTGAATCGAGCGGAATGCAAAGTTATATGATGCAACTGCAACCGACCACCATTGAAGACATCATCGCCATGAGCGCGCTCTATCGCCCTGGTCCGATGCAGTTCATTCCCGACTACATCAATCGCAAGCATGGCAAAGAACCCGTCGTCTATCCGCACCCCCTTCTCGAACCGATTTTGAACTACACCTACGGCATTATGGTCTATCAGGAGCAAATTATGCAGACGGCGCAGATTCTTGGCGGATACACGCTCGGCGGCGCGGACTTGCTCCGTCGCGCGATGGGCAAAAAGGACAAAGAAAAGATGGCGAAAGAGCGCTCGAAATTCGTCGAAGGCGCGGCGCGCTTGCACGGCATTCCCAAGGAAAAGGCGGAAGAGATTTTCTCGATAATGGAAAAATTCGCCGAGTATGGCTTCAATCGCTCGCACTCGGCGGCTTACGGCGTGCTGGCGTATCAGACCGCTTACCTCAAAGCGCATTACGCGGCGGAGTTTATGTGCGCGATTCTCAACAGCGAAGCCGACGACAAAGAGCGCGTCAAAATTCTCGCCGACGAAGCCAAGTCGATGGGCGTGAAGATTCTGCCGCCCAGCGTCAACAAGAGCGACGCGCTCTTCACGGTCGAGGATTTGAGCAACGGCGCGAAAGCCATTCGCGTCGGGCTAATCGCCATCAAGGGCGTGGGAAGCGCGGCGAAAGAAATCGCGCTGACGCGCCGACGTCGCAAAAAGCCGTTCAAAAATTTCTTCGAGTTTTGCGCGTCGGTCGATTTGCGCCTTGTCAACAAGCGCGTCCTCGAAAGCCTCATCGAAGCGGGCGCGTTTGACGACGTCAATCCCGACAGAGCCTCGCTCTACGCAAGCGTCGAGAAAGCCATCGAGTTTGGCAGAAAAACGAACAAAAGCGCGACGACGGGGCAGGAAGGATTTTTCGCCGACGAACAATTTTCAGGCGGCGAAGAACTAACATATCCCGAACTGACGAGAGCCGAAGCGTGGTCGGACGCGGAAAAGCTTCAACGCGAAAAAAATCTCGTTGGCTTTTATCTCTCCAATCATCCGCTCGAAAAACATCGCCGCGATTGGCAAGCCTTTGCGACGCTCAAACTCGGCAAGAAAATCTGCGAACCCAAGCGGCTTTACAAGCTCATTGGCGTCATCGTCGAAACGAAGTTCGTCTTCACGAAGAAAGGCGACAAAATGATGTTCGGCGTGTTGGAGGATTTCGAGGGCAAATGCGATTTCACCGTCTTTCCGAAAACGCTCGAAGCCTACGAGAAGGAGTTGCAGAAGGATAGCGTCGTGATGCTCATCGCCGAAGCCGATGAACGCGACGGAAAACTCAATCTGCTCGTCAGCGAAGCAATGCCGATGCGCAAAGTCCGAGAACGATTCGCGCAAAAGGTCGTCTTGAAATTGGACGCGAGCGATTCCGACGCATTGGAAAAACTTGCTGCCGTCAGGGCAATATGCGAAAAAAACAGAGGCGGCACGCCAATAGACTTCGAGCTTGCCGTCGAAATCGACGGAAAGCGTCGAGAACTGCGCCTCTTCGCCCGAAAACTCACGATTGACGCGGACGACGAGGCGCTCGATGCGTTGGAAAGCGTCATCGGCGCGGAAGCCGTAAGGCTTTCCGCGTAGCGTTAGAAGGCTTCGCCAATGCCGAAGTTGAAAAGAAAACTTCCAAGTCGCCAACGCTTGTAAGCCCATCTGCGTCCCGCAGGTTGCGTAGGGTCGAAGACGCGATACGCGAAGTCGAGGCGAATCGGTCCAATCGGCGTGCCGATGCGAACCCCGTAGCCCGCGCCAACGGCGAAAGACCGACGAAGCGAGCCAAGACTCAAAGAATTCTCGCCCTTGCGCGTCCAGATGTTGCCCGCGTCGATGAAAAGCGCCACGCCCGACGGCTTGCCAAGCGTTTGGAAAAAGAAGTATCGATATTCTACGCTCGTCTCGATTTTGATGTCCGCGCCAAACTGCGCCTCGACCAAGCTCGAATTGTTCCCTGGTCCCAACGAGTTGAACGGAAAGGCGCGAATGCCGTTTGGTCCGCCCGCGAAGAAACGACGAATGAACGGCGTTTCTTCCGCTTTGCCGTAAGGGAACATATAGCCGAGCTGCAACTTCGCCGCGCCTTGCGCGAAACGATTGAAGAACTTTGCAACCGCCAGTTGCGTAAATCCTTTGCGATACTCGAAGTAGCGCAGACCAAAAATTTGCGCGTCCGCGTCCGTAAAGCCCCGTCTGGGTTTCGTATCAATGTAACGGTCAATGAAGCCCGTAATCAAGCCCGCGTCTTCGAGAAGCACGTTCCATTTCGCGTCAATCCAACGGCGCGCTTCGGTGAGGTTGTTGAAAGCGAAGTCGAAGCGAATGGTTTGATTGAAGCCCGTTCCGTCTCGCACAAGGCTATCGAGCAAATCGAGCGAGCGATTTTGATTGATGAAGAGTTGACGCGCGCCGCGAGCTGAATCATAACTGACGACTTCCAAGTCAATCATGTCAAAATTGATGCGCTGAAATTCGTTGGGCGCATACTGCGCGCGCAGGCGAAACGAAACGTTTTGAATTCGCAACAGGAGCGGAGGTTGCGCGACGATGTAGCGCGTGGTGGCGATGAGGCGGCTCTTTTCGCTCGTGAAGTATGGAAACGTGAGTTCCGCGCCGATGTCGAAGTTGAAGGGCAGTTCGTCAATCAAACGGCTCTCGCGCAAGCCCGCGAATTGCTCGCGGTTGTAGGTCAGTTGCAGTCCGATTGACCCCGTAAGGTTGAAATTTTCCGCGCCGCCCATCAAATTTCGATTGAGATAGCCGACGGAGATCGAGGCAAAAGGCGCGTTGTTGCGATTGTCTATTTTTAGTTCGGGCTTGATCTGGTGAGGCGGCAGTTGCGTTAGTTCAATGGTCGCGCCGATGCGTCGCGTCGGATTGTCCTCTACGGCGAAAATGGAATCGTTGCGAATCGTCATCGATTCAAAAATGCCCATTGCGCCGAGTCGACGTATGGTTTCGCGCCGCTTGTGAATGTTCGTGCGCTCGCCAGGGCGAAATGAAACCGACCGCCTGATGACGTCGTGGCTAATCCGCTGCGCGCCATAGGTGCGGATTCTCACGCTGTCTTCGAAAGTTTCCACGAAAGGCGCGGTTGAATCGGGCAAAAAAGGGTCGTGAACAATCGCGGTAATCTTGCCGAAGTCCAAGTATTCGGTCGGCGAAATCAAGACATTGACGTCGGCAAGATGGTTGAGCGTATCGATGATGAACCGCACGCTGTCGGGGGTAAAAAGCGCGTAGCCGTTGGCGAGCATCAAGTTGACGATGCGCTCGCGCTCGGCAACCATTTGCTTGACGGCGTAAATGTCCCCCTTCCTCAAAATTTCGTCGCGCAGAATCGCTTCTCGCAGTTCGTCGTGAAGTTTCTCGATGCCAAAGTATTTAATCTGAGAAAGCCTTGTCGGCTCGCCTTCCGCGATTTGAATTTCCACGTTGAAAAAAAGCGTGTCGTCGGGGGCGATTTCGGGAATGAACGGAAGCGACGGGGTGATTTTTCCCTCGACTTTTGCCTCAAAGTAGCCGTTGTTGAAATATATCTCGCGGATTTTGGCGAGATCCATCTCAAAGGTTTCTTCGTCAAATTCGGCGGGTGGCTCTCCAACCGAAGTTTGCAACCACTCTTTGAGCGACATTGTCCATTCAGGCGCGCCCGAAGTCGAATCGGGGAAAATCAACTCGCCCAAACGATAGATGCCGAGCCAAGGTTTGATGCCAAAAAATGAAGCGTTGGGCTTCGTCAGGATTTCCTCAAAGAGTTCCATTGAGGAAATCGCTTTGTTGCCGCGAATCGAGAGGTTATCGATGTAGCGAGGCTTGCGTTTTTTGTCGGCAGAGAATTGGTCGGACGGCGCGACGACTTGCGCGCAAAGCGGAGCGACGGAAAGCGACAGAACAAAAAACGCCAAACTCAACGAAGCGAGGCGACGTTGAGTTTGGCGAATGCCGAGAGAAGTCCGACGATGAACGAAGTCAGTAATTGTCGGAGTCTTCGTCGTTGTAGTAGAAATCTTCGTTGGTCGGAAAGTCGGGCCAGATTTCCTCGATGCTTTCGTAAGGCTCGTCGCTCGTAAGTTCGTAGAGGTTATCGAGAACTTCTTGCGGCGCCCCGATGCGATTGGCATAGTCGATGAGTTCTTCTTTCGTTGCGGGCCAAGGCGCGTCGATGAGGTAGCGCGCCAAATCCATGTTCCAGTACATAGTTCGCGTAACTAATAAGTTTGGGTTAGCGATTAGCGAAATTTCGGGGTTAAAAAATTGTCTTTGCGATCGAATCGTTCCCTTGCGTCAAACTTTTAGCGAAAATTTCATTTCACTGTTTCGTGAGCGCGCGCTCGGTCGCTTGCGCCGCCGCGTTGTATTCTTCGGGCGTCATGTCTTCGAAGAAATACGAAGACGGATTCACCTTCACGCCGTCTTTGATGACCTCGTAGTGCAGATGCGGCGCTTCGGAAACGCCCGTGTTGCCAACGAATCCAATCAGTTGTCCTCGCTTGACCGCTTGACCAACTTTCACGTTGAGCTTGGATTGATGCGCGTACACCGTCTTGTAACCAAAGCCGTGATCAATGATGACGCAGTTACCGTAGCCATCTACGAAGGAAGCGGTTTCCACGACGCCGTTGCCCGTGGCGTAAATCGGCGTGCCGATGGGCGCGGTGAAATCTTGCCCCGAATGAAACTTCATGATTTGATATATCGGGTGAAGACGCATTCCAAAGCCGCTGGTGCGCGGCGCGTTGATGGGCTTGATGGCGGGAATGCGCGCGAAAAGCTCCTGATTTTCTTTGTATTTGCTGAAAATCTCCGCGTAGCTTCGCTCCTGATTCTCGATGCGGCGCGCAAGTTGGTTGATGAGTTGCGCCGTCGTCGCAAGCGCGGCGGGCATTGGCGATTCGAGCAAGCTTAATCGGTTGCCGCCCGTGCCCATTCGTTTTTCTTCTTCGGAGACCGTGGGCAAATTGACGGCAAGGCGCAGGGAGTTGTCGGCTTGAGCCAATTTTTCCAACGCCTTCGCCATTCGGTCGAGCTTCTCGTTGAGCCGCTGAATTTCTTTGTCCGCTTGGCTCTGCGCGTCAAAGGGAATGACGGGAATCTTGAAGTAGAAATGGAGCGTGGCGACCGCGCCGCCCGAAAGCAAAAGCAACGCGACGAAAAGCGCCGCGAAAAGCGCGCCCTGACCGCGCTTTACCTCCACGTATTTGCACTCTTCGTCGGAAAAATAAAAGTAACGGTTTCTCGGCATTGATGAAATGAAGCGCGTTTTGTTTTGGCGTGAAAAAAGTATCGAAAAATACGACAATTATCGCCGTTTTGCAAAAATTCAAATTCTCGTCCAAAGGCGCGGTCAGAGCATTAGAGCGGATTCGGCGAGGGTGGCTTCGGACAGGCACGCTTCGACGCTGTCGCCAACGACGGTGATGTGCCCCATTTTCCGTCCAAGACGCGAATCGGCTTTGCCGTAGATGTGCGCTTTCGCTCTCGGAAAACGAAGCGCGTTGGGAAGCGAATCGAGCGAGACGGGGCAATTTCGCTTGCCTAACGCATTGACCATAACGGCGGCAGGCGCAATCATTGACACGTCGCCGAGCGGATAGTTCAAAATCGCGCGGATGTGATTTTCAAACTGCGACGTAACGCACGCCTCGATCGTGTAGTGCCCTGAATTGTGCGGGCGCGGGGCGAGTTCGTTTATCAATGCCGTTCCGTCTTTGGCAAGAAACATCTCCACGCCGAACACGCCCACGCCGTCGATGGCTTCAATAGCCGCTTCCGCCAGTTCTCGCGCCGCTCGTTTGGTCGAGTCGTCGATCGACGCGGGGGCTTTGACGATTTTGCAGATGTGATTTTCCTGAATCGTCTCCACGATGGGATAGGTCTTGACCTCTCCGCTGAGCGAGCGCGCCACGATGGTGGCGAGTTCCATTTCGAAACGCACGAAGGCTTCCGCCATCAATTCTCGCGCGGGGAAGCCGAGAGCCGACATCGCCGCGGGAATCTCGTCGGGCGACGCGACGGTGCGATTGCCGTAGCCGTCGTAGCCGCCCGTGCGCGATTTGAGCAGAAACGGATAGCCGTAGGTTCGCCCGAAATCTTCCGCCTCCTTCGCCGAGCGAATGGCGGCAAAATCGGCGACGGTCAGGCGGTTGGCGCGCAGGGTTTGCTTCTGAACCAATTTGTCTTGAACGAGGGCGATGGTTTTGGATGTCGGATAAACGCGCTTGCCAAGCGATTCCAAGCGTTGCAGAATCTTCGGCGCGATGAACTCGTTTTCGAGCGTGATGACGGAGGCGCAGTCGGCAAAGCGAGCGAGGGTCGTTTCGTCTTCCCATTCTCCCACAAACGAGAGCGGCGTGATTTGACTGGCGGGGCTATTCGGCGCGCGCTCGTAAATCGCCACCATCATTCCCAAACGAAAAGCGGCGTAAGCCGACATTCGAGCCAGTTGTCCGCCGCCCAGAAAGCCAATCGTCAATCGTTCCAAGCGAGAGAAGAGTTAAGACGTTTTGCGACGAGATTACTTCGAGAAAATCATTTTGCGCGTCTCCGAAAACGCGCCCGCCGAGAGCTTGTAGAAATACATTCCGCTCGACAGGTTGAACGCGGCGGCGTTGAACGCGACGCGATGCGAACCCGCGCCTTGCCGCGCATCGACGAGCGTTGCGACCTTTCGACCCAACATATCGAAGACCTCCAACCTCACGTCGCTCGGCGCGGACAGCCGATACGGAATGACCGTCGTCGGATTGAACGGATTGGGATAGTTCTGCGCGAGTTCAAAGGCGACGGGTGTTGGCGACGGCGAAGCCGAAAGCGGCTCTCGAGCAAGAACGACGCGCTGACCGGGCAACGTAAAAGGCGGAACGCCAAAGGTCGAGAGATTCACGTTGACCGTTGGCGTAACGCGCCGAACAATCCACGTGCCCTGCGCAATCCAAGTCGTGTCGGGAATCGAGAACAGCGGAAGCGCGGGAAAAGGAGGCGGCAGCACTTGCGCGCCGACGCTCGTCGTAATCAGAAAGCGTTTGGCGTTTTGGAACGTGCCAAACGGGACGGTTACGGTTTGGTCGGAAAGACGTCGTCCCGTTACCGTGATGACGAGCGGCAGATTGGTCGACGAATCCAGCGGCACGGTGAAAGAGCGCGAGAGAAGGGTATAATTTTGATTGACGGGTTGGGCGAAACGGAACGTGGCATACCACCCGAAAAGCGCTTGAAGCGAATCGCCGAGGGCGGGCGGCAAATCGCCAATCGGAATGTCCGCGCCCACGTATTGAAACGCATTCGTTCCTTCCAAACTCACGAACGACGTGTCGTTCAAGGCGCCGTTGAGCGTGAGAATGATTTTCGCCGTTTTGCCTTGATAGAGCATCTCGCCCGCGAGCGAATCCTTTTGCGTCCGTTCCGTGCCCGCGATGGGATTTTGAAGCGTGTCGAGAGTTACGATTTGATAGAACCACTTGTAGCCGTTTTGAGACGGAAAAAAGGTCGAGGCTTGTTGCGCGTTCAGCCTGAGCGACGTCAGCAGAATCAAAGCGAGGAAGCAAAAGCGTTTCATTGGTTTGGAGTCTGCTTGGTTGGACAAGTCGCGCTACGCTTTTACGGCGTCGGCTTCTTTCGGCGCGAGCGGCTTTGGTTTCACCGCAAGGAACGCCGCTTCGTCGACTTCGTCGATTTGGTCGGGGTTCATAAACTTTTTGGCGTATTTCTTATACACTCCCGATTTGACGAAGAGATCCAAGATGTCGGGGTCTAAATGATGCTCGGCTTTCATTTTGGCGAGGATTGCCATCGTTTCGCTGAGGGTTTTGCCTTTCTTGTAGGGACGGTCGACGGCGGTGAGCGCCTCGAAGACGTCGGCGATCGCCATGATGCGCGCGGGAATCGACATTTGCTCGCGGCGCAAGCCTCGCGGGTAGCCCGTGCCGTCCATTTTTTCGTGATGTCCGCCCGCGTATTCGGGCACGCGCTTTAGGTTGCGCGGGAACGGCAGTTGTTCGAGCATCTCGATGGTAACGACGATGTGGTCGTTGATGATTTTGCGCTCTTCGGGCGTGAGCGTGCCTTTGCGGACGGAAAGGTTGTAGATTTCCTCGCCGCTCAAGAAGTCGCGCTCCTTGCCGCCAATGACGATTTTTTGCGCGCCGATTTTGGCGATGCGATTGATTTTCTCGTCCGCCAAGTATTCGCCGCCGATGTTGACTTCCTCGATGAATTTCTCGTCGTCGTCGATTTGCGCCAAACGGGCTTTGTATTCGGCTTCGAGCCGTTCGGGCGAAACGCCGTTGCGTTGAAGCGCGAGAAGATAGTCGATGTAAGCGTCGCGGCGCAGAATTTCGAAGCGCGTTTTGACCTCGTGAATGCGGTCGTAGATGGTTTCGAGCTTCGTGGATTTGTCCATCACGTGCACGGGCGTGGTGATTTTGCCGCAATCGTGAAGCCACGCCGCGATGTGCAGTTCATACCACTGTTCAGGCGTGAGGTTGAAATCTTTGAAAATGCCCTCTTGGGATTCGCAAGCGGCTTTGGCGAGCATTTCGGTCAGGACGGGGACGCGATTGCAATGTCCGCCCGTGTAGGGAGACTTTTTATCGATCGCGTCGGCGATGAGCTTGATGAACGATTCGAGCAGGTTCTTTTGCTCGTCGTAGAGCAGTTTGTTTTCGTAGGCGATGCCCGCTTGCGAGGCGAGGGAGTAGATGAAAAGTTCGTCGCGTCGCGTGAAGGGAAGCACGAGACCTTTCCAATCGGCGATGTTGTCGGGGAGCGGCACGCGATAGTCGCGCTTTTTGTTCATCAGTTGGATTACGCCGATGGGTTCGCGCTCGCGGTTGAGCATCGGGACGGTGAGCATCGACTTCATTCGGTAGTTCCATTTTTCGTCGAAGGCTCTGCCGCCGAAGCTATACGGAACGCCGTCGGGCAGGTGATAGACGTCGGGAATCGTGAGCGGCGCGCGCGAAAGGGCGACGTAGCCGACGATGCTCTTGGGCGTAATCGGCATCACGAAGCCTTGCAGGGGAATGTCGCGGCTCATGTTCTTGGCGTATCGGAAGCGCAGTTGCTTGTCGGCGAAATAATCGCGCTCGTCGAATTCCACGTCGGGCTTTTTCTCGACGAAGTAGAGACTGCCCGCGTCCGCGCCCGTCATTTCCATGCAAGAGGTGAGAATCGTGTCGAGCAATTTTTCGGTGTCGCTTTCATTGGAAAGCGCCGCGCCCAAGTCGCTGATGCGTTGCAATTCGCTTTGCGATTCCGAAAGTTCGCGTTGAAGCAAGCGAAGGCGTTGTTGCTGACGGAAAAGATGCTCGACGCGATGAAGAAGCATGTTGAACGCCATCGGCGTAACGGGATTCTCCAAAATGTCAACCGCGCCAAAGCGATTGATGACCTCGCCAACGCCGCCAATCTCCTCGAATTCTTCGCGCGAACCGAGCGCGACGATCGCCAAGTTTCGCCGAATGTCCGCTGGAATGAGTTGCTTGGCGCGATGAACCGTCGTGGCATCGACCAACAGCAACACGTTGGAAACCGATTCGCCTTGCGCTTGAATCGCGGCAAGACGCTCAATGCCTTGCTTGTAGCGATAATACTCGAAAGCGTAGCCCAAGGTTTTCAGACCTTCCTGCGTAATCGTGGCGGGCAGACCAACTTGGTCGAGAATGAAAATTGTCTCGTTCGTTGTCATAACGGCGGCAATAGGTTAAGTAGCCTCGTTGTTCAAACGTGAAGTCTCATCGGGCAGACGCGCAACTGGAAATATAAAAATCTTCGCTCCATTTCTTCGCAATGTTTTTCTCGCCTTATCGCGCTAATTTCGCGGCTCGATTTTCGTCGAAATCCAAGTCAAAAATGCCAGAATTCGCAATTGGGGTCGATGTCGGCGCGACGTTCATCAAATTCGCCCTCGTCTCAAGATCGGGCGAGATGCTTGCCGAGGCGAGAGAACTTACGGAGGGCGAGAAGGGCAAAGCCATCGTCGTTCGAAATGTGCTCAAAGGCGTTGCAACGCTGTTGGACGGGCGCGATCGCGCCGACTTGCTGGGCGTTGGAATCGGCGTGCCAGGGGTGGTGGGCTACGATGGGGTCATCAAAACGCTCACGAACGTGCCTGATTGGGAGAACGTCCATCTTGCCGCGCTGGCGCAGGCGGAGATGCGACGAGCGTTTGGTTTCGCGCCGCCGATTTACGTGGAAAACGACGCGAATCTCGCCGCGCTCGGCGAATCGGAATTCGGCGCGGGCAAGGCGTTCCGCGACTTCGTGATGATTACGCTCGGCACGGGCGTTGGAGGCGGCATCATTCTGAACAAGAAGATTTTTCGCGGCTCGACGGGCGGCGCGGGCGAAATCGGACACGTCACGATTAACTATGATGGCGAGACCGTTCATGCGGGCATTCGCGGCACGATCGAGGGCTTGATTGGACACCGACAAATCACGGCTTACGCGCGCGCGCTTCTTTCGCAATCGCCTTCCAAAATCATTGGCGAGCTGTGCGACGGCGATTTGTCCAAACTCGACCCTGAACGCTTGACCGAGGCGGCAAAGCGCGGCGACGAGGTCGCGCTTCGCGTGTGGCGATACGTCGG
Source organism: Chloroherpetonaceae bacterium (assembly GCA_025055975.1). Classification (GTDB taxonomy): domain Bacteria; phylum Bacteroidota; class Chlorobiia; order Chlorobiales; family Thermochlorobacteraceae; genus JANWWM01. Next base: position 27,953 of record JANWWM010000032.1, on the reverse strand, counting down.
CGAAGTTCTCGGCGCGGGCATCGGAACGCTCGTCTCGATTCTCGATGCGCGAAAGTTCGTCGTCGGCGGCGGCGTGGCGGGCGCGGGAGAGTTTCTCTTGAAGCCGACGCTCGAACAAGCCCAACGCTTCACCCTTGCGGCGATGCGAGAAGGATTGGAAATTCTGCCCGCAACGCTTGGCAATCGCGCGGGCGTCATGGGCGCGGCGGCGCTTTGCTTTCAGGGCGCGAACGCGCTCGTTCAAACCGACGCAAAGCTTTGAAGCGGCAACGAAACAAACCCGAAGTCATCATTTACGCCGACGGCGCATGCGAAGGCAACCCCGGACGAGGCGGCTATGGCGCGGTGTTGCTTTGGGACAAAAAGCGCAAGGAGATTTCGGGCGGCTTTGCGCGCACGACCAACAACCGAATGGAACTCCGCGCCATCATTGAAGCGCTTTCTTCGCTCAATAAGCCTTGCAAGGCGAAAGTTTATTCCGACTCCAAGTATGTGGTCGATGCGATGCGCGAAGGTTGGGTGTATGAATGGCGACGAAACGGTTGGCGCAATTCGCAAAAGAAGCCCACGCCCAACGTGGATTTGTGGGAACGCTTGCTGGCGCTCTGCGAAACGCACGAAGTCGAGTTTTTTTGGGTGAAAGGTCATTCGGGAATCGCGGAGAATGAACGATGCGACGCGCTCGCCGTCGCCGCCTCGCAACGCCCCAACTTGCCCGCCGACGAAGGCTACTCGGCTTGACGTTTGAGAATTTTCCCGTCTTTGTCCCACTTCAAAAAAAGCGTCGGTTTTCTCTCGATAGCCATCTCGTAGAAACCGCTTCCGTCCATGTCGATTCGGAGATTTTCTTCTCTGACGCGGTTCGAGACGAGGCGTTTGAGCGAGAATATCGCGCCGCCTTCGACTTTTCGCCATCGCATCGAGGCGGCGCAAAGTCGAAAGTCCGCGTCGGCGTATAGCGCGATGCGTCCGACGCTCGCTTCGTCGCCGACGACGATTTCGTAGCTCAACGCGCCAAGCGCGTTGGATTTGCGAAAGACGCCTTTGGCGAGGTAGGAAACTTTTTCAAACGAGCTGACGAGGGTGTTGTCGGCGGCTCGACGCGACACGACGACGCCATCTTGGTCAATCAGCGTCGCCGCTTGAAAGAAAAGGCGCGGAACGGCATTGACGGAATCGGCAAGCGGGACATTCGCGTTGTCCAGCGCGGAAATCGTGATTAAATTCGCCTTGCTCAGCGCGTCGAGCGCCTGCGCGCTTGATTGGTTCGGGAAACCAAGCGCGCAGAGGCAGAGCAGAACGCAAAGCGTTGGCTTCCTGAATGGCATAAACGTTAGGGGAATGAAATCTCTCAAATCCCTTCTCCCAAGCCGCCGAAAACGAACGCGGCGAGCGTCGTTTTCGGATGTTGCGCGCGAATATACGCTTTCTCTGGCGTTTGCGTTTTTGGTCGCAAGTTCGCTCGCGGCGCAGAGCAAATACGTCGTCGCGGTCTCGTTGGAAGGCGGACGCGCCTATATGGACGAAATTCCCGCCTACACGTTGCGGAACAAGCTCGTTCTTGCCGCCGTCGATGTGTGCGCCGCGCTCAAAATCACGCCGACGACGACGAACCAAAGCGTTTCCGTCGTCGCGCTGAGCAAATCGCAACAGCGATTGACGCTCGAGCTCAAAGCGGACAATCATTTCATCAAAATTCACGACGCGACGAACAACAAGCCGCATCGCGTCGCGCAACTCGATGCGCCCTTGACGCTCTACGGCGACAGAATCTACCTCGAGCCGAGCCAAGCCGCGCTGCTGTTCGGAATGCTCCTCGATGCCAAGACCGACACGCTTGGCGGAACGCTCTCATTTGATTTTTCGCGTCCGTTTTCGCTCGACGCGGCAAAAGCCGACGCGCCCATCGAACCCATCGCGCGATACGCGATTCAGAACGTCGTCGTCGAGGAAAAAGCCAACGGCGCGATCATCCGAATCGTCGCCACGAAGCCGAACCTGAAATACGAGTTCATTCCGCCCGACAAAAACGGCTTGGCGTATTTGACGTTCGTGGGCGCGACGGGCGACATGAGCGCGCTGTCGCAAACGTTCAAGAACGGCTTTTTGCGGCGCATCACGCCAATCGCGCTCAGAGGCGGCGCGCTTCAACTCACGCTCGAATTCGATGCGCAAAAATATCGCGTCAAATCCACCGACATCACGCGAGAACAGGGCACGAACAATTTCGTCCTGCTCGTCTTGCGCGACGTGAACGTTCAGGAAATCGTCGAGCAAGAGGACAAAGAAACGCAAATCAACGCCGCGCTCGATGAGCAACGAAGCAAGTGGAAGTTGGACGTCATCGCGCTCGATGCGGGGCACGGCGGAAAGGACGTGGGCGCGATCGGCGCGAATGGAAGTTACGAGAAAGACATCGCGCTCGCCATCGTCAAAAAGGTCGGCAAACTCTTGGAGAAAAATTGGAGCGGCGTGAAGATCGTCTACACGCGCGACGACGACAGGTTCGTCGAGCTCGACGAGCGCGGCAAAATCGCCAACCGAGCGGGAGCCAAACTTTTCGTGAGCGTCCACTGCAACGCCAGCTCGAACCGCAAAGCCGACGGCGTGGAGGTCTATCTTCTCGGCTTGCACAAAACCGAAGCCGCGCTCAAAGTCGCTCAGCGCGAAAACGCCGTCATCATCGAAGAAAAAGATTACGAGGAGCGATACAAAAACTTCACCGACGAGAACCTGATTATGATTACGATGGCGCAAAGCGCGTTCGTGCATCAATCCGAGAAACTCGCGGAGATCATCAGCGCCGACATCGCGCGCCGAGCGGGCAGGCAAAATCGCGGCGTCAAGCAAGCAGGCTTTATGGTGCTTTGGACCCCCTCAATGCCCAGCGTTCTCATCGAGACGGGCTACATTTCCAATCCCAACGAGGAAAAGTTCTTGGCTTCGGAAGAAGGGCAAAACCGAATCGCCGAAGCGATTTTCGAAGGCTTGGAAAAATATCGGCGCGACTACGAAGCGCAGGTCTCCCGCGAATGAGCCTACCTGAAAATCTGCGACGATTCGCTGATTTTGAAGCGACGCACCGCGCCTTGCAATTGCTCGGCTTGCGCGATGAGTTCTTGCGCCAGATGCGTAATCTCCGACGAGGCTTCCTTGTTGCGCTGAATGGTCTGATTGACCGCATCGAGCGACTTCAAAAGCTTCTGCCCAATGGCGCGCTGTTGCTCGACTTGCTCGATGACTTGCGTGGTGCGAATCGTCATGTCGGTCGTTTTCATCGTTACCTGCTGGCTGCTGCGCATCTGCGCGTCGACGAGGCTTGAAAGGCGGCTCATAATGCCGCTCGAACGGGAATAAAATTGCGCGATTTTGTCGAGGGTTTTTTCCGCGTCCTTGACCGTGTTGAAACTGTCTCTGACGCTTTGGTTCGTTTCCATAATCGTGTCGTTGATTTTGAACATCGCCATCTGAATGGCGGCGACCATGTCTTGAATTTGCGTCGATAAGCGCGCCGATTGCTCCGCCAAGGCGCGAATTTCGTTGGCGACGACGCGGAAGCCCTTGCCCGATTCGCTGGCGATGGCGGATTCGATGGTCGCGTTGACGGCGAGCAGGTTCGTTTGCTTCGCCGTGCGCGACGCCGCGTCCGCCGTGAGCGAAATGTCTCTGATGCTCTTGTCCAAGAGCGCGACTTGCTGACGAAGCGAATCCAGCTTGTCGGTGATGCTCAAAATCGTCAGGCTAATTTGCTCGATGCCGAACTTGCCCCCTTGCACCTCGTTGATGACTTGGCTAAAGACTTGGTTGGAATCTTGAATGCTTCTCGCCGCTTCCTGAATCGAGCCAATCAAATCCTCGATGAAGGTTCGCGTTTCGCGCACGTTGATGGTCAAGCCTTGTATGCCTTCCGAGACCGTCGTCGTGGAAGTTTCCATCTTGCCGATGGATTGCGCGACGTCTTTGACCGCGTTGGTTTGCGCTTCGGAGCCTTTCATCACGCTTGTCGAGGAGTTGCTAATGTCGAGCGCGATTTGGTTGAGCCGCATCGTCATATCGAGCACGTCGCGCACGGATTCCTTGACGCTATCGACGAGCGCGTTGAACGAGGCGACCACGAGCCGAAGTTCGTCGGCGGAATCATATGAAACGCGCTCGGTAAGATTGCCTTCCGAAATGCGTTGCGCCGACGTGGCGATGCGTTGAATCGGCTCGGAGAGTTGTCGTTTGAGCAGAAAGTAGGCGACAAACGCGACGACGGCGATGCCCAACGCCGTGAGAACGACGCCTATCAGCAGGTTGGTCGTGACGGCTTGGCGCGCAATCTCAATGGGAACGATGATGGAAATCGCGCCGCGCAAATCGCCTTGACGATACCCGTAGCCCGTTTCGTATTTGGATTGCACGTATTCGGGCGCGTCGGCTCTGTCGCCATGACAGGCGAGGCACGGCTTGCGAATGAAAATCGGTTGCGCGTAGCGATAAACGGGCTTGCCGTCCAACTTCGTCTCCTGCCAAATGCCGAGCGCTTCGGGATTGACTTTGGTTTGCCCTTTGGTTTTGAGTTCCGCAAGAACCTGCGCGAATTCGCGGAGCGCTTTTTCCTCGAACAAATCGGGCTTGTTTTTGGGATTGCGAAAATTGAGCGAGACTTGACGAATCCTAACGTTGCGAACGTCAAACGAAGTCGGAGAGGGCAAGCTTTGCGCGTTTGTGTCTATCGGAACGAGCGTGGGATTGTAATGAATGAGCGAAATCAAGTCGCTCGTTGAATCCGTGATGGCGAAAGGCTGTTTGACGATCGTCGCCGCATTGTGCTCCCACAAACCTTGCAAGGTGGTCGCGGTCGCAACGACCTCCTCTTTGAGTTGAGCGTTGATTTGGTTTCGGGCGCGCAAGTGCAAAATGGCGTTGACGACGATGAAAACGGCGGCGAAAACGATGCTGACCAAGATTGCGATGCGTTGGTCGAGACGAAGTTTTTGCGTGTCCATTGGTTTGCGTGTTTTGATGCGCGTTGCGACGCCAACCGCTTGAACGGCGACAAACGCAAGAAACAAAAATAAATCGCTCGAAGCGTTGGAAAAAACGCGCGTCGAGCGGAGGCGCGAACTCTGGCGCAAAAGCCCAACATATCGTCGCTCCGAAAGCCTATTTCGTTTGTCCGCAAGCGTTGCGGGTTGAATGCGCTGCGCTGAAAGTTTAACTTTTCGATAACGCTCTTTCATTGAGCAACCCGTATCTTTGCCGCTCGGAACGCTTTCATCTAACCGCAAAACCGATCTCGCTATGAAAAAGACGCTAACCGCATTCGTTCTGCTGTTTGCCGCCGCAACTTATGGGCAAACGATCTTCTACGAGCCGTTCAACGGGACGGGCAACCTCAATGGATCAAACGGATGGGTGAATCACAGCGGAACGACGAATCAAATTCAATACGAAACCTCCCCCAGCGATTTGGGCGCAAATCTCTCTTACCCAGGACTTCCTGCTCCGCAGGGCAATCGCATTCGCCTTGATTCTACGCAGTCCGAAGATCTAAACAAAGAAATTTCCCCTGCCGTAACGGATAGCGTTTACGCCTCTTTTCTCTTGAAAGTGCGCAGCGCGACGTCGCTCCAACCGAACGATCAACTCGGCGCTTACTTTGCGCACTTCATTCAAGGCGCGGGCGCAACTCCGGGGACGATATTCGTCGGGCGCGTGCATATCAAGCGAGGATCGGCGCCAGGAACGTTCAATCTGGGGATTTTGAACACGGCGGGTGGCACGCAGACCGTTGCGGGCATCTATGGGACATCGCCGCAAGATTACCTTGTCGGTCAAACTTACTTCGTGGTCTTCAAGTACAATCGCCTCAACAACACGGCGACGTTGTGGGTGAACCCGTCGCTCGGTCAAACGACCGAACCGCCGCCCACTCACGTCAACAACACAGGCACGAGCGCGCCGCCATCGCAAATGGCGTCTCTTGCCGTCCGAAACTCAAACTCAGCTGGCGTGGGAACGGGAAATTTGGAAATCGATGAGATTCGCGTTTCACGGTCTTGGGCGGAGGTCTCGCTTCCCGTCGAACTCGTCTCTTTCGCGGCGCAATTGACGCAAGATGGCGTGTGGCTCTCGTGGCGAACCGCGTCGGAACTCAACAACGCCGGCTTCAACGTGGAACGCAAAATGGGCAACGCCGATTGGACGACCATCGGCTTCGTCAGAGGCAACGGCACGACCACGCAAGCCCAATCCTACTCGTTCTTGGACAGAACCGCGTCGGGCAAAGTCCAATACCGCTTGAAGCAAGTGGACTTTGACGGACGCTTTGAATACAGCAATGTCATTGAAGTCGACGCGGGCTTGCCCAAGCGTTTCGTTCTCGAACAAAACTATCCCAATCCGTTCAACCCCAGCACGACGATCGCCTATCAATTGCCCGTTGCGAGCGACGTCAAATTGGAAGTCTTCGATATGCTCGGCAAAAAAGTGGCGACGCTCGTTAGCGGACGGCAAGAAGCGGGCGCGCATTCGGCAAACTTCAACGCGAGCGCGCTTTCAAGCGGAATCTACTTCTACCGATTGCAAGCGGGCGGCTTTGCCGAAACGAAGAAAATGACGCTCGCAAAGTAAAGCGAGAATTGGGGGGCTTGAAGAATCGGGGCGAGTTCACGGCTCGCCCTTTTTGTTTCATAGCCGCCGATACGCCGTGGCGATTTCCTCGTCTTTTGAAATCGCTCGCGCCGCAAGAAAAAAGAGCGCCGGCGCCAAAAGCATTGCGTAAAAGCCAAGTTCGGGCGCGCTTTCGACCGCGTCGGTTCCAAGTTTCGTTTTCAGAGCGAATGCCGCCAAAAACGCGACGGCGACCGCAATGAACGAAACAAGCGCGCCCACGTGGCAAAGCGTCGCCTGAATCTTGCGATTCTTGAAGAGAAACAGCGCCACGAGCGCAATCGCCGCGCTGAAAAAGAGCGCCGCGTTGAACGCATAAAACGTCAGGCTCACGTCGCCGCTCCGACCGAAAATCGAAAACCCATAAAGCCACATCGGGTCGGAAAGTCTCGTCCCATCGGGCGCGAAGAAATCGTATCGCCAAAAGGGATAGACGTTCATATTCAGAACGGCGCAAACGAGCGCGAGAATCAAGTAGAGACTTTGGATTCGGTAGAACATTCGTCGGAAGTCGAAGGTTTCGATTTGGCGCGCTCGAGAAGTTGAACCGTCCAAATCACGAGTTGCGAAACGAAAACGCCGATGAACGCCCCCGCGACGACGTCGATCGGAAAATGCGCTCCGACATAAACCCGCGAAATCGCCACGAGCGTCGCTATGGCGTAGAGGGCAAAGCGCAAAAGCCGTTGATGCGTTTGCGAAAGAGACGAGCGCGAGACGAGAAACGCGAAGACGTGCGCGAAGGAAAACGCCGTTTGCGCATGCCCCGACGGAAACGATCGCGCGCGAAGCGGCTCGAACATCACGTTCACGACCGCCTCGCCGCGTTGAATCGCCTCGTCAAAAAAAGCGAGCGGACGTGGCGCGTTGAAATGATGCTTCAAGAGGTGCAGAACCGCGCCGCCCAAAATCGCCGCCAACGCCACAAGTCCGAAGTTCGTCCAAAATTTCTTGCGATCGAGAAGCCACAATCCAATCGTCGCCAGCGGGTAGATTGCCGCGCCATCGCCGATGTAGGTCGAGTAGCCAAGCAGAGCGTCGCCGAGCGGGCTTTTCAAGCCGTTGTTGATGGCGAAAAACAAGTCGTGATTGAGGCGCTGAAGCTCGTCCATTCCGAAAACTTTGTCGCAAAGTTACGGTTTCCCGCGCAAACGGCGCGCGCAAGCGAGCGCGAGATTTTCCATATCCGCCAATTTCGGTTATCTTGGTTTTTTCAATTTATTCGCGCCGCCGAAATGACGGTTTTTTGGGGGCTTTGCGTCGCCCTTCTTGCCTATTACTTCGTTCAATCCGCGCTGTTTTGCGTCGGGATTTTTCGCCTGCCGAAGCGACGAGAATTGCCAAGCGAGTTGCCGTTTGCGAGCGTCGTCGTCGCCGCACGCAACGAAGAAGAAAACGTCGCTCGCGTCTTGGATTCGCTCTTGCGAGTGGATTATCCGCGAGAACGCCTCGAAATCATCGTCAGCGACGGCGCATCGACCGACCGCACGACCGAAATCGTCGAAGATTACGCCAAGCGTCATGCGTTCATCAAACTGCATCGCGTCGACCAAAATCGAAAAATTCGCGGCAAAGCCAACGCCATCCATCAAGCCGTCGAGCGCGCCAAAGGCGAGTTCATTTTCCTCACCGACGCGGATTGCCAAGTTCAACCCACTTGGATAAAGGAAACCTTGCGATTTTTCCGCGACGATGTCGGACTGGTTTGCGGCGTTACGATTCCGAAAGAACTCGACAAAACGCGACGCGACGATTGGTTCTCCGCAACGCAAGCGCTCGATTGGTGCTACATCTTGGGCGTAAGTTCGGGGCGCGCCTCGATGGGCTTCCCGATTGGCGGCATCGGCAACAACTTCTGCTTTCGCAAAAAAACCTACGAGGAAATCGGCGGTTACGAGAACCTTCGCTTCAGCGTTACGGAAGATTTCTCGCTCTTTCAAGCGATTTTGAAATCGCGTTGGAAAATCGTTTTTCCCACGCTCTACGAAACGCGCAACTTCACCGAGCCGCTGCATTCCATCGCCGATCTATGCGCGCAAAAAAAGCGATGGACGCTCGGCGGATTGGACGCAAGCGCCGTGCACGCCTTTCTTGCCGCGCTGATGTTCCTCGTTCATCTCTTCACGATTCTCGCCTTCTTTTTCTTGCCGCTCCCGCTGGCGTTGGGCTTGATGGGAACGAAGTTTCTCTCGGATTTGCTCATTCTCGTCCCCGTTCTTCTGAAACTGCGCGAGACGCGGTTTCTGTGGCATTTCCTTCTCTTCGAAGCCTATTACTACGCTTTCGTGTTTTCCGCGCCTTTCGTGATTCTGTTCAGCCGCGAAGTGCGTTGGAAGGGCGTCGCCTACGATTTAATCAAAGAGCGAAGCGCGTAGCGGTGGCGAGGCGAGTTGCGAAATTTGGCTTTGTTGCTAACTTTCGCGCAAGCGAACCGAACCATCAATCCAATTCAACTATGACGACCGACGCTCGCATCGCAACGGATTTTGAGAAGCTCGAAGCCGATTATCAACGATGGCTTGAAAAGAATCGCGCCGCGAAGGAGCTTCCGGGCAAATATGAAAATCTCAGTTGGGAGAAAATCAAACCGCTCTACACGCCGCTCGATGTGGCGCACATCGACTACAACGCCGAAATCGGACATAGCGGCGAGTTCCCCTACACGCGCTCGATTCACAACAATCTCTATCGGGGCAAACTTTGGACGATGCGACTCTTTTCGGGCTTCGCCACGCCCGAAGAGACGAACCAACGCTACAAATTTCTTTTGGAGCGCGGACAAACGGGGCTCTCGGTCGCCTTCGACTTGCCCGCGTTGATGGGCTGGGATTGCGACGCGCCGCTCTCGGCAGGCGAGGTTGGCGTGTGCGGCGTGTCGGTTTCGTCGCTCGCCGATATGGAGGTGATTTTCGACGGCATCAACTTGGAAGAAGTCTCGACCTCGATGACCATCAACTCGACGGCGATGGTCGCGCTCGCTTACTTCATCGCCGTCGCGCAAAAACAGGGGCGCAACTTGAAGAACGTTCGCGGCACGATTCAGAACGACATTCTGAAAGAATACATCGCGCAAAAGGAATACATCTTCCCGCCCAAGCCCTCTATGCGCATCGTTACGGATATGTTCGCCTATTGCGTCAAAGAAATGCCGAAGTTCAATCCGATTTCCGTGTCGGGCTATCACATCAGGGAAGCGGGTTCGACGGCGGTTCAAGAGCTGGCGTTCACGCTCGCCGACGGATTCTGCTATCTCGAACACGCGCTTGCGGCGGGAATGGACGTCGATGAAATCGCGCCGCGCATCTCGTTCTTTTTCAATTCGCACAACGACTTCTTCGAGGAAATCGCAAAGTTTCGAGCGGCGCGCAAAATCTGGGCGAAACGCCTGCGCTACAAATACGGCGCGAAAGACGAGCGATCGTGGCAATTGCGTTTCCACACGCAGACCGCTGGGTGCACGCTCACGGTTCAACAGCCCGAAAACAACATCGTGCGCGTGGCGATTCAAGCGCTGGCGGCGGTGCTGGGCGGCACGCAATCCTTGCACACGAACTCAATGGACGAAGCCCTCGCGCTCCCGTCGGAAAAAGCCGTCCGCATCGCGCTCCGCACGCAACAAATCATCGCCTACGAAACGGGCGTAACCAACACGGTCGACCCGCTCGGCGGCAGTTACTATGTCGAAGCCCTCACCGAAAGAATGGAGCAGGAAGCGGAAAAGTATTTCGAAGCCATCGACAAGCTCGGCGGCGTGATTGAAGCGATCGAACAAGGATACATTCAGAGAGAAATCGCCAACGCCGCCTACAAGTATCAGCAAGAACTTGAGCGGAAAGAGCGCATCATCGTTGGCGTAAACGAGTTCGTCGAAAAAGACGAGAAAATCGAAATTCCGATTTTGCAAATCACCAAAGAGACCGAAGAGCGTCAAATCAAACGCTTGAAGGAAGTCAAAGCCTCGCGCAACGAGGCGGACGTCAAAGCCTCGCTCGAAGCCATCGCGCAAGCGGCGCGAGACGGCTCGAACCTGATGCCCGTCTTGATTGAAGCGGCGCATCGCTACGTAACGCTCGGCGAAATTTGCGACGCGCTTCGGCAGGAATTCGGCGTCTATGAAGAAACGCCCGTGTTCTGACATTGCGTTGGCTTCGCGTCGCTCAATGCGAGCGCTAACGCGGCGGCGCGAAGCCAATCCCCTCCGTCGACTCGTCTTCCGACGCGCTCCCCAAGTTCGCCACGTTTTCCTTACCTTTGCCCAACCTCTAAAACGAAAAGGCGCGTCTATGCCCGCGCAACGATTGACGCAACGCAAACGAGCGACCAAGCCACGACGATCATTCCGACCCTGAACGCCGTGAAGAGAAGAATCCATCTTCACGAGAAGCGAGAATTGAAGGCGAGAAGCGAGAGCGTTGAACTCGCAGTTGACAATCCGCAGTTCGCAATCCTTTTGCGGATGCCTCGCTTTCGCTCGGAATGACAAACGAGGTTTGGTTCGGAACGAGGAGCGCGCGCGACGCGACTTGACGCGGTTTGTCCATCGCAACCTGACCTCAACCTCAAATGCCGCAACGAGCGCTGCTGACGATTCTTGTTGGAACTTGCGCGTGGTTTGGCGCGTCCGAATCGCTTTTGGCGCAAAAGAAAGGCTCCGTCCAAATCGTCAGCAAACAGTTATCCAAGCGCGATCAGCGCCTGCTCAAAGAACTTCACGCTGAATTGGACAAGCTGTTTTTCGACGAGGCGCATAGCAACACGTTTTGGGGCGTTTTGATTGAGTCGCTCAATCCGAAATTCGGCGCGCTATACGCGCTCAACGCGGAAAAGAATTTCGTGCCCGCCTCCAATCAAAAATTGCTGACGACGGCGGCGGCGTTGCGTTACTTGGGCGAAGAATTTCGATTTCAAACCTCGGCGCGCACGTGGGGAAAAATCGTTCCCGCAGAAAACGGCGCGATGCGTCTCGATGGCGACCTTATCATCGCAAGCGATGGCAACCCGTATCACGCCGATCGCTTCGTTGATTCGACAGGCGGATTGTTCCTCTATCAACTTGCCGATAGCCTTTTGGCGCGAAACATCACGCTCATCAACGGCGATTTGGTCGCCGACGACCAACGCTTTCAAGCCTCCGTTTATTCGCGCGCCATTAGCGACGGCGACGGCGATTACTCGCCCGATTGGGCTTGGGACGATCTCTTCTACGGAATGGCGGCGCCCGCTTCGGCTTTGGCTTTCAACGAAAACAGCGTAACCGTCGTGGTCTATCCCGCCGATAGCGTCGGCAAAGCGCCCGATGTCGTCCTCGAGCCGAATGTTCCGAATTTTTTTGAAGTCGAGAACCTCGCCACGACGGGTCAGGCGCAAACGAAGCGGACAATCGAAGTCGTCCGACGCTTCGGAACGAACCGAATCGTGATTTCAGGCTCGATTCCGATCGATTCGCGCGGATTTCGGGAGCGAATCGCCGTCGAGCGACCCGCGCTCTACTTTCTCGCCGCGCTCAAAGACGCGCTCGAGCGAAAAGGCATTCGCGTCGCAGGCAAATTGCGTCGCAAAAGCGAAAAGGATTGCTACCTCACCGACACGCTCGAACAACTCGCCTCGCAATTTTCGCCGCCGATGCTGTCGATTCTTTCCGAGACGAACAAAGCCAGCAACAACTTTTTCGCCGAGCAACTCTTGCGCCGCGTCGGCTACGCTTATCGCAAGGAAGGCTCGGCAAGCGCGGGATTGGACGCCATCAAACTCTATCTCGATTCCATCGGCGTTGCGGAACGGCACTTTCACGTCGTCGATGGGTGCGGATTGTCCCGAAAAAATCGCCTCTCGCCCGCGGCGATCGTCAAACTGTTGAAGAAGAACTACTTGGCGGATTCGTTTGAAACCTTCTATCAATCGCTCGCCGTGGCGGGAATAGACGGCACGCTTCAGAATCGATTCCGCGAGGGCAAAGCGAAAGGAATGACCTTTGCGAAAACGGGATTCATCGGCGGCGTGCGCACGCTTTCGGGCTACCTTTACGGCGAAGACGAGGAATGGATTGCGTTCTCGATTATGGCGATGAATTTCACGCAATCGCGCCTTGAAATCGAGCAAGCGCAAGACCGAGCGATCGAGCTGGTCGCCGAGTGGGCGGCGGAACGCGCTCGAAGCCCATAAGAGCGTGATGAAAATCACAAAGCGCGAAGCCGAGCGGCGTTACCTTTGCGCAGTCATCGTTCTTTCCGAGTTCTTTCATTCGCAAGCTGAAGATAGTTCTTCAAGCGAAAGCCCGCCTGAAACGCGGGCTTTTCGTTTTGCGACGAGGTTCGTTCAAACCTTTTTGAAAATGCGTTGGGAGTTTTCCGCCTTTGCCGAACTTTCGCCGAAAGCGTTGCATGAAATTCTCAAAGCTCGCGCCGAAGTCTTCGTCGTCGAGCAGCGTTGCGCCTATCTCGACCCCGACGACTTTGACGAGCTGGCGCATCATCTCGTTTTGCGCGGCGAGCGCGGCGAACTCGTCGCCTACTCGCGTCTTCTGCCGCCGAAGACGAAGCATCAAGAAGCTTCGATCGGACGCGCGCTCACGACGAAAGCCGCTCGACGCAAAGGCTTTGGCAGGCTCTTGATGCGCGAAAGCCTCGCAAGAGCCGCAAGACTATATCCCGATTCGCCCATTCGCATCGAGGCGCAGGCGCATCTCGAAAAGTTCTACAACGAATTTGGCTTCGAGCGCGTCTCCGAACTCTACGAAATGGACGGCATTCCGCACATCGAAATGCTCCGCAAAAACCCGTAGCGAAACGTCTCGCGCGGTTCCAAGCGTTTGGCTGTCGTTCTCTTCAACTCAAATCAATTCTTATCGATGCTCAAAATCTCAATCGTTCTGCTCGCGCTGTTCGTCGCGCTATCGCCCGCGAGCGCGCAAGAAAAAAAGACGAACAAAAAGGAAACGACGCTTGTCGGCTACCTTTCGGATTGCCAATGCGGCGAAAGCATGGAAAACGCCAAAATGGCGGCTGACCACACGAGAGAATGTTGCTTGATGGACGCTTGCGCCAAGTCGGGATACGGCATTTACGCCGACGGCAAATTCATCAAGTTCGATCCGAAGGGAAGCGAAAAAGCCAAGGCGTATTTGACGGCGCTCAAAAAGGAAAAGGACTTGAAGGTGAAGGTCAAAGGCAAAATGGAGAACGGCGTTTTTGCGCTTGCCAGCATCGAGGACGCGAAGTGAAAACGACGGCGGGCGAAATCGAAAGGGACGCTTGCGAGCGTCCCTTTTTTCATTTTGCGATCGTCGTTTGGCGGATTAGAAGCGATACGACGAGCTAAAAACGAAGAAGAGCGGACTTGTGGCGACTCCGCCGAGAGCATGCGGACCGTTGCGGAGAAAATCTTTGTTGAGCGCAAAGTCCATCGTCCACTCGCTGAAGCGAAGCCCCACGCCGGCGGCGATGTGGTCGCCCAAATAATTGGCGAAAGTCAGACCGTTGGTCGTCTGGGTAACTTTGGAGACGTTGCCCCCGATGCGTTGTTCAACGACGACTTGATTGCTGGCGAGGGTTTTGAAATAGCCGACGCGCGCCGTCAGCCAGCTCAGCGGATAGAGTTCCGCGCCGAGATTGATGCGCGGCAAAAGGGTGGTCTGGTCGGTTTCGGTGCGAGAGTTGCCTGCCGCGTTGCCAAGATTTGTCGTCTTGGTTTCTATCGTTGACTGGGCGAAGGAGACGCCGCCGATGATGAGGGCGTTTTTCGTTTTGGCGTTCAAGCCCAAGCCAACTTCAAACGCGGTTTGAGAGACATCGACTTTCTCGGCGTTTGCGGGAGGCGCGGGAGCAACTTTCGTGCCGATGGAAACGTTGTAGAAGCTGAAAGTCGGAACGAGGTCATAGGCGTCGCTCAACTTGTAGAAGACGCGACCGTTCGCGCCAAGCTCCATTCCGCCATCAAGGCTAACTTCTGCGGTGGTCGTGGAACGCGAGCGCTCCAAGCGCGAGTTCATTCTCACCTTGATGGCAAGTTCGCCGCGCCATTGCGCCGAGTTGTAGACCGCGCCCACATCAAAGCCGAGCACGCTCATCTGGCGCGTCGTGTCCGAGGCTTGCGCGCCCGCTGGTTGGAGTTTCGCTTCGAAGGTTTGCGCGCCCGTATAGATTTGCGCGCCAAGCGTCAGTTCGGGCGAGAGCTTGTAGCCAATCAAAAAGCCGAGCGCGTTCTCGATGTTCGGAAGTCGTTGCCCCGCGTAGTCGTTAAGTTGTCCCGTCGTGGCGAGCGCGTCGCGGGTGTTGACGAGCAAGCCTAAGTAGAGGTTCGTCAGCGCCTCAAAGTTCGCGCCCGCGAAGGTTTGCGACGTCGCGCCCGTTTGCGTTCCGTCGAAATTTCCCCAAACGTAGTTGCCAAAGTCGCCAATGTAAGCGGGGTTGATAAGAAGATACGTGTCGTTGCGGAGGAAGGGATTGAAGTTGTATGGGTGAGTTGGGCTGTAAGCCGCGCCCGCGCCGAGCGCAATCTCGCGCGCGAATCCGCCGCCGAGAGCGCGCAGCGGCTTTTCTTGCGCAACCACAGGTCGCAGAAAGGAGAGGAGGACGAGCAGCGCGAAAATCGCGCGAAGAGAAGGATTCTTAATCATCGTCGGTTGGTTTATTGCGTTGACAAAAAAACCCGCTTTTCTGATTTTGCGGGGCTAAGCGAATATACCCCTTGATTTTTTTGAAGGCAAGCGTCATTGCGTCCAAAACTCTCGATCCAAACTGCGATACTGAATGGCTTGAATGAGGTGTGGGAGTTGAATGCGCTCCGAGCCTTTGAGGTCTGCGATGGTGCGCGCCACTTTCAAAATGCGGTCGCGCGCCCTTGCGGAAAGGTTGAGCCGTTTCATCGAATCGAGCAGGCGTTGTTCAGAGACCGCATCGAGCGCGCAAAACTCCCGAATGAGTCGGACGGGCATTTGCGCGTTGCAAAAGATGGATTGCGCCTTGAACGCCTTGAAGCGACGCGATTGAATCTCTCGCGCCTTGACGACGCGCTCGCGCACGACGGCGGAACTTTCGCCCGATTGCTTCGAGAGCAAATCTTCGTAATTGACCTTCGGCACATCGATGTGAATGTCGATTCGATCCAACAGCGGTCCTGAAATTTTGGAAAGGTATCGCTGAATCTGTTGCGGCGTGGCGGTCAGGTTGCCGCGCTCGTCTCTGAGCGCGCCTGCGGGACTGGGATTCATTGCGGCGACGAGCATAAAGCTTGCGGGATATTTGACCGAAACGGCGGCGCGAGAAATCGTTACTTCGCGGTCTTCGAGCGGCTGACGCATCGCTTCGAGCGTCGAGCGTTGAAATTCAGGCAGTTCGTCGAGAAAGAGCACGCCGTTGTGCGCGAGCGAAACCTCGCCGGGCTTGGCTTGCGCGCCGCCGCCAATCAACGCCACGTCGCTTGCGCCATGATGCGGCGAGCGAAACGGGCGAGCGGAAACGAGCGCGACATCCGAAGGCAGAATCCCCGCGACGCTGTGGATTTTCGTCGTCTCCAACGCTTCCTCGAAGGTGAGCGGCGGAAGTATGGACGGCAACGCCTTGGCGAGCATCGTTTTGCCGCTTCCTGGCGGACCGATCATAATGATGTTGTGCCCGCCCGCCGCCGCGATTTCCAACGCGAGTTTCGCGTCTTGTTGTCCCTTGACGTCGGCAAAATCGACGGGATAATGCGGGCTGACCTGAAACGCCTCATCGATGGCAACGCGCGTCGGCTCGATGCGGTTCTCGCCGTTGAGAACGCTCACGGCTTCTTGAAGCGAGGAAACGCCATAGACGCGCATCGGGCTTTGAGCGGCGGCGACGGCGATGGCGGCTTCGCGCGCGTTTTCCTTCGGCACGAGAAGGCGCGAGAAATTTTCTCTTGTCGCCATGATCGCGATCGGAAGCGCGCCCGTAACGCGACGCACAAGCCCATCGAGCGCCAGCTCGCCAAGAACCATCGTCGATTCGAGCGCCTCGAGCGGCGCCGCCCCGACGCACGCCAAAATGCCCACCGCGATCGTGAGGTCAAACGCCGTGCCCTCCTTGCGCACGTCGGCAGGCGCGAGATTGACCGTGATTTTCTTCGGCGGAACGGCGTAGCCTGAATTTTTGAGCGCGGTCAAAATGCGCTCGCGGCTTTCCTTGATGGCGCTATCGGGAAGTCCGACGACGATGAAAGCGGGAACGCCGCTATCGAGATTCGTTTCGACCTCGATGCGAAGCGCGTCCACGCCCATAATCGCGGCGGCGGAAAGTTTGGAGAGCATCTCGCTTTGGGGAAAGCTGAACTCGTCGTTAAACTTTGGCGGGCGCGTTGGCGCGTTTGATGCCGTAAGCGAAATAAATCGCAAGTCCAATCGCCATCCATACCGCGAGCCGAAGCCATGTGTCGCCCGGCAACGCCGCCATCATCGCAAAACACACGAGCACGCCCAGAATCGGCACGAGCGGCACGAAGGGCGTTTTGAACGGACGCGGAATTTCGGGATTCGTTTTGCGCAACGCCAAAACCCCAATGCACACGAGCACGAAAGCGAACAGCGTGCCGATGCTCGTCATCTCGCCCACGACGCGCGGCGGCACGAACGCGGCGAGAACCGATACGAACAACATAAACAGCGCGCTCGACTTGTAAGGCGTTTTGAACTTCGGGTG
Organism: Chloroherpetonaceae bacterium; assembly: GCA_025055975.1. GTDB lineage: Bacteria > Bacteroidota > Chlorobiia > Chlorobiales > Thermochlorobacteraceae > JANWWM01. The sequence continues at coordinate 10,641 of JANWWM010000032.1, read as the reverse complement.
CACTTCCGAAAAAATCGGCGGAATCAAGCCATCGCGCGACATCGAGAAAAACACCCGCGCCTGACCCAAAAGCATCACCAAAATCACCGACGCATAGCCCGACAGAATGGCGACAATCACGCCTTGTTCAAGCCACAAAAACGACGTGTGCGAAATCGCCACCGCAACGGGCGCGATGCCGTCTTTGCCCATAAACTCCTTGTAGTTGGCAAGCCCCGTCATCACGTGCGCAAAGAGAATGTAAAGCACGGTGCAAATCGCCAGCGACCCCATAATGCCAATCGGCATGTCGCGTTGCGGATTTTTGGCTTCCTGAGCCGCCGTCGAGACCGCATCGAAACCGATGTAAGCGAAAAAGATGATGCCCGCCGCGCGAATCACGCCGCTCCACCCATACTCGCCGAATTTGCCCGTGTTTTCGGGAATGTAGGGCACGTAGTTGTCGGGGTTGATGTATGCCCACCCAAACGCGATGAAGATGAGCACGACCGAGACTTTGAGCGCCACGATGAAGTTGTTGACAAGAGCCGATTCTTGCGTGCCTTTGATGAGCAAAAGCGACATCACGACGACGATGACGACGGCGGGAATGTTGATGATGCCCGTGATGACCGCGCCTTCGGGCGTGGTAACCGAGTCAAACGGCGACATAACGAACTGCGGCGGCAAATGCAATCCGAAGTTCTCGAGGAACTTTTCAAGGTAGCGCGACCAGCTAATCGCAACGGTCGCCGCGCCGACGGCGTATTCCAAGACCAAATCCCAACCGATGATCCACGCCATAAATTGCCCCATCGTCGCATAGGAATAGGTGTAGGCGCTTCCCGCGATGGGAATCATCGCCGCAAACTCCGCGTAACACAAGCCCGCGAAGGCGCAGCCAATCGCGGCGATGACGAAGGAAATCGTAACCGCGGGTCCAGCGTGATACGCCGCCGCCATTCCCGTGATGGAAAACAGCCCCGCGCCGATGATGGCGCCAATGCCGAGCGTGACGAGATTAAACGACGATAGCCCGCGATGCAATTGATGTTCGCCCTCCATCGAGGACGCAAGCAGTTCGGGTATGGATTTTTTGAGGAAGAGCTTTTCTTTCACGATGGTCTCCCTTGCGTTGTTGATTGTTAGAGCGAGTTTGTCGAGAAACGTAATGCGAGCGAAGCGAAAAACAAACTGCGCGCGTCAGGGCGCGGGCGCGCTTTGCTTTTCGAGCGCTTCGTAGTAGCGACGAATGAGCCGCTCGTAATCGTCCGAAAAGCCTTGCGCTTTCATTCGGTTCAGCCCGTCTTGAATGGGGTTGCGCGTTTGCTCTTGGGAGAGTTCGGGCGGCGAGGCTTTGAAGATGTTTTTCGCCGACTTGGCTTCGCGTCGCTCGTCTTGCTCGCGCTTTTGAATGGCTTTCGTGGATTCGAGCATTCGAGAAAGGATTTGTCGCTGACGATTTTTGAGTTCGGGCGAAAGGTCTTGTCGCTCCAATTGTTCGGCGGCTTTTTGCATTTCGTCGGCGAGTTTTTCGAGGTTGCCCAAGAGGTCGGATTTTTCGCCTTTGGCTTTTTGCTCGGCTTGTTTTTGAGCGAGTTGTTGAAGTTGTCGTTGAATGAGGCGTTGCTGCGCCGCCAGTTGCGCGAGCCGTTGAGCGCGCGCTTCGGGCGACATTCCTTGCCGCTCGCCGAAGAGGGCTTCGGTTTGTTGATTGAGTTCGCCTTGACGGTTGGCGAGACCTTCCATTTCTTCGCCGTCGCCGCCTTCGCCGGGTTGCGGCGCGCCTTGTTGTCCCATCAATTGCGCCATCGCGCTCGCGGCTTGGTTGCCAAATTCGTTCAGGAGCGCCATCGCGTTGTTCATTCGTTGCGCCGCGCTGAACGCATTGCGCTGGTCAAGCGTCTCGATCGCCGCGTCCATTTCGGCTTCGGCGCGTCGCAGCTGGGCAATCATAGATTGGCGCAGTTCCGACGACTTTCTGCCGATTTGCGAAACGTCGTCTTGCAAGAGTTTCAAAAGTTCCTTGACGTCGTTTTGCTCGGTCATTTTTTCGCGCAAAGCGTCGCCGTTTGCGGAGCCTTGCTTTTGGCGCAGGTCTTCCATCAAGGCTTCTTGGCGTTGCGAAAGTTCGAGAGCGGCTTGCGTCGCGTTTTGCAAGGCTTGCAAAACGTCTTGCTTCCTCTGACGCTTCATTTCTTGGCGCAGGTCGGCGAGCTGTTGGCGCTGGGCTTGCATTTTTCGCAGAGCCTCTTGCTGTTTGGCTTGCGCGTCTTGGGGCTTCGATTCGGATAGAGCCTTCGAAGCCTCTTGCAAATCCTTTTGGAGATTGTCGTCGTTTCGTCGCTCTTTGAGCTTGGCGAGTTCTTGCAACGGCAATTGTTCGGCTTTCGGATTTTTCTCCATCTGCTCGATGAGCGTTTGCAAGCGCTCGTCGAGTTTTCGCTCTTCTTTGGCGAGCGACTCCTGCTCCTTTTTGAGTTCCGAGAGTTTGGCTTTGTTTTCGGGATTGGTTTGTTTGGTTTCTTGTTGGAGCGATTCTTGCTTTTGCGCCATGTCGTCGAGGCGTTTCAACGCTTCGTCGAGTTGGCGTTCCAGCTTCATTCGTTCCAAAAGGTCTTTGGCGCGTTCCAAGTTTTGCTTGAAGCGTTCTTCGTTGAACTCGAAATTTTTGAGCGCCTCGCGCAGTTGTTGTTCGTTGAGTTGCTTCAAGGCTTCGTCGAATTGGCGTTGCGCTTCTTGGAGTTCGGGCGATTTGAGTTCTTCGAGCAGTTGTCGGATTTCCTCGTATTTGCGGAGGGTTTCTTCGGAGACGAGCGAGCGATCTTGCATCTTTTGGAGCATTTCGGTCATCGCTTGCTCGATGGCTTCGAGTTGGTCTTGCAGTTCTTTTTGCTTTTGGCTAGCGAGTTCCATCGCCTTGCGGTCTTGCCAATCGGAGCGGGTTTTTTGGCGCAGTTCGTTTTGAATGCGCTCCAATTCTTCTTGAACGGATTTCGTCTCGTCGATTTTTCTGTCGAGTTCGGCGACGATGTCCTGCTCTTGCTTTTGGACGTCGTCGAAGAGTTCGTCGAGCGTGGGAAGGCGAAGTTTGTAGAAGTCGGTGCGAGCGGGTTTGAAGCCCGAAACCGCGTCGTTGTCGCGCGCTTCGGCGTAGAACTCGATTTCGTCGCCTGCGGAGACGTTTTCCGAAAGCAGATTCCACTCGTAGAAAACGCCGCGTTCCAAGCCGCCCTCGCCCGTTTGAACCGCGTCGTTCATCGCAATCTCGATGCGCCGAAACGCCGACTCGATTGGCTTGAAGTTGGACTTCGAGACGCGATAATGAAGCCCAAGCGACGAGACGCCGAAGTCGTCTCGAATGAGCATCGCCAAAGGCAAGCGCAGGTTGTCGGGCAAATCCACTTGCTTTTGCGCGGGTTGAACGAAGCGAATTTGCGGCGGCTCGTCGGGCATCGAGCGCAAGCGATAGTCCGCGCCCTTCTCCGACGCAACGCCCGCCGAATCAACGAGCGCGAAGCGATAGACGAAGTCGTCTTTCAGCGCGAAGGAAAAAAAGGCGGAATCGTTTTGAACCGTCATCGGAAGCGACAGCGAGTCGTTTGCGACGAGGGTCGCCGAGCGAAGCGGCTTGGAGGCTTTGAGCGCGATCGAAACCCGCGAGCCTTTGAGCGCCGAGCCATCGCCGAAGTTGGCTTCCAAAACTTGCGTCGCAAGACGGCTGTAACGCGGCGGCTCAATGACAAGTTGAAAGCGATCGACGCGCGGACGGTCGATGATGACGAGTCGATGCGTTTCGGAGCGAATGGGTTTCGAGAGTTCCGCGAACTCGGCGAAGTATTGAAGCGACGTTTCGGGCGAGCGCAATTTGTAGGAAAACGCTCCCGAACTATCCCGAAACGTCTTCGCTTCTTGAACCTCGAAGCCGTTTTCGTCGAGAAACTTCACGGAAAGACGGCGAACATCGAGAGGGTTTAGAGAATCGGTCGGAACGAGCGCGAATCGCAGTTCCGCGTCCTTGCCCTTGGTGATTTGAACGTCCTTCGTGAGCGAGACGATGCGAAACGGAGGCGGCGGCGAAAAGTCCTCGCCAAACGCCATAACGCGCCCCCATGCCGAACCAAGCGGCGAGAACCAAAACGCAAACGCGGTCAACAGAAGCCACGTCGGCGCGCCAATCAGCAACTTTCGGGAATCTTCGAACCGAACCGCCTCGCCAAAGTTGAGCGGCGCGCAAAGTTCCGAAACCTTGCGAAGTTCAACGACGGCGAAGGGATTGTCGGGAGATTCGCGGAAGACCTGCATCGCGTTCAGAAGCCTGTCGCGCAACGCGGGAAACGCTTTGCCCAACTCTCGCGCCACGTCGTCGGGATTGAACCGACGCTGAACGAGGGGAAAAATCAAAAACCAAATCGCCGCGCCAACCAAAACGAGCGCAACCAGCGCGAACAGCGCCATTCGCCACGGACTCGAAAGGCGAAACGCCCACTCCGCCACCGCCGCAAGCCACATGGCGCCAAGCGCGAGCGAGGCGACCTTGCAGGCGCCAACGAGCGCGGTTTTGAACGTCGCCTTGCGATGAACGGCGCGCAAACGCGAAAGCAACTCGTCGTAATGCGTCATTTCTCCAACTCTTTTCGTCGGCTCGCGTCAAGCGAACTTGCGAAGATAGCGAGCGACGGCTGAAAGCGTTTCAAAAATTTTCGCTTGGCGCAAGGTGGAATCGTCGCTTGACGAGACGGGCATTTTCGCGCAAACTTCATAACTTTCGCGCCTTGAACGCACTTTCAAAAAACGACAATGAAGACGTATCAAATCAAACACGTTGACGCTTTCACCGACCGCGCCTTTACGGGCAATCCCGCCGCCGTCGTGCTCGACGCGAGCGGACTTGACGACGAGCAAATGCAGCTCATCGCCCGCGAAATGAACCTCCCCGAGACGGCTTTCGTCTTGCCCGCGCAAGATGGCTCTTGCGACCTCGAACTGCGCTGGTTTACGCCCACGAAGGAAGTCGACCTTTGCGGACACGGCACTGTCGCCACGTTTCACGCGCTTGCCGAAGAAAAAATGTTTGGGCTTGGCGAACAGCCGAACAAACAATTTCGCGTCAAGACTCGAAGCGGCATTCTGCCCGTCTCCGTCGAGCGTCGAGGCGAGAAGACGATGGTGAAGTTTGGCGTTCCCGTTCCGAAGTTTGAAAAATTCGATGGGCAAATCAGCGACCTGTTTGCGACCTTGTCCGTTCCAGTCGAGCAACTCGACCGAACTCTTCCCGTGCTCATTTCGTCGTCGCGCTATTTGTATTTGCCCTTCGTCAACCGCGAGCCGCTCTTGAAAATGAGCCCCGACTTTCAATCGCTCAAACAACTCACGCTCCGACGCGGGCTGGCGGGCGTTTGCGTGTTCACGACGGAAACCAAGCACCCGACGAGCGCGGCGCATTCGCGCTTCTTCGCTCCCGCGCTCGGCATCGACGAAGACCCCGTGACGGGTTCGGCGCAAGGCGAACTGGCGTGCTACCTTTACTTGCAAAAGCGCGTTTCGGGCGAAAACGGCGCGATTCCCGTAACGCTTGAACAAGGCTACGTCATCAATCGCGGAGGGCGCGTGTGGGCGGAACTCGTCGTCGAAAACGGCGCGATTCAATCCGCGAGCATCAGCGGTTACGCCATCACCGTCTTGAACGGGAACTTGCTCGTTTAGACGGCGTTGACGGCGCTGGTTCAAGCGTTCAATCCCAATCGTTCAAAATGGGCGCGCTAATCGGGCTTTCGATCATCTCGCTGTGGCTGGCGCATCTTGCGTATTTGCTCGGCAACGAGTCGCTGTCGTTTTCAACGCCGATGAGTTACGCGCATCTGGCGATTCAGGGCTATCTTGCGACGGGGCTTTTCATCACGGCGCACGACGCGATGCACGGCTCGGCGAGCAAAATCCGATGGCTCAACCATGCGATTGGCGCGCTCGCGTCTTTTCTGTTCGCCGCGATGAGTTACGAGCGCTTGCGAGAAAATCACCGCAAGCATCACGAAGCGCCCGCCTCCGAAACCGACCCCGATTTCCACGTTCGGTCTCAAAACTTTTTCGTTTGGTTCGGCTCGTTCCTCTGGCGCTACAAGACTTGGACGCAGGTCGCCACGATGGCGGCGATTTACAACGTCTTCGAGCGCGTCTTGAACGTGCCTGAATCGCGGATATGGCTGTTTTGGATATTGCCATGCGTTTGGGGGGCGTTGCAACTGTTTTATTTCGGCACGTATTTGCCGCATCGCTTGCCGCTTGAGCCTGAAATGTCGCCGCACAACGCGCGCTCGCAACCGCGCAATCACTGGCGCGCGATGCTCTCGTGCTACTTTTTCGGCTACCACTGGGAACATCATCACTCGCCGCAAACGCCGTGGTGGAAACTTTGGAAGGTGAAAGATGCGCGTCATCAAAGATGAATTTTGGACGAGCAAACAGCGTCAGGAATTTCCTCTGCACTACATCGTCTCTTATCGCGCCGCCTTCAAAGCGGAACTGCCCGACTTTTTCATTCGGCGTTTTTCAAAACAAGGCGACGTCGTGCTCGACCCTTTCGGCGGCAGGGGCACGACCGCGCTGCAAGCCAACTTGCGCCGTCGCGTCGCCTTTCACAACGACATCAACCCGATTTCGGAAAAAATCGCTCGCGCCAAAACGCGCCCCGTTCCGCTCGCCGCCATTGAGCGCCGACTGCAAAAGTTTGACCTCTCGCGTCCCGTCTGCCTTGACGAACATTCCGAATTGCTCGCCTTCTATCACCCCGACACGCTCAAAGAACTGCTCAATTTGAAACGCGAAATTCAGCGCGATTGCGACGACGTCAATCGCTTCATTGAACTTGTCGCCGTCTCGCGTTTGCACGGACATTCCGACGGATTTTTCTCCGTCTATTCGTTTCCGCAAATCGCCGTCTTGCCCGAAGCCCAACGCAAAATCAACGAGAAACGCAAGCAAACGCCGCCGTATCGGGAAGTCAAATCGCGCATTCTGCGAAAAGCCAAACTCTCGCTTCAAGGCGCGGAACGATTTCAGGAACGTTTCCCCGAATCGCTCAACAATCAAATTCGAACAGGCGACAGCCGCCAAATGCGGTGGATTGAAGACGAAACCATCGACCTTGTCGTAACATCGCCGCCCTTTCTGGACAAAGTCGATTATCTCAAAGACAACTGGCTCAAAGCGTGGTTCTACGGCATTGAGGAAAAAACTTTCGAAGAAAACTTGGTTCAGACGCGCTCGTTGGAGGAGTGGAAAGTCTTTATGCGCGAAACTCTGCGCGAACTTTATCGCGTCGTCAAACCCAAAGGCGTGGTCGTGATTGAAGTAGGCGAGGTTCGCTACAAAGGCGAGCTTGTCAATTTAGATGAAATCGTCGCAACGCTTGGCGAAGAGGTCGGCTTCTCGCTTGGCGCGATTCTCGTCAATGAACAACGCTTCACCAAACTCGCCAACTGCTTTGGCGTTTCCAACAACGAAAAAGGCACGAACACGAATCGTTGCGTCGTGCTTGCCAAAGGCATAATTGAACGGTTAGAGTTTCCGCGTCATCAAAAAACGCTGAGCCTGTTTGAAAATATATGACCGACAAAGAAAGAGCGGCTCATTACGAGAAGATTCTTCGCCAAATTTTGCAACCGCTTGACGAAGTGCCATTCGAGTTGTTCATAAAAGCCATTTCAGGCAGAAGGGTCATTCCAATCAACGAGAGGGGCAATGAGGATAAAGTCTTGATTGCGACGCTCAAAGAAGTTGTCAAAAACGCGATTCTCGAACTCAATAACGTCGGCATTGGAACGAAACGTCCAAATGAAGCGGGCAACAAAGCCGAAACATTTTTGAAATCCGCGATAGAAAAAAGCTCGCTGAAACTCCAATCTCTCTCTCAAAGCGCGGGCTATCCCGACCTGCTCATTCTCGACGAATTCAACCGACCAACATACATCGAAGTCAAGACATACAACATCGACAGCGTAGAATCGTCTTTTCGAAGCTTTTTCGTCTCGCCTGCAAAGCGGAAAAGCAAGATTGAATTTGATGCGCGACACTTGCTTGTATCGTTTCAATTGGAGAAAAAAGACGGGCGTTTCTACGCGGAAAAGGCAAGCGTCTACGACATCGCTTTTTTGATGGGAGAAGTGAAACGAGAGTTTAATTCCAGCAATAAAGAACTTTATGCCAGCCCGCGTTCAAGAGAACTTTTCAGCCTTTCGGCGTAAAGCGATTGGGCTTGCGCTGTGCCTGTGGAGCCTTGTCGCGCTTGCGATGGCGCAACCGCGCGCAAGTTCGGGCTTCGGAACGCTTCGCGGAACGGTTTATGCGCTCACGAATGAAACGGTCTTGGAAAAAATCGTCTTCATCGACACGCTCGCGGGCGAAAAAACGGAGCGCGAAGTTCGTCGCCGAAAACGCGAGCCTATCGCGGGCGCGAAAGTCCGAATCTTGGGCGCGTCGCTCGGCGCGCTCACCGACGCAAACGGCTTCTACCTGATTCGCAACGTTCCGCGCGGACTCTACGACATCGCCTACTCCGCCGAAGGTTACAAAACCGACATTTTCAAAAACGTCTGGATCAAAAGCGACACCATCACGGAAATCGACATCTTGCTCGAAGAAAACGTCTCGGCGCAACGCGAAATCGTCGTAACCGCCAACCGCTTCGAGCAACGGCTTCAAGACGTCTCGATTTCGACGTCGCTTCTCGAACCCGATTTCATCGTCAATCGCAACAGCGTCTCGATCGACGAAGCCTTGCGCTTCGTTTCGGGCGTGAATTTCGCGGGACCCGACATCAACATTCGCGGCTCAAGCGGCGTGAGTTTTGGCGTGGGCAGTCGGGCGCAATTGCTCGTTGACAATGTGCCGCTTATGGCGGGCGACGACGGCTCGGCGAAATGGGACGCTTTCCCGACGGATTTCATCGAGCGCGTCGAGGTCGTCAAAGGCGCGAGCGCCATCTACGGCGCGTCGGCGTTGGGCGGAACGGTCAACATCGTCACGCGAAACTCCTACGAAACCCAAACGGGCGTGCTCGCTTACGGGGGCGTTTATGATTCGCCAAGATTCGAGCGGTGGAAATGGACAAGCGACGCGCGATTCTTCAACGGCATGGAACTCTCGCATCGACGACAACTCGGCAAACTCGGCGCGTATCTGTCGCTCTCGCGCCGCAGCGACGAAGGCTTCCGCGAAAACAGCGATTTTGCGCGCCTGCGGCTCTTTGCGAAAACCGCCTATCGCATCTCCGACGAATCCAACCTTGCGACGCTCTTCACCTTCGCCGAAGAACGCAAAGGCAACGCGATTTATTGGCAAGACATCAACAACGTCTTGCGCGACGGCTCGCGTTCAGGCTCGCGGCTCTACTCCGACAAACTCTTCCTCGCGCCCATTTACTCGAAGAAACTCTCGCAACGCTCGACCTTGCTGCTGCGCGGACGCTACTACCGCACGAACTTCATCGATTCGCAGGGACAAGGTTCGTTGGCGAATAGCGTCGGAACGGAGTTGCAAGTGATTTCTCTCGTCGGAAGCAAGTTCAGTTGGACGTGGGGCGGCGACGCGCAATTCGCCACGATTTCCTCGTCGCTCACGGGCGAACACAAAACCTTTGGCTTTGCGGCTTACGGGCAAGTGGAATTTCCGTTGATGAAGAAACTCGCTCTCAACTTCGGCGCGCGGCTCGATGGTCTCGTCGTTTTCAGCGATTCGCTCGCGGGCGAAATCAAAAGCGGGCAGGTCGTGCCGAGCCTCAATCCGAAAATGGGCTTGGTCTATGCGCTCGACGACTACTCGTCGCTCCGAACGCATTTCGGCACGTCGTTTCGCAATCCCGCCATCACGGAGCGATTCACGACGACGGCGTCTCCGCCCATCGTGCCCAATCCGAGCCTGAAACCTGAACGCGCGTTGAGCGGCGAGGTCGGCTACATTTTCTCCTATTCGCGTCCGACGGGTTTGTTCGCGGGCGTTTTTCTTTCGGAAATCACGCTTGACGCGGCGGCGTATTTGAACCTCTATCGAAACTTGATCGAGCCGACGCTGGCGAGGGGCGGCATTTCGTTTCGCAACGTGTCCGACGCGAGAATCGCGGGGACGGAGTTGTCGGCGACGTTCAATTTCAATCGTCGCGCCGCGCTTGTCGCGCTGAGCTACACGTGGCTTGATGCGAGAGACCAAACCCGCGCCGCGCCGCTCTACTACCGCAATCCGCGATTGCTCTACGTTACGACGGAACTCAACTACGGACGCTTCTCGCTTGAATGGAACTATCGCTTCATCGCGCGCTTTTCGGCGACGAACCCCGACGCGCCCTTGATTTTCGGGCTTTCCTCGCCGCCAATTTTGAACGTCGATGAAACCGTCGACGCGCACATACACGACCTTCGCTTCGGGATTCGGCTTCCGTTTGGAACGCTGAACCTGTATGCGCGCAACTTGTTCAACTACGCCTACGTGGAACAGCCCGCTACGCTCGCGCCGTTGCGGCATTTTCTAATGCAGTTCAGAACGCAGTTTTAGCGCGCTCGCAAAAAGAGCCGATGTCGTTCTGAACGAACAAAGCGAATCGCAAGAGGCTGATTTCGATTCCCAAATTCGCAATTGGCAATCCGCAATTCGCAATGCTTTGTGGATTCC
>JANWWM010000041.1 GCA_025055975.1 Chloroherpetonaceae bacterium | reverse complement strand
CCCTTTCGCGTCCGACGTGTTTTCTGGACCTACTTCACGCCTGAAAGCGTGCTGCGGGGAAGGCATGCTCACTATAAGACAGAACAAATTCTCTTTGCGCTATCGGGACGAATTGTGGTAACAACAGAGTTGGCGGACGGGGAAATTTCTGTCTTTCCACTGGAGAAACCGAATGTAGGTGTTTATATTCCGCCGAATGCTTGGCACACAATGCAGTATTCACACACAGCGGTGCAGTTGGTATTAGCCTCGGAACCTTACGACGAGAATGATTATATTCGGGACTACGAGAAGTTCAAACAAGTGTGGGGACAGAAGTGAAGATTATAGAAGGATTGAAGACGAACTTAGTTGAGGTAACTGAGGTAGATGCGGCGGATATTGCTCGGCTGCGAAGCAATCCTGAAATCAATCGATTTCTTTCATCGCAAAAGCCAATTTCAGTGGAGGAGCAAATTGAATGGATTCGGCAGAACAGGAAGCGTGGCGATAACTTCTACTTCAAAATCACTGACAAGCAAGGCGCATTCAAGGGAACGATTTCACTTTATAACATTAAAAATCATGAGGCTGAGTTTGGACGGTTTATTGCCACCAGCACAATCAATGCGGTAGAGGCAGAGTTCCTGATTTTAAGGTTCGGATTTGAGAAAGTGGGTCTGAAAAGAACTTACTGCAGGACGATTGAAGATAACCGAAAGGTTTGGCAGATGCACTCACGCTTCGGTTTCAGAACAGTCGGCGTTCAGCAAGATGAGCAACTGAATAGGAATATAGTTTTTCAGGAGATGACAAGAGATGAGTTTTTCAGCAAGGATATTAAGTCTATTTTATCGCTCATAGAAAGGGCGTGAAATGAAACTGCATCATCTTGGATTTGTCGTGGCAAACATTGAGGAATATGAAAGGAAGATGGTATATGAGTCCAAAATCAAGGAAGTGATTGATGATGTTCAACAGGCAAAGCTGAGCTTGTATGCTAATTTCGGAAGCTCATTTATTGAGCTTATTGAGCCTTTAAGCAAAGCGTCGTTCACATATAACGCGCTTCAAAAATTTGGCAATCATTTCCACCATCTGTGCTACGCGGTCGGAAGCGCAGAAGAGATGAACGCTGTAGCTAAGCAAAATAAATTGATTTTGTTTAGAGGTCCTTTGGAGGCTAAATTATTCGACCTAAAACCTGTTTTCTTTTTCTTCTCGCCAAACAAAACGATTGTGGAGTTTCTACTTGATGAGGACTTTTAGCATTATTTCGGATACGACCTTTGACCTGATTTTGAGAAAAATAGAGAGCGATGTGCTTTCGCTGAAGTCTTATCACTTTGGCAGCGTGGTGACTTCATTGCTAGCGCCAAGCGAGAAATTAATGTCGGCTGATAGCATCGTAGTGCATTTTGATAGCCTTTTCCATCGTTACTCCGCAGAAGAGCTTTCGCAAATTCTAAAAGCAGTCTCACAGTTTGCGGAAAACTATAGTGGAAATGTGTTGGTTTCAAACTTATGGAATCAAGTTTTTCCAAAGAGTTTATCAGAGACGCTCGGCGAATATGGAGATGGGCTAAAGTCGCTGGAAAGAAGCATTAGCGCATTGCAAAATGCAAAGAATGTTTACTTCTATGATTTTCAGAAACTAATCTCAGAAATCGGCACAAAGAATGCTTACAATTTTCAGTTGGGACATCTATACCAGATGCCATATACGAAGCCAGTCGTTGACGCGCTTGCTGAAATGCTGTGCTCATACCTAACTTTCTTGGTTTCACCCGAGAAAAAAGTGATTGTGGTTGATTGCGACGATACGCTTTGGAGCGGAATTGTGGGAGAAGATGGACTAGATAAAATTCAGTGCGACAGAAACGCCAAAGGAATTATTCACCTGCATTTTCAGCAATTTCTGAAGCAAAAGCAGCGTGAGGGCTTCTTGCTCTGTTTATGCTCAAAAAATAACGAGAAGGATGTAGTAGAAGCATTTGAGAAAAAAGCAATGCCGCTTAGGTATGATGATTTTATCATCAAGAAAATAAACTGGCAGCCGAAAGTCCAGAACATTCAAGAGATTGCAGAAGAGCTGTCTCTTGGCTTAGAGTCTTTTATTTTCATTGATGATAGTCAGTTCGAGATAGAATCGGTAAATAAGTTGCTTCCTGAGGTGCAGACATTTCTATTTGAGAAGGATTATGTGAAGTTTCTTAAGATAACCGAGCATTTTGCGTTTAAGCGAAAGCGCTTGACTGAAGAAGATAAAAGCAAAACAGAACAATACCGCGCAGAACAGGCAAGAAAGGTTGCATCTGAAACGAT
>JANWWM010000051.1 GCA_025055975.1 Chloroherpetonaceae bacterium | reverse complement strand
CGAGTCGTTGCGTCGTTTTGGGATTGAGCAATCCGCGCTCGCGCAACGATTTTTCGGAGAGCGCATCAAGAATGGCTTGACGAAACTTGCCGCGCCGCATAAACGACGCGAGCGGAAAGACGAAGCCCATTTTTTTGCGATGGACGATTTCTTTTGGCAAAAGGTCGCTGAACGCATCAACCAAAATTTTCTTGCCGATGTCTTTCGTCTCGTCGTCGATTTTGTAATGCGAGGGAAGGGAGGCGACGAAATCGGCGAAGACGTGATCCAAGAACGGCACGCGCACTTCGAGCGAATGCGCCATGCTCATCGCGTCGGTGTCGCGCAGAAGCGTGTCGCGCATATAGAAGTTGAGTTCGAGAAACGAAATCGCTTGAATGACGTCTTCGGACAGCGAGTTGAGCGCGCGCGTCATCGTTTGGCGGCGCAGGTCGCAGAGTTGCTCTCTTTGCGCGAAGATGGACGGCGCCAGCAACTCTCGACGGAGCGAGTAAGGCACGATGGTTCTCACGTCGTAAATCGCCGCCGCGTCGTGATAGGCGCCCAAGAGTCCGACGAACCCTCTCCACATCCACCTTTCGCGGAGCGCGTTTGGCGCGCTCGCGTTCAATTCAACCGCCAATCGCCGCAGAGCTTTTGGCAAATGATTCGTGATGACGCGAAACGCGCGCAAGCGTTGCGCGAACTTGAAGAGCGTGTAACCGCCGAAGAGTTCATCTGATCCCAAACCCGACAAGGCGACGGTGACGTGCCGACGCGCCACTTTGGAGACGAAGTAGGTGTTCATTCCGTCGTGCGACGGCTGATCGATGCCCTCGACGATTTTATCGAGGTCGTCGGAAATTTCTCGTTCCGAGAGAATAATCTCGGTATGAATCGTGCCGTAGCGTTCGGCGACTTTTTTCGCAAACGCGGTTTCGTTGTAGTCGCTTCCGCCGACATCGAAGCCGACCGAGAAGGTTTTGGTTTCTTGACCGATGGAGCGCATTGCGGCGACGATGAGCGAGGAATCAATTCCGCCCGATAGAAACACGCCGAGCGGCACGTCGCTGATGAGATGTTGCCGCACGGTCTCAATAAAAAGCCGTCGCAATTCGGCTTTTGCGTCGTGGTAGGAGGGCGTTTTGTCGGATTGCGGTTGGAAGTTTGGCGACCAATACTGCCAGATTCTCTCTTGCCCATTTTGAATCACAAGCGCGTGCCCCGGCAGAAGCGCATAAACGCCCTCAATCATCGTGCGCGGCTGCACGACCGAGCCTGTCTCGAACAAATCATTGACGGCGGCAAGACTCAATTTGCGCTCCACCAATCCCGACGCTAAAATTCCTTTGAGTTCGGAGGCAAAAATCCATTGGTCGCCGCGTCTGGCGTAGAGCAAGGGCTTTTGTCCAAAGCGGTCGCGCGCGGCGAAGAGTTTTTTCTCGACGCGATCCCAAAGAATGAAGGCGAACATTCCGCGCAGGTATTCAAGGCACGCCTCGCCGAAAGTTTCATACAGCGCCAGAATCGTCTCGGTGTCGCTATGCGATTGGACTTTAACGCCGCGCTTGGCGAGCAGGTCGTTGAGTTCGAGGTAGTTGTAAATTTCGCCATTGAAGGTGATGACATAGCGCTCGTTGCTGGATTCGGTGCGGGAGAACATCGGTTGCGCGCCCAGTTCGGAAAGCTCCAAAATCGCAAGGCGACGATGCCCCAAGGCGATATGTTCATCGCAAAAATGCCCCTCGCTATCAGGACCGCGATGCGCCATCGCGTTGGTCATCTGACGAATGAGCCGATTTTTCTCTTCGGGCAAATCTGGCGCGCCACCATAGATTGCGGCGATTCCGCACATAAAAAGGGGAAGCGTTGTCTTAATCTCCCTGCGTCCTTATCGTCTCGCTTTTTCTCGCAAGTTAAACAGCGTTGCGCGCTTCGCAAAAGCCGAGGCGTTCCGAGATTGCGATTTGGCGAGGTCTAATCGGCGATGGCGGCGCGTCATTAGTCCAAATGTAGCCACCACAAGAGCGCTTGGGCGAGCAGGATTTTGAGGATCATCGCCGTCGGGAACGCGGCGGAGTAGGCGATGTTCGGCGCTTCGCTTCCCGCCAGTTTGCCAATGAAGGAGAGAATTGCCGGTTGCGTTTGTCCGCCCGCGAGCGTGCCCGTCGCCGTTACCCAGTCCAAGCGCAACATCCACATCGCGCCCACAAGCAACGACAATGCCGAAACGCACGTCAAAACCGCGCCAAGACTCACGAGCAAAAGTCCTTGCTCCGCAACCGCGTTTGCAAATGGGGCGCCCGCCTTAACGCCAACCGACGCGAAGAACAAGACCAATCCGAGTTGTCGGAACGTCGCGTCGATTTCCAACGGCAAATCCCAGATTAGCGGACCCGTTCTGCCCAAGTAGCCCAAGACGAGCGCGACGACGAGCGCGCCGCCCGCCAAGCCGAGTTTCAATTCAATCTCGCCGAAGCGAATTGGGATTTGTCCGACCGCAATGCCCAGCAAAATGCCTAGCGACAGCGACAGGTAATCGGTTTCGCTGAGCGCTTTGGCGGAATCGCCGAGATACTTCGTCAAGTCGCCGATTCGTTCCGCAGGGGCGACGACGCGCAGGCGGTCGCCGCGTTCCAAAATCGTCTCGTCGTTTGGGAAAAAGTCGGTATCGCCGCGCCGAATGCGCGTAACGACCGCTCCCCACGAGTGTTCCAAATCCAATTCCTTCAAACGTTTGCCGACGAGAGCGGGATTCGTGAGCAAGATGCGACGAAAATCCACTTGTTTGCGCTCGGCTTCGGGGCTTTCGGCGGTTTCTTCGCCGATGGCTTCGCCCGCTCGTTGAACCGCGCTTGCCGAACCGACGACGCGCAACACGTCCCCTTCTTGCAAGACCGCGTCGGCGACCCCCACGAAAATGTTGCCTCCGCGCTTGATGCGGCTGACTCGCGCGCCGAAAGGCTCCATCACCGCCTCGCGCACGGTTTTGCCAACGAGTTTGGGATTTTTCAGCGCGAAGTTTTTGCCGACGGGCGCGTCGGGCTTCGTGCCCGCCGTCTCCTCGGCGCGAGCCGTTTCCTTGGCAAGATCGATGCGCCGAAGCGACGCAATCGCCAGCGAGAGCAAAATCGGAAGCGCGACGGCGAGCGGATAAGCGACCGAATAGCCGACGGCAATCAAGGGCGCGTCGGGGTGATTGCCCATTCGTTCCGTTGCCGCCGCCAGCGCGGGCGTGTTCGTCAGCGCGCCGCAAAATAGCCCCACCACCAACGCGCCATTGAGCGAAAAGAGATTCCCAATGAGCGCCGCCATCGCCGCCGCCGCGCCAATCGCCACGACCGCCAGCAACGTGAGCCAAATGCCCCTTTGACGCAAAATCCGAAAAAACCCTGGTCCCGAATGCAATCCGATCGTGTAGACGAACAAGAGCAACCCCAATTGACCAATCACGTCGGGCGCTTTGAACCTCCCCTCGCCAAACGCGCCGACCGCCAATCCGACGAAAAGCACCGACGCGACTCCCAGTCCAACGCCTCTGAATTCCAACTTCGAGAGCAGATACCCAACGCCAATCGTGAGAAACAACAGCGCAATCGTATTTTGCGCCAAAAATTCGCGGAGCGAATCCAAAACGAACATCGTAGAACGGCGACATTGAACTCCGCCCGATTCCGCGAGCGGAATCATTCCCTCTCCTTGAACCAAGAGGGTCGGGCGAGCAAACGTCCGAAATTTCTCTGACAAAATTCGCTTGAATCTTTGCGCCAAATGTCGTTTCTTCCCGAAGAAATCGCCTTGCTTTCCAACCCGCGATTCTTTGAACAAAAATCGCGGGCGACGGAGAAGCTCAAAGGCTTGATGGAAAAAATCCGCGCCGCTTACCTTTCCGTCATCAATCCCGACGAGTTGCATGCGCCGCCCGAAACCGATTTTCAAAAAGGGCAAATCGCCAAAGGCGAAAACTACGAGGGCTATCCCTACGTGATGCTCGATTTCCCGAAGCGATTTAGCCGCGAGAGCGTTTTCACGTTTCGCTCGCTGTTTTGGTTTGGGCATTGCCTCATTTTCTCGGTGATGTTGGCGGGCGAGCCGCTTCCGCATTGGCGCAAGAACTTCGAGCGCGAATACGACGCGCTTTGCGACTTTGAGCTGCGTTTCGGCATCGATGACGCATGGGATTGGCGCGAGCGCGCCTCGATTCCGATTTCGCCTGAAAACAAAGCGCGCATTTTGGAGCGCGAGCAGCCTTTTTTGAAATTGATGAAACGCCTGCCGCCGTCCGTTCTTGCCGATGAACAAAGGGCGATCGAGGAGGCGCGGCGTTTTTATCAAAGCGTCAAACCCGTCTTGCGAAAATGACTCTCGACGTTCAAACTCACAATCGCGTCGCGGCGCTCTGCGCTTCCAGCGCCAAACTCTTGGTTGCTTACTTGATGCCCGAATTTCCCATTCCAAACGCGACGCTTCCCGCGCTCTTCGCATTGGAAGAATCAGGCGTGAATGTGATTGAACTCGGAATGCCGCACAGCGATCCGCTTGCCGACGGCAGAACGATTCAAGACGCGGCGCAGCTTGCCATCAAGAACGGCGCGACGTTGAAGCGCATTCTCTCGCTCGTCAAAACGGCGCGCCAACAAGGCTTCAACGCCGCGTTGATTTTGATGGGCTACGTGAATCCGATTCTGCGCTACGGAACGACGGCGTTTCTGAACGACGCGAAAGCCGTCGGCGTTGATGGCTTCATCGTTCCCGACCTGCCGCCCGAAGAAGCCGAAGCGTTTCGACGCGACGTCGCAAGGCGCAATCTCTCGATGACCTTTCTCATCTCGCCCGTCTCGTCGCCAGAGCGGATTCAAACGATCGACGCGCTCTCGACGGATTTTTCCTACGCGCTCGCCGTCAATGCCACCACGGGCACCGCGAAACTTTCAAGCGAAAAAATTTTCGACGAGCTTGAAGCCTATCTCGCTCGCGTTAGAGCGAACGTGAAAAAGAAGTTCGTCGTCGGGTTTGGCATTCAAACGCGGGCGCAAATCGAGTGGATGTTGGAACGCGCCGACGGAGCGGTCGTCGGCTCGGCGTATTTGCGAGCGATTGCTTCGGCTCAAACGCCCGAAGCGGTTGCGGAGCGAACCAAAGCGTTTTGGCGCACGTTGCAAGCGTAAGCGAAAGCGCATAACTTGCCAAAAACGCCCGCTTTATGCGCCATGACCAAAACCATCAGCCTCTCGATTTTTATCTGCTGCGCTTTGACAATCGCTCCAATTTCCTCTGTTGCGCAGTTCAGCGGCATTACGGGGACGGGAGACGGCATCAACTATCAATACTACGGCACGATTACCACCGCGCTCAATGAAATTCGCCCTTTTGGCATCTACGCGACGAGCATTGACGTGTATATCGACTTCTGGCAATTTGGCTTCACGCCGGGCGTGGATCTGAGTAGCGCGACGCTCTACTACAAGGTCAACTCTCCCGTTTTTGGCGCCGCAAACGACGCAAGCTGGACTCAGGTGAGCGGCGTGATTAGCGCCGTAACATCGAGTAACAACGACCGCGCCACCTTCACGCTTACGGGCATTCCGCAAGGCACGGACATTATGTTCTACATTCGCGCTCAAACCAACACGGGCGGATTCCGCGATGGCTACGCTTATCCAGGACAATCGTCTTGGTCGACCACCCCGCCCAATTCGCAAGCGCAGACTTACAAAATTCGCTTCAACAAATCTGCCGCCTACAATACGATTCGCATTGATGGGCGACCGCACGATTGGCAATCCACGTCGCAAATTTCGCCCCGCAGCACGTCGTCGGCAACGCGCACGCTCGATGTGATGTGGGACAATGACTACATCTACTTTCTCATCAACGACGGATTTTCCGCATCGGCAAACGACCGCATTCACTTCGGATTCGACCTCAATCCTGGCGCGGGCGGGAACGCCAACGGCACGACGACTAATTTCAGCGGCGCGTCGTTCCCCGAAAACTATCGTCCCGACATCATTTTCAGAGCCAGAGGCACGGGATTGGGAACTTGGACGAATGATCGCGCCGTAGCGGATGGCTCAAACGGATGGACTTACACGGCTGACATCGGCAACTCGCCCACAAGCGATATGTGGAGCGAATCGGGCTCCAACGTCACGCTCTTGGAAGTCCGCATCGCAAGAAGCGCGATTGGCTCGTTCACATCGCTTGGCGTCTTCGTTTGGCTTTCGAACAGTTCCGATTTGCTCTACGATTCGTTCCCCCACGGCAATCCCAGCGCAAGCGGCTTGATGCCCATTCAAATCGGATTTCCCAATCTCAACGACGGCACGACCCCAAGCGCAAGCCGCTATTACGACGGACAATACAGCCATGCGAGCAACTTCGACCTTTTCGGCATCACGACCTACCGCGACCTGCGCATTAGTTGTCCAACGGGCGTGGAGATTGGCATTTCAAATTCGCTCGCGGGTCTTACGATTGCGCGAGACTTGCGAGTCGATGCCAACGCGACCTTTCGCCCAAGAGCCGTGCAAACCATCACGATGACGGGCGCGCAAGGCAACATCATCAACAACGGCTTCATCAACGCTTCGCCTGCGTTTGCCAACGACCTGAACTTCATCATCGATAGCGTCATCACGCTTTCAGGTTCGAATCCCGTCGATGTTTTTAATCTCACGGTCAATGCGGGCGATACGCTCAAAGTAACGGGAACGAATTTGCGCTCTGGCAACACGGGCACGATAACCGTCAACGGCGTTATTGAGTTTGGCGAAACGAACTTTGCGGGCGCTTGGAGTTCTGCGCCGCTCGTGGCGAACTTTTCGCTCAATTCGGGCGCGACGCTCATCACCGCCAACGAGCGCGGCGTGAACGGCGACAACCCATCGAGTTTCAACGGCTCGATTCGCGTCAATGGAACGGTGACTTACCACGCAGGCGCGAGTTATGTCTTCTCGCGCAATGGCGACCAATCCGTTGGCTTTGCCTCGCAAGGCTCGTTGCCCGCCATCGCGCAAGCCAATCGCATCGCCACGCTCACGCGCCCCACGACGCGACAAATCAATCTTGGAAGCAACTTCGTCGTTACCGCCAGCGTCTCGCAACCCGCGCTCAACATTGGCTCAAACACGACGCTCAACATTGGCGCATTCAACTTGGAAGCGCGAGGCGACATCGCAGGCGCAGGAGCAGTGTCGGGAACGGGGAAACTCATCGTGCAGAACGCTCCCGCGACCGTGCAGATGAGCGGCATCACCGTATCAAACTTTGAACTTAACGACGCGGACGGCATAGCCCTCACGGGAAATCCCACGATTCAAAATTCTCTGCTTCTCGAAAATGGCGTTGTTTCCACAGGCGCAAACGTGATTTCCGTTGCCAATCCCGCTCTCAACGCCATTCAACGCACCAGTGGCTACGTCAATAATCGCTTGGCGCGCGCTTTTGACAACAATTCTGGCTCGCGCCTTTATCCGTTGGGCGACGCGACAACCTATCGCCCCATTTCGCTCGTTGGGCAATCGGCAAGCGGCTCAATCTTGCGCGGCGAACTCGTCTCGTCGTCTGCCAACGCGCTTGCTTCCGTAACGAGTCCTCTCGTCAAAGTCTCCGACTTGCGATACTACGCCTTTCAGAACACGGGAACGAATGCGATTGCGCTTTCGCAGGTTCAAGATATGGCGATTCATAGCGATGACGAGGCGCTATCCGACGACAACAACACGACGCTTAAAATCGCCACGCGCGCTACGGGCAGTTGGGCATCGCAGGGTCCGAACGTCGTGGACACGAACCCTCTGCCCGTGCTTTCGGGTTTCAACTCAAACGCATTTAGCGCGACGCTTTCTTCGGGAGAAAATTTTTTCGTGGCGTTGGGCACGACGAGCCTTTCGGACAATCCGCTTCCCGTCTCGCTCATCGATTTCGCCGCCAGAGCCACCACGCGCGGCATTGAACTCCTGTGGCGCACGGCGACGGAGCAAGACAATCTCGGCTTCGTCGTCTTGCGCAATGGCGAAGAACTGGCAAGTTATCTCACCTCGCCCAATTTGCGCGGCAACGGCACGACGCTCACGGAATCGCGCTATGAATTTCTCGATGCGGCGGTCGAAGCGAGGCGCGTTTATTCTTACCGCTTGCGAAGCGTCGACCTGAACGGAGCGATTCACGATTATGACCTTACGGCAACGGCAACCGCGATTGAAAAAATTCTCTCGCACCGTCTCTTTCAGAACTATCCGAACCCGTTTAATCCCGCGACGGCGATTCGCTACGACCTGCCCGAAGCGAGCCACGTGAAGTTGGAGATTTTTGACATGCTCGGTCGGAAGGTCGCCACGCTTGTCGATGCGCGTCAGAGCGCGGGCAGTTATGTCGTTTCGTTTGATGCGTCGCGCTTCTCGCTCGCGTCGGGAATGTATCTCTATCGGCTTTCGGCAGGCGCTTTCGTCGCCGCGAAAAAGATGTTGTTGACAAAGTGAGTTTTGGTAAATTGCGCCTCAACCTAAACGCATTTGAGCTATGTTCGGATTAGGCTTTCAGGAACTCATCATCATCTTCTTCATCATTCTGCTTCTTTTTGGCGCCAAGAAGTTGCCCGAATTGGCGCGCGGCTTGGGCAAAGGCATCAACGAGTTCAAGCGAGCGCAACAAGGCTTGGAAGAAGAAATCAAGAACGCGGCGAGCGACAAGCCAACGGACAAGGAACTTGCCGAGAAAATCAGCAAGATGAGCGACGAGGAAAAAGCCAAGCTCGCGGAATTGCTCGGCAAGAAGTGAGTTTTTGTCGGCACGAATTGGAACGATTCGAGGTGATACGTTGTTTCCCACCCTTGCCAGCGCGAAACCTCGCATCGTTCCGCGCTGACGCTAAAAACCCAATTGAAATGACGACGAACCCCAAACAACTCGATTGCGAGCCATCAGATACGCTCGCCCTTTTGCGACCCCAAAACCGCCCATTTCACCAAACTGGTTACGGCGAAAAGCGGGGCATATCGCTTTGACGAATCAAACGGAACTCCGTTTGGAGCGTCGCATTGATGCGAGTTGGAGCTTTGGGATTGGCATCGTTGAAACGCTTGATTTGGAATTTGTAATTCGCCCGTTTGCTCGCTGGAACGCCGCGTTTTTTCGCGCGGCGAATCTATGCGCCCGCAACGCCGCGCGCTGAGAACTTCGCGTAATCGCGCGGGGCTTGCGGCAAGGAATGGAGCGTTGCAGATCACGCGATTTCGCTTGCATCCGTCCGCGTTCAAAGGGCATTGCAAGCGACAATCGCGCAATTTGAGAGTTTTGACTATCAATCAAAAAAGAGCGTTCCTATGCAGAAAATCAAAATCGACGAGCTTGCGAAAAAATCACCGATGAAAACTCACCCCAAAATCGCAGACGCTTTGCTTGAACTTTCTTATTCGGATAGACTGTATTTCTACAGTTACTTTTACCAGTTCGTTAGTTTCAAAGAAACGGACATGATTTCAACGGCGGCGGCGACGATAGTTCCTCCATCGCTCTACGTCCTCTACAATAGCAGGTTCATTGACTCTCTCGCCATAAAGGAAGTGAAATTCATCTTGATTCACGAGTTATATCACTTTTTGCATAACCATATTCATCGCGGTCGGCTTGCCGCAAGACGAGACCTTGCGAATGTGGCGCAAGATATGATTATAAATAGCACCATCCTTCGTGACTACGACGGCATTGCGGAAATGCCAAAACTGAAAACTGAAAATGCGACCAATGACAAGCAAGAAAACCAGAGCGAACCAATGGGCGTTGTCATAGACCCGAATTATAAGGGCGAATGGATTTTTGAAGAATTATACGGATGGCTCTTGAAGAAAAAAGAAGAATACGACGAGTTGAGGAAAAGAGATGCGAGTTCGCAAGAAAACAACGCCAAAATCTCGTCAGGCGGCAATGGAAAGCAAAGCGAAAAGCAAGAAAAAGAGCCAAGTTTCGCCAGTCAGTTAGGAATTACTCAACGGACTGAACGGATTTTGCGAAGCATGGATTCCAATGACGGGCAATTTCTCGATTTGCATGTTGAAATGCCCGACGAACAAAAAGAAGAGACCCAAGAAATCATTAACTCCGTTCTCAAAGCGTGCAGAAGCCGTGGCGAATTGCCTGGGGACATTGAAAGAATGCTGAACGAATTGAATAAACCACGCAGAGAGAACAATCTTAAATTTTTGAGAAGAATCATCGCCAACACGAGAGGTTTTCTCAAAGATAGAAGTTACTCAAGACTGAACCGTCGCGTGGTTGGAATGAAGGGCGTCAAAAGGATTTCGCAAGAAATTAATTGCATCTTGGACACTTCAGGCTCTATGTCCGACGATATTGACTTTATCATCAACGAAATCAACAGAGACGGATTCGTCGTCAATCTTATACAATGCGACACCAGAGTTCAAGATATAAAAAGAATCACGAAGAAAGGAGAGTTGAAAAAACTCTCGATAAAATCATTCGGAGGAACGGCTCTTCAGCCTGCGGTTGATTACATCGCAAAGCCGTCGAATGGTTTGAGCAAATTTCCGACGGTTATTCTGACCGACGGATATACGGATACGCTTGACTTGACTGCGTTGCGATATCCCGTCTTGATTCTGTCCGTTGGCGTTGAGTGCCCAATCAAAGCCGGACGAAACGTCAAGCAAGTAAAAATTTTCAAATAGTAACGCTAAACCACCGAGAAGATGAAGAAAAATCTTAAACAAATGCTCGAAGACGCCGCGTTCGCGGCTCGCTACCAAAAATTGACCGAGCGCCAGAAAAAGTATTTTACGATTATGTTTCCTTGCTCAGGCGTGCTGTATCTGGAAGGGAAGTCTGGAATCGCAAAATCCTCCACGTTGCGAACGATTGCTTCAAAATTGAACCTGAAATTTATCGATTTGCGCCTTGCGACGATGGATGAAGTTGATTTGGGCGTTTATCCGTATCCAAAAAACGTAAATCACGTTCATACGCTGTCGCACCTCGTCCCCGAATGGGCTGTTGACGCGAACAATGCGCAGAACGAGGGCTATGATGGGGCTTTGATCGTTTTTGAAGAATTGAACCGCGCTCCGCTGCCTGTTCGCAACGCTTCGCTTGGAATTCTTCTTGAAAGAAGAATTGGGCATAATTTCGTCTTTAACGATTCGGTTTATATGGCGGCTTGCGGGAATTTGGGAATTGAAGACAATAACGATGTCGAGGAATTTGACGCGGCATTGTCTTCTCGTCTCATTCGCCTCCGTCACTCAATCACGCTGGACGAATGGATTGATGATTTCGCAAACGAACATGTGCATCCGTTTATCGTCAGTTATCTGAAAGCGTATCCAACCGAATTCGATCCAGACTACAAGAACAAAGACTCTCGCGTTTATGTCAATCCGCGCACTTGGACGTTTTTTAGCGATATGATCGTCGCCAAGCATGGATTGGAATCGAGCGCGCAAGAAATTTCCGAAACGATTAAAGGTTTCGCTTACGACTACCTTGGTCAGCATGCGACGCGGCTCCTGCGTCATTTGAGCGACATTGCGCGATACAATTTGAGGACGATTCTTGCGCAAGACGACATCAACTATTCTGCGATTCCGCGCGAAGTCAAGTCGGAGATTATTCAAGAGATTAAAAAAATTGACATTAATCAGCTGAATGACTCCGAAGAAAACAATCAAGTTCGTCGATTGCAAAAGTTCCTTGAATCTTGCGATGCCGATTTAGTCGGAAGTTTCATAAGCATTTTATTCTTAGAAAAGGGAACAGAAAGATTCGAATTGCTTAAGTCCTCAAAGTTTCAAAACTTGATTTTCAGCAACCAATATCTTGCGAATTGCTTTCACAAGATTCTGAGCTACATGGAGAATAAGAGTCCTCGAAAACCCCGAAAAAGCGTAACGGAGGGAAGATGAACAGCAACTATACAATAGAGAAAAAATTCCCTGCCAGCGAGGGCATTTCCAGAGTTATTGTCTCGCGATCCGACAATCGAGACGCAAAAGGAGAAAATTTCATGAATTCGGCAGGAGACTTATTGTCAAAAGAAAGGGACTTCCTGAAGTGCTTGGATTTCAGCGAAGGATACGGCGGCGTGATGCTGAACAGAAATTCCGCTAATTTTATTGATTCAAAAGGCAATTTCCTATCTGACGAAAACTTCAATTTCATCGAAATCAGCAGATTCTCTGAGGGATTCAGCCTCGTTAGAAAAGCGGAAAATTACAAATGGAATTACATTGACAAACACGGCAGAATGTTGTCAAAAATAGATTTTTCTCGCGGAAGCCATTTTTCTCAGGGTTTTGCAGCGGTCAAAATCAAAGACGGTGAATGGAATTTTATAGACAAGAACGGAAATTTTTTGTTGAAAGAAACCGTGACACACGCCAGTTCTTTTTCTTGTGGCTACGCAAGAATCAAATCAAAAAACAAGCTATGGAACTATGTCAATGCAAACGGCGAATTTCTATTCCGCGACGACGAAAGAATCACCGAAGCCGAAGACTTTAGAAGCGATGTTTGCCTCGTAAAAATGGACAATGGATGCTGGAAGTTTTTCGATGTCAACAAAAACGAGATATCCTGCGGCTTGGACATTTTGAGCGCCAAAAATTTCATAAATGACTTTGCCATCATTGAAACGAAAAAAGGCTTTAACTATCTAAAAAAGGACGGAAAAGTTCTTTGCCCAGACATTTGGTTTTCTCAATGTTCAAACTTTAGCGGAGACTTTGCCGTCGTTCGCACGAAAAACGGATCATACAACTACGTTTCCATAGGCGGACAATTGATATCTAACGAAGGCTTCTCGTGGGCAAAATCTTGGAGAAAGAAAGGATATGGCGAAGTCTCTCTCGGCAGCGAAAAAAGGTATATCGACGCAAATGGAGAGATATTCAATGACCTATCCGAATTACTCAGGAGGCGCCGCTTTATCAAAGATGCTCACAGAGCTTACAGAGATTATCTCCGCCGTTCTTCTTCAACTTGAAATCTCAAAAGCAAAACGAAAAAAATTGGAATTATGGAATTAGACAATCTCTCTCGCATCAAGCAGGATGACAAATGGATTTTTTGCGACGAGCGCGGAAACAATGTTTTGAATCAAGGGTTTTACTACATTGACAGCTTTATTAATAGGAAAGCGCGCCTGAGAAGAGGAACTCGTCGATGGAACATCATCAATTCAGATGGAAGTTTCTTTTTCAAGAATGACGCAAGACAAATATCGCCCGAAAGCGATGGATTCTTCGCCGTTCTCTTCAAGAATAGAAAATCTAATTACTTGAAAGTTAGCGACTGGAGTTTTCTTTTGAAGGAAAATTGCGAGATGTGTTTTTCGTTTCGGGAAGGAATGGGCAGAATTTTCGATTCAGATGGTTCGACGAATTACGTTAATGTCTATGGAGAAAAAATTTTGAAGAATGGCTGTTATTTTGGCAAAGATTTTAGCGAGGGATATGCGGCAGTAATTCTTGAAAAAGGAAACGGATGGAATTTGATAGACAAGGAAGGAAAAACATTGTTTGAAAGAAATTATGAGACTCTCTTGGGGTTTAGCGAAGGATATTCAGGCGTTAAAATTAGCGAAGGGCAATGGAACTTCGTTGATAAAGAAGGCAACTTTCTGTTGGATGAACACGTTGCGAAACTGGAAAATTTTAGAGATGGGGTATGCGCAATCCAAAGGGCTGACGGTCACTGGACTTTTTTGGACAAGAACAAAAATCCAATCACGAGCGAATCGTTCTTGGGAGCGAGTGAGTTTAAGAATGGGCTTGCGTTAGTTAAGAGAAATGGAGGAAAATGGAATTATTTGAAAACAGACGGGACGCTATTGAGCGAGTTGGATTTTGATTCCAAACCCCATATGCGCGCCAAAGATTGGATTCGAGTCGACATTGACGGAAAAACGCAATACATAACAACACGTTACGGCA
>JANWWM010000040.1 GCA_025055975.1 Chloroherpetonaceae bacterium | reverse complement strand
AGTTCCGACAGCCGACGCATATCGTCTTGCGTGATGTGCTTGCCCGGCGCAGGCAGCAGGAACGCTACAGGCGTTAGCCCCTTTTCACGATGCGGCGCGCCCACCACAATCACATTGCCGACGGGCGAATCGGGATTGAGCGATTTGTCTTTCAAAATCGCGCCCTCGATTTCTTCCGTGCCCATTCGATGCCCCGACACATTGATGACATCATCGCTGCGACCGTGCAAGGTGAAGGAGCCATCGGGATACTTCATCGCAAAATCGCCTTGCGTGTATGCCCAGACTTGCTTTTTGCCATCGCTCCATCTATCCCAATAGGTTTTCTTGTATCGCTCAAAATCGCCCATCCATTTGCCTTGCTCGAACTTTTTGAGAAAGTCTTTTGCGTCGCCCCAAATCGTGCGCGCCAGATATGGATACGGCTTCGTGATGACGATTTCGCCTTTCTCTTCAAACTCGGCGGAGCGATAAATCTGTCGCCCTTGCTTGTCCATTCCTTGCGAGACCCACACATCGCCGAAAATCCAAGGCAAGGGATACGTGTGCGTATCGGGGCGAAGCGGGAAGTCGCCATTGCCGTAGAAGTGCGTCCAAACGATGCCGCCGTGTTCGGTCGCCCAATACGAGTTGATGTATTGGCGCGTCATGATGTTCATTCCAAATTCCTGCACGGCGGGACTGCACGGCTCGGCGCAGAAGGTCGCCACGCGCAAGTGATTCATCTGATACTGCTTGACTTCCGCGACATTGAGCGGATTCGTCATCACGGATTTGAGAAACGTTACGCCCGCTTTGAAAATCGTTACGCCATAGCGTTCAATCGTAGAAGCGTATCGACCTGCGCTAGGAAAGAGCGGCGAGCCTTCGCAAACGACGCTTGTTACGCGAGAAAGCAGCGCGCCCGCAATCATATAGGATTGTCCCGTAATCCAACCGGGGTCGGCGATGACATACATCACGTCTTTGCCCGCGCGCGCATCGAAAGCAATCTTCATCGTGTAAGCCACGCCCGATGCATAGCCGCCGTGCACGTGCACCACGCCTTTGGGCTTGCCCGTCGAGCCAGAGGTGTAAATGAAAAAGAGCGGAAACTCCGCATCTACAGGCTCGCACGGCGCGGAGGCATAAATCGCTTTGATGAAGGATTCCGTATCGAGCGCAAGCAAGTCTTTCTCCGAAGAGACCGAAACGCCCGCTTTCTTTGCGTTGGCAAGGAGCGTCTTGGTGGCTTGCGCAAGAAGCTCATGCGACCACTTGTCGCGCTCTTTGCGCCAGTTGATGTCTTGCCCCGTGTGCCTAACGACAATGACGGCTTTTACGCGCGGCGGCGACTCCACAAGCGCTTTGGCAAGTTCGACGCGAATTTTGGATTTCTCTTGAATCGAAAGTCCGCGCAGATGTGAAAGCGCTTGCCCGACGGCGCGCATCACGTCGGCGCGCTCGGTGGTGATTTCTTCTTTGAGGCTCGTTTGAATTTTCTCAATGATGGCGCTGGCGACTTTCGGCGCAATCTTCATTGCTTTAAGTTTCGTTTGCGCAATCTCCAGTGCCACTTCGAGCGGAATGTAGTTATCGAGCGCTTTGTCGGCATATTCTTCTTTGAAGGGCACGATTTGCGCGTTGCGATAGGCGCCGTCGCTGGTGATGAGCACGCTTGCGCCCGCATTGTGAATGCGGTCAGAAAGCGTTTTGTCAGAAAAGCCGCCGAACACGGGCGTGTAGATAATGCCCAAGCGTTTGCAGGCTTCGGTGTAGTAAATCTGCTCCATAATGTTGGGCATATTGAGGCAGATGCGGTCGCCTTTTTTCAAGCCAAGCGACTGGAGCGCAAGGGCGCATTTGGCGACTTCGAGGAGCAACTCTTTTCGCGTCACGCTGAACGCTGTAACGGGTCCGCCCTTGCCGTTGTTTTTGGTCGCGTCCCAACGGTCGCCTTCGAAGTGGAACGCGATTTCGTCGCCGTGTCCCGCAAGCACATGTCGGTCGACTTCGTTGAAGCAAGCGTTGGTGAGACCGCCCTTGAACCATTGGTAGAACGGGGCGCGCGAGTCGTCAAACGAAACTTTCCAAGGCGCATGCGATTCAGGATAATTGGCTTCAATGGGTTTGCCCGTTTTGGCATCGAAGCCCGTCCACTTTTGTTTTTCGTCGGAGTAAGCAATCCAAGCGTTGAGTTTGGGGTCGAACCAGTGGATTTCGCGTTTGGCGATGTCGCCGTGAAATTTGCCCAAATCTTTTTCGCAGGCTTTGCGCAT
>JANWWM010000024.1:0-17500 GCA_025055975.1 Chloroherpetonaceae bacterium | reverse complement strand
ATGTTTTTTTCTTGCTTCATTCGACGGGCTTTGGCGGCAAGCTCAATGATGGAGATGCTCGGCGTGTCGTCGATGTAAATTTCCGAGCGATAGAGCGCGTCCAATCGGGTCATAATGTTGACCATATCTTGCGGCGAAATTCGTCCCGTTCTGACCAAGTTGGAATCGGCTCTCGCTTCGGCGCAGAGCAATCGCATCGCCAGTTGAATTTCCGCCATCTCGAGACTGAAAATCATCACGGGGACTTTGGCTTCGACGGCGGCGTTGCGCGCAAAGGCAAGCGCGAGCGCGGTTTTTCCCGTTGAGGGACGCGCCGCGATGACAATCATATCCGATGGTTGAAAACCCGCCGTGATTCTGTCCAAATCCGCAAAACCTGATGGCACGCCTGTAACCGCGCTTTTCTTGCTTTGCAACACCTCGATGAGTTTCGTCGCCTCTTTGAGCAGGGTCTTCATATCGGTGGCTTTTTTCTTAATCCCCGCTTGCGAGATCTTGAAAATTTCTTGCGAAGCGCGCTCAATGAGTTCGAACACATCGAGCGATTGCTCGTAACTCGCCTGCGAGATTTGCGTGGCGATGTGAATCAGCCGACGGTAGAGATACTTTTCCTTGACGATGATGGCGTGATATTCCACGTTGGCGGCGGTGGCGACTTTGTTGGTGAGTTCGGCGATGTAATGATAGCCGCCCGCCGCATCGAGTTCTTCGCTACGTTTGAGCTCGTCGGAAAGCGTTACGAGGTCGATCGCTTCGCGGCGTTGATAGAGCCGCAACATCGCCTTGTAGATGACGCGATGTTTCCGCTCGTAGAAAATCGCGTCGGATTCTTCGCCAAAAACG
Organism: Chloroherpetonaceae bacterium; assembly: GCA_025055975.1. Classification (GTDB taxonomy): domain Bacteria; phylum Bacteroidota; class Chlorobiia; order Chlorobiales; family Thermochlorobacteraceae; genus JANWWM01. The sequence continues at coordinate 16,657 of JANWWM010000024.1, read as the reverse complement.
GCGATGACGCGCTCGATCGCGTCGGTGGAGATTAAGATGCCGCCTAAAACTTCTTGCTCGACTTGAACGGCGTTGGGCAACGTTCGCCCGTCCTTGACGTCCACCTCTTCTCGAAATCCTTTGCGAACTCCCGTGAGTTTTTGGAGCGGATAATTGCCGCTCATCTCTTGGCTTCGTTCTATGAACCCGCTCATTTTGATTCTTTCTTTGGAATGTCGCCGTTTGAAAACGTTTCAGTTAAAAATTTCGAGTCAGTCGTTTGCGCATTTCTCGTCGTAGATTCGGCGCATCAGTTGCACGTCTTCCCAACACAAGCGTTTCCAGTTTGGATTGCGCAAGAGCGCGGCGGGGTGATAGGTTACGATGACATCGATGTTGCGCCACTTGTGCGGCTTGCCGCGCATCGCTTGCATCGATTGGTTGTTGTTTAGAAGCGCGTTTGCCGCCACTCTGCCCAGCGCGAGAATGACTTTCGGACGAATAATCTCCAATTGTCGATACAGATACGGCGCGCAGGCGGCGATTTCATCGGGTTCGGGGTTGCGATTGTTCGGCGGTCGAGACTTGATGACGTTGCAGATGTAGACCTCGCTTCGCTGAAATTTCACCGCCGCCAAGATGTTGTTGAGCAACTGCCCTGAACGCCCGACGAAAGGAAGCCCTTGTTCGTCTTCTTCCGCGCCAGGCGCTTCGCCCACCAAGACCAGCTTGGCTTTTTCATTGCCTTCGCCGAACACGTAGTTTTTGCGCGTTTCGCCCAAACGACACTTTTTGCAGTTCTTCGTCGCCTCGTAAAGTTCCGAGAGCGTTTTGTAGCGTTGTAGGTCTTCTTCGGGCGAAGGAGCGAGCGACGACGGTTCGTCGAACAATCCGCCTTGTATCATTTCCGCAATGCGTTTTGAGACTCGTTAGAGACGAAAAAACCGCGAAGAGGGTTCGCAGCTTGCTTCTCGCAAGAGGTTGCCGAGCGGCAACGTCGCGTTTAACGTTCGGGCGATGTTAGCGAAGTTTTCCGAAAGAAAAAACTTGCTTTTTTCAAAATTTCTTTTGCAATCTCGCGCTTGGTTTGCAAGGGCAGTTGCTCGCAAGAGCCGTCTTTGAAAAGGAGCGTCAGGCGATTGGTTTCCGACTCGAAGCCCGCCCCTTCTTCGTTTGCTCGATTGAGCGCGACGATGTCGCAATTTTTCGCCGCGAGTTTCGCTCTGGCGTTTTCGAGCGCGTTCTCGATTTCCAACGCGAACCCGACGGAAAGTTGATGCGATTTTTTCCTCTTGCCGAATTCAAGCAAGATGTCGGGGTTTTTGACGAGGCGAAGTTCGAGCGCGTCGGCGGATTTTTTGAGTTTGCCTTGATGCGTTTCGGCGGGACGATAATCCGCGACGGCGGCGGCGGCGACGAAGACATCAAGCGTTTCGAAGTAGCGCGTCGCTTCGCGGAACATCTCTTCCGCGCTCTCGACATCAATGCGCTTGACGTTTGGGGGAGTCGGCAGAGACGTTTTGCCCGTTATTAAAATCGTTTCCGCGCCCAGCTCGGCGGCGGCTTCGGCGAGCGCAAACCCCATCTTTCCCGACGAGTAGTTTGAAATGAAACGCACGCCATCGATTTTTTCCCGCGTCGCCCCTGCGGTTACGACGACCTGCTTGCCCGCGAGCGTTTTTTCCTTTGGCGAGAGCGCGTCGCAGACGAGCGCGAAAATTTTTTCGGGTTCGGGCAAACGCCCCTTGCCCACAAGCCCCGACGCGAGTTCGCCCACTTCGGGCTCAATGACGAGACAGCCTTGCTCTCGAAGCACGTTCAAGTTTCGCTGAACGGCGGGCGCATCGAACATTTCGCCGTCCATTGAGGGAAAAATGAGTTTGGGTTTGTTTGGGCGAAGCGTGAGGAAGCAAACGGACAACATATCGTCGGCGAATCCGTTGGCGAGTTTGGCGACGACGTTCGCCGTTGCGGGCGCGAGAACGAAGCCATCCGCCCACTCGCCCAAGCGAATGTGATTCGTCCAACTTTCTTGGTCGGAGGCGGAGTTCGGGAAAATTTCCGAGAGAACCGCTCGTCCCGAAAGCGTCGCAAGCGCAAGGGGCGAGACGAACATCGCCGCCGACTTCGTCATCACGACTTGGACTTCTGCGCCCGATTTTTTGAAGAGGCGAACCAGATGCGGAAGTTTGTAAGCGGCGATGCCGCCTGAAACGCCAAGCAAGATGCGTTTGCCTGAAAGGTCATTCATTTTGAAGCGGATTCGGGTTCGCCGTTTTGCGTCGCGTTTTGGGAATCGCTGGGGGGCGGCTGTTGCGAGATTTTCTTTTTCTCTCGCGCTCGCCAATCGATCGTTTTTTTGCGTCGGAAAATTCGGTCGCTCAGTTCGCTCCAAGAATGGAAGTTGTCACGGTATGCCACGCCGAATCCCCACAATTCTTGCATCTCTTGGTTGAAGATGGTGAAGCTATTTTGCCCAAAGATGCGAAAGGCTTCAAGGATGACTTTGTCGCTAACGCGATACTCCAGCTTTTGCGAGTTGGCGTTTCCGCCACGCGCGGCGGCGGAGTCGTCGTTTGCAAACGAGCCGGAACCGATGATGACCAATCTGCCGTCGGTGCCCGGGACGGCATAGGCGACCGCCAAATCCACGCCCGAAAAACCGCCGCTCGCGTCGCGCGCAAGCCCGATGTTGACGGATTGAACGCCCGCGATCGTTCCCGCCACGCGCGACAGTTGCGACGAGAGCAATCCGACGCCCGCGCTTAGCCCTGCGCTCGCCACCATACCCGTGCCAAGAGAGCCGCCGCTTCCTCCAAGCTCGGCAGGCGGCGCATACCACTTCCCCGCGCTAAGGAGCAATGCAAAGTTCAAGACGGCGTTGGGGTCTTCAATGCCGGGCAAATCAGAATTCGGCATCTTGAACTCCATTTCCTCAAAGCGATAACCCATTGCGACATTGGGCGAGAACGCCGTGCCCGTGATTTTGACCACCAAAAACACGTCGGCTTTTGTTCCTGACCGACGCGGGTCGGGGTTATCGACTCTGGCGCGCGTTTCCGCCATCACGCTGATGTTCGCGTTCAGAATGTCATCTTCGTTCCAGGAAATTTTGCCTCCTTGCTTAACCTCAAAGTTTTTCGTGAACGCCGAGTAACTGCCGCCCGCAATCGTCGCGCTTCCGAAGGCTTCCATATTCACGCCGCGCTTGCGCACGCGGATATTGACGTCTTCAATGCTCACCTTCATTTGCTCGCCAAGATACTTGTTGAAAATGATGGTGTAAAGCATTGGACGCTGCGTCGCAACGCGCAAATCCATCGTCATCAGGTCGTAGGGCGTGATTTGATAGGCGCGCGTTTGCGAGCGGTTTTCGTCCATTGAAAACTCTTCGCTGAGTTGGCGCTCTTTTTTGAGACGCTCGCGTTCTTCAAGCGTCAGCGTCGTGTCTTCGCGCGGTCGCATCGTGATGAACTTTGCGGCTTCGGCGAATTGCGAGGCGTTGTTGGCGTTCTTGGCGAAAGAACTCATATCGCCGCTGTTGATGACGAGCAGACCCGTCAATTTGGGCGCGTCGAGCGTGCCAAAGTAGCGCATATTGTTGGTGGACGCGACGAGAACGCCGAAGGGCAAGCCATCTTTGCCTTCGGGCTTGCGCATCAAAGACAGTTGATTGAACGCGATGGCGATGTCCATCGTCTCGACGACAAAGTTATTCATTCGAACCGCGCCGCTCGTGGCGCCCTCGCCGCCGAATCGGTCTTTGAACGTGAGGTTTGTCCATCTCGCGTCGCTTGGCGTGGCGACGATTTCGCCGTTTAGAGCATACTCGACTTGCGTGGCGATGGGCGTGGTTCTGACGTTGTCGAGCGTTAGCGCGATGCGTATGTCGGGCTTTGGAAATCTGCCGCGCATCGTTGCGATGAGTTTGACGAAGCCCGACGTGCGTTCCAACGGCGCAAAGGCTTCAAGCGCGGAAGCGGCGATGTCGTCGGAGCGAATTTCCGCGAAGACGTCTTCGGTCTCAATCAAGCCGAGCGGCGTTCCGTCGCTATCCAAGTTGATGGGGATTTTGCCGCGTCCCGAAACGCGATTGAAGACTGCGCCTTGTCCGAAGACGAGCGATTTTCGCCTCGCGTCCGTGTTTGCCGCGAGCGCAAACTCCATGCGCTTGTTGGCGTAGGTGACGTTGAGCGCGATGTCGCCGCCGCGTGCGGAACCATAAATCAAGTCCTGAATTTTCAGCTCAAAATCAATTTTCGGGCGTTGCAAGTTGCCCATAACATCGAGCGCGAGATTGATTTTGCCGCCAAACGGTCCATTGAAGTTGTCGGGCAAAAGCGACCGTCGCAAATCGGCAAGGTCGAAGTCTTTCAGCGAAAGGCTCAGCGTTCCGTCGCCGTCGAACTCAATGAAGCCTTTGAGAGCGAGTTCTTGGGCTTTGTTGCGAAACGACACGTTGCTGAAACGAATTTTCTGCGGGCTGATGAGAAACTCCGAGTTCGGATTGGCTTCCCAACTGAACTCGTTTGTCGCATACTTGAAGCGTTCAATTTTGACGACATATTGTCCGTCAGAGACGCTCGCAAGCGCGTCAAGCTCCGCCGTCGCGCGAGCGTTCACGTGCGACGTCTGGAGCGAGATCCGCATCGCTTGTTTGTCGTAGCGCGTCTCGAACTTCGCGTCCAACAGTCGCTGATTGCCCACTTTCAAGCGAAAGGCGTTGAGATCGAGCTTGGCGCGAAGATTGTGCTCCGATTGTTCGATGTCGTCGACAAATCCAAGCGTCGCGTTGAGATTCTGCGCGAAAAACATATCGCTATACGTCGCGGAATCAATCTTCAAAATCGCCGTGAACGCGCATTGATTGGGTTGCGTGTTGATTTTGCCGCGCAGTTCGGCTTTGGCGTTGAAGTATCCCGTTTTGGCGACGAGCGACATCGCCGCAAGGCTTTTGAGCGAAATTTTGAACGTCGCGTTCAGCGTCGGAAATTCGACTTTCGCCGTCTCGACTTTTTTCTTGACCGCCTTCTCCAACGACTTGACTTTTTGGCTCACTTGTCGGAACGATTCTTCTTGTCGCTCCGAGCGAAAGATGTTGTCTTTGTAAAGCTCGCGCGCCACGACGCTCGATTCCAGCTCGATGAGCGTGGCAAGTTGCGCCAAGTTGTAGCGTCCTTCCAATTCAATGTCGAGCAAATCGCTGTGAAAGACGAATGTCGACGAACTATCCGACTTGTTCTGAATGAGCGTCGCCTTCGCGCTCGTGCCGCGCGGAATGCGCAGTTTGCCGAGATTGGACGAGTCGAGAACCAAGCTAAAATCAACGCTCACGTCGCCAAGCCTTGCGCCGCTTCCTTCGAGCGCGTATTCGAACGTAAGGTTGCTTCTAAGGCTATCGCTTTTGGTGAATGTCGCAATATCGAAGTTTCTCACTCGTCCCGCGCCCTCATAAACGGGGAGAGTTGGCGCAAGGTCAATGTAGCCTGCAAACTCGGCGAACTGCTCCCCCATAGCCACATATAGACTTCCCTCAAGCCTTTTCTTCGAGAACTTCGCGTTTGCGGAAAAGTTCGACACGCGGTAGTCGCCGAAGCGCGAGTTCGTCATCGTCGCCACGAATTTGGCTTCGAGCGTTTCAAGCGAAGCGCCTTTGCCTTCGAGTTTCGCCGTGAAGTTTAGGTCGCTCGAAAGCAACGAATCCTTCAAGGCTTTGCCAAGATCGAGGCGTTCAATCGTCAGAACGCCCGCGTATTCGGGAGCGCGTTTTTTCGGAAGGTTGATTTCAATGTCCGTCGTCGCGTTTCCGACGGGCGATTGCGCCGATAGTTGCGCTCGAAATCGATCGAGCCGACCGTTGAATCCGCCTTTGAGAGCGATTTCGCCCAACGGTTTCAAATCGGGGAGCGCGAGCGAGGGCGCGAGTTTCGCCGCGTCGGCGGGCGCGAGGCGAGAGTTTTGCAGCGCAAGATGAAGTTCCGAGCGTTCCAGCTCAAAGAGATGTTTGATTTCGCCCGACGCTTCGATGCGACTGCGTTCCGCCGCAAGCGAGAACTCGTCGATCGCGATGGAATCGAGAGTTCCGCGCGCGATCGCTTTCGCCGAAATCGCGCCGTTCAAGAAATAGAGCGCGGGCGCAAGCCGCTTCACATCGTCAAACGACAAGGCTTGAATATCGAGATTTAGCTCAAACTTGGCGTTCTTCAACGAATCTTCCGAAAGCGGCGCGAAGACGTCGTAGCCCAAAAGCGAGGCATTGCCGCGAATCGAGGAGCGCGACGTGTTGAGCGCAAGGTTCGAGAGTTCGACCCGCTTTGGCGAAATCAAGAAAGAAACGCTCGCTTCGGCGACGGAAAAATCCGCTTCGGGAATTTCGAGCGAGAGTTCTTGAATCGCGCCCGCAATGGTTCCGTCGTTGAGTTCGCCTTTCAAGACGAGATTGACGTCGGCAAGGTGAAGGCTGTCGTAATTGACGGGCGAAACGCCCTTTGCTCGCAGCGAATCAAAGGCGGCGCGAGTCGCTTGGTCGGGTTTGGAAGCGAGGCGATTGATCCACCAAAAATCGCCGTTGCGAATCGAGATTTCGTCGACGAGAAACTTGATGGGCTTGGTTTGGCTCGCATCGGTTGCTTCGCTTGTCGCGCTAGCGTCGGGCTTCAACAGTCGCAAAAGGTTGATTGCGCTGTCGGGTTCTTGAACGACGACGGTTCGCGGCGTTTGAAGCGAGAGCCTGCCAACGCGCAGTTCTTTGATGAAGCCTTCTTCAATGTTGCGGTGTAGCGCGATGTCCGCTATCGTGAGCGAAAGGCGTTCAATCGAAACGCTCTCGACGGAATCTTGACCAATGAAAATTTTGACGTCGTGGAGCGAAAGGGACGTCGGAAACGATAGCTCGACGCGCTCCATTGAGAGTCGCCCATTGAAAAGAAGCGCGAATTGTCGTTCCGCGAAGTTTTTGAGCCAACGCTCGCCAAATTCCGTGTTGAGAAGCAAATACAAGCCCGCGACGACAAGCAGCGCCGTGGCGATGAAGACATAGAGCGCGCGTCGCAACAGCGTAATGATTCGCGGAACGAGCATCGAGTCAAGCGTAGGCTTTCAAAATTTTTTCAATCGTGCCTGTCGTAGAGCGTCCTTCCAAGAACGAGACGGTTTGAACGCGCCCGCCGTGAGCCTCGACGACGTCTTTGCCGACGATGTTCTCGATCGCCCAATCCGCGCCCTTGACGAGCACGTCGGGCAGAAGCGTCTCAATGACGGCGAGCGGCGTGTCGTCTTCAAAGAGCAAAACCGCGTCGACGGCTTTGAGGTTTTTGAGAATGTAAGCACGATCGTTTTGCGAATTGATGGGGCGTTTCTCGCCTTTGATGCGTCTGACCGAAGCGTCGCTGTTAATCGCCACGACGAGCACGTCGCCAAGCGCTTTGGCTTCGTTGAGATAGCGCACGTGCCCCGCGTGCAAAATGTCGAAACAGCCGTTGGTGAAAACGACCGTTCTGCCAAGTTGCTGATGAAACTCGACGAAGGCTTTGGCTTCCGCGAGCGTGAGAATCGGTTTGCCGAGGTCGATAGAAAGTTCTTTCGTCATCGTTATTTTGTCGCGTCGCTTCGGTTCAAACTTGGCGGAGACGAGGCGAGCAAAGATACGAAAAGCCCGCTTCTCGCCGTTTCGAGCGAAGAGTTTAACGCTTGCGCCATGAAACGCTTTTTGAAAATCATCGCCGACGCTTTGATTTACGCCGCGTTTATGGCAATGGGCGCAATCGCGCGCCGCCTGACGATTGAGCGGGTTTATCGCCTTGGCGAAATCGTCGGCGTTTGGCTTTATGAACGCCTGAAATTGCGACGCAAGTTGGTGGAAACGAATCTGCGCCTCTCTTTTCCCGAAAAATCCGAAGAAGAGCGAGCGCGCATCGCGCGGCAAGTCTACATTGAACAAGCGCAATCGCTCCTCGAGATTATGCGCGCGCCGCTCATTCGCTCCAAAGCCGACGCGGAGAAAATTTTTGAGGTCAAAAATATGAGCCTTGCCGAGAGGCTTTGCGCCGAAGGCAAGGGCGCGGTGGTCGTCTCGGCGCATTTCGGCAATTGGGAGTTGAAAGCGATGTGTTGGGCGTTTTTGGCGAAGCCTTGCGTCATCGTCTACAAGCCCTTCTCCAACAAGTTTCTTGACAAGAAGATGCTCGAGTGGCGGACGCTTGGCGGCAACGAGTTCATTTCAATGAGCGACGCGCCCAAACTCGGCTTGAAGCGATTGCGCGAGGGAAAGTTTCTCGCCTTGCTGAGCGACCAAGCCGCGCACGGCGACGATTACTTCACCAATTTTCTCGGGCGCGAGGCGGCGATTTTTCTCGGAGCCGCCGTCTTCGCGCTGCGAACCAAACTGCCCGTCATTCTTTCAATGTCCCGACGCATCGGCGTGGGCAAACACCTCTTGGAACTCAGCGAAATCAAAACCGACGATTTGACCTCGTTCAGCGCGGAAAACGTCCGCATTTTAGCCGAGCGATACACGCGCGCCATCGAGGACTACGTTTGCCGCTACCCCGAACAGTGGTTTTGGCTTCACAACCGTTGGAAACGCTCGCCGCCGCAAAAGACCGTCGCAACCGCTTCCGAACAAACCGCGACCGTCTGACCTCACAGGAAAATCACTTGCACCAAGACGAAGACGGGCAACAACACGACGAGGGAAAACTTCATCACATATCCGACGAAGCTTGGCATCTCTATGCCCTGCTCTTCGGCGACGGCTTTGACCATAAAGTTCGGCGCGTTGCCGATGTAGGTCATTGAGCCGAAAAACACCGCGCCCACGCAGATGGCTTTGAGCAGAGTTTCAGGCACGCCCGCAATCATCACGCTTGCTTGTTGCCCAAGTCCCAGCGCAAGCGAGTAGAAGGTTACGGCGGTTGGCGTATTGTCCAGCACGCCGCTCAGCGTTCCCGTCGCGTAGTAGAACTGAACCGCGTTGCTGACCCCAAGCGACGGCGCGTTGGCTTCCAAGTAAAGCAAGCAAGGAATCATCGTGATGAAAATCCCCAGAAACAGATAAGCGACTTCTTCAATCGGATGCCACGAAAATTTGTTCGCCTCGCGCACCTCTTTCTTCGTGAGCCAAAGCGAAAGACCGAGCAGCGCGAGAATTACGACCTCGCGCAGAAACTTGGCGTATTCGTTCCGCTTGAAGAGCGGAATGTATTGCTCGTTCAGAAACGCCACCGAAAGCACCACGCCCAAGAGCAAAAGAAAATTCACGTTGCCCGCGATTCTGATGGGACGAATTTCCGCGATGTCGCGCCTTAAATCCGCAAGGCTTTCCTTTTGATAGTAGTAGTAGGAATCTACGCCGAAGTAGATGGCGAGCAAGATGATATTTGCAAACAGCCAGATGGGAATAAGACGAAAGAACCATTCAAACGGCACGCCGCGCAAGTAGAGCACGAACAGGGGCGGGTCGCCAAGCGGCGTAACGAGTCCGCCGCAATTCGCCACCGCGCCGATGAAAAAGAGAATGGTATGCACCTTGAACTTGCGCTCCGCGTTGGTGTCGAGAAGCGGTCGAATGAGAAGCATCGCCGCGCCCGTCGTGCCCATCAGCGACGCGAGAATCGCGCCAATCGCAATGAAGGTCGTGTTGACGATGGGCTTGGCTTCAATGTCACCCGTGATGTTGATGCCGCCCGTGATGACGAACAGCGCGGCAAGCAAGATCAGGAACGGCACGTAGTCAAAAAGCAAGGCGTGTTTCAGCTCGCCCCACATTGATTTGGCGATCAAATAGGCGAGAACAGGCGCGCTACATGCCAGCGCGACAATGAGCTTGTTGCGATTGCTTTCCCAAAAATGCGCGAAGGCGAGCGGCATCACGGCAATCGCGGCTAAAAGCAAAGCGAAAGGGACGAGCAGATAGAGCGGTATCTCGTGATGATTGTGCATTGCGGATTGCGCTGAAATGAGGTTTGGTCGCAAAGATACGGCAAGTTTTCACCCTCAAAAAGCCTTTGAAAAGAGCGAATGCTTCCTGCTTAATGTTTGGGAAACATTTTCAGACTTCAAAAGAGGCGGATTTTTTAGGCGGATAAAAAAATCATTAAAAAATTTTCAATCGAGCTCTTGACAAATTTTTAGAAAGTCGTATCTTTGCAGCGGCAACAAACAATGGACGCCCTGTCCATTGTGGCAAGTGGTGTGGGGGACACTTGCCGTTGCATAGCGGAAATATCCGCTATTTCTTTGGGTAGCAGTAAAACAGTAGGCGCCTTGTCTACTGTGGCAAGTGGTGTGGGGGACACTTGCTAACTGCGGGGCGGTTTATCCGCCCTTTTTTATTTCGATAACTTTTCGTCAATGATGTTTCGGCGAATCCCTACTCCGTTGGCGCGCGCACTTCCCTGCCGTTGACATCGACATAGCCAATCGCGCCTTCGAGCATCACTTGCGCCAAGCCGTCGACGAACTTTCCGACGAAGTCGTATTTGGGTTCGACGATCCATCTGCCGCTCGCGTCGATCGCGCCGTATTTGCCGTTCAGACGCACCGACGCATAACCGCCGTTGAACGATTCCAGCACGCTTTCGAATTGAGGCGGGATTACGAATCGCCCGCTCTTGTCAATGAATCCCCAGCGGCGCGACGCCGTATCTTGCGCGGCGGCAAGCCCCTCTCTGAACGAAAGCGCGTTTTCGAAGACGAAGTCAATGACGGGCTTTGCGGCGAAATTCACGTAGCCCCATCGGTTGCCGCGCTTTGCGGCGCAAAGGCTGTCGGAAAAATCGCGCGCGTCGTCGAACTGCGGCGCAATCACCAGCGCGCCCGTTTTGTCGATGAATCCGCATTTGCCGTTCACGACGACCATCGCTCGACCCTGCGAAAAGCGCGAAGCGTAGTCGTATTGCGGCGCGATCGCCTTGCGACCGTTCTTGTCGATGAACCCCCATTTGCCCGAATCCATCGTCTCGATGGCGGCGAGTCCTTCGCTGAATCGCATCGCGTTGCGAAACTCGGCTCTGATGGCAAGCGCGCCTTCGCGATCGAGATAGCCGAAGGTTTTTCCGATGCGGGCGACGGCAAGACCTTCCGAGAACGGGCGAATGTCGGCGTATTGAATGGACGCGACGGTAGAGCCGCTTTCGTTTATCACGCCGAAAGCGGTCTTTTGTCCGACGACGGCGAGACCTTCCGAGAATTGCATCGCCGCGTCGTATTGCGGCGCGATGATGATTTTTCCCGTTCTGTCCATATAGCCGTACTGGCGATTTTCCAAAACGAGATACAAGCCGCCCTCGCGCTTGGCGCAAGCGCCAAGAAGCAGAAGAAGGCAGACAAAGAGGCTAATTCGGATTGGCATTGAATTGATAATCGACGGATTTGAGAATGTCGTAGAAAGTTTGCGCGGGATTTGGGGAGCGGTCGAGTTCGTTCATAATCATCGCTTTGCCGATGGGATAGGTGAGCATATAGGCGCGGAAGTCGTCGTCGCGCAAACGCGAAATCGCGCGCCGAATGAGCGCGTCTTCGCTGGGCAGAAATTGGCGCAGATACGAGAAGACCTCGTCGTCGCTGGCGTTTTCGTCGTGCATCAAAAGCGCGGCGTTGACGATGGGTTGGCGACCCAGTTCCTCGACAAGCTCGATGAGCCGAGCGTCGTTGTCGGAAATGGAACGACGATGCAGATGTTGATTTTCACGAAGCCACTCCACGATGGCGCGAGAATCGCCCACGATGACGAAACTGGCGCTCTCGGCAAGTCCCTCGGAAACGAGGCTATGCGGCGCGCCGAGCAAGTTGATGCCAAACTCGATGAACCCTCGCTTGCGCGTCAGCTCCGATTCTTTGACGACGGCTTCGGCGTGATGCCCGCAGAAAGTTTCGTGCGTGGTCGTGTGAAGCACGCCCCAAATCGTCGTGGGCACGTCGGCGTTGAGTTCGTAGAGCGAGCGATAGTTGCCGCGATACCAGTGATAGCCCGCCCACGGCTTGTCGGTTACAAGGCTCACTTCGACGGCGTTTTCGGGAAGCGGAAAAAGCGATTCGGTTTTTTCTTTGGCGAATTTCATCACGGCTAAAACAAACGCGATCAGTTCGTCGCCTTTGAGTTCGAAGCGCGAGCGCCACTTGACGAATCGTTCAGGCAGATTGTCGTCGCCAAACGCGCTTGGGTCGAGCCTTTCGTCAATTTCGCGGATGGCGTCCAAAAGTTCGAGTTCGTTGGCGCATTCGATGGTCGAAATGCCGTAGCAAAGTCGCGCTTCGTCGCGGAAGGAGATGGGCTTGCCTTGCTTTTTTTCGATGATGGTTTTGAGCGCCGTCGTTTGTTTGCGAAGATAGTTGGCGCGTTCCGATATGTCGCCGTCCAACGCTCGCAAGATGTTTTCCGCGTCGGCAAGAAGGTCGTTGAGCGCGATTAGTGGCTCGCCATCGACTTGCGATTTGAGTTCGGAGGCTTTGCCGTAATGCGCGTCGACCAATCCCTCGCAATGCTTGTTCAAGCGATGCGAGAGCAAGACATACTCTTCGGCGACGTGGTTTAAGGCGTTCATTGGCGGCGATTGAGCTGAAGGGCGAGAATATAAACGCGCATCGGACTTCGGGCAAACGGACGATTGTCCGCGACGAATTTCGGCGTATATTCGCGTTGCCCCGCCTGATTGAAACGCGAGAAAGAACGAACAAAAAGCCAACGCGAATGAAGGCTCTTTTACTGCTGATGGCGACGCTTCTCTTCGCCAAACATTCGTTTTCTCAGCCGCAACCGCAAGGCGAATTTCATCGAAGCCTGTTCAAAAAGCACGACGCGGAAAAAGGCAAACGGCATAAAGGCGCAGAACCCCTTGGCGCGATCGTTTTCTCGACGGAAGAAATTCCGCGACTTGGCTCCATCAAGGAAATCGAGCCGATTCTCGGCAACGAATTCCGCCGATACCAATGCGTGTGGGCGAGAATTTTTCTGCCCAAACATCTTGGCGCTTTGCCCGACGGAATGCCCAAACGCATCGCCTATCGAATGATTGTCGACGGCAAATTTCATTACCAAAAAATCCTCGCCGACGATTACCTTCCCTTGCCCGAATGGTCGTCGTGGATGATTCAACTGCCCGACGCGCTCCAAGAAGGCTACGACAAACTGCCGCCCGAACCCGTGCGACTTCGGCTTGAAGTTTGGGCAAACCCCGAAAAAGACGGAGCGGAGAGACTGCTTGCCGTCGGCGAGTGCCTTCTGCAACCGTAACTCCAACGAGACAACTCAATGTGCGGCATCGCGGGCGTCTTCAATTATAGCCGTTCTCCAAACCTCGTTTCCGAAGACATCCTCAAACGAATGACCCGCGTCATCGCGCATCGCGGACCCGACGACGACGGCATTTACATCAACCCCGAACAAACGCTTGGCTTCGGGTTTCGGCGGCTTGCCATCATTGACCTTTCGCCTGCGGGGCATCAACCCATGAGCAACCACGACGGCTCGATTTGGCTCGTCTTCAACGGCGAAATCTACAATCACCTCTCGCTTCGCAAAGACCTCGAAGCCAAAGGCTATCGCTATCGCTCGCGCAGCGACACCGAAACCATCATCTACGCCTACGAAGAATACGGCATTGACTTCATCGAGAAACTTTACGGAATGTTCGCCATCGCGCTGTGGGATTCGCGCAAAGCGGAACTTCTCTTGATCCGCGACCGCATTGGCGTAAAGCCGCTCTACTACGCTGTCGCGGGCGGAGCGTTCATCTTCGGCTCGGAAATCAAAGCCATTCTCGAACACCCCGCCGTTTCGCGCCAGCTAAACGAACAAGCCCTCTACGACTACCTCACGCTCTACGCGCCGCCGCCAAACGAAACGGCGTTCAAAGGCGTCTTCAAACTCGAAGCGGGGCATTTCGCCATCATCAATCGATGCGGCGAAATGAAGAAAACGCAATGGTGGGAGCTGAATCATCGAACGGAAACTTTCCCGAAAGACGCTTTCGCTTCCGAAGCCTTTTGCGTCGAGAACGTTCGCCGCTTGCTGCGCGATTCCATCAAACTGCGAATGATGTCGGACGTGCCTTTCGGCGTGATGCTTTCGGGCGGGATCGATTCGTCGCTGAACGTGGCGTTGATGAGCGAATTAATGACGCGCCCCGTCGAAACGTTTAGCGTCGGCTTCAAGGATTTGGAGAAATACAACGAACTCGGCTACGCGAGACGAATCGCGTCGCTGTTCAAAACCAATCATCACGAGGTTCTGCTTTCGGAACAAGACGCGATCGATTTTCTGCCCGAAATGGTTTGGCTTCAAGACGAACCCAACGCCGACCCCGTGTGCGTGCCGCTTTACTTCGTGAGCAAACTTTGCCGCGATTCGGGCACCATCGTCGCGCAAGTGGGCGAAGGCTCGGACGAACTTTTTTCGGGCTACGCGCAATACCTGCGCGAACTGTGGTTTCACGACTACTACGACCTGCTTTTGCCCGACGCGCTCAAAGCCTTGTTTTACGCGGTTCTACGTCGCGTTCAGCCGCTCTCGCTCCTTTCCGATTACGCCCGACGAAGCCTGACGGGCGAGCCGACGTTTTACGGCGGCGCGGTCGCTTTCACCGAAGAGCAAAAGGCGGCGCTTTGCGCAAGCCGCTTTCTTCACGATTCGCTTTCGTCGTCGAGAATCGCGGCGCGCGCGTTCAAACGCTTTGAAGCGATCGCTTCGCCGTCGGAGAGCGCGGACTTTCTGCGCAAGATGATTTTCGCCGAGTTCAAACATCGCTTGCCCGAACTGCTCTTGATGCGCGTCGACAAAATGTCGATGGCGGTCTCCATCGAAGCGCGCGTGCCGTTTTTGGATCATCGCCTCGTCGAGTTTGCGATTCAAATTCCGCGCTCGCTCAAAGTCAAAAACGGCGTTCCGAAATACGTCCTCAAAAAAGCGGCGGAAGGCATTATCCCAAACGATATCATTTACAGGCGCAAGCAAGGCTTCGCCGCGCCCGCGGTCGAGTGGCTTCGGAGCGGCAAACTCTCCCGCGTCGCCGAAGACGCGATTTTGAGTTCAGGCTTGATGAAGCGCGACCTGTTTCGCAAGAAGTTCATCAAGCGTCTGCTCAATGAACATCGTAGCGCCAAGCGCAATCACGGTCAATTGATTTGGACGCTCTTGGTCGCGTCGCTGTGGCACGATAGATTCTTCGGAAAATGACGCTCAATGACGTTTCAAGAATCCTTCCAACTCGTTCAACGCCTCGTTCAAGTCTTCAAGGCAAATGAAGACGCCTACCTTGACCCCGCTTACTCCGAAGCGCAAGCGCGACAAGATTTCATCGATGCTTTTTTCATCGCGCTGGGCTGGGACGTCCGACACGAGCGTCAAAAAAATCCTTACGAACAAGAAGTCAAGATTGAAAACCGCGTAACGACGCAAGGCGCGCAACGCCGCGCCGACTATGCGTTTTTCATCGCGCCGAATTTCCGAGACGAAGACGTGAAGTTTTTCGTCGAAGCCAAAAAGCCATCGCTTGCGCTTAGCGCCGCCGACCACTACTACCAAACGATGCGCTACGGCTGGAATCGCAAAACGCCCCTCGCCGCGCTCACCAACTTCAAAGAGTTTCACATCATTGATTGCCGCTACAAGCCCAACATCGCTTATGCGCTCGATGGCGGCATCAAAGTTTTCAGTTGCGACGATTACCTCGACGAAGAAAAGTTCGCTGAACTCTACTACCTTTTCAGCCGCGAAGCCGTCGCAAACGGCGCGCTTGAAAAATTTGCCGAGTCTCTGCCCAAGCCCAAAGGCAAAGCCGCTCAAAAAGGCTTGTTCAAAGGCGGCTTGAAAAAGGTCGATGAGGCGTTCCTTGAAAGCCTCGACGGCTACCGCGAAACGCTTGCCAAAAACTTCAAAGCCAAAAATCCGCATCTCGACGGCGAAACGCTCACCGAAGCCGTCCAGCGCACGCTCGATCGGCTCGTCTTCATTCGTTTCCTCGAAGACAAACAAATCGAAGAGCCAATGGTTAGACGGTTCGGCGACAAAGGCGATTCGTGGACAGCCTTTCGTTCCTATTGCCGCTCGCTCGAACCCAAATACAACGGACTGGTTTTCAATCCGCACGCCGTTATTGATAGCGACGACTTCAATCCGCCTGACGAAGCCGTATTCGGGAAAATTTGCCGAGAACTTTCCGACGACCATTCGCCCTACGACTTTGGACAAATTCCGATTGCGATTTTGGGAAGCATTTATGAACGCTTTTTGGGCAAGGTGGTGAGCGTTACGGATTCGCGCGCCAAAGTGATTGAAAAGCCCCAAGTTCGCAAAGCGGGCGGCATTTACTATACGCCCGAATACATCGCGCGCTACATCGTCGCCGAAACCGTTGGCAAGCTCATTGAAGGCAAAACGCCCGATGAAATTTCCAAAATGGCGTTTGCCGACATCGCTTGCGGCAGCGGCTCGTTTTTGATTGAAGTCTATGCGACGCTCTTGGACTATCACGAGCGCTACTATGCCGCCAATCCTGACAAAGCAAGGCAAGGCGACCTTGAATGGCGCGATGGCGTTCCAGCGCTCTCGCTCAAAAAGCGACGCGAGATTCTTGCCCGCAACATCTTTGGTTGCGACATTGATTATCAAGCCGTTGAAGTCACGCAACTCTCGCTTTATCTCAAACTCTTGGAAAACGCTACGACAGGAGAAGCGCATCAA
>JANWWM010000017.1 GCA_025055975.1 Chloroherpetonaceae bacterium | reverse complement strand
CGACGCAACGCCTCCGCCTCCGTCAGCCGCTCGCGCTTGGGCGCAAGCCCGCCTCCCGATTCCAACTTCTCCAAAATCTCCGTTACGGCTTGCAGGTTTTGCTCTTGATAGGCGCGATTCAACTCTTGCGCCATCCCCGTCGCTTCCTCCCCGCAAAGATCAGGGTGGCAGAGCCGAATCGCCTTGCGGCATCGCTCTTTGAGCGAGGCTTTCTCGTCGTCGGAAAGTTCTTGAACCGTCTCGCGCCGTTGCGCGTCGTAGGCGTTGTCGAAGGCTTCGTAATCTTGCCGCGCCTCTTCGTATTCGGCTTTGCGTCGCTCATCGTTGGGCGACACAAAATCTCCCGAACCAACTCGCCCAACTTCGCCGCGTAGCGACGCGCATACTCGCCGAGCCGCGCTTTCATCTCGGCTTTCTCCGCCAAAAGCTCCGCGCATTCTCGCTCCAAAACCACCAACTCCAAACCGCAACGCCATCGCTTCGGGACTCACATAGCGCAAAACGCCTTGACGCGCCTGCAAGTAGGCTTGAAGACGCAACACGGCATCGGCATAACGCTGCTCGTCTAACAATGCCAAGTCCGCCGCTAACTCATCATCCAAGCGATGCGTCGAGCGCAGTTTCTGGACTTGCGCAATCACCACTCTCCAAGCGCAAGGCTTGCCAAAACGAGTTCCACCCGCTTAACGAGTTGCGCGTCGTTGCCGTCACTCGAGATGCTATTCGGGTTCGTAGCATTCCGCTCCGTTTTGTATCGATGTAAAACCAAATGCCGTCCTTTTTCACCCGCGCAAGCCCCTCGCTGAAATGCCAAGCGTCATCATACTTGCACGGAATGTTGATGTTTTTTCGTTCATCTCAGAAACCCCATTTGTCGTCTTTTCGGTAAGGAATCAATCGGGGTTCGGCTTTGGCGAGGTTCGGTTGTAACTGTTTGGAAATTGCGCGAAAGGTCGCGGCGCGCGCAAGCGGCATGAGTGTGAGCATTAGGTTCAGCATTGTTACAATACAAGGATTTTGGTTAAGCGAAAGTTTGCGAAGCATGGTGAAAAAAGCAAGCGATTTTTTTAATGCGCCGCAGACGATTTCTCGCCGGCGCTCGGAATGACGGCAAAGCATTGTCCATTCTGAACGAAGTGAAGAATCCACGATGATGGATTCCTCGCTGGCGCTCGGAATGACAAGGCTTTTCGGCTTGATAGCGCACAAGAACGAGACTTGGATGACGAAAAAGCAAT
>JANWWM010000068.1 GCA_025055975.1 Chloroherpetonaceae bacterium | reverse complement strand
CGCTTTTCTGAGCGGCTCATTGCGTCCACGAGTTCGCTGAGACCTTCTTGGGCTTCGTCAAAATTGCCTGCCGCCAATTCGCGCTGAATGGCTCTTGCTGTCTCAATGTGAGAGGTTGTCGCCAATTCTTTCCAATCCGTTTTCATTGCGGCGTGGATTCAGTTATCGGCGGAATTTGCTCAAACGAAAACTTCATAATGTCGGCTTGGCTTTTGGCATGTTCAAGCGTAATCGCCACGATATTGCCCGACGCATCAAGGTCAAGGTAAGCGTTTTCATTGAGTTCTCTCGTCTCTTCTACCGCTTCTTCGCGCAAGATGACGTAAAGCGCGTCCGTATCCGCAAAGCATTCGACTCTCATTTGCGACGGCTGATGTTTTTCGCGGATAAAATACGCCGCTTTCACCTGTCTTTTAGCCGAATGGAAAAAGCGTTCCGCTCGGCTCTGACGCGGTCGCCGTCTTTGACGCTCTTCCAAAAGTCAAAGTCGCACTCTTCGCTGAACTCGTTGTCGCGCTCGTCTTTGAAGTGCAGAATGTAGGTTTCGCGTCGTTCCGCTTCACGATGGGTTTGGGTGGCGGGCGGAACGTTGGGCCACTGTGGCGAAAGGTCGCGCCCCGTGGCGCGATAGACTTGGTCGGGCTTCCACCGATAGATTTCGTAGCGATGTTTTGTCGCATAAACGGGCACGCTTCGATAAACAGGCTCTTCGTAAGGTTCGCGGACGGTTTTGTAGATAGTGCGCGTTTCGTAGATGTCTTCGAAATAGCCGTTTCCCAAATCGCGCGCGCCGACCTTGACGCGCTCCGTTCCGACGGGCTTTTTCACGTCGCGGTATCGCGTTTCGTAGCCTGCGAGAACTTGCTCGTAATGATGCACGTCTTGAAACGACTTGATGAGTTTGGCGCCGCTCGGAACGCTCCAACCCTCTTCAATGACGGGTATGAATTTTTCGGTTCGAATCTCTCTGACCCACTCGCGCCCCGTTACGACGACCGTCGTCTCCCGATGGCGAAAGAGCAGAAACAGAACGACGCCCAAGAGCAGAAGCGCGCCGAAGAGGTAATGGGCTTTGTTGGAGTTGGTTCGAGCGAGCGGCTTTGGGGCGGGCGATGGGGGCGCGTCAAAACGAATCTCTCGCGTTTGACGAGCGATGTCGGCTTCGGTGCGAGCGTTTCCGCAAGAGCGGCACTGCGCGTCGGTGGCTTTGTTATCGGCTCCGCAGTAATCGCAAATCCAATCCGCGCCCGCTCGCGCCTGAGCGAGTCGTTGCTCGTCGGTTACTTCGGGGCTATCGTCGGGCAAATAAAACTTCGCGTTCTTGCCGCGTGGCGCGCCGCATTGCGAGCATTTCGTCTCGTAGCCAAGGTTGCCTTTGTGTCCGCAGACGGCGCAATCCCATCGACCAACGCGAATGCCCGACGCCATTTGACGACCGTTATAGTTTCGCCAGAAGTTCCGCCTTTTTCTTGTCGAATTCTTCTTGCGTCAGAATGCCCGCGTCTTTGAGGGCGGCGAGGTCTTTGAGGGTTTTCATAATCTCGTCGCGGCTTTCTTTGGGCGCGGGTTGCGGCGGCTGTTGGGCTTGGCTCATCATTTGGTTGCCCATTGCGAAGCCTGCGCCAAGCGCGGCAAGTCCCGCGCCTTGATTTTTGGCAAGGTCGGGAATCGATTGCGCCATCTGAAATTGCGAGAACTGTTGAAGATTGCCCGCCATCTGCATTTGCGTCATCTTGTCGAGGAACTGCTCGACTTCGGGCGGAACGGTTACGCTCTCGATGTGAAACCTAACGATTTCCAAGCCGAGCAGAGCAAAATCGTTCATCAGGAGCGGCAGAATTTTGTCGCCAAGTTCGTTGAAGTTGCGCGCCAAATCATACGCCGAGACATTCGCTTCGCCGAGCGCGTCGGTGAATTTGCTCACGACTTTCGGGCGCAAGGTCTCTTCGAGCTCTTGAATTTTGACGATGGGACTCGTGCCGCCGAACTCCTTGAAAAAGAGTTGCGCCGAACTCACGCGCAGCGAGTATGCGCCGAAGGCGCGCACGCGCACGTGTTTGAGTTCGGGGTCGCGCACGATGATGGGATTGGGCGTTCCCCATTTGAGGTTCGTGAATTGGCGCATCGAGACGAAATACACGTCGCACTTGAACGGCGATTGAAATCCGTATTTCCACCCCTTGAGCTTCGTGAGAATCGGAATGTTTTGCGTCGTGAGTTCGTAGCGACCGGGCACGAAGACGTCGGCGATTTGCCCTTCGTTCAGAAAGATGGCGTTTTGCGATTCGCGCACCGTAAGTTGCGCGCCGTATTTGATGTCCTTTTGTTCATCGGGGAATTTCCAGATGACCGCGTCGCGCGTGTCATCGACCCACTCGATAACTTCAATCAGCTCGTTTTTCAGAAAGTTCAAGATTGGCGGCATAGCGATTGATGATTGAATTGTCGTAGACTTCCCACATTCCGTTTTGTTTGGCGCGCGCGAGTTCCGCCTCGAACAAGCCCGACCCGAAATGAATCAAGCCTGCCAGCATCGGCAAGCACTCGGTCAAAAGGCGCGGCGACGAGCGGTTGAAATAAGCGTTGCCATCGGCAAGATACGCGCGCCCGTTTCGAACCGCGTCCAAACTTTGCCACTCAGGCTTCGAGGCGAGAAGCGGCAAATCCCGTTTCGTCTGCGGCAGCTTGAACCCGCACGGCGCGACGATGATGACGTCGGGATTGGCTTCGGCAAGCGTGGAAGGTTCGATCACGAAGGATTTTTCGCCCGACGTGCCGAAAACGCTCTCGCCGCCCGCAATCTCAATGAGTTCGGGCATCCAATTCGCGCCGACGAAAATCGGGTCGATCCACTCCACGATCGCCACGCGAGGCTTGTTGCCAATCGCGCTCGTCTTCGACTTCACGTCGGCAATGGCGGCGTTCATCGTCTCAATGAGCGGTTCGGGGCTTGCGTCGATGGCGCGAGCGACGCGACGCACGTCCTCAAAAATCTCCGAAAGGCTCGTGGGATTGAGCGAGACGATTTTGACGGGCTTTTGCAGAAGATTGCAGATGGCTTCCTTGACGTCGTCGAAGGTAACGGCGCACACGTCGCATTGCTCTTGCGTGATGATGACGTCGGGCTGAAGTTTTGCGACGAGGTCGTTGTCGACTTTGTAGAGGCTTAACGCCATCAAAACGCGCTCTTGCACTTGGCGGTGAATGACGTCGGAACGCGCGCGATGGTCGATGTAACTGCCCGTGAGAACGGGAAGATCTCGGATAGAGGGCGGAAAATCGCACTCGTGCGAAATGCCGACGAGGTCGTCGGCTCTGCCGAGAAGCGCAGCGATTTCCGTGCCGCTGGCTAAAAGCGAAGCGATGCGCATCGTTGGTTAGATGAATTCAACGTCGGCGTAAATCTCTTTCAGCGGAATTTCAATCGCAAACTCTTCGAGTTGAACGCAGCGGTCGGGTTCGGCGAGCGCAAAGCCTTGCCACTCGGTTTCGGAACGTTTGCGAAAATGCTCCACGCGCGTTTCGTTCTGCGAGACAAGGACATAGTCGTGAAGCGACGGCAAGCGTCGATAGTTGACGAGCTTCTCGTCTCTATCAATCGCTTCGGTCGAGTCTGAGAGAACTTCGACGATGACGGTCGCGTCGATCGCCAAGTCGTCTTTGATGAACGGCTCTTTGCCGCAGATGATGGCGATGTCGGGGTAGTAGTAACGCCGAGCGGATTCAATCCAAAGGCGCAAATCGCTCATATGCGGCTTGCAAGGCTTGCCGCGCAGACGCTGATGAAGCAACGAGAAAACGTTTCCCGCGATGATGTTGCGCTTGCGCGACGCGCCCGCCATCAAGCGCCGTTCGCCGTCGCAGTATTCGTGCCGCTCTTGCGATTGGCGTTCAAGCGCGAGGTATTCGGCTTCGGTGAGGCGCGTTTTTTCGGCGATCATCGTTCCAGACCTCGTTCTTTCAAAAAGGCTTTGAGCTTGTCGAGCGTGAGATTCTCGACATACTCGTAGTTGTTGACTTGCATCGCGGGCGCGGTGCCGCAACTGCCCAAGCATTCGGCTTCTTCGAGCGACAGAAGTCCATCAGGCGTTACGTCGCCGTTGCCGATGCCGTAGGTCTTTTTGACGTAGTCGTAGAGCTGATAGGCGCCGTTGAGCATGCAAGAGATGTTGGTGCAGATGGCAAGATGCGTTTTGCCCATCGGCTTTTTCCAATACATCGTGTAGAAGCTCGCCACGCCATAAACGTCGGCTCTCGGCATCGGAATCGCATCGGCGACGAGATTCATCGCTTCAATCGAAAGCCAGCCGAATTTTTCTTGCGCATACCACAGCGCAGGCATCACGGCGGATTCTTTCGCGGGGTAGCGCGAGACGAACTCGGCGATTTTCTTTTTGTCTTCTTCCGTGAAGAAAATCTTGGACGGGTCTTCGGCGTGAAGCGCGTGAAAGGCTTGAATGCCCGTCGCAGGCTCCAAACTATCGCCGTGCTTGCCTTCGGGGAATCGTTGTTGCTTGCCCTTGTGATTTCCGTTTGCGCTTGACATACCGCTAAACATTTGGATTGAGAACGCTCGAAGATACGATTGCTTGGCGTTGATTGCCTAACTTCGCAACGCTCTTTGAAGGGAAGGCAGAACGCGCAAGAGGCTTCTTGCGAGGAAATCGTAAATTGCTCGCGCGAATTTGCGAGAACTTTGACGTCGCTCTGTCAATAATGCCACCCGCAATCGAACTAAAAAACATTTCCAAACGCTTCGGAAACTTCTTCGCCAATCAAGACGTCTCGCTTGCCGTCGAGCGCGGCGAGATTCGCGCCATCGTCGGCGAAAACGGCGCGGGCAAATCCACCTTGATGAAAATCCTTTATGGCTTGCACGAACCAACGTCGGGCGAGATTTTCATCGATGGCAAGCCTGTTCGCATTCACTCGCCGACCGACGCGATTCGCTTGGGCGTTGGAATGGTGCATCAACACTTTATGCTCATTCCGTCGCTCACGGTCGTCGAAAACATCATCTTGGGCGACGAACCCACGCGGCGCGGCATCATTGATTTCGAGCGCGCGCGCAACGAACTCAACGCGCTCTCGGAACGCTTCGGGCTTGCCATCTCGCCCGACGCGCTCGTCGAGACCCTTTCCGTCGGCGAAGAACAGCGCGTCGAAATTCTCAAAGTTCTCTACCGCAAAGCCGAGATTTTGATTTTGGACGAGCCAACCGCCGTGCTCACGCCCATTGAAACCGAGCGACTTTTTGCGACGCTCAAATCCCTTGCGCAAAGCGGCAAAACGATTCTCATCATCACGCACAAACTCGACGAAGCGCTCGCCATTTCCAATCGGATTAGCGTGATGCGACAAGGAAAACTCGTGGCGACGATGGAGACGAGCGCGACGACGAAGGAATCTCTCGCTCGCGCGATGGTCGGGCGCGACGTCCTGCTCCGCGCGCCCAAATCGCCCTGCGACGAAAAAGACGCGGTCCTCTCGATTCGCAACCTTTCCTACCTCGACGGGCGCGGCGTGAAAATGCTCGATAACCTTTCGCTCGATGTCAAAGCGGGAGAGATTTACGGCATTGCGGGCGTGGAGGGCAACGGACAATCCGAACTCCTAAAAGCGCTTTGGGGAATGCAAGACGAGCGCGACAAACTTTCGGGCGACATTCGGCTCAACGGCGTTGGGTTGCTTGGCAAATCGCCCCGCGAAATCGCTCGGCTTGGCGTTTCGCACGTGCCCGAAGACCGCTTGCGCTACGCCGTCATCAAGGATTACTCCATCTCCAACAACTTGATTTTTGGGCGGCATCGCGAGCCAACCTTCGCCGCGCGCATTGGCTTCAAGCGGAACGAACTGGCGCGCTACGCGCTGAACGCGCTCGCGCTCTTCGACGTGCGCGCCGCGTCGCCAGATGGGGAACGCCGTCGCATCGCCGACGAAAAAATCTCCAACCTTTCGGGCGGCAATCAACAAAAGGTCGTCTCGGCGCGCGAATTGGATAGACCCTGCCTCAAACTGCTCATCTTGGCGCAACCGACGCGGGGCGTTGACATCGGCGCGATAGAGTTTCTTCATCGCAAAATCATCGAGACGCGCGACAAGGGCGTCGCCGTTCTGCTCGTCTCCGCCGAACTTGGCGAGATCATCTCGCTTTCCGACCGCATTGGTTGCCTCTACAAAGGCAAAATTCGAAGGGAGTTTTCCAAAGAGGAAGTCTTGGCGAAGCGTCAAGATCCGAAAGAATTTGAGAGGGAAATTGGCGAGTTCATCACGTAACCGCCGCCGCTCACTCCTCGAAGATTTCATCAATCTCTTTCATCAAGCGAATCGTCTCGCGCAGCGCGATGATGATTTTCTGAACCGTCTCCGCGTCGCCCAAACTTAGCGCTCTTCCTTCGCGCTCCAAGAGCCACTTCCGCAAAACCTGATAGCCGCCGATTTCAAATTCCCAAACCTCTTTTTCCACGCGCTCAAAGAAAATGGACGAATTGACATAAAGCCGATTTTTCTTTTCGTCAAACGTGGGCTTTTCAACGACGCGCCGCTTCTCGTCCGCCACGCCTTCGCCCGCGAGCGCGAGTTTCGCCTTCGCAAACTTTTTCGGCAGAAGCAGATGATACGCAATGAGCTCCTCGCCCAATTTCGAGAGCGTCTCGAACCGCTGTTTGCTTTTGGGCAACGGAACGCGCGGAAAATCGGACTTCAAAAATTCTTCGTATCGCGCCCGATAACGCGGCGAATGAAGCGCGGCGTAAAGGTATCGGAAAATTTTTTCGGGCGTTGCCCGCGCGCCGATTTTCGCTTCCAACGCGGCGACAAACTGCGCGTTCAAGTTCGGCTTCTTTTCCTTTTCAACGTCGTCAATGTCCGCGCCATTCCGCGCGCTTTCATAGACATAGAGCGGAAAAAGATAGTTGATTTCTTTTGTCTTCGACGAAATCGCGCACGATTCCATAAGCGAGTTTGCAACGCCGACATGACGAAATGCGCCATTTACTTGCCGCGTCGCAATCAAGCCCAAATTTTCTTCAATCATATTTTTCATCACTTCGCGTCGAGGGCGCTCCAATATCGACGCATCGTAGATTATAAAACGACGGTCAAAGGGTCGGTATAAAATCGGCAGTATTTTTTCTTTCCAATTCTTGTCGGCAAGAAGAGCCTTTCG
Organism: Chloroherpetonaceae bacterium; assembly: GCA_025055975.1. Classification (GTDB taxonomy): domain Bacteria; phylum Bacteroidota; class Chlorobiia; order Chlorobiales; family Thermochlorobacteraceae; genus JANWWM01. Next base: position 28,703 of record JANWWM010000068.1, on the reverse strand, counting down.
CGCTTTTTCAAGGCTGAATGAAGACGTGTCCTTCAAGTCAAATTCAAACGCGATTTTTCCATCCGTAAAACTTGGGTTGCGAAATTTCTTGATGCGTTGCTCCATCTCTTCTTGCGTGAACGCGATTGCAAAATGGTCGCGCGACGTTACGATGCCAACGCTATTCACGGGGAAAATGTCTTTGACGCTCCAAAACGACTCGTAGCGCTCGCGCAACGCATCGTCTTTCGGAACGAAGTAATGCATCGGCGAGGCGGGCGACAGGCGCGTCCACTTGACCTTTTTGACGTCGTTGCGAAAGAGAAACTCGTGCTTGGCTTCGCGCCGTCCGAATAGCTCGGCGTGAAAGACTTTCGCGGGCTTCTGGCTTCGCTTCTTTCGCCTCACGAAAAGACTGACGCACACGCCTTGCTGAATCGGAAAGATGTTTTCGTCTTTGCTGCCGTCGGGCGCTTTTTCTTGTTTCTTCGCGCTACCGTGCAAAACCAACACGTAGATTTCGTCAAATGCGTTCATCAAGGCTTGACGCAATCCGCCAAAGGTGGGAATGTCAAGTAAGCCGTTTTTAGTGATGAACGCCAGAAAGCCGTACCCCGACCGCTCAATGCGCCAGTGCCCGATGCGAATGAATTTGACCTAATCGTCATGCAGCCACTTCGGAATGCGCTCTTCCAACTTTCTGCCATCGACGAACTTGTAATCCTCAATCAGTTTGCCGATGTAGGTTTTTTCTTTGCGGCGTTTTTGCGTTTTGGGGTCGGTGATTTCAATCTCGCTTGGGTTGAGCGACGAACCCTTGTAGGGCGGATTGCCCAAGACGACCATCACTTTTTTCTCTTCTTTGACTTCGGCGGCTCTTTCGGCTTCCTCGACGATGAACTGCCCAAAGCCCAGCGTTTCTTTGGCGCGCGTGGCGGGGTCGAGCGCGTTGGTGAGATAAACGCCAATCGGCGCGTCTTTTCTTGGCTGGTAGCCGAGTTCGCGCAAGTGAATGAGAAGTTTTAGATGCGCAATAGCGTAAGGCGCCATCATCAGTTCAAAGCCGAAGAGACGCGGCAGAAGATTCTCCTCGACATACTCGTTCCAAAAGGCGCCGTTTCTGCGTTCATAGATTTGCGAGACAATGGCGTAAAGAAACGTGCCCGTCCCCGTCGCAGGGTCGAGAATGATGGCGTCTTTGTCGGCAAGTCCGTCGGGCTTTTCGAAATGCGATTGCAACAGTTTATCGACGGAGCGGACGATGAAACTCACGACGGGCTCAGGCGTGTAGAAAACGCCTCTGTCTTTTTTGGTTTCGCGGTCGTAGGCGGCAAGGAATGTTTCGTAGAAATGCACGACGGGGTCGAGTCGCATCGTGCCTCTGCCGAAATCTCGCAAAACGCTTTGCAAGTCGGCGAATTTGTAGAGCCGAACAAGGTCATCGACGATCCATTGCACCGTTTCCAAACGCTCGACGGTCGAAAGAAACGCGAAGAACTTTTTGAGAAACGGGCTAGTGGCGGGAATGGATTTGAACGCGAGTTCCGATGAAAACGCTTGCGGCTCATTGGAATTGAGCCACGCGGCGAAGAGACCGTAGGCGACGGTTTGAGCATACATATCGGCGAAGTCGTCGGCGGCGAGGTTGGGAATGAGCGTCTGACGCATATCGGCGAGCATCGCGTTGAGCGGCGAATCGGGGTCGTCTTGAACGGTTTTGAGCGTGGCTTGCCGAATGAGTTTCGCGGACGCCGCCATTCTTTCGGCGAGCGCTTTGGGCGAGTCGATGGTGGGTTGTTCCGCGTTGAAAAAACTCTCGAAGAGCAGGGCGACGCGCTCAATGTTTTCATTGAGCAAACAGAGGTCGCTCCCTTGCTTTGCGATCAAGGTGGCGCGCAGTTTTTCTTCGCCCGCCACGAACCAGCGGAACTCCAGGTAGTTGGTGAGAATAAGGTTGCGAAGTTGCTTTTTGTAGATGAAGAGTTGGTCGGTTTTTTCGGCATTGTCCAAGTCAGCGTCGAGGTCTTTGGTTTCAATCCAGCCGATTGGGGTTGCGTTCTCTTCGATGGCGAGGTCGGGCGCGATGTTGCCTTTGAGCCGAGCGAGTTCGTTTTTGGCGGCAAGCGTTCTGCCAAAGGCGTTGCCTAGCGTTTCGATGAAATCTTGCAAGCATCGGCGATAGGTGAGTTCGCGCGCGTCGCTTCGGAACGTGTCTTGAAGGTTTTGAAAGTAAGTTTGCGCGAGCGAAAGCGGCGTTTGCATCGTTTTCTCGTTGAATGCGCTAATTTCGCAAACTGTTGTTCGTCGCGGGTTGCGAACTCCGCGGGCGCAAATCGCAAGGAGGCTCTTTTGCGCCGACGCAACATTATGCCTACTGACGATGAAACGAGCGATTTATCCTGGAACCTTCGACCCCTTCACCAACGGACACATCGACATTTTGGAACGCGCCTGCAACATTTTCGATGAAATCATCATCGCCGTCGCCATCAATTCGCAGAAGCGACCGATGTTCAGCGCCGATGAACGCGCCGAGATGATCCGCGAGAGCGTTTCGCGCTTTCCGAGAGTCGCCGTCGACACGCTTCAAGCGGGATTGCTCATCGATTACGCGCGAGAGAAGAACGCCGTCGCCATCATTCGCGGGCTAAGGCAGGTCGCCGATTTCGAGTATGAATTTCAAATCGCCTTGATGAACCGTCATCTCTGCCCCGACATCACGACGGTGTTCTTGATGCCCAACGAAAAATACACCTACCTCACTTCGTCCATCATTCGTGAAGTGGCGAGCTTGGGAGGCGACGTTTCGGATTTCGTGCCCGAACCCGTCTTGAAGCGATTGAAGGCGCGTCTTGGATTAGGTTGAACGCCACTCCGCGCTGAAAACCTCGTCCAACGCGGCGACGACTTGCAAAATCTCCGATTCCGTGATGGTCAGCGGCGGCAGCAGGCGAATGACGTTGCCGTTGGTGGCGTTGATGATGACGCCCTTTTCCAACATCTTCGACACGTAGTAACTCGCCTCGCGCGAGGTCGAGACGCCAATCATCAAGCCGTATTGACGCGCGGCGCGAATTTGAATGTGCTTGCGCATCAATCGGACGAGTTCGGCTTTGAAGAACGCGCCCAATTCGGCGGCGCGTCGCATCAAGTCTTTGGCTTCGAGTTCTTCAATCAACGCCAGTCCTGCGGCGCAGGCGACGGGATTGCCGCCGAAGGTCGTGCCGTGAACGCCTTTGGTGAAAACGTCCGCGACGCGCTCGTTGCCGATGATGGCGCCAAGCGGCAAGCCGCCGCCAAGTGGCTTTGCGGCGCAAATCACGTCGGGCGCGACATTGAAATGCTGATAACTGAAAAACTTGCCCGTTCTGCCCACGCCCGCCTGCACTTCGTCGGCGACGATGAGAAAATTATGCTTGGCGCGGAGCGCGTCCAACGCTTCGAGAAACTCTTGCGACAATCCGCAAATGCCGCCTTCGCCTTGCACATACTCGACGAAGACGGCGGCGGTTTTGTCCGAGACCTTCTTTTCCAAGTCCTGCGGGTCGTTGAAATCGATGTAGCCCGTTTCGGGCAAGAGCGGCTCGTAGCCCTCGTGGTATTTGGCTTTCGCCGTGAGCGTGAGCGCGCCGTAGGTCCTGCCGTGAAAGCCATTCGTGAGCGAGAGCAATTGTCTCTTTTCGGGCGAAACGCGAGCCGCCCACTTGCGCGCGAGCTTCATCGCGCCCTCGTTGGCTTCCGCGCCGCTGTTGCAGAAGAAGACTTTTGAAAAGCCCGTGAGCGCAAGGAGTTTTTCGGCGAGTTTGAATTGCGGTTCGAGCAGAAACAGGTTCGAGGCGTGAATGAGCTTTCGGGCTTGTTCGGCGATTGCGCTTGCGACGCGCGCGTTGCCGTAGCCAAGCGCGTTTACGCCAATGCCCGCGATCATATCCAAATACTTCCGCCCGTCGCGCGTTACGAGGTAGTTCCCTTCGCCGCAGACGACATCGAGCGGCAGACGAGCGTAGGAATGAAAAAAGAGTTCGGCTTCTCGTTCAAGCGTGAGCGCTGGCGCAGTGGTTTCGTTCATCGTTGATGCTCTCCGTTTGAGACGGCGCGCAAGAACGGCATTTTGCGCGGAAAAATAAAATCGCTCGCGCAAGGGTTTAGTCCAAATTTCTCAAAAGCGCTTCGAGCGCGTCTTCGCTTTCGACCAAGACTTCGCGGGGCTTGCTTCCGTCGGGTTTGCCGACGATGCCCGCTTGTTCCAACTGATCCATAATGCGCGCCGCTCTGCCGAAGCCGAGCTTCAATCGGCGTTGCAACAGCGAGACGCTTCCTTGTTGATGACGCACCACGAGTCGCGCCGCTTCCTCGAACATTTTGTCGCGCTCGAAATCGCCGTCGTCTTCATCGTCCATCTCGCCTCTTGAACTCGTCAGTTTCAGGTCGGGCGCGGGCAATTCGAGCGAAAGGTCGTAGCCTTTTTGCGCGTCAATGAACTCCGTAATCGCCTCGACCTCTTCGGTCGAGACAAAAGCGTTTTGAATGCGAATCGGCTTCGGTTCGGTGGCGGGCAAGTAGAGCATGTCGCCGTGTCCCAACAATTGCTCCGCGCCCATCGCGTCCAAAATCGTTCTCGAGTCGATTTTGCTGGCGACTTGATAGGCGACGCGAGCGGGGAAGTTGGCTTTGATAACGCCCGTGATGACATCGACGCTCGGTCGTTGCGTCGCCACGACCAAATGAATCCCGACGGCGCGCGCCAATTGCGCCAAACGAGCGATGGGCTCCTCGACGTCTCTGCCCGCCGTAATCATCATATCCGCCAACTCGTCAATCACGACGACGATGTAGGGCAGAGCCTCGTCGGAAAACTTCGCGTTGAAATCCTTGATGTTGCGCACGCCCGCTTTGGCAAGACGCTCGTAACGCAAGTCCATTTCCTTCTCGACCGATTTGAGCGCATAGACGGCTTTGCTCGTGTCGGTGATGATTTGCTCGTCCAAATCTTTGAACTTCACGAGGAAATGGCGTTTGAGCTTCTGATACGGAAAAAGTTCTACGCGCTTGGGGTCGATCAAGAGAAACTTGACTTTTTCGGGCGAGCAGAAGTAGATGAGGCTCGTGAGGATTGCGTTGATGCCGACGGACTTGCCCGACCCCGTCGCGCCCGCCACGAGCAAGTGCGGCATTCGCGCAAGGTCGTCGATGTAGATTTCGTTGGCAATGGTCTTGCCGAAGGCGATGGGCAAAATGCCTTTGAAGTTTTTGAATTTTTCCGATTGCAACAGCGTCTTGATGCGCACGATGCGCGGCTTGGAGTTCGGAATTTCGACCCCGACGGCGTTCTTGCCCGGAATCGGCGCAATGATGCGGATCCCGCGAGCCGCCATCGCCATCGCCAAATCGTCGGCGAGCGACGTGATGCGCGAGACCTTGACATCGGGCGCAAGTTCAAGCTCGAAAAGCGTAACGCGCGGTCCGACCGTCGCCTCGACTCTGACGACCTCGATTTTGTAGATGCGAAGTTTGTCGAGCAGTTTGCGCTTGTTCTCTTCAAGCTCCTCGATCGAGACCGCGTCGGTTTCGGGTTCGGGGTCGATGAGCAAATCGACCGACGGGAACTGATAGGTGAAACGCTCTTTCGTCTCGACCTCCAATTCGCGCTCGTCCAAGTTGGCTTCTTTCTCTCGCGCTCCTTCTTTGACGGTGACGACGAGTTCTTCGGTCGCAGGTTCCGATTTGGCTTTTGGCGCGGTGAGTTCGGCAAGAAGCGCGTCAAGCACCTCGTCTTTTTCTCGTCTTTCGGGCGATGGAGCGAGATTTTTCTCGTCGCGCTCTTCGCGCGGAGCGAGCGGAGCGATTGGTTGCGGAGCGACGCTGGTGGGTTGGCTCGTTGGATTTTCCGACTCGCGCTCAAAGCCGTTCAAAAGTTTTTCAAGTTCGCGGTCGATGGCTTCTTCAATTGAGAGCGGTCGCGTTTGCGGCGGCGGTTCGTAGCGGGTTGGCGCGGACGCGGGTTGCGCGGGCGGCGCGCTCGTTCCGTTCTCTTTGCTTTCGAGCGACTTGGTTTCAACGACGATGGGCGGGGCGGTCTCTTCGGGCAAAGGCGTTGCGGGCGATGATTCAGGCTTCGCGTCGTTTGCGATGTCGCTCAAAAGGTCGCGCGGAGCGAATGGCTCGTCTTGCGACGGGCTTGCGCAAGGCGCGGCATCGTGGCGTTCAGGCGTTGGCGCGCTCGGCGTTTGAGCGGCTTCGGCTTTCCGTTCTTGGCTTCGATCGGATTTCGCGGTCTCTTTTGGAGGCGCTTCGGCGCGAGCCGTTTCCGCTGGCTCTGGCGCGGGCGCGTCGCTGGAATCGAACTCGTCTTCCGATTCGGCAAGTTCCTCTTGGAGCGCGCGTTCTCGCGCTTCGCGCCATTCTTTGAATTTGAGCGTCACGCCGCTTGCGATTTCGCTCGCCTTGTCGCGCGTCAGATACGCAATGCGGTCGAAGGTCTTCTGCAAATCAAGGTCGATGAACAGCGCGACGACGAGCAACATCAACGCCGAGAGCAAACACCATGCGCCAAAGCCTCCGATGAGCGTCGAGAGCGTCGTTGCGATAAATCGCCCAATCGCGCCCGACATCGATTCGCTGAAAGAAAATTCCGTCAAGCCGAACAGCGAGGCGAGAATCGTGGCGAAAACAACGCCATAGACGGTCAGGTAAATCGCCTTCGAGAAGCCTTGTCGGCGAAATAGCGCGTAGCCCCAAAAGGCTGAAATCATCAGGAGCGACGCGGTCGGATAGCCCAAAATGGAGCGCATCAAAAACGACGAGAGTTTCGCGCCGAAAAGTCCGAGCGGGTTGCGCAGTTCTTGCGCCGCCCGATGACCGACGTCGGAGAACCCTTCCCAAAGCGACACGTTCTCGATGATGACCTCGTCTTCGACGCTGTATGAAAAGAGCGCGACGAGACAAAGCGCGGACGCGAGCATTATGAGCGCGCCCCAAATTTCCTCGCGCCGCTTGGCGATGGACTCGACGAGCGGATTGGTCGGCTTCTTCGCCGTTTTCTTCTTGGGCGCGCTCTTCGGCTTCGGCGGTTCGGACGCTTGGGCGTTTTGAGACGTGGTTTGGTCGAAGAGTTCGGTGGTCTGCATCTTTTCGCAACGGCGATGAATTTTCGCAAATCGTTTCGAGCAAAAGCGCGAAATCCGTTGCGCTCGAACAAAGAAAGGCAACAAGCCTTCCGCGCAAACGGAAACGCCTGATGCCTTCAAATTGTGATGCGACGAAAAGTTTGGCGAATTTAATCAACCTTGCGAACATTTCCCGAAGCCTTCCGCCTTCGCGCGCTGCGAACAAGCCGCAAGGGTCGTTTTGAACGAAACGGAGAAGAGAAGTTCGATTTCGACCGAAAGCGCTCGCGGCTTCCTCGCTACGCTCGGACTCATTCGGCTGAGATTTCAATCCGCTTCCGCGGACGATGCGGCGCGCTTCTCTTCTTGCGAAAGGAGAGGAGTCGGGCGAGGTTCGACAGTCCTCAATGCGCTAAATTGACGAAAGTCATCTCGAATCAAGAATGCATCGCTCGCACTATTCGCGTTTTCTTTCCGCGAACCCAAACCGATTGCACTTCGCCGCGCACAGCCATCACTATTGGCTCGACGCGACGCGAGAGGCGCACCTGAACTATTGGGACGATTCGGCGCGGCTTGCCGACAAAAAATGGGCGCACGTGTTCTCGACCGTCGTTCCGAAAGCGCAACGCCACATCGCGCGCCTCATCGACCTTTCTTGCCCCGAACAAATCGCCTTCGCGCCCAACACGCACGAATTCGTGGTTCGATTGCTCTCGTGCTTCGAGCGCTTGCCGATTCGGATTCTCACGACGGATGGCGAGTTCCACAGTTTTTCGCGTCAAATCGCGCGTCTCGAAGAAAGCGGAAAGGCGCATGTTGTCCGAATCCCCGTCGAGCCGTTTGAATCGTTTGAAGATCGCTTTGCGAGCGCCATCGAGCGCGCGACTTGCGACCTTGTTTTTTTCAGCCACGTGTTTTTCAACTCTGGCTTCGTAGTGGAAAATTTAGAGCGCGTCGTTTCCGCCGCGTCGTCGGAACAAACGCTCGTCGTGATTGATGGCTACCATAGCTTCTGCGCGATTCCGTTTTCAATGAAGCCCATCGAGCGTCGAGCGTTCTATCTTTCGGGCGGCTACAAATACGCGCAAGCGGGCGAGGGCGTTTGTTTTCTCTGCGTTCCCAAAGGTTGCGCGCTTCGTCCGATGAATACGGGCTGGTTCGCGGAGTTCGGCGCGCTTTCAAACCGACGCGTCCACGACGTCGCTTACGCGAGCGACGGATTTCGCTTTTTCGGCGCGACCTTCGACCCCAGCGGCTTGTATCGCTGGAACGCCGTCGGAGATTGGCTCGAAGCGCAAAACCTCTCCGTCGCTCAAATTCACGACCATGCGAAACGGTTGCAGAAACGCTTTTTGGAAAAACTCTCCGAAGCGCGCTTGAAATGGCTCACGGTGGAACGCCTCGTTCCGCCAATTCACATAAAGGCGCGAGGGAATTTTCTCACGTTCGACGTTCCAAACGCCGAGTTCATCGAAGCGGAACTCTCGAAACTCGATGTCGTGATTGACCGACGCGGCGCACGCTTGCGCTTTGGCTTCGGACTGTATCAGACGGAAGCGGACATCGACGCGCTCTTTGAACGCTTGCGCCGCGTTGCCTCGTGAGGTCGTATATTCTCAAAAAAATGAACGACCCATGACGAAAATCATTCGAGACGAATCCACGACGAGCGCGTATTGGGGCGCGGTGAACACGTTTGGCGCGATGCCCGACGTGCACATCATCGCCGACGCGCCGATTGGCTGTTACAACCTCGTCGGCGTCGCCGTCATTGACTACACCGACGCGATTCCGTATCTCAGAAACTTCACGCCGACCGACCTCACCGAACAAGCCATCTCGACGAGCGGCACGGCGAACATCACCAAGCAAACCATCGAGAAATTGCTCGACACGGGCAAAACCCTCATCGTGCTCTCGACCGCCGAAAGCGAAATGATTGGCGCGGATCATTCGCAGATGCTCGCCGCTCTCTATCCCGACATCAAGTTCTTTCCGTCCAATTCGCTCTCCGAAGACGAGTGGCAAGGGCGCGACCGCGCGCTCGCATGGTGCTTCGACAACTACGACGACCGAAAGCCCGCTCAAATCGAGCGCGGCTCGGTGAGCATCATCGGTCCGACCTACGGTTGTTTCAATTCGCCTTCCGACCTTCACGAAATCAAGCGGCTCATTCGCGGCGCGGGCGGCATGGTGAAGCGCGTCTTTCCGATAGAATCCAAGCTCGCCGACGTATCCGACCTCAAACATAGCGACGTCGTCGTCGTGATGTATGAAGAGTTCGGAAAAACGCTCGCCGAAAAACTGGGTCGCCCCTGTCTCTACGCGCCCTTTGGGCTTGAAGCGACGGAACGTTTCGTCGTTGAGTTGGGAAAATTGTTGGGCAAAGAGGCGCAAGCCAAAGCCTTTCTTGCCGAAGAGAAACGCTCGACGCTCAAACTCATCTGGGACTTGTGGCGCGGACCGCAATCGGAGTGGTTTCCGACGGTGAATTTCGCCGTTTGCGCCTCGCAGACCTACGCCAGAGGCTTGAAGACGCTCCTGCAAGACGAACTCGGAATGAATTGCCTATTCGCCGAAAACTCCGCGACCGCCAACAACGACGAGATTCGCAAACGTCTGCAATCCAATCCGCCGCAAATTATGTTCGGCAGAATCGTCGACAAGATTTATTTGAGCGAGGTTGGCGCGAAGACCTACTTCGTTCAATCGGGCTACCCTGGTCCGTTCGTGCGTCGGGCGTTGGGCACGCCGTATATGGGCTTTTCGGGAGCGGTTTATCTCGTTCAAGAAATCGTCAACATTCTCTACGACACGCTCTTTCAATTTTTGCCTGCGCACAAGCTTTGCGCCGAGCGGGTCGATTCGGAGAAGACGTTCGTTTGGACCGCCGAAGCCAAAGCGGCGCTTCAAGAGAAGACGAAGCGCGCGCCGTTCATCTCGCAAATTTCGTTCAGCAGAGAATTGAAGCGGAAAGCCGAGCTTTACGCGCAACAGAAGGGCTTGGACATCATCACGCCCGACGTGTTGGAAAAAGTCGGTTGAGCAAGGCGCTTGCGCTTTCGTTTTGGCGACCGCGCTTGCGCAAATGCGTTGCGAACCCAACGCAAAACCAATATCTTTGCCTCGCAACCGACCAAATCGTCTCCATCGTTTTCTTTGCGTGGCAGTATGAGCGCAAGTCTTTCGTCAGAACGGTTCAAGAATTACTATGAGGTGTTGCGCGTGCGCCCCTACGATGCGCCCGAACTCATACAGGCGGCGTTTGTGGCGCAAATCAAACAGTGGCACCCCGATCGCTTCGCCAACGCCGACCCGCTCACGAAGCAAACCGCCGAAGAGCGCGCCAAGCTCATTCTCGATGCGAAGCGCGTTCTGCTCAACCCCGCGCTCAAAGAGGAATACGACCGCGAGTTTCAAACGCGCTTTCCGCGCCGATGGGAAAAACTCGTTAGCAAAGAGCGACCCAAACAGCGTCAAGTAACCGTCGAGGAGTTGCTCAAAAACGGCGTTCCCGTCAATCCGCTCGCGCAAGCCGCGCCGCAAGAACTCAATGCGTTCAGGTGGCTCACGTTCTCGACGCGCGTCAATTACATCGCGCGGCGCGTCATCTTCAACGTCTCGCACTTTTTCGAACACAATCCCGATTGCGAAGTCCGCTTCAAATTTCACTACAATCAAGATTGGACGCCGTTCAGCAAACAGAAACTTTACGCCGTGCAATACGACGACGACGTGGCGCTCGTCGAGATGCAAGCGCGCTATGTGGATTCCAAAGGAAAAGCGCGATATTCGGCTCGCGTCTTCAAGGTCGTGGCGCTGGCGGACTACGACAAGGCGATGCGCCGCAAGGACGACATTTTGCGTCATCAAGCGCGCCTGCGCAACCGTCTGAGCCTCAAACTCGTCATTGCGATGCTTGGCTCGGCGCTCTGCGCCGCCGAAACGCTCGCTCAATTCGTCGCCCGCTGCGCGCGTCTCTGAACGGCGCGGAAAACTTTTCGTCAAACGCAATGTCTCTCTCGATTTCAGATCTTCGCAAGGATTACACGCTCGGCGGATTGCAAGAAGGCGATTTGGATCCAAACCCCTTCAAGCAGTTCGAGAAGTGGTTTCAAGACGCGCTTGAAGCGCAAAAAAAGCGCGACGTCGCATTCTTCGAAGCCAACGCCATGACGCTCGCCACGGCGACCAAAGACGGCAAACCGTCGGCGCGCGTCGTCTTGCTCAAACATCTGGACGATCGCGGGTTCGTTTTCTTCACCAACTACGAAAGTCGCAAAGGACAAGAACTTGCCGAAAATCCCTTCGCCGCTTTGTGCTTTCATTGGGAACTTTTGGAGCGGCAGGTTAGCGTGATGGGGCGCGTCGAGAAAATTTCCCGCGAAGAATCCGAAGCCTATTTCAAGACCAGACCGCTTGGAAGTCGCATTGGCGCATGGGCATCGAAGCAAAGCGCCGTCATTTCAGGGCGCGGCGAACTTTTGAAGCGCGTCGCCGAAATCGGTCTCAAATACCCAACGGGCGACGTGCCGCTGCCGCCCTTCTGGGGCGGCTACCGCGTGTTGCCCGACGAGTTTCAATTCTGGCAAGGACAACCGTCCCGACTGCACGACCGCTTTCGCTATCTCAAACAGCTCGACGGCTCTTGGAAAATCGACCGTCTCTCGCCCTAACCTCGCGTCGCATCGCATTGACGAAAAGTTGCGTAGATTGCGCCCGAATCGCCAACCATGCTCACGACTGAACTCACGGAAACGCGACCTGCCGCCATTTCGCTGGGGCGCGGACTCGACCTGAAAAATCCCGTCTTGCTCGCCAGCGGCACGGCTTCCTACGGCGAAGAGCTCGCCAAACTCATTGACCTTTCCAAGCTTGGCGGCATCGTGACGAAGGCGATTTCCCTCGAAGAGCGCGAAGGCAATCCGCCACAACGCATCGTCGAGACGCCATCTGGAATGCTCAACGCGATTGGACTTGCCAACGTCGGCGTGGAGCGCTTCATCGCCGAAAAAATGCCCTTCCTGCGCTCGCAACGATTGAGCGTCATCGTGAACATCGTGGGAAAATCCATTGACGACTACTGCGCCGTCGCGCGTCGTTTGGAAGAAGCGGACGGCATTAGCGGCTACGAAATCAATCTCTCTTGTCCAAACGTCAAGGGCGAATGCATCATCTTTGGCACGGACGCGGGCGCGACGTTTGAAATCACGAGCGAACTGCGAAAAGTTACCAATCGCCATCTGATGATAAAACTCACGCCCAATGTCACCTCCATCGCCAGCATCGCTTTGGCGGCGGAGCGGGGCGGCGCCGATTCCCTGTCGCTCATCAACACCCTCGTCGGAATGGCGGTCAATTACAAAACCCGAAAACCGTTGCTCAAAAACGTGACGGGCGGCTTGTCGGGTCCCGCCATCAAGCCTGTCGCGCTCGCAAAAGTTTGGGAAGTCTACAACGCCGTGAAAATCCCAATCGTCGGAATGGGCGGCATCGCCAGTTTTGAAGACGCGATGGAGTTCTTCCTCGTCGGCGCGAGCGCAGTGCAAATCGGCACGATGAACTTCGTTTATCCAACCCTCAGCGTGAGCGTCGCCGAACAAATTGAGCGTTACTTTTCCACTCCAGGCAATGGCGATTTCAAAAGTTACATTGGCTCGCTAAAAGCGTAAGACATTCCGCGAATTGAATGTGCCGACTCAACGGGCTTGACGAAACGACGCGACCTCCATTCGTCAACCCCTCGCTTCGCCCCCCGCAAAAAGGAAAAAATTTTACGTCTCCTTAATGCAACACGTCGAGCGGTTCATCGTATATTTGCGGCAGTTAATAATCACTCTGTTCTTTCTCACACCAAAGACTCTGATTCCTGCTTATCAGAGCCTCCTTTGTTGTTTTGTTGATAGAGGGACTCGGCTTGGGGCAGCCGAGTCTTTTTTTTTCGAGTTCGGCACGATTCTTGACGAAAGACGCTTCGAGCGAAAGGATTGCCGTGATTTTGGGAAAAAGACCAAAAGCGTAAATTCTTCGCCACAATTGGTTTGAAAATTACTCACAACGCAGGCTAAACAAAAGGAGGCATTCCAATGAGCAAGAAGAAATTTGAGTTTCCGACGGAAGAACGTTTCCGCGCCGCCGTTTTTGAAAACGCGGGAATGGCGATTTGCGTAACGGACGAGAACGGCTACTTCGTTGATTTCAACGAGGCGTATCTCAAACTTTACGGCTACGAGCGCGAAGAAATGCTTGGCAAGCATTTCACGATGGTCGTGCCCGAACATTATCGCGCCGAAGCGGCGCGCATTCACGATGCGTTTATGGCGGGCGCGCCCGAAATGCCTGCCGAATGGGTCGTGGTGCGAAAAGATGGCGAATTGCGCAACATCTATGTCGTGCCGACCTTGATGGTCAAAGACGGAATCAAGTGCAAGGTTACGGCTATCGCCGACATCACGGAATACAAGCGCATGCAGTCGACGCTCAAAGCGCATGGCGCGGTTGCCGAAGAAGCCAAAACGGTTGCGGCGGAAAAGTAGAGCCGCAGGTTTGGGTTAAACGAGAAAAGGCGTTCAAAACTTGAACGCCTTTTCTTTTTCGTTTTGGCGTATATTGCCCGCCGTTCAAAAACGCATCCGCTATGCGATTTATCGTTTCGCTCATCTTCGTTCTTTGGGCTTCTTGTTTGCTCGCGCAATCCAGCCCTGAATTTTCGCTTCCCTTCAACGAGCCTGCGGCGCACATCAAGTTTCTCGCTTCCGACGAATTGGGCGGTCGAATGACGGGCGAGCATGGCAACGACGTCGCCGCTCGTTACATCGCCTCGCGATTTTTGCGATATGGCTTGAAGCCGCTCGCGCCGAACTATCTTCAGCCCGTTCCCTTCATCAAGCGAAGCGCGCCAAACGACGTCGCTCTTGCCATCGGCGACAAAACGTTTTCAAACGACGAGACGCTGCTGCTTTCGGGCGAGGCGACGCGCGTGTCCGCGCCCGTCGTTTATGCGGGTTTCGGCATCGTGGATAGCGCGACGGGACGCGACGACTACAAGGGCATCAACGCCAAAGGCAAAATCGTGGTGGCGCGCATCGGCACGTCCGAAGACGATTCGCCGCGAGAACTTTTCGGCGCGTTTCAGCGCAAGCAAGAAATCGCCAAAGCCAAAGGCGCGCTCGCGCTCGTCGAACTCTATCGCTTTGGGTTTCCGCTCTCGCGTCTCAAATCGCTCGTTGGCAGAACGACGCTCGCGCTCGACGACGGTTCGGAGACGCAATCGTCGTTTCCGCACTTGCTCTTGAACGACGACGATTCTCAAATTCGCGCCTTCGTCGAATCCGAAAAGAAACTCGCGGGCAAACTCGAAACCGACGGATACAAGAAACAGAAAGTCATCTCAAACAACGTCGTCGGAACGATTGAGGGAACGGACGCGAGGCTCAAAGACGAATACGTGTTGCTTTCGGCGCATTACGACCACATCGGCATTCAACCCACGCCCAACTCCGACGATTCCATCTACAACGGCGCGCGCGACAACGCGATGGGAACGACCGCCTTGCTTTGCGCCGCAAGGGTTTTCGGCGAATCGCCGCCGAAACGCAGCGTCATTTTTCTCGCTTGCACGGGCGAGGAAATGGGCTTGCTCGGAAGCAAGTTCTACGCCGAACATCCTCTCGTTCCGCTCAACAAGGTCGTCTTCAACCTCAACGTCGATGGCGCGGGTTACAACGACACGAGCGTCGTTACCGTCATTGGCTTGGAACGCTCGACGGCGGAGCAAGACCTCATCGAAGCCTGCAAAGCCTTCGGACTGGAGGCGATTCAAGATCCCGCGCCCGAACAAAATCTTTTCGATCGTTCCGACAACGTCAGTTTCGCCAAGAAAGGCGTTCCCGCGCTCACGTTTAGTCCCGGCTTTCGCGCCTTCGACGATGCCATCAACAAATACTATCATCAAGCCGCCGACCAAGCCGACGAGCATTTCGATTTTCGATACTTTCATCGCTTCGTCAAGGCGTTCATTTGGGCGGCAAGGCGCATCGCCGACAACCCGAACGCGCCGCGCTGGAAAGCGGGCGACAAATACGAAACCGCGAGCCAACGCCTTTACGGGCGATAGCGCGCTTTGCAAATGCTCGCCTTTGGCGTAACTTCAAATCGACGCTCAATTCTCATTTCAAAAACTCAACGGGAGAAACTTCAATATGGCAATGGATGCCTTGGGAATGGTTGAAACCAAAGGCTTGGTCGGCGCGATCGAAGCGGCTGACGCGATGGTCAAAGCCGCCAAGGTCGAACTCATCGGCAAGGAAGCCATCGGCGGCGGCTATGTAACGGTTATGGTGCGCGGCGACGTGGGCGCGGTCAAGGCGGCGACCGACGCGGGCGCGGCGGCGGCGCAGCGCGTCGGCGAGCTTGTCTCCGTTCACGTGATTCCTCGACCGCATGCCGACGTCGAGATGATCCTTCCGAAGCGTTCCGCCTAATTCGCCAAAGATGCGCGAAGAACTTGCCGTTGGATTGATTGAAACGCGAGGTCTCGTCGCCGCCATCGAAGCCGCCGATGCCGCTTTGAAAACCGCCGACGTAAAATTGATTTCCATCGATCGCGTCGATGCGGGGCTAATGACCGTCAAAGTGGTGGGCGATGTCGCCGCCGTTCAATCCGCCGTTGATGCGGGGCGAATGGCGGCGCAGCGCGTCGGCACGCTCGTCGCCGCTCATGTGATTCCAAGACCCGATGTCGAGCTTCACGACGAGTTGATTTACGTGGAGGTTCGCCCTCGCAAGAAACAGCCCAACGCGCCCGCAAGCGTCAATCCATTGAGCGCGTCCTCTTCGCGCTCCGCGACAAAGCCTTCCAGCGCGCCAGCGCAATCCGCCTCGCAACGCTCCTCGCTCCGCGCCGACGAAGGCTCAAACGCCGCGAAATCGTTTGAAGCGATGACCGTCCAAGAACTTCGCCGCTACGCGCGCTCTCTGCCGAACTTTCCAATTCAAGGCAGGGAAATTTCGCGCGCGGACAAAGAAACCCTCCTCGCCCTCCTGCGTCGGCGAAACGCCTGACTGGGCAAGATTCAAAACCTACAACTTCGACTTGCGGCGCGATTAACCGTTTTGGTTGATTCGCCTTTCATCGCTTGAAAAACGACGCGATTGCGCCCGACGGAAGAGCGCGCCAAAAGCGCAAGAAAGCGTTTCGCGCGCCAAACAAATCCTTTACCTTTGGGCGTTATGAATTGCGGGCGAAAAAAATGGCGAAGTCAACGGAGGTTCTTTTGCTCGTTAGCGATGGAAACAAAACTGACGAAATCGCCCAGAATCGCCGCGCAAATTTTGCTCAACGGCGGCGTGGTGGCATTTCCCACCGAGACCGTTTATGGACTCGGCGCGAATGCGTTTGACGAAACTCACGTTCAAAAAATTTTCCTCGCCAAAGGTCGCCCCCCCGACAATCCTCTCATCGCGCACGTGGCTTCGTTTCACGAGTTGGAGCTCTTGGTCCGAAAAATTCCGCCCGTCGCGGAACGCCTCATCGAAGCCTTCTTTCCCGGTCCGCTCACGCTCGTTCTGCCGCGCAGCAAGTATGTGCCCGACATCGTAACCGCGGGCTTGGACACGATTGGCGTGAGAATGCCATCGCTCAAACTCGCGCAAGCGTTTCTCAAAGAATGCGGCGTTCCGATCGCCGCGCCGTCGGCGAACCTTTCGGGCAAGCCCAGCGCGACGTCGTGGAAAGCGGCTTGGGACGACTTCAACGGGAAAATCGAGGCGATCTTGAAAGGCGACGACAGCGAGTTGGGACTTGAATCCACCGTCGTCGATTGCTCGGTCAAACGCCCGACCGTGCTACGTTCAGGCGCAATCTCGCTCGAAGAATTGCGACGCATCGCGCCCGAAACGCGCCTTGAAATCTCGCGCCGCGCGTCGATTCCGAAAAGCCCAGGAATGAAGTATCGGCACTACGCGCCCGAAGCGGAAGTGAAAATCATCGACGATTTTTCGAACCTCGACTACGGCGGCGCATACATTGGGCTTCGGGAGCCTCCGCAAGCGTTTGCGCATCAACGCATCTGCAAAGGATTGGGCGACTACGCGCGCGCCCTCTACGCCTTTTTCCGCGAATGCGACGCTCGCGGTCTCAAAACGATTCATTGCCAAAGCGTGCCCGAATGCGGCATCGGACTTGCGTTGATGGATAGGCTTCGCAAAGCGGCGAAGAAGTGAAAAGTTTTGTTGGACAAATCGCGCGCTGATTTATCGCTTCAAAATCTCGTCCAACGCTCTGCCGTCGTAGCGCATTGGGGTTCGCAGTCCGAGCAAGCGATGCAAGGTTGGGGCGATGTCCGTAACGGCGACCTTTTGACCAAACTTCCCGCGCTGAATTCCCTTGCCGCAAAAGAGAATCGGCACATGCGCGTCGTAGCGGTAATGCGAACCGTGCGTCGTGCCCGTTTGCCGATGCGAGAAAAACGCATTCTCTTTCAAAACGAACTTGACGTCGCCGCTTCGCGCGGGGTGAAATGAGTTCAAGACCGCCATTCCGACGGAATCGAACTCCAAAACTTCTCGCAGGTTCAAAAGCTCTTGGCGCGTGTAGTAATCCGCAACGCCGCTCAAATGCATTCCCATCAAACCGACGAACTTTTCAACCTCTCCGAGTTCGTATTTCTTTTCCGCGATTTCTTTGAGGTTGAGATAGACCTCGCCGTTGGCAAAGGCTTCAATCACGTTTGGATAAAGCGTATCGACGGCGGCTTTGAGCGAATCGAGAAACGGCTTTTCGTATAGGCGCAAGCCGTTTGGGGTTTGTTCGGGAATCGGCGCGACGCCGTGGTCGGCGGTGAGAATGAAGAGGCAATTCTCGAAACCGATTTTTTGGTCAATGAACTTGAAGAAGTCGTCGAGTTGCCTATCCAAGCGAATGACCAAATCTTGCGCTTCGTGGCTTTCGTAGCCGAAGATGTGCCCGCAGTAGTCGACGCTGGAAAACGAGACCGTGAGAAGGTCGGTAACGCCACGTTGTCCGAGCGCTTCGCCCTCAATGGCGGCTTTGGCGATTTCCGCCGTGAGTTCCGAGCCGAAAGGCGTTGGCGGAATGGGGTCGTAGAGTTTGTTGCCCTTGAACAGCGGATTGTCGCGGGCGGTTCGCAAGTCGAAGACTTTGTGCGGAAAGATGGGTTCGCTTTCGCCGAGGAGCGTGCCTTCGCCGGGCGCGTGGTCGATGTTCGAGTAATCTTTTTCGGGAAGCAGTCGCGTCCAAGTTTTGCCGAGATAACGTTCGGGCAACTTTCTCGCGTTGAATTGATTGAGCCAATCGGGAAGCGCGGCGCGGTAGTAGGTCGAGGTAATCCAGTTGCCCGATTCCGCATCGAACCAATACGCCGCGTCGGCGCGTTTGCCCGCGGGCAGAATCGCGCCTCTATCTTTCAAGGCGACGCCAATCACTTTGCTTTGCGGCGATTCTCTTTTGAGCGCGTCGCAGAGGTTCTCGACAAGCGCGTTTCGCGGCGACATTTTCCCCGCGTTTTTTTCAGGCTCGATGCCGACGGCTTGAACCGTGGAATCATAGACGCAATACATCTCGCGCTGGATTTCCCTTGCGCGCCAATCGTTTGCGATGATGCCGCTCTTCGACGGATTCACGCCCGAAAAGATGGTTTGATGACCCGCCGCCGTGAGCGTGTTGGCGAAAGAGTAATGGGCGTTGGTCATCAGCGCGCCATTTTTGATGAGCCGATTAAACCCGCCCGAATTTTTCCCTGCGGGCAAAAAACGCTTTTCGAGTCGCGCGAGATAATCGTAACGAAATTGGTCGATGATGATGCCGACGACGAGTTTCGGCTTTTCTTGCGCGAAGAGCGGAGAAGAGAAGAGCAGAACGGCGACGAGCAGTTTTTGCATCGGCGAACGCTTTGTTGGTTGGGGGCGAAGTTACGCTTTTGCGCGAAGAAGCGAGTTTACGATTTCGTTGCGCCAGTGAGAAAGGCGATTCGCGTCGAATCGCCTTCGCTGCGCGGAATCTCACACGTCCAATCGCCGCACGTAGCGCGCGTGCGTTTCAATGAACTGACGACGCGGCTCGACCTCGTCGCCCATCAAGGTCGAGAAGATTTTGTCGGCTTCGATGGCGTTATCGATGCCAACTTGCAGAAGGGTTCTCGTTTCGGGGTTCATCGTGGTTTCCCACAGTTGTTCGGGGTTCATTTCGCCAAGCCCTTTGTAGCGCTGAACGACGATGTTCTCTTTGCCCTTCGACTCGAAGCGCTTGATGGCGTCGTTGCGCTCGTCATCGTCCCACGCATAAACGCTTTCCTTGCCGCATTTGACGAGGTAGAGCGGCGGTTGCGCGATGTAGACTCTGCCCGCTTCCAAGATGCTTCGCATGTAGCGGAAAAAGAAGGTGAGCAAAAGGGTGCGAATGTGCGAGCCGTCCACGTCCGCGTCGGTCATCAAGATGATCTTGCCGTAGCGCAATTTTTGTTCGTCGAAATCGCCTTCGCCGATGCCCGTGCCGAGCGCGGTGATGATGGTGCGAATTTCCTCGTTCTCGAGCATTTTGTTCAGGCGGGCTTTTTCCACGTTGAGAATTTTGCCTTTGAGCGGCAGAATGGCTTGGAAGCGCCGGTCGCGTCCTTGTTTTGCCGAGCCGCCCGCGCTATCGCCCTCGACGATGTAGAGTTCGCACAGTTCGGGGTCGGTGATGGTGCAATCGGCGAGTTTGCCTGGGAGCGAAAAGGAATCGAGCGCCGACTTGCGTCGCGTGAGTTCTTTGGCTTTGCGAGCGGCTTCGCGGGCTTGCGCCGCGCCAATGGCTTTCTCAATGATGATTTTCGCAACGCCCGGATTCTGCTCGATGAACTCCGAGAGTTTGTCGTTGACGAGCGTTTCGACGATGGTCTGCGTTTCGCTATTGCCGAGCTTGGTTTTGGTTTGTCCCTCGAATTGCGGTTCGGGGACTTTGACGGAGACGACCGCCGTCAAGCCTTCGCGGTAGTCGTCACCCGTGAGTTGCAAGTTTTTCGCCGATTTCAAGAGGTCGTTTTTGGCGGCGTAGTTGTTCATCGTGCGCGTGAGCGCTTTGCGAAAGCCCGTCAGGTGCGTGCCGCCTTCGTGCGTGTTGATGTTATTGACGTAGCTGAAGACGTTTTCTTGATACGAGTCGTTGTATTGAAAGGCGATTTCGACCACCGTGCCGTCTTTTTCGCCCTCGATGTAGATGACCTTTTTGGTGAGCGCCAGTCGGTTCGCTTTTTTGTCGAGGTCGCTCACGAACTCGACGATGCCGCCTTTGAAGTGAAACTCCTCGCGTTGCCCGTCGCGCTTGTCTTCGATGACGATGGTGAGGTTGCGGTTCAAATAAGCGAGTTCGCGCATTCTTTCGACGAGGGTCTCGAAGCGGAAGTCGCGGTTTTTGAAGATGAGGGGGTCGGGCATAAAGGTCGTCTTCGTGCCCGTTTGCTTGGATTTGCCGATTTCCTTGACGTCGGTTTCGGGAACGCCGCGCTTGTAGCGTTGGAAGAAAATTTTGCCTTCGCGTTGAACTTCCACTTCGCACCATTCGGAGAGCGCGTTGACGACGCTGGCGCCAACGCCGTGCAAGCCGCCCGACACCTTGTAGGAACTCTTGTCGAACTTGCCGCCCGCGCCAATCACGGTCATCACGAGCTCCAACGCGGATTTGCCCGTATCCTTTTTGATTCCGACGGGAATGCCGCGACCTCTGTCTTGCACCGTTACCGAGCCATCGGCGTTGATGGAGACATAGATGTAATCGTTGTAGCCCGCGAGCGCTTCGTCGACGGAGTTGTCGACGATTTCATAAACGAGGTGATGCAAGCCGCGAATGCCGACGTCGCCGATATACATCGCGGGGCGTTTGCGCACGTGCTCGATGCCGCTTAAAACCTGAATGTTGTCCGCGCCATACTCGGCGGAAATCGATGTTGGCTTGGCTTCTTTCGCGTCGAAGAGTTCCATCTGGTTAAGAGGAAAATTGAAAAGAATTGAAGCGACGCTGAATATACGACTTTTGCGCGTTGCGCTGAATCAAGTTGGAATTGGGGACGGGCTTGCGTCCAAGCGCAAGCAGCCGACGGAGGAGCGGCGCGTCGACAGGTTCGACGACAACGTTGCGTTGCAAAATGCCGCTCAACTGCTTAACTTCTTTCAAACGCTTGCTCACCTAAACTCTTTTTCATCGGATGACGCTCACATTAGAAGCCGTGTTGCTTGTTTTCATACTCATTCTCTCTGCAATCTCAAGTTTTCTGCTTTGGCAGAGCCTTGGAGAGATTAGACTATTTCGGCACGAACTTGAAAGTTTGAGGAAAACTCTCAGCGAATTCTCAGACGGCGCAAAACGCAGCTCGAAGGAAGAACAAGCCAAGCTTGAGGAAGTGAAAAACAGCATTGATGCTTTACGAAGAAGTTTAGAAGAATCTATTAGATTTTGACGATGTCTAACATCATCCCCTACCTGCGATACTTGCGCGAGATGAGTCGCAAGATTCTGATGAATAAAGGGTTTGAGAACGTGCTCTACAAAAAGCCCAGAGGGCAGAACCCGCTTTACTCTGAGTACCCACAGGTTAATCTCAATTACTGGCAATTGGCAGAGGATCAGATTCGCAAGGCAGAAAGAAACGGCGTAACGATGCGTCTGTTTGTGGGTTTGGGATTATGCGTTGGAAGATTCAATCTTCAAGCCGCTCGACAGCGACGGCATCTTGCCGCGCCGCTCCTATACGCGCCTATTGAGCTTGATAGAGATGAGGACTCAAACGAGATTTTGCCTTATGAGCGGTGGGAAGAACTTACGCTGAACTACGACCTTCTAACCATACTTTTAGGCAATGAACCGCAAGAGGGCATTGAGATGCCGTCGCCGAATGCTAAATCGCAGGCTTTGCAGCTCAATACCGATGCTTACGAAGAAATCGCAAAGATTGAGCAGGAGATCGAAGCCACAGATCCCAACTCTGAACCGAATCTTGCCCACAGGTTTTTTGAGCGACTCCGCGCGAGAATTCCTGCAATCTCTGACTGCGATGTAAGGGAATCGCTCTCAATCGCAGACGCAGAACTTGCCCACGCCCTTGAACGGTTGATGCAAGATCGCTTGACCTTTTTCAAGCATCGTTTCTTTTTTCTTGCCGTCGTGCCCGACGAGCTGACTGCCTTTGAAGAACTGAAAACGCTTTTAGACCAAGCCGAACATTGATATGCCCTTCGACAATGAAACTTTGCAAGCCTTACTCGATAGCGTCATTGATCACAGGCGATGCGCGATTCAGAGCGATGAAAGCAAGCGTGACTACATTGAAGAGATGTTGAAAAAACTCCCGATGCCTCTGTCGGAAAATCAGAGGCTTGCTATCATCAATGCCTACACGTGCAGTATCTCCTACGTTCAAGGTCCGCCTGGCACGGGAAAGTCGCACACCATCACGGCGATGATGCTTGCCGCTCTGTTGCTCAACAAGAAAGTCTTGCTCATCTCGCACAAGCCTGCCGCGATTCAAGTCGTGCGCGATAGAGTCAACAGATTCCTGAACAACGACTATGGAATCGTCGTGATTCAAGGCGACCCAGAAAAGCGCAGAATGTGGAGAGGCTACATTCAACGGTTGATTCAAGAGGCGCAAAACGCTCAACTCGACCGCCAAGCGAATGCTCTCAGCGATTTGCAGCGTGCCATCGAGCGGTTGGAAAATGAACTCCGTGAAAAACAAGCGCGATTTCGCCGCCTCATTGAACAAGCTAGGAGTTTCTACAAGGCTAATGAAGATTTCATTCGGGTCCGTGATGCGTTTGCGCAAGATTTTAGACGCATCAGTCGCATCGCGCTTGAACGCGCATTTTCTAACGTGTCGCCACAAGCGGATTTAGAGAAGTGCCTGCGAGCAATAAGCAAAGCGCGTCAAATATTTTCAAGGGGGACGGCGATTGCGCGAAAAGACGCGATTTTTTTGCTCGCCTTGCATAAGGCGATGGCGACGCGGCTTGGCGCTGATTACGATGCCTTGAAGTCTCACGGCGCGCAGTATGGCGAGCGACATATTGAACTCTTGAAAGCGTTTTTTGAAACCGAGCGGCATCGGCTTGCCCCCGACGCAGACCTATCCATCTTGCGCACTGAAACGCGCCGCATCGCTGAGCGCATTGCGGAAGAGCGGCGCAAGTTCTTGCAACTCTCCTTTGAGCAGTCTCGCCTTCGCAACGCAAGAAGCCACAAGGACGATATGGATGCGTTTCAACGAATGTTGCGCAACGTCGCCCCGCGTTTGATTCGAGAGAAATTGTCGCAGATAAATTTTCACAACTTGACGACAGCGTTTCCGCTTTGGGCTTGCGAGCTCCGCTATGTGAGCCGCTGGATTCCGATGCAAAGCAAAATTTTCGACTTGGTGGTGATTGACGAAGCCTCGCAAGTCAATTTGGCGGAAGCGTTGCCCGCGTTCTATCGCGGCAAATCCATCTGCGTCGTCGGAGACGACAAACAACTCAACTTGGCTTCGGTGGGATTGTTCAAACTCAACAAAACATTTGAGTCGCTTTCTTGGAATAGAAATTTCCCCAACATTTCTTTTGAAGAGGCCAAGGAGCGCAAATTGCTCGCAAGCGAAGCCTCCATTTTGGATTTCATCATCGCGCCTGAAAATCAGTTGAGCGTCCCGCGCATTACTTTGAACGAGCATTTCCGCTCGTTGCCGCAATTAGCCAAATTCACGAGCGATTTCTTTTACGAGGACAATGGAGGACTGCGGATTATGACCGAACTGCCCGAACATTGCGACAAGCCAAGTTTTGAGGCGATTTATGTCGATGGCGAGCGAGAAGAAAACGAAAAAGTCGTGCCGAAAGAAATAGAAGCGGCAGCCAATCTTGTCGAGAAGTTGATAGAGGAAAAAACATATCTCAGCGAACCCTTAAGCAGACTTGGTTTCACCGAACAAAAGCCGCCGAGCATCGGGGTTTTGGCATTCCTAACGGACACAAAAAATGCGCTACTCGATGCAATAAGCGCCCGTATCCGCGACGATGACTGGCAGAAGCACGAATTGTTTGTCGCTACGACAGAGGAGTTTCAAGGCAATGAGCGCGACATTATGATTATCGTTGCGGGTTTGGGCAAAAATAGCTCTTTTGGCGCAACGCATTTTGAAAATCCCAATCGCTTTAATGTGGCAACGAGTCGAGCCAAGAAATTCGCTTACTTTGTTTATGGCGGCATTCCTGATAGAGCGCAACTCGTCAAAAAATACTTGCGACATTTCGGCTATGAGCCGAATGCCAACCCTGATTCGCCACCAGACGCCAGTTTCGCAATTCGCAAGGATAAGTGGGGATATAACCCTGCGCTGTTGAAATCCGAGTTCGAGCGTCGCATCGCGGAGCATTTGAGCGCATTTGCTCGCGAGCATCATCTTGCTCTTTTCAACCAAGTGGAAAGCTGCGGTTATCGCTTGGAGTTTGCGCTCTACAATCCAAGTCATAATAAGTGCCTCGCTATTGAAATTGACGGGCAGAGCGACGCCACGCGCGACTACTACGAAGAACAACTTGAGCGCGCTGAAGTCCTACGACGCGCAGGATGGAAAATTACGTATATCCCCTATCACAAGTGGTATCGGAACGGCTGGCTGCGTCAAGACGACCCCACGTTTCTCCACGAGGTTACAGAGCCGCTGTTTGACAAGATGCGCACAATGCTCTTCGACGATAATCTTCACCTATGAATTTTGTTCTTGGAGCGAAAAGCCTAATGGCTCAAAGAATTTAATCGCGTGCATGCGTTTCAGGTCGTCATGATAGAATTGGTTGTTGTAGTTTTGCAAGCAAGCGTAACAAGCCGCATCGCCCGTCTCGCCGCCACACTTGCAAGTTTTGACGATGCGATAGGCTTCTTGGAGCGTTTCTTCAATCACGCCCTCCTCGTTAATGAATCGTCTCACATGACCTGCGCCGCCCGGCACATTGTCGTAGATGATGAGCGAGGTTTGATGATTGTCTTTGTATAAACACCCATCGAGGTCGTTGCGCGAAATGCCCATCGCTTCTGATGCGCCCTCGATAAGCGCGTAAAGAATAGAGAGCAGAACGGGTTGTGGCGAATGCGCGTATTCTGCGCACTGAATTTTTACGACATCGGTTCGGAATTCATATCCGAGATAGACGTTGCTGATCGTGCCGTTGCATTCCCTGCCAAAATGATCTCTGTGCTGATTTGGGATGCGCTGTCCTTGCTTAGCATATCCGCAGATTGAACAAACCACGAATTGGGACTCGTTGGTAACGCCGAGTTTCGCGTTGGTGGCGCACTGAAAACTGATCGTGCATCCATTTTTCGCAATCTCTCGCGTTTGGATTGGATGCCCATCTTCGGCAAAATGCACGCGACTGGCGTAGGTTTTGTCGGGTCTTCGACCGATGAAATTTCTGCCATTTCGTTCTGCAACGAATCCAAATTCGGGAAAAATGAACTTGCCGTTGCGCCGAAAGTCTTCTAAACCACAACCTTGACACGGTTCATTCCGCCATTCCTCATACTGTTGCGCATTTAAGATGCGAATGCTCTCGTAGCGACCGCATTCTTTGCACACCTTAAAACCGCGTCGCTCCCAGCGTCTCCCAGGAATCACTTTCAGACCCCAGCTTGTCCAGATTTTTTTCCGAGCGACCACTTCACACTCAGGCGCGTATTCGGCAAGCGCGATTTTCAAATCGCGTTGCAAATCCAACCCTTGCGCTGCTTGCGATTGATTGAAACTCGTATCCAACTTAACGACATCTATGGGGAAGCCATATTTCGGCAAAATCCCAAAGCGAGCCGCCTCGCCAATGAACTGACGTGCTTTGAATGTGTTCGCTGCTCTTGTAAATGCATCGACAGGTTGATCGTTATGAAATGCTATATACCGTTGCTTCTCAAGTTCTGCAATCGTGCCGTAGAACTCGCTGGCGAACTTGATGAAAATCCCATCGTTGCTTGGGTCGTTTTGGTCAATGCGAATGAGGTCGGGAAGCCACTTCCAACCGTCAGCGCCGCAAAGTTCCTCGCGCAAGTGTTCAGGCACAATCTTCTGAATCGCATCAGCGACGAGTCGCGGCTTGCCATTTAGAAACGCGAAAAAGGGATGAGTTTGCGGAAAGGCTTGGTGAACGAAATCCTCAACGAACTCGGCTACATTAAATGCCGTTGCTGAGTCTCTACTCATTTTCAATGGAGAGAGTCTTTGATCAAATTCTTGTTGCGCTCTGCCGCTCAAGAAGAAGGTTTTCATATCGCCGAAATAATCGGAATGTGCCTTCCAGAATGCGGCAAAGGCGACGCTATGAATGTGCCGACGCACGATTTTCTCATTCACGATGGAGACGCGGGGCACGCGAATTTCGCCTTTTATGGCGCTAATTGGGTCGGCAAAGTATTTGAGGTCGTGCGACCGACGCAGGCAAAAAGTCAGCGCAAAGGCCGTTGAGGAGAGTCGCCGTCCTGCGCGACCCGCTCGCTGAATGTAGTTTGCAGGTTCGGGCGGCACATTTTTGAGAAACACTGCTTCCAACGAGCCAACATCAACGCCCAGCTCGAAAGTTGTCGAGCAACTGAGCACATTAACCCTTCCCTCAATAAACTCTTGCTGAACCTTCGCCGCTTCCGCTGGCTTCAGCTGCGCCGTATGCTCCTTAGCCACCAAGCGTTGCGGTTCAAGTTCTTGGTAGATTTTGCGGTAGTGGTTATCAAGCAAAACATCTTTTTCTGCGCCGTCTTTTTGCCCAAGAATGCGTTTCTGCACACGGCTCTCGTAGCGAAAAACAGGACTTACGCCTGCCACATTACGGTGCGTGATGATCTTGGATTTCTCGCATTGGTAATACGCATCGCCATCTTTGAGCGGAATGAGGCGAATACAGGTGTGCTTGAGCTGCAGCGCACCATCGTTCCCGCGCTCAAACAGGTTATAGAATGGCGAACCGCTCTTTGTAAAAGCATTCCAAATCAATGAGAGGATTTCTTCTACGCGCTGGTCATCAGGCTCTACGCCTGTTTTGACTTTGATAAGCTTTTTAAGAAAGTGCGAGCGGCGGTTGCTGTGGTATGTTCCGTTCCGTCTTCTTGTGGGCAACCAAGGCTGTTGTTTTTGATTTGCGTTTATGCGGACAAACGAAGTCGGATTCTTAATGAAGCCGAAGATTTGCGGGTCATCAAGATTAGGAATCGGAAGCGTAATTGCCGCTTCTGTGCGAAAGTTGTCAATCAATGCTTGAAAAAGGTTGCGAATGTCCTCATCGGAAAGACGATACTCGCTTCGAAGGAAGTCAAAATTGTTGAGATAGAAGTCGCCTTTCTGAACCCAGTTGTCATAGTTACGCTCTGACGCATTGAACTTGATAAGCGCAAGGCGTTCAAGGCTGTTTTCTCCATCGGCGTTGATAACTTCAGCGATGAGCCATTTCCAGACCTCTGTTCGCGCTGTGGCTATGTCATTTATCACTTCACCATCGTCTCGCGTCAGAATTTCTCTGTCAATACAGTACTGGGCTAACGCTTCCACAAAGTTTTCAATTAGCCATCCGCCATCTCGCTCAATTTGCTTCCTGTTTTGTTCAATTATGTCCAGCAGGGCGCGACGACGAACGATGCGCATAAACGAACCTTCCAAGAAGGGCGCGAAGAACGCGGCATCTTGGCGGCTATCGGAGAATGTAATCGCCTTTTTAGGCTCGGGCTGATGGTTGCGACCTATGCTTGTCTCAATCCGTTCATAGAGCGAGGTCGCCAAAACGCTTGCAGGCGCATCTTTACCGAGCAAGAAGCGACTGATGCTTTCACGCCGCTCGCAGACAGGACACTTTTTCACGGCGTTGGGTTCATCCTGCTTCACGCGGTGAATTCTTATCCTGTCAGGTGGCGGCGCTTGCGCAGGTTGAGCTTGCTGGGCTCTATGCTTTTTCCCTTTGACGCGAGCAGCTTGCGCATTCTCTCTCTGAATCAAGGTCACAGCGCCAGTTTCTGGGTTCAGGTAAAAGGATTCTTCAACGCCATCTTCTCCATCAAACTCTCGGTTGTCTAATTCTGCGTCTTCTATGAGAAAGAACTTTGCAGCATCTTTGTTGTCGTCGTTGATTCTTTGAACTTGCGCATATTTGTTACCATCAACATCGCCAACGAGATACAGGCTACCGCAATTCGTGCAAACTGCCGTCTCGAAGACAGGAGTTTTGCCGTCGTCAAGCGTCAGGCGTCGCTTCAAAAAGAACTGCTTTTTGGGGTGAAAGGCGACAAAACCGCCTTCCAAAGCCTTGACGAAAAAGTGATAGCGAGCGCGTAGCATCGGCGTGCCGTCATCGTAGCATTTCTCCGATGCCTCTTTCACCAAGTCAACCAATCGCTGTTCTGCGTCGTGTTCGTTTGGCAAAAGCGACTTTGAAAGGTCGGAGAGCGTTTTTGGTCCAGACTTCAACTCTTTGCGCAAGCGTTGCAAAAGGTCGTGCTTCTCTTTTGGGAAGTCAGCAGGCGCAGGGTGCGCATCTTGGTCAATGACTTGCGCCTTGACGATGTCCCAAGTCTCTTCGGGTTCGGAGAAAAGATTGGCGGCGAAGCGTTTGGCGTCTTGG
>JANWWM010000034.1 GCA_025055975.1 Chloroherpetonaceae bacterium | reverse complement strand
TCCAAAATGGACGAATGGATGCAAAACGGCGTGGCGCTCGCTTGGCTCATTGACCCCGATGCCCAAACCGCCTACATCTATCGCCAAAACGGCGAGCGTCTCATCGTCAAAGGCTTTCATCATTCCCTTTCGGGCGAAGACGTGTTGCCTGAATTTGAGTTGCGGCTTGGCGATTTGCGTTAAGCGAGAAACGCATTGAGGGCGGCGTTGAGCGTTGGGCAGGGCACGAGTTCGATTTGATGTCGTTTGCTGAGCGTTTGCAGCGTCTCATTGCTCTGCTTTGGCGCGACGACCTTTTCGAAGCCGAGTTTTTTGGCTTCCATAACGCGCCGTTCCAAGTGCGCCACCGCCCGCAATTCGCCCGCCAGTCCGACTTCGCCAATCGCGCACGCGCTTGAATCGGCGGGAATGTCGCGCAAACTCGAAACGATGGCGACGGCGACCGCCAAGTCAATCGCAGGCTCATCGAGCCGCAAGCCGCCCGCCACGTTGAGAAACACATCGCGCGACCACATCGGCAAACCCAAGCGTTTTTCCAGCACCGCCAGCAACAGCGCCAGTCGTCGTTGGTCGAAGCCGCTCGATATGCGTTGCGGCGCGGCGTAGTTCGCCTTCGTAACGAGCGCTTGAATTTCCACCAACAGCGGGCGCGTGCCTTCCATCGTCGCCGCCACGCACGACCCCGACGCCCCGTAACTGCGCTCCGACAAAAAAATCTCCGACGGATTTCGCACCTCAACCAATCCCCTCTCGCTCATCTCGAACACGCCAAGTTCATTCGTCGCGCCGAAGCGATTTTTCAGCGCGCGCAAAATCCGATAGCGATAGTGCGCATCGCCCTCGAACTGCAAGACCGTATCGACGATGTGCTCCAAGACCTTCGGTCCTGCAATCGCGCCTTCCTTCGTGATGTGCCCGATGATGAACGTCGCCATGCCTTCGCGCTTGGACGCTTGCATCAACTTCGCCGCGCATTCTCTCACTTGCGAGACGCTTCCCGGCGAACTTTCCAACTGATTGGAGAAAATCGTTTGAATCGAATCCACGATCACGATGTCGGGCTTTTGCGACGCGATCGCCTCCAAGACGTTTTCCAATTCCGTCTCGGCGAGCAGAAAAAAGTTGTCGGATTCCACGCCCATTCGCTCGGCGCGCGCCCGAATCTGATGGAGCGATTCTTCGGCGGACACATAGAGGATTCTTTTCTCGGCAAGGTTCGGCACGATTTGGAGCATCAGGGTCGATTTGCCAATCCCCGGCTCGCCGCCAATCAACACGACGCTCGATGCCATCAAGCCGCCGCCAAGCGCATGGTCAAATTCCCGAATGCCCGTCAAGATGCGCTCTTCTTTGAGCGTTTCAATCTCGCGCAGGCGTTTGGGCGTTGCGATGGCGCTGGGGCGCGCAAGCGTCGTCCCGCTTTTTTTCGGCTCGTCGTCTTTGATGACCTCTTCGACGAGCGTTCCCCAACTTTGACACTCGTTGCATCTGCCTTGATACTTGATGTAACTCGCGCCGCAGTTGGAGCACACATAGCGCGTTTTCGTCTTTGGCATTCGTCGCGTCGTTTCGCGCGAATTTAACGCGCCCCTGCCAGACTTTGACGCTTCGAAGCGGATTCAGGCGCAAGATCGGCGGTTGAAGGCTGTGGATGTTCCTTGCGATTCCGAGCATCGGCGTGCGCCTTTCGCCCTGCTTTCACGACGACTTCAATCCCGTTTTGCCCGCCCCTTGCAAGCGCGCTTTTTTGGTTCGGACCTGCCAACTTCGGATTTCAATCCCTCTCGCTCGTCATTCCGAGCGTCCGCGAGGAATCCACAACCGATTGCGACTTTCGAGTTGAGCGCGAGTCTTGCGTTTCGGATAGCCTTCCTTCTCTTTTTTCGGGCGTTAGCGTCAGAGATTATGCTATGCGCTTGAACCTATTTCAATCCCACATTGGCGCAATTAAAAAAAACCCACGCGGAAGCCAGCAAGAGAGGCGTTCGTTTTTAATTTTAATCCCACATTGGCGCGGTTAAAAGCAGAAAATATAAAGGTTTGTACTTATCGCGTTGTAATTCCAATCCCACATTGGTGCAATTATATGAAAAAGGAGGCAATTATGCAACAAACTAAAGTTGTAATTCCAATCCCACATTGGTGCAATTATATGTCGAAATACAAACGCGAATTCCTTTGATTAGTTGTAATTCCAATCCCACATTGGTGCAATTATATGAAGGAGATTTAACAATCTCTGTTTTGGTCGTTGTAATTCCAATCCCACATTGGTGCAATTATATGCCTATCATCGTGGCGATGACTATATTCAAGTTGTAATTCCAATCCCACATTGGTGCAATTATATGTTTAAGAAAAATAACATATTTGACTTTGAAGTTGTAATTCCAATCCCACATTGGTGCAATTATATGTGAGGCGCGTTTGGCTCGTTTCGACGAAGCTCGACGATGGCATCTATGTCCAAACTTTGACGCAAGCGCGGCATTTTCTGATGTTGTCGGGCATTGTGGTCGAGG
>JANWWM010000091.1 GCA_025055975.1 Chloroherpetonaceae bacterium | reverse complement strand
TGATGCGCCTGTGTAGCACGAACAATCCCAACCACGTCGTTTCCCTGCGCGAAGCCGTCTTGCAAGGCTTGGCAAGCGACGGCGGCTTGTTCGTTCCGACGAAAATCCCGACGCTTCCGCCCGACTTTTTTCGTCTCTCGCGCATTCGCTCGTTTCACGAAATCGCCTTTCAGGCGGCGCAAGCCTTGTTTCAAGGCGCGATTTTGAACGCCGACCTCAAAGCCATCATCGAAGAGGCGTTCGACTTCGACGCGCCGCTCGTCAGGCTCGACGCGACGACGCACGTGCTCGAACTGTTTCACGGCGAAACGCTCGCGTTCAAAGACTTCGGGGCGCGCTTCTTGGCAAGATTGATGAAGCATTACCTCAACGACGAGAAGCGGGAAACCTTGATTCTCGTCGCCACGTCGGGCGACACGGGAAGCGCCGTTGGGCGAGGGTTCTTCGGAATGGAGGGCTTTCACGTGTGCTTGCTTTATCCGAGCGGCAAAGTGAGCCAGATTCAAGAGCAACAACTCACGACGATTGGCGGCAACGTCGTCGCGCTGGAAATTCAAGGCGCGTTCGATGATTGCCAACGCCTCGTCAAGCAAGCGTTTCTCGATGCGGAACTGCGCCAGCGCTATCAACTCTCTTCCGCCAACTCCATCAACGTCGCTCGGCTCATTCCGCAGATGTTTTACTACTTTCGCGCCTACTCGCAATTGCATCATAGCCTTCTTTCCAAGCCGCTCGTCTTCTCCGTTCCGAGCGGAAATTTTGGCAATCTCACGGCGGGGCTTTTGGCGAAAAAGATGGGCTTGCCCGTCTCGAAGTTCGTTGCCGCCACGAACCGAAACGACGTCGTGCCGAAGTATTTGGAAAGCGGTCGTTTCGAACCGAAGCCATCGATTCAAACCCTTTCCAACGCGATGGACGTGGGCAATCCGAGCAATTTCGCTCGAATGCTGTGGCTCTACGGGTCGGTTGAAAAGATGCGAGAAGACGTGTTTGGCGCGAGTTTCAGCGACGCCGAAACGCTCGACGGCATGCGCGACGTCTATCGCCGCTACGAGTATCTCGCCGAGCCGCATGCGGCGATTGGCTACTTGGGCTTGGAGCGATACCGCAGCGAAACGGGAAGCCAGTGCGCGGGAATCGTGTTGGCGACGGCGCACCCCGCAAAATTCTTGGACGCTTTCGAGCAGGCGGGCTTGCGAAAGCCGCCCATTCCTGAACGCTTGGAGCAAACGATGCGAAAGCCCAAACGGTCCGTCCCGTTGCCAAACGATTTCGGAGCGTTGAAAGAGTTTTTGATGTCGATGCGAAACGGACGGAGTCGCCATCGCTGACGCTCCATCCGTCGCGCGTTGAGCCGTTCCAGCGCGCTTTACGCGACGCTCGCCGCAAGTTGAGAGCGGAGTTTGTTTTCAATCACGCCGCGAGGCACCGCGCCAACGATTTGGTCGACGACTTGCCCGTTCTTGAAAATGAGCAAGGTGGGAATCGAGCGGATGCCATAACGCATCGAGACTTGCGGATTGTCGTCGACATTGACCTTGGCGACTTTGGCTTTGCCGTCGTAATCGTCTGCCAATGCCTCCACGATCGGCGCAATCATTCGGCACGGACCGCACCAAGGCGCCCAAAAGTCCACCAACACGGGTTTGTCGGATCTGAGCACTTCGCTCTCGAACGTCGCGTCGCTGACGGTGATGTATTTTGACATGGCTTTGCGCGTTTTTGATGAGTTTGAAAGAAACTTGACCAGCAAGATAAACTTTTGTCGCCTAAATGCATCGTTATTTTGCGGTAAAAGGTTTCACGCTTCAATCCACGACGATTTCCATCATGTCGTAACCGACGCGGATGTGGTCGGGCAAGGTTGATTCGAGTTCGGCGTGCAGAATGTCGTGGCTCATGTGAATGAGATAGGCGCGTTTGGGCTGAATGCGCTCAATGTAGGAAAGCGTTTCGCGCAAGCAAGCATGCGTCGGGTGCTCGTCGTAGCGCAAGCAATCAATGACGAGCGCGTCGAGGCGTTTGAGCTTCTTGTAACTTTCTTCGGGAATGGTTTTGCAATCGGTTAGATACGCGAAGTTGCCAATGCGCCAGCCGTAGATGTTGATTCTGCCGTGCCCCACCTTAATGGGCGTTACTTCCACGCCGTTTCGAAGGCTGAACGGCTCGCGGACGACGTTCATTTTCAACGCGGGCAAGCCCCATCTGATGTTTTCAGGTCTGTTGAACGCATACCCAAAGCGCGCCAAAACTTCTTGTTCGGATTCGGGACAGACGTAAAGGTCGATGAGTTCGCCTTGCGCGGAGCTGTATGCGCGAATGTCATCGAGTCCGAACAGGTGATCGAAATGATGGTGCGTGAGCAAAACGGCATCGATGCGGCGCACGTTGGCGCGAAGCATCTGTTGTCGGAAGTCGATGGACGTGTCGATCAAAATCGAAAGACCGTTGGTTTCGACGAGGGCGGAGCAGCGCAAACGCTTGTCTCGCGGGTCGGTCGAGGAGCAGACGCGACAGGCGCACATCGGCACGGGAATGCCTTGCGACGTGCCCGTGCCAAGCAGGGTGATTTTCATCGGAAAAATGGGTTTCGAACGGCGTTTCGCAAACGGAACTTCGCTCTACTCGTCCGCATCGGGCAGGGCTTCGGAAATTTTTTCGCCCATCGCGTCTTCAATGACTTTGCGCACTTCGGGCGTTAGAAACACGCCTTCCACGCCCACTCGCCCAAGCGCGCGCGCAATGGTCGTGATTCTGCCCTCAATCGGAAGAAACTTGTTGACGACCAAAATTTTGTCTTGACGCACGCGGCAATCGCCGCCAATGAACGACCCTTTTTCGTAACGCACGCGATAGCCAAGTTTCTTGGCGGTTTCTTCAAGCTCGGCGAGAATGTCTTGCTTTCGCATCATTCGGCTTGATTGAGCGTTGATGGCGCGAGCGCGATGGCGTCGCGCCCCGATTCCTTCGCCGCGAATTTCTCGCGCGATTCAAACGCGGATTGAGCGCGACGCATCGAGTGTGACGCTATGGGCTTTCCTGACGAAGTGTTCGATCGTGCGTCGCAAGCCTTCGGCGCGGTCGACTTTTGGCTCCCAACCAAGCAATTCTTTGGCGCGCGAAATGTCGGGGCGGCGTTGTTTCGGATCGTCGGCGGGCAAGGGCTTATAGACGATGCCAACCTCTTTGCCCGTGAGTTCCTTCATGATTTTTTGCACCTCTTTGGCGAAATCCAAAATCGTGATCTCGCTCGGATTGCCGATGTTAACAGGCTCGTGAACCTTGACGTTCAAGAGCCGCCAGACGCCTTCGACGAGGTCTGAAACGTAGCAGAACGAGCGCGTTTGCGAGCCGTCGCCGAAGACGGTCATCGGTTCGCCGCGCAGGGCGGAGCCGACGAAAGAAGGGAGCGCGCGTCCGTCATCGAGCCGCATTCGCTCGCCGTAGGTGTTGAAGATGCGCAAAATGCGCGTGTCCAATCCGTGATAACGGTGATACGCCATCGTCATCGCCTCGGCGAAACGCTTGGCTTCGTCGTAACAGCCGCGCAACCCGACGGGATTGACGTTGCCCCAATACGTCTCTTTCTGCGGATGTTCGAGAGGGTCGCCATAAATTTCGGACGTGGAGGCAATCATAAATCTTGCCTTCTTGGCGCGCGCAAACCCTAACGCCTTGTGCGTGCCGAGCGAGCCGACTTTGAGCGTTTGAATCGGATATTTCAGGTAATCGATTGGAGAAGCGGGCGACGCGAAATGCAACACGTTGTGCACCTCGCCTTCCACGTAGATGAACTCCGTGACGTCGTGCTGAATGAATTTGAAGTTCGGATTGCCGAAAAGGTGGGCGATGTTGTCGGCAGAACCCGTGATGAGATTGTCGATGGCGATGACGCGATGCCCTTCGGCGAGAAAGCGGTCGCAGAGGTGCGACCCCAAAAAGCCCGCGCCCCCCGTGATGACGGTCGTTGGTTTTGACATTCGGAAAAGCCGTTGAAATTGAGCCGCAAATATACGCCGATTCATCGGGCGCAGGCAAACGAAAACGACGCGAAGAAGCGTTTGGCGCGGATTATATTCGACGCTTCAACCGAAATCGTTGGTTGCCCTTGTGAACGCTTCCGACAACGCGATTTTTTCGCTCGCCGAGCTGCGAGCCGACATCAGTTTCGAGCGATTGCGCGCGCATCTCGTTCCGCCGCCGCGCTTCGAGCAAGCGACGCTCGAAAACTACGTCGTCGATGCCAACTATCCCTCGCAAGCGCAAGCCAAAATCGAGCTTCAAGCCTACATCGACGCGCTCAACGAATCGCGCGACGGGTGGCGAGCGATTTTCGGCGCGTTCTCGAAACGACCAACGGCGACGGGGCTGTATTTGGACGGCGCGTTTGGCGTTGGCAAAACGCATTTGCTCGCGTCGATTTTTCACGCCGTTCAAACGCCGAAAAAACTCTACCTCTCGTTCACGGAACTGATGTATTTCATCGGGCTTTTGGGCTTGGAGAAATGCGCCCGCGAAATGTCGGACTATCGCCTGATTTGCATCGATGAGTTTGAACTCGATGACCCTGGAAACACGACGATGTCGCTCGGCTTTCTTTCGCGCGCGATGGAAAGCGGAGTCGCCATCGCCACCACTTCAAACGCGCCGCCGTTGCGATTGGGCGAGGGTCGCTTCGACGTGAAAAACTTTCAACGCGAAATCGGCGACATCGCCAAGCGATTCAGGACGATTCGAATCGATGGCAAAGACTACCGCGAAAAAGTCGCAAAGACAAACGCGCCCGACGGTTCGCGTTGGCGAGTGAAGAACTTGAAAAAAGCCTTCGAGGAATTCCCCGCCACGACGGCGCGCAAAAAACTGTATCTCCGCGAATCTGACCTCTTCGCCATGCTTCGCCAATTTCACCCGATGCGCTACTTCGAACTTGCCGAAAATCTCTCCGCAATTTTCATCGAAGGCGTCGGGCAAATTCACGACCAATACGACGCGCTGCGATTCGTGTATCTGATTGACAAACTTTACGACGACGAGACGCAAATTTTCGTTTCGGCTCGCATCGAGTTGGAGCGACTTTTCCCCGAAGCGTTCTATCAATCGGCTTACGCGAAAAAGTATTGGCGATGCGTCTCGCGCCTAAAAGAAATGTGCGCGGGCGATTGACGTCGCTCGTCGGATTTTCAGCGGAACGCCAGCGACCTACTTCGCCAAAATAAGCTTCTTCGTCTCCGAAAATTCGCCCGCGTTCAAGCGGTAGAAATAAACGCCGCTCGATAGCCCATATCGCGCCGCATCGAGCTGAACCGAATACGCGCCCGGCGACTGAACCTGATTGACGAGCGTGGCGACCTTGCGCCCAAGCGCGTCATAAACCGAAAGGTCTACGGGCGCGGTTCTGCCAACCTCGTAATCGATCGTTGTCGTGGGATTGAACGGGTTTGGGTAGTTTTGCCACAAGCGAAACTGGTAACGCTCGAAAGAAAGGCGCGGATTGTAGGCAAGCGTAACCGCGAAGCGCAACACCCAACCGTTCTTGTCGACTTCCAGCGACGTGGGACGCTCGTTGAAAAAGAAGACGTAGAGCGAATCGCGGTTTTGCACATTGACGCGCTCGATGCGCGTCGAGCCGTTTGGGAACTGGAAAAAGAGTTCGAGCGGCGTTTTGAACGTTTGCCCCGCTTGCGTTTGCTGGATTCTCACGCTCGCGCGCCACTGCGCGCCGTCTTGGATTCTTGACCAAACCACGTGGAAGCGCGGCGCGCCCGTGCCGTAAACCCATTGCTGAAAAAAGTCGTGAAGCGAGCCGCCGTAGAGCGATTCCGCGACGGCTTTGAACAAGGTCGTGTTCGTCACGCCGTATTTGAACCGCTCGCCATAAACTTTCAAGATTTGAAAGAACAGGCTGTCGCCGCAAAGGAAGCGAAGTTGATGCAAAACCCACGCGCCTTTGCCATAGACCTCATCGATGAAATACGGCGGCGGCGGATTGTAGACGGAGTTCGTCCATTGACTTGGTCGCAAGCGACTTTGCATATAGTTGTAAAGCCCCGTGAAACCTTGTTGATGCTCGCGCCAAAGGGCTTCGGAATACGTGGCGAATCCTTCGTTGAGCCACAAATCCGCGATGCTTTCATAGGTTACCATATCGCCCCACCATTGATGCGCGAGTTCGTGAATGATGAGGTTTTGACTTGAAAGCGAACTGCGATGCAAAATGCTCATCGTTTGATGCTCCATTCCGCCGTAGGCGAAAGGGCGCACGGCGGCTTGTCCGTATTTTTCAAACGGGTAAGGAATCTGAAAGCGATTTTCGCACATCGCCAGCATCGCGGGCAAAAGAGAGTTCCATTGTTGCGCCACGGGCATATCGCTCGCCCACACGTAGTTTTCCGTAACGAGCGTGTCGCCATTTGGGCGAACGTAGTAGGTATTGAAGGGTTGATAGTTCGATGCCGCAAAACACATCAGGTAAGTGGCGATGGGATAATCGGTTTTCCAGTGGTAGGTGCGCGTGCCGTTCGAGTTGGTCGTGAGATTGACGAGCAAGCCGTTGCCAGCGACGACGACGCCTTGCGGGACGGTAACTTTCATTTCCATCGTGGCTTTGTCGAAGGATTCGTCGAAGCACGGCATCCAATAGCGCGCATCGAAAGGTTGCGACATCGTGTATGCCAACGCGCCCGCGCCGCCGCCCGTTTGAGAAGACGTGTAAAAGTAATAGCCGTAGCTTGGAGAAAGGACTTGATACCGAATCGCTATCGAGACGGTGTCTCCAAAATAGAGCCACTGCGGAAAGTTGACATAGAGCGAATCGGAGCGCGAATAGGCGAGCGGAACTTCGAGCGTGTCGCGTCGCCAAACGACCGATTGAATCGTCATCTGATTGGCGTTGAGCGAAATGCGGTTGATGGAATCGC
The DNA here is from genome assembly GCA_025055975.1 of Chloroherpetonaceae bacterium. GTDB lineage: Bacteria > Bacteroidota > Chlorobiia > Chlorobiales > Thermochlorobacteraceae > JANWWM01. The sequence goes on along the minus strand of JANWWM010000091.1, from coordinate 4,775 downwards.
GCTGAACGCGAAACGTGATGCGATTCGAGCCCGTGAAACCGCTGTTCATCGGCAGAAGAATGTCAAGGTCGTATTTGAGAATATCGATTGGGCGCGATTGCAAGCGCGAACCGAAAGGTTGAACCGTCGGATGAAGCGCGGGAATCGTGACGCGGCGTTCAAAGGCTTTGAGTTCCGCTTCGCGCGGCGCGTCGAGGTCGTCCAAAACTTGCGCATGGGCGACGACCGAAAAGAGCGACAAACAGAAAAAAAACAGAACGGTTTTCATTTGATTGCGGCGTTAGCGTTGGCTTGAATTTATGAAAAGTCGCGCTCGAAGAAAGCGCAAGCGAAACCATTTATCGAAACGGGAAATTTTAGCGGGAGCGGCTTGCAAAACGCAAAGCATTCAAACGCTTCGATTTCAATGCCCACAAGCGACCAGCAACGAAACGAAAAGCCCAAGGGCTTTGAGATGCAAACCGACGCCGTGTCGGGAAACGCTTTCGACTTGCCGCTGTTGAGGCGGCTGTTTCGTTACGCGCGTCCGCATCCGCATCTTTTGGCGGGCGCGGTCGCCTTCACGATTCTTGGCGCGACGCTCGCGCCGCTTCGCCCCTATTTGACGAAGGTTGCCATCGACGACCACATCGCCATTGGCGACAAGGTTGGCTTGTTCTACGTCAGCCTTGCCTTCTTGGCGGTCGTAACGCTGGAAGCGATGGCGCAATTTGGCGCGTCGTATCTGACGCAACTGCTGGGACAAAAAGCCGTGATGCGATTGCGACTCGACATTTTCGAACACCTGCAAAAACTCGCGCTGAAATTTTTTGACCGAAATCCCATCGGTCGCCTCATCACGAGAACCACCAACGACGTGGAAACGCTCAACGAAATGCTTTCGAGCGGGCTGGTCGCCTTGCTCGGCGACACGTTCTTGCTCTCGTTCATCGTGGCAATGATGCTCTACACCGATTGGCGACTGACGCTCGTGACGTTTGCCGTCTTGCCCGCGATGGTTTGGGTTTCGATAGAGTTCAAAAAGAAAGCGCGCCTCGCGTATCAAGACATCAGAACCGAAGTCGCTCGTCTGAACGCTTTTTTGCAAGAACGCATCACGGGCGTGGCGACGATCCAACTCTTCGGACGCGAGCGGAAGGAATTTGAGAAACACTCCGACATCAACGCCGCGCATCGAGACGCGAACATTCGATCCGTCTTCTACTATTCGCTCTTTTATCCCGCGATTGAATTGCTCTCGTCCATCGCGCTTGGGCTTGTCATTTGGCACAGCGCGACGCGAATGCTCGACGCGGATTTGACGCTCGGCGTGGTGGTGGCGTTTGCGCAGTATGTCGGCATTTTCTTCCGCCCGATACAAGACCTCTCCGACAAATACAACATTATGCAAACCGCCATCACGAGCGCGGAAAGAATTTTTCGCCTGCTCGACGAAAGGGTTTTCATCTCCGAGCCGAAAGAGCCGAAAACGCTCGTCAATCCAAGAGGCGACATCGTCTTCGATCGCGTATGGTTCGCCTACAACGACGAGCATTGGGTTTTGCAAGACGTGAGTTTCAGCGCGAAAGCGGGGGAGCGCGTCGCCATTGTCGGCGCGACGGGTTCGGGCAAATCCACGACCGTCGCGCTCTTGTCAAAATTCTACGAGCCGCAAAGAGGACGCATTGCGATTGACGGCATCGACCTGCGCGACCTTTCGGAACAAGACGTGCGACGACATGTCGGGGTCGTGCTTCAAGACGTGTTTCTCTTTTCGGGCACGATTCGGGACAACATCGCGCTTGGCAATCCCGCCATAACCGACGCGCAAATCAAAGAGGCGGCGGAACTCGTCGGCGCGGCGGCGTTCATCGAGAAACTTCCAAACGGCTACGACTACGAGGTGCAAGAACGCGGTTCGGCGCTCTCGACGGGGCAGAGGCAACTCATCGCCTTTGCGCGCGCCGTGGTCTACGACCCGAAAATTCTCGCCCTTGACGAAGCCACCAGCTCCGTCGATGCGGAAACCGAAGAACTCATCGAAGCCGCGTTGGAAAAATTGATGAAAGGAAGAACCTGCATCATCATTGCGCACAGGCTTTCGACGATTCAACATTGCGACAAAATCCTCGTGATGCACAAGGGCATTTTGCGCGAACAAGGCGCGCATCAAGAATTGCTTGCGCAACGTGGGCTGTATTACAAGCTCTACCAACTGCAATGCGCTTCGCGGCGTTACGAGCGTTCTGCTTAACTTTGCCTCAAGGTTTCGTCAACGACGCGAATGAACGATGCCTGACGGTAGCGGACTGGAACGCGCTCCGCAAACGACCCAATCGGTCGAAGAGAAAATCCGCGTCCTTGTCGCAGAGGCGCAAGACCCGCGAAACCGAGACCCCAAGCGCACCCTTGAACTTGCCGACTCGGCGCTTGCCCTCATCGGCGAGCGAGAAGATCTGCTCAAAGAAAAAGCCGACGCGCTGAACGCAAAAGCCAACGCGCTGTGGGCGTTGAGCGATTACCCGCGCGCGTTGGACTGCCATCAGCAAAGCCTTGCGACGTATGAGCGACTCGACGACAAACGAGGCGTCGCCAGAGCGCTCAACAACATCGGCATCGTCTATGCCAACCTTGCCGACTACGCCAGCGCGTTGGAGCGCTACCAAAAAAGCCTTGCGATGTATGAGCAACTGGGCGACAAAGACGGCGTCGCCAGAGCGCTCAACAACATCGGCATCGTTTATGCCGACCTTGCCGACTACGCCAGCGCGTTGGAGAGCTTTCAAAAAAGCCTTGCGATGCGCGAGCAACTCGGCGACAAGCAAGGCGTTGCCGCCGCGCTCAACAACATCGGCATCGTTTATGCCGACCTTGCCGACTACGCCAGCGCGTTGAGGCATTTTCAAAAAAGCCTTGCGACATTTGAGCAAGTTGGCGACAAACACGGCGTTGCCGCTGCGCTCATCGGCATCGGAGAGGCGCATCGATCGATGGGTCAAGTTGAGGAGGCGAAAGCGGCGCTGACGGCGGCGCTGGAACTCTGCCGCCAACTCGGCGCGCGGCTCGATGAAGCCAATGCCTGTCTCGGACTTGGTCGGCTCTACGCTCGGCGAGAAGAAAAGACGAGGGATTGAAACGATGACGCATTCAAGCGAAACGAAACCGCAAAGAGAAGGAAAATCCGCGCCATCGTCGCAGAGGCGCGAGAACCGCGGAGCGATCGCAAGGCGTTTCGCGGCGTTGCGAGCCTTCTGCTTAACTTTGCGTCAGAGTTTTCGCCAACGAATGCGGATGAACGATGCCTGACGGTAGCGGATGGGAACGCGCTCCGCAAGCGACCCAGCCAGTCGAAGAAAAAATCCAAGCGAGGCTTGCGCTCGCAAAGGAATTCAAAGCCAAAGCGCCAAAGCGCGCCGTTGAACTCGCCGACGAAGTCCTGACGCGCATCGGCGAGCGCGACGACTTGGCGAAAGAAAAAGCCGACGCGACCTTTCTCAAAGGCGAGGCGCTTCGACTGACGAGCGATTTTCGCAACGCCATCGCAACGCTGCAAATCGCGCTCGCGCTCTTCGAAACGCTCAACGACGCGCCAAGCGTCGCCGACGCGCTCAACGAACTTGGCAACGCGCATTACGGACTCGGCGATTGTTCCAACGCGATCGCGTTCTATGAGCGAAGCCTTGCCATCAAAGAAAAAATCGGCGACAAGCGCGGTTCCGCGACCGTTCTCAACAATCTCGGCAACGTCTGCTATTCTCTCGCCGATTACGCTCGCGCGCTTCGACGCTATCAACAAAGCCTTGCCATCAAAGAGGAAATTGGCGACAAACGCGGGATTGCGAATTCGCTCGGCAACATCGGCATCGTCTATCACAACCTCGCCGACTATTGCTCCGCTCTCGAATGTTATCGGCGATCTCTGCTCATCAGACAAGAGATTGGAGACGAGCCCGGAATCGCAATGTCGCTCGGCAACATCGGCATCGCTTACTCAAGTCTCGGAGAGCATTCCAACGCGCTCTCGGAATACCATCGATGCCTCGCCATTTTCGAGAAGCTCAACGACAAGCGGAGCGTTGCGATGTCGCTGGGAAACATCGGCTCCGCCTACAAACGCCTCGCCGACTACGCCAGCGCGATGGATTCGCATCGACGCAGTCTCGCCATCAAAGAGGAAATCGGCGACAAGCAGGGAATCGCGCATTCGCTTCTGAATCTCGGCGACGTGTGCGTTTCGCTCGGACGTTTTTCCGAAGCGTCGGAGTTTTTCGAGCGCGCGCTGTCGCAAGCCGTTCAAATCGGCGCGAAACGCATCGAGGCGGAATGCTGTCTCGAAATGGGCAGATGTTTCGGCAAACGACGCGCGCTTGAGCGAAACAGTTAGACGGCGTTAGGAGAAATTCAACGCTCGATTTCGACGAGATGCGAACGGCAGAAGAGAAACTCCGCGCGCTCATTGCAGAAGCGCAAGACATGCAAAACCGAGACCCTCAGCGCGCCCTTGAACGGGCTGATTTGGCGCTTGCCCTCATCGGCGAGCGAGAAGATCTGCTCAAAGAAAAAGCCGACGCGCTGAACGCAAAAGGCAACGCGCTGTGGACATTGAGCGATTACCCGCGCGCGCTGGATTGCTGCGAGCAAAGCCTTGCGACCTTTGAGCGACTGGGCGACAAACGGGGCGTCGCCAGAGCGCTCAACGGCATCGGCAATGTCTATGAACGCCTTTCGGATTGCGCCAAGGCGCTGGAATGTCATCAACAAAGCCTTGCGATGTGTTGGGAACTTGGCGACAAAAG
>JANWWM010000055.1 GCA_025055975.1 Chloroherpetonaceae bacterium | reverse complement strand
TAAAGGAGAAATCCGCGCCGACGTTGAAGGGCGGGTCGATGTAGATGAGGTTCACTTTGCCGGCGAATTCGGGCAGGAGCGAGGGCAGGACGTATTTTTTGTCGCCCCAGATGAGACGGTTTCGCCAGTCGCCTGCGTCTTGTTTGGCGTTGAAGAGGCTTTCGAGGCGTTTTTGTCGGTCGCTGGCGCTTTCGTTGATGGTTTCAATGGTTTGAAACGGGAGCGCGATGCGGATGGGCGGTTGTTTTTTTCCGTCTTTGTATTTGCCGTCCCAGATGAGTTCGGTCATAGCGGCGCAAGTTGAGTTGAGGAGACTTGGAAAAGAAAGTTTAGCGATTGAGCGAGGAATTTGCAAGAACGCGCCGCGCCAAGGACGATGGCGGAAACGAAAAAGCCTGAAACTTTGCTTGCGAAGATGGGTAGACTGACCGCAAGTCAGTTTTTGACCAAAAGTCAATCCAACGCGAGCGATGAGCGTTTCGGAGCGCAAAGAGCGCGAAAAAGAACAGCGGCGACAAGAAATTCTCCGAGCGGCGAAGACGGTCTTTTTCCGCAACGGATTCGAAAAAACCTCAATGGAAATGGTCGCCGAAGAATGCCAACTCGCCAAAGGCACGCTGTATCTGTATTTCAAAAGCAAAGAGGAACTTTACCTGTCGCTCGTCGAGGACGGGATTCGCATTTTGGACGAGATGATGGAAAAAACCATCGCCAAACCCTTGCGCGCCGACGAAAAACTGCTCGCCCTCGCGCAAACCTACTTTCGCTTCACGCAGAGCCACAACGAGCATTTCACGATTTTCAAGATGATTGACGTCGGAACGCTCAACGGCAAGGTCGACCAAGAGAAGTTGGACGAAATTCAGCGGTTGCGCATGGCGGCGTTTGAACGAATGGAAGAGGTCGTCGCCGAGGCGATTCGGCAAGGCGCGTTCCAAACGACGCACAAGCCGCGAGAAATCGTGATGATGCTGTGGGCGGCGACCTTCGGCGCGATTATGATGTGCGCCGACAAATGCCAACAGCTCGATATGTTCAAGGAAGTTCACGCGGAAAAATTCGTGATGCGCATCGCCAGCGCCTTGATTGAAAGTTTCAGAACGGCAAACGTCCAAGAAGAACCGCTCGGACGCGAAAACGAGCGCAAAAGGAAAACGCAAAAAACCGTCGAAGAGACCGAGCCGCAAAAGTCATTCTGAACGACAAGGGGGAAAGGCTCGGAATGACGGCAAAGCGCTGTCATTCTGAACGAAGCGGAGCGGAGTGAAGAATCCAATTTGAGAGAAGCGAGGAGCGAGAATTGAGAATCGCGGACGCTCAATTCGGAATTGACAATCGGAGCGCGGCAATCAAGAAGTTTAATCTTGAAAACCCATAAACCCGTTGAAAATGAAAACGCTGAAATGGATGCTCATCGTGGGCGGAGTCGTGGCGGGAATGATTGCGATTCTGCTCAACAACAAGGCGCGGAGCGACGAGAAAGCGCGGCGCAGTCAGGAAATTGAGAAGGCGATTCCCGTAACGGTCGCCGAAGTCAAGAAAGGCAAACTGACGGACGAACTGTCGCTCGTTGGCACGATCGTCGCCAATCACGACGTCGCGATCGTGTCCGAAACCGACGGGCGCGTAACGGCGGTCTACGCGAAGGTCGGCGATTACAAGCCCGCAGGCTCGGTTTTGGTTCAGGTCGATGACGAACTCAAACTCGCCGCGTTCAAATCCGCCGAAGTCGCTTACGAAAAAGCCAAAAAGGATTACGAGCGCTATCAAGCGCTGATGAAAGAAGGGGCGATTTCCGATAGCCAATTGGAACAAGCGCGACAAGCCTTTCAATCCGCCGAAGCCCAGTATATCGTGGCGCGCAGGCAATATCAAGACGCGAAAATCAAAACGCCGATTTCAGGCGTGGTAACGGCGCGCCAAGTCGATGTGGGCGCGTATTTGGGCAAAGGCGCGCTCGTGGCGAACGTCGTGGACATTTCGCGCTTGAAGGTCAAGGTCAATGTCGCCGAGCAAGACGTCTTCAAGTTGAAGGAAGGCGACGCGGTCGACATCACGACCGACGTGTATCCGAACGTCGTCTTCAAAGGCAAGATTGAAAGCATTGGCGCAAAGGGCGATGAGGCGCACACGTATCCCGTCGAGATTTCGCTTCCGAACAGCAAGGAAAATCCGTTGAAGGCGGGAATGTTTTGTCGAGTGAGCCTTTCGGCGCGAGGCGAGCGCGAAGCGTTGCTCATTCCGCGCGAAGCCTTGATTGGCAGCGTGAAAAATCCCGAAGTTTTCGTCGTCGAGGGCGAAACGGCGCGCTTGCGCAAAATCGTCGCGGGCAGGGAAGCGGGCTTGTGGCTTGAAGCGCGCGACGGCTTGAAGGAAGGGGAAAAGGTCGTCGTGAGCGGACAAAACAACCTCAAAGACGGCTACGCGATTCAAATCGTTCAGTAATCAAACGCGAAGGAGAAAGCCATGACCCCAACGCAACTGTTTGTCAAGCGTCCGACGCTCGTGGTCGTGCTGTTTGCGTTTTTGGGCGCGTTAGGGCTGTTTGGATACAGCCAACTCAATTACGAACTGCTGCCGAAGATTTCCGCGCCCGTCGTCGTCATCACGACCGCCTATCCGGGCGCGTCGCCCAACGAAGTGGAAACGGCGGTTACGAAAAAAATCGAAGAGGCGGTGTCGAGCTTGGACAAAGTGGAAACCATCTCGGCGACTTCGAGCGAGGGCGTTTCCTTCGTGGCGATTCAATTTTCGCAATCGGCGAAGACCGATGTCGTCTTGCAGGACGCGCAGCGAAAAGTCAACGAGATTTTGGCGCAATTGCCCGAAGGCGCCAAAACGCCCGTGCTATCGAAAATCGCCCTCGATGAATTGCCCGTGATGCGCGTAGGCGTGGTGAGCGACCTGCCGCCAAGAGAGCTATATCAGCTCGTCAAGCGAGTCGTTCAGCCACGTTTGGCGCGTTTGGACGGAATGGCGCAAGTAACCTTGATTGGCGGCGAAGAACGCGAAATTCGCGTCTATGTCAACGCCGAAAAGCTCAAATCCTATGGCTTGTCGATTCTTCAAGTCAGCCAAGCCATCAAGGCGGCGAACTTGGATTTTCCGACGGGCAACGTCAAGGATAAAGACGGGCAATTCGTCGTGCGCGTGGCGGGCAAGTTCAATTCGCTCGATGAACTGCGCGACCTTGTGCTGGCGCGCTCGCTCAAAGGCGGCGACATTCGCTTGCGCGACGTGGCGGAAGTCGTCGACGGCAGAAAAGATTTCACGAACATCAATCGCATCAACGGCAAAACCTCCATTGGTCTCATCATCAACAAGCAAACCGACGCCAACGCCGTCAAGGTCTGCGCGCTGGTTCGGGACGAATTAGCCAAGATTGAAAAGGATTACGCCAGCGTCAATCTCAGGTTCGACATCGCGCAAGACGCCTCAACCTTCACGCTCGACGCGGCAAACGCGGTCAAAGAGGATTTGGCGCTCGCAGTCTTTCTCGTCGCGCTCGTGATGCTGGTGTTTTTGCATAGCCTTCGCAACTCGTTCATCGTGATGGTGGCGATTCCCGCCTCGCTCATCTCCACGTTTGGCGCGATGCATCTGTTTGGCTTCTCGCTGAACCTGATGACGCTGTTGGCGCTCTCGCTGGCGGTGGGCATTTGGGTCGATGATTCCATCGTCGTGCTGGAAAACATTTATCGGCGGTTGGAATTGGGCGAAGACAGAACAACGGCGGCGGTGCGCGGTCGAGAAGAAATCGGCTTTACGGCGCTTTCGATCACGCTCGTCGATGTCGTGGTCTTCGTGCCGCTGGCGCTCACGCAAGGCATCGTGGGCAACATTATGCGCGAATTTGCCACGACGATGGCGGTTTCGACGCTGTTCAGCCTGCTGGTGTCGTTTACGATTACGCCCGTGCTCGCCTCGCGCATTTCGAAGTTGGAACGGCTTGGGCAAGGCACGCTCTTGGGGCGTTTCGGCGCGTGGTTCGAAGAGCGTTTCGAGCGTTTCCGCAATCGCTACGTCGATGTTTTGAGGTGGTCGTTGCGCAATCGGTGGAAGGTCGGACTTTCGGCGACGTTGCTCTTTTTCGGCTCGTGTTCGTTGTTGCCGCTGGGTTTCATCGGCGGGGAGTTTATGCCCCAAGCCGATAGAGGCGAATTTTCCGTCGCCATCGAACTGCGTCCCGGAGCGACGTTGGAAGAGACAAATCTTGTCTCGCAACGGGTTGAGCAGATGATTCGAGACATTCCCGAAGTTCAAAAGGTTGCCGCCAACGTGGGCGCGTCGAGCGATGGGTTCGTCGGACAATCGGCAAGCAACATCGCCGACATCGCCGTAACGCTATTGCCCAAAGAAGAGCGAGAAAAACGCGGAATGCGCTCTTCGGAAGAAATCCGCCTGTGGATCAAAGAGGAAACGAAAAAAATTCCCGGCGCGAAAGTGCGCGTCAATGAAATCGGCATCTTTGGCGGCGCAAACGAAACGCCAATTCAACTCGTCGTCAGCGGCTCGGATTACGACAGCGTGATGAAAGGCGCGGAATTGCTGATGGACGTCATCAAAAAGACCAAAGGCGCGACCGACGTGCGCCTTTCCGCCGAAACGGGCAAACCCGAAACGCGCATCGAGATTGACCGCGCCAAAATGGCGCAATTTGGGTTGAGCGTCGCCGAAGTCGGAACCGCCTTGCGCATCGCGCTGGCGGGCGACGAAATCGCCAAATACCGCGAGCGCGGCGACGAGTTCGACATTCGCGTCCAACTCGACGAGTTCGACCGTTCCAAGACCGAGAACATCGGCGAGTTGACCTTCGTCAACGCGCGTGGTCAGCAGGTCGCGCTCAAACAATTTGCGACGATTTATCAAACGACGGGTCCGACCAAACTGCAACGCCGAGACCGCAATCCCGCCGTCATCGTGTATGCGCAAACCGCTGGCGTTCCGAGCGGCACGATTTGGCAAGAAGCGCAAGCCAAACTGAAAGACGTTCGAATGCCCGTTGGCGTAACGATTTCGCCGCAAGGTCAGCTCAAAAATCAAGCCGATAGTTTCAGCTCGTTAGGGTTGGCGCTCGTTGCGGCGATTTTGTTCGTCTATTTGATTATGGTCGCGCTGTATGATTCCTATGTGCATCCGCTCGTGGTGTTGTTTTCAATGCCGCTGGCGGTCGTAGGGGCGCTGTTGGCGTTGGCGCTTGCGGCAAAATCGCTGAGCGTTTTCACGATTCTGGGCATCATTATGCTGATGGGTCTTGTGAGCAAAAACGCCATTCTGCTCATCGACTTCGCCAACAAGGGCAGAGAAGACGGGCTAACCACCCTTGAAGCCTTGCTGGAAGCGGGACGAGAGCGCTTGCGCCCGATTCTGATGACGACGCTCACGATGATTTTCGGAATGATGCCCATCGCGCTCTCGTCGGCTTCGGGCGCGGAATGGAAAACGGGGCTGGCGTGGGCGTTGGTCGGCGGCTTGACGAGTTCAATGTTCCTCACGCTCATCGTGATTCCCGTCGTTTATTCGTGGTTTGACGATTTGGGCGACAAACTTCCCGCCTTGTTTGCGAAGGTCGTGAGGTTGCCCAAGCGCAAGGAAACCTTTGAACCCGAACCCATCGCGGTTGAAATGGGCAAGACGAAAGAGGCGTAACGCCGTTCAGCCCAGAAGCAAAGAAGCCCGCTTTTGCTGCGAGCGGGCTTTTTTTGTTTGCGTTATCGCAACGCTTCGAAGCGGCGCGTTTCTCTTTGAACTTCACAGGTTGATTATCCATTCGCAAATTTGATTCAGTTGTTGATGGTCGGTGAGATTAGCGGCGTTGTCTAAATCTCCGTTTTGCAACTGTTTGAAGATTTCATCCGCCATAGATTTTTCAATCGCTGCGCCAATGAAGAACGTTTTGGGTTTTAGATTTCGCCTGTTAAAGCTCGACCGAATTCTGTTCAACGCGGAGTTGGCGGTTTTCCAGTGTTCGTCCGCGCCCGCTGGATCGATGCCGCCTTTCAATTCTCCCAAGGCGATATATTTTTCGGGTTGATGAATGACGGAACGCCTCCCGTTTTCCAGATCTTCTGAATTGGCTTGCAAAACAGAAAGATCAATGTTCTTCCTCACCAAAGGAACGTTGATGTTCAAAATCAAAAGTCTATCGGCGTTGATTCTCCAATAAATTGCCTTTATGCGCTTTTCAATGTCAGCGTCGTTATTCGGATTTTCAAACCATGCGCACGTATGTTGGTCTTTCCATTTATACTTAATCCCAAGCAGGTTAAAAACGGAGATGAGAGAGCGCAAAAACTTTCTTTCTCCGAGCAAGCCCGCAAGATTTCTGGCTTTTCCGCCAAGCGCGTCGCCTTTCGTTAGCAAGTATCGATAAACTAACTCGTTGATGAAGTCTTTTCCAGCAGGTTCAAGAAACTTCTCGATAAGTTCTTTGATGGCGAGCGTTTTGTCCTGTTCCGTCAAATAGTTTAGCGACTTATCGGAAAGTCCCGACGCCGCAAGCAGTCCAACTCTCAAATCGGGGAGGCTTAGAAGGTCTTTTGGCTCTTTGGCTTGCGAGGCGAGAGCTTTCAAAGCTTTTGCTTCTTCAATGTAGGGAAGGGCGATATAATTTTTTTCTAAGGCTATTTTAATAAACCCGGTTCTGGTTTCTTCTTCTTGACGTGATGAGGTCTTCTGATGATTTGATGAACGAGCGCGCCTTCATTTTTTCTGCCACAAGTAGACGCATTTTCGAACTTCTGACCGTCCATGGTTTCCCATTTGCTGACTGCTGTTTCCTTTGCCTTTGGGCAAAATGAAAATTTTGTCAATGTTGTAGCCAAAGTTCTCCGCAAACTCGGATAGTATCAAATCGATGGGAATTTCTTCTCCGCCATAGCGGACGTTGTCGTTCACCATCACGCAGTATCCTCCGCTTTTCGTAATCCTCGCCATTTCATAAATCACGAAGCACATTTCCAAAAAATAATTCTTTACCATTCTTGGAATGTGGCTGTTGTTGAGCTTGCCTAATTTGTTCAATTGGCAAAGCGTTTCGTTTATTTCCCTCATCGCCGCGCTGCCGTCGTATGCGGAAATAATCTCTCGGAAAGCGTCGGGTCTGCCAATGGATGAATAAAATTGTCGCAAACGGTCAAGTTTGTCTTTGTTTTCAACCGTGCAGGAAAGCATTGATTGACGAAGGTTGCGAACTTGGTCGTTATCTTTTCCGAGAAAAATTAGTTCCAAAGCATATGTTCTCGTGTAATCGTAGCGATTGCAGTATGGCGGGGATGTTAAAATAAAATCAAAATAATTATCGGGGAATTTGGGTAGTTCTTCCAAGCAAGAACCCGAAATATATTTTACGGGTTTTGGATTTGCGTTTTGGGCGTCGCTGAAATTCTCAAATAAGTTTGTTGGACGATTGAGAGAGAGATCGGAAATGAATTGATGAAGTTTGTTCGTCAGAGCTTCCTCGAGAGTGGGAATTTTGCCTTTGTCGAAAGGTTTGCCTGACAAATCTCTTTTGCTACGATAATCCCATCGCAAATACTGTCCATCTTTTCGCGTGTAGCTGATTTCTTCCAAAACGGAAAACGCGGCGAATCGTAGCAATGTTTGCAATTTTTCGTCTTTTATTTTCGAGCAGTAAGTCAAAAATTTGTTCAGCGAGATTTCGGTTTCGATCGGAAAAACGTCTTTTGTGATGGGAATATGTTTAACGTGAACGTCATACTCTTCCATTCTCGATAAATCTTTCCATATATTTTTCGCAATCGTTTTCAAATCTTCCACGTCAATATGATTCAACGCTTCTCTCGCCTGAATGACGAATAAACCGACGGGAAGAAGTTCAATTCCGTAAGATTCCCAGCCAAGCTCCTGTCCAACGAACAGCGTCGTGCCCGCGCCCGCGAAAGGATCCAAAAGCTTGCCAGGCATTGAACCGTATTCCTTCAAAAAGTATCTTACAAGAGCGGATGAAAAGCCCTCTTTATATTTGAACCAGCGGTATATCGGCTCATCTTTGTTCGCTTGAAAACTCACGACTCTTCGGCTTAAGTTGTATGCGATTTCCAGCTTATCAGCCATTCGGTCGAACAAAAGTTGCCGTTGTGTTGGGAGTAATTCCGCCGTCTTTGTCATCTTTTCAAATGTTTGCGAGTAACGTCAAATAAGCGAACCCTGAAAATTGTCTATGCGCTCTCAATGGGCGTGGAAATTTGCCGCAAATACTCCCAGCCGTAGAGTCCCGTGTTGTGCCCGTCGCCCCAAAGCGGCTGAATGGCGTAGTTGCCGACGACCTCTACTTTTTTTAGCTCATACATTCCGGGCGTGACGATGGGCAGTTTCGTCGGCGCATAGGATTCGAACAAGACCGTTTCGCCTTTGCACGAGGCGCACGGACACTCGTCGCGCAATTTTTTGATGGGAATGACGGTCTGAACCCCATCGCTCCACGAGAGCAGGAGTTCCAAATCGGAAATTTTTTTGAGCTTCGTGAGTTGTAGCATCGCGGTTTGTGGTTAGGTTTGATTCACAAACGCGCTGTCGCCGTTTGGGCGTTCTCACTTGTGCTTTTCGGGCAAATCCAGTTTGATGTGCAGTTCGCGGAGTTGTTTCGGGGTTACCTCCGAAGGCGCGCCCGTCATCAAGTCTTGCGCCTTTTGGTTCATTGGGAAAGCGATGACTTCGCGGATGTTGCTCTCGTCGGCGTAAAGCATCACGATGCGGTCGATGCCGGGCGCAATGCCCCCGTGCGGCGGCGCGCCGTGCTGAAACGCGCGAATCATGTGACCGAATTTTTTATCCACTTCCTCTTTCGAATAACCCGCGATTTCGAAGGCTTTATACATAATTTCGGGCTTGTGATTGCGAATCGCGCCCGACGAAAGTTCAATGCCGTTGCAAACGATGTCGTATTGATAGGCGAGAATTTCCAACGGATTTTTCGTCAGCAGCGCCTCCAATCCCCCTTGCGGCATCGAGAAAGGATTGTGCGAAAAGTCGATTTTCTTTTCCTCTTCGTTGTATTCAAACATCGGAAAGTCGACGATCCAGCAGAACGCGAGCAGGTCTTTATCGAGCTCAAAAAGCGGCGCGAAATAATTGCGCATCGCGCCCATCGCTTTGCAAGTTTTTTCCCACGCGCCTGCGGCGAAGAAAACCACGTCGCCCGTTTCGATGCGCAAGGCATTGATGAGGGCTTCTTTTTCCGCATCGGAAAGAAACTTGTAAATCGGGCTTTGGACTTCGCCGTTTTCTTTGTAGCGGATGTAAGCGAGTCCTGGGAGACCAAGTTCTTTTTTGGCGAACTCTTCGGCTTTGTCGAAGAAAAGTCGCGGTTCGTTGGCTCTGCCTTTGAGTTTGAGGGCTTTGACGCACCTGCCCGCTTCCGCGTTTGAAGCGAAGACTTTGAACGACGAGTTTTTGAAAATCGCCGTCACGTCGTCAATCACGAGAGGGTTACGCAGGTCGGGCTTGTCGGAGCCGTAGCGGTTCATGGCGTCCAGATACTTGATGCGCGGAAAGGGCAGTTGCATAATGCGCTTTTGCGAGAGCGTCGTCGTGATGTGCTCGAACAAGCCTTCCAAGACTTTGAAGAGGTCGTCTTGCGTGATGAACGACATTTCCATATCGAGCTGATAGAACTCGCCCGGACTGCGGTCGGCGCGAGCGTCTTCGTCGCGGAAGCACGGCGCGATTTGGAAATACTTGTCGAAGCCCGCCACCATCAAAAGTTGCTTGAACTGTTGCGGCGCTTGCGGAAGCGCGTAGAATTTGCCCGGATGCAAGCGCGACGGCACGAGATAATCGCGCGCGCCTTCGGGCGAAGAACTCGTCAGAATCGGCGTTTGAATTTCGTTGAAGCCAAGTTCCCAAAGGTAGCGGCGAATTTCCGAGATGATTTTGGAGCGATAGAGAATGTTGCGATGCAGTTTCTCGCGTCGCAAATCGAGAAAGCGATATTTGAGCCGCAACTCTTCCGACGTGGGAACGTCGTCGGCGATTGGAAACGGCATCGGTTCGGCGGCGCTCTCGACGGAAAGCGACTTGACGACGACCTCGACCTCGCCCGTCGGCAAGTTCGGGTTGATGGCGTCTTCGGCGCGAGCGATGACCGCGCCCTCGACGCAGATGACGGACTCGACGCGCAGATGCTCGACTTGTCGGAAAATGTCGGAAAGATGCGGCTCGAAGACGATTTGCGCGATGCCCGTATGGTCGCGCAGGTCTATGAAAATCAGTCCGCCATGATCGCGCTTGCGATGAACCCAGCCCGCAAGCTTGACGGTTTCCGAAACGTTGGATTTGCGAAGTTCGCCGCAAAAGTGCGTGCGATATTGAGCGGATGGCGCAATGGCGCGAAAGAGAGCGCGTTCCTGAGTTTCCACGTCAGAAAAATTGAGTTGAACCAAAAGAGCCGTGAATATACGGATTCGAGAAAAATCGTTGGAACGAGCCCAATGTCGTTGGCTCGCGTTCAGTCTTTCGCGCGTCGTTCTCGCTCGGAAAGCCGCCTCGTCAGAGCGACGAAATCTTGAATCGAGAGCTCTTCCGCCCGACGCTTGAAATCGAAATCGACGCCCGAAAGGTCGTAATGAAATTTGAGATTGTTTTCCAACGTTTTGCGTCGCATCGCAAAAGCGCGCCGAACCAACGCGCGAAACGCGCCTTCCAACTCGCTGGGAACTTGCGAGGAGCCTTGTCGGAACGACAAGCGAATCGCCGCGCTGTTCACGGTCGGTTGCGGCTTGAAAACGTTTTTGCTCACCTTGAAGAGATACTCCGTTTTCGCAAAGGCTTGCAATTGAACGGCTAAAACGCCGTAATCCTTCTCGCGCGGCTTGGCGGAAAGGCGACGAGCGACCTCGTCTTGAACGAGCAAAATGGCGCTCTCCACGAAAGCGCGCTCATCGAGCAGTTTGAAGAGAATCGGCGTGGTGATGGAGTAAGGAATGTTGCCCAAAATTTTCAAGGGCTTTTCTTTGGCGAGCGGCGCGAGCGGAACATCGAGAAAATCGCCTTCGATCAAACGCGCGTCGGGAAATTCGGAGCGAATGAACGCCGCCAAGTTCCTATCCAACTCGACGGCGACGAAGCGCGGCGCGACCGCCGCAATATGCCGCGTGAGCGCGCCGAACCCCGAACCGATTTCCAACACGTTGTCGTCGGGCGACAGATGGGCTTCGGCGACGATTTTGCGCAAGACGTTTTGGTCGAGAAGAAAATTCTGCCCGAAACGTTTTTTCGGCGCGACTTCCGCGTCTTTATATTTGACCTTCATTTTGAAGCCTGTTGTTTGAACCTTCAACCTCGAATGAACAAGCGATTGGAATCGCGCGGCGAGAAAGCCACGCGAGCGGGCTTCGGCGAAGCCCTTCTGGAAATCGGAAGCGACGAGCGCGTCGTCGCTCTTTGCGCCGACCTGACCGAATCCGTCGGAATGAAAAAGTTCGCGGAAAAATACCCCGACCGCTTCTTCAACATCGGCATCGCGGAAGCCAACATGACAAGCATCGCCGCAGGGCTATGCACGACGGGCAAAATTCCGTTCATCGGCACGTTTGCGAACTTCGCCACGGGGCGCAGTTTCGACCAAGTTCGGCAATCCGTCGCATACTCCGAAAAGAACGTCAAAATTTGCGCCTCGCATGCGGGCTTGACGCTCGGCGAAGACGGCGCGACGCACCAAATCCTCGAAGACATCGCCTTGATGCGTTCTCTGCCGAATATGACCGTCGTCGTCCCCGCCGATTTCAGCGAAACCAAGCGCGCCGTCAAAGCCATCTACAAGCATCGCGGCGCGGTTTATTTGCGGTTTGGTCGCCCCGCGATTCCCGATTTTACGACCGACGACGTTCCGTTTGAAATCGGCAAAGCGATCGAGCTTCATTCGGGAAACGACCTGACCATTATCGCTTGCGGCGTAATGGTTTGGCGCGCCTTGCAAGCGGCTTACAAGTTGGAAGAGGAAGGCGTTTTCGCTCGCGTGCTCAATATGCACACCATCAAGCCGCTCGACAGCGACGCAATCGTGAAAGCGGCGAAAGAAACGGGCGCGATCGTAACCGCCGAAGAACATCAAATCAACGCGGGGCTTGGCGATGCGGTCGCCAACGTCTGCGCGCGCAATTTCCCCATTCCAATCGAAATGGTCGCCGTGATGGACAAATTCGGCGAATCGGGAACGGCAAATCAACTCTTGGAAAAATATGGTCTCACGAGCGACGCCATCGTCCAAAAGGCAAAGACCGTCTTGAAGCGAAAGCAACGCAACGCTTGAAGATGCTGGAAATCAAAACCGACATCATCTTGGGCGATTGTCGAGAAGCGCTGAAAACCTTGCCTAGCGACAGCGTGGATTTGATTTTCACGTCGCCCCTTGCGCCGACCAACGCAAAAACGCCTACGGCGGCGCATCGGTCGATGAGCATATAGACTGGTTTCTGCCCATCAGCGCGGAACTCAATGCGCGTTTTGAAGCCAACGGGAACCTTCATTTTGAACATCAAGAAAAGGTCGTTAGCGGCGAGAGAAGCGCATATGTGATTGAACTCATTTTGGCTGAAACGCCGAAATCCGAGCTTATGCATCTTGCGGTCAATGGTTGCTGCTACGGCGTTGAAAAACAGCCGAAGAAGAACGGATACGAAAAATTTGCGGTCAGGAATGTTGGAAACTCATCTCCGATAGCGATACGCTTTGCGCCGACATCATCGAGCCGCTTGGACGCAAAGCGAGGGAGAAAAACGAAGAGTTTTTGAAGGCATATAGCAAAGTCATCAACCGATTCGCGTTAAGTTTTTCGCAGGAGTTTTGCGCAGATGGAGAAATCGATTGGAAAAAGCTCGTAGCCTTCAACTCTGCGCGAGCGACTTGACGAGCTCTTTTCTCAACGTTTTCATGGAGCGAATAACTATGAACGAAACCGTTTTAATCGTCGGCGCGACGGGCGTGTTGGGGCGACAACTCGCGCCGCTTTTGAAAGCCAAAGGCTTTCGAGTTCGCGGACTGGTGCGTCCGCAATCGCTTCACAAGGCGAAGAACATTCCCGAATTGGAAGTCGCGCAGGGCGACATTATGGACAAAGACAGCCTAATGAAAGCCTGCGAAGGCGCGGACTACGTGATTTCGTGCGTGAGCGCGGGCGAAGACCGAACCGCCAAATCGCGCGGCAACGCCGAACACTACGGGCAAATGAACCTCATCGAAGCCGCCAAAGCCAATCGCGTCAAGCAGTTCGTTTTCACCTCGACGCTCTTTCCGAAAAATTCGCTCGGATACAGTTTCGTGTGGGCGAAACTGATGACCGAAGAAAAACTGCGCGAAAGCGGTTTGACCTACACCATCTTCCGTCCGTGCGGCTTTTTCTACGAACTCTACTATCGCGGCGAACCCATCGTCGAGAAAATCGATTTGTTCCCGATTCTCGGCGACGGCAACAACACGACGCAGATGCTCGCCGAGCAAGACGTCGCCAAGATGTATGTCGCTTCGCTCGGCAACAAGGAGTGCTTCAACAGAACGCTCGAAATCGGCGGCGGCGCGACGATGAGCTTCAACGACCTCATCGCGCAGTGGTCGAAAGTGCGCCGCAAATACGAAGGTCGTCCCGTTTGGCCGCTCCACATTCCGCTTGCGCCGACGCGACTGCTTGCCGAACTCATCAAGCCGTTCAACGAACAAATTTGGGGGCTGGTGCATCTGCTCGATTTCAGTTACGACGCGATGTCGTGCGACATGACCGAACCGAAACGCATCTTGGGCATCGACAAGATGATGAGCCTCGAAGAATACGTCACCGAAGCCTACGAGAAGAAACATGCGCATCGCTTGAAACGCCAAACCGCCGAATCGCAAACCACGTCGTAAATGTCCCAGCTCGTTTTAGCCTCGAAATCGCCGCGCCGTCAAGCCTTGTTGAAACTGCTTCGACTGCCGTTCCGAGTCTTGACGGCGGAAACGAGCGAAGAGTTCGAGCCGTCGCTTTCGCCCGAAGAGGTCGTCTCGGAACTCGCGCTCCGAAAAGGCAAAGCGGTCTGCGACCTCTATCCCGACGAAACCGCCAACGCCATCACGCTTGCCGCCGACACCATCGTCGTTCTGGACGGAGAAATTTTGAACAAGCCAACCGACGAAGCCCATGCGTTTGAGATGCTTTCCAAACTGCAAGGCAGAACGCACGAGGTTTTCACGGGCTTCGCGTTGATGAAGGGCGAAAAAACGGTCTCGGAAGTCGAGCGCACGGCGGTTACGTTTGCGCCGATGACGAGCGACGAAATTCGCGCTTACATTCGCGTCGCAAAGCCGTTTGACAAGGCGGGCGCTTACGGCATACAAGACGATTTCGGCGCATGCTTCATCGAGCGCGTCGAGGGCTGTTACTACAACGTGGTCGGGTTGCCTCTCGCCAAACTCTACAAAACGCTCAAACGCTTCGAACAATGAAACTCTACGTGTTTCGCCACGCCGAAGCCGAAGACCTCGGCAAAAACGGCGTGTTTCTCGACGAGCAACGACAATTGACGGAGAAGGGCAGAGCGGACGCGAAAAAAATGGGCGCGTATCTGAAACAGAAACAGCGCAAAATCAACCTCATTCTGCACAGCCCGCTCTTGCGCGCCGTTCAAACCGCCGAAATTCTGGCGACGGAATGGGGCGGAGAACTCAAAGCCGTCTCGGAACTCTCGACCGATTACGGCGCGAGAACCTATTTGGAAGTCGTCGGCAAGCACAAAAACATTGAGCATCTCGCCATCGTCGCGCATCAACCCACCCTGACGAAACTCATCTCGACGCTGGTGAGCGGCGAACACAACGCCCAATTTCGCTTCGAGCCGTGCAGCGTCGCGCTCATTCGCATCGGCGCAACGCTCGTTGGCGGCGAGTTGGAACTATTGCTGTCGCCCAACGACCTGCCTTAAACCGACGGCAGTTCGATGAAGAACGTCGCGCCCTTGTCTTTGCCTTCGGATTCCGCCCAAATTTTTCCCCCCATCATCTCGATATACTTTTTGGAGATGTAAAGCCCCAAGCCCGACGAATGTTCGCCCGCCGTGGGTTGAGCGGAAAGTTTTTGGAAACGCCCGAAGAGCTTTTTCATATCGTCTTCGGTCAAGCCTTGTCCTTCGTCTTTGACGCTGATGAGAACGCTTGAATTGGACGATTGAAGACGTTGGGAAGGCTTCTTTTCGCACTTGACGAGGATTTTCTTGCCCGACGGAGAGTATTTGATGGCGTTGGAGACGAGATTGTCCAAAACCTCGGCGAAGCGTTCCGAATCGATGTTCGCCAAAAGATTTTCTTCGATGTCGCTCTGAAATTCTTGTCCTTTCTGCACGGCTTTTTGGGCGTATTGAAGCGCGGCGTTTTTGACGATGTTCGAGACGTTCGTCACGTGAGCGTTGATTTCGATTTTGCCAAGCTCGATCGCCGTCGATTGCAAGAGGCTTTTGACGAGGCTGAACATTCGGTCGGAGGCGACGAAGATGTTGTTGGCGAATTCGGTTACGGATTCCACGTCGTCGGGCGTGGCGCGAATCAACTCGGCGAAAGTCATAATCGATTGAAGCGGCGCTTTGAGATCGTGCGCGGCGAAGCCCATCAGTTCGGTTTTCAGGTCGTTGAGTTCTTTGAGGGCGCGATTGGCTTCCGAAAGCTCTTGATTTTTCAAGCGATAAAGCTCGGCTTCTTTTTCGGATTTTTCGATCGCGTAGGCGATTTGTTGATTGCGCAATTTCTTGCGCGCTTCTTCGCTGATGAGGCTCTCTTTGACTTGCAAGAAAAGTTTGTGGTGATAAAGGGCGTTCTTGTAGTCTTCCATCTGCTCATACATCTCGGCGTAACTGCGGTGGATCTCGTAGACGAGGGCTTTGGCTTTGATGGCTTCGGCGATGGGAAGGGCGCTATCCAAGTGAGATTTGATGCGCTCGAAGCGTTGCGCGGCGTTTTCGCTTTTGAGATAAAGGTTGGCGAGCGCGAGCAGAACGGACGCTTCGCCGCGCTTGTCGCCGATTTCGCTCATCATTTGCAGGCTTTGCTCGTAGTGCGAGAGCGCCTCGGATTCTTCGCCGAGCGTGGCGTAAATGGAGCCGACGTTGCGAAGGGCGACGGCTTTGCCTTGCAAGTCTTTCGTTTGGTCGTAGAGCGCAAGGCTTTCGCGGAAGCATTTGAGCGCTTCGGTCGGCGCGTTGAGCGTCGAATACACGTTGCCAATGCTGACGAGCACCGACGCTTGTCCGCGCTTGTCGCTAATGCTGCGATAAAGGTTCAAACTCTTTTTGAAGTAATCGAGCGCGAGTTCCAATTCGCCCGAAATGACGGAAATGTGCCCAATGTTCGCCGTCGATGACGCGATGCCAATGGTGTAGTTGATTTGCTCGTATTTCGGCAGAGCTTGTTCGAAGCATTCCATCGCTTTGGCGTATTCGCCAAGCTCCATAAAAATCAAGCCGCTGGTGTTGATGGCGCTGGCTTCGCCCGAAAGGTCGTTGAGATCTCGGAACAGGCGCGCCGCTTCGCTCAAGTCTTTCAACGCCAATTCGTAACTGGAAAGGCGTTGGTAGCACAGGGCGCGATTGCGCAGGGCTTTGGCGACCCCTGAAAGGTAGTTGGCTTCGCGCGACCATTTCTCGATGAGTTGGCACAGCGGAAGTCCTTGTTTGGGATCGTTGCGACTCATTTCCCAAACGGATTCGTTGAGGTCGTCGATCGTGCTTTTGAGGTCGTCTGCGCCTTGCAGACGCGAGCGAAGTTCAGCGGCGGTAATCATCGTTTTGAAGATTGAGCGTTGAGCAAAACGGGTTTAAGCGTTTTCCAAACGGTTTCGGCGACGATTTGATGCCCTTCCGCCGTCGGATGAATGCCGTCGGGCAGGTTGAGTTTGGGATTCCCCGCCACGCCTTCCAAGAGAAAAGGAATCAGCGGAATGCGATTGCGTTTGGAAATCGTCGGAAAAACGGCGCGAAACTTTTCGGCGTATTCCTTGCCCATGTTCGGCGGCGCTTGCATGCCCGCCAAGACGATGGTCGCGTCGGGATTGTGAGCGCGCATTTTATCGATGATGCCTTGCAAGTTTTTTTCCGTCTCGGAAGGTTCGATGCCCCGAAGCCCGTCGTTGCCGCCAAGCTCAATGACGAGCACGTCGATGCGACGCTTCAAAAGCCAATCCATTCGGCGCAAGCCGCCCGCCGTCGTCTCGCCCGAAACGCCCGCGTTGACGACCGTGAAGGGCAAGTTTTCCCGTCGGATTTTTTCTTGAATCAAGGACGGAAACGCTTCCGCGACGTCAAGCCCAAACCCCGCCGAAAGACTGTCGCCCAAAAACAAAATGATTTTTTCGTCCTGAAATCGAAAGACCGCGCAGAAGAGCAGCAAAACCAAAAGAGCCTGTCGCATCGAGAACAGCGGCAAACCTTTTATGACGGATTTGTTTTATGAGACAAATTTAGCGAATTAAGCCGAAGTCGCTGAACGTTTAACGCAAACTTATTCGGCGACGAGAAACGCGAATCGAAATGAATCAACCCGTTCTCTCCGTCAAGAATCTGACGAAAGCCTATCGCAGCGGCGACCAAACGCTCGTCGCGTTGCGAGACGTGACTTTTGCTCTCTTTGAAGGCGACACGTGCGCCATCGTCGGACCGTCGGGAAGCGGCAAGACGACGTTGCTCGCGCTTTGCGCGGGACTGGACAGACAAACGTCAGGCTCGGTAACCTTGTGCGGCGCGAAAATCGACGAACTTTCGGAAGACGAGCGCGCCAAAATCCGCAATCGATTCGTCGGCTTCGTTTTTCAAAACTTTCAATTGATTCCGACGCTGACCGCGCTGGAAAACGTGCTCGCGCCGCTTGAACTGCGCGGCGGCGCCGTCAACGAAAAAGACGCCGTGGAGCTTTTGGCGCGCGTCGGACTCGAACATCGCCTTCATCATTATCCCGCTCAACTCAGCGGCGGCGAACAGCAGCGCGTCGCCATCGCGCGAGCCTTCATCAACCGCCCGAAAATTCTTTTCGCCGACGAGCCAACGGGCAACTTGGACGGCGAAACAAGCCAGAAAGTCGAGCGACTGCTCTTCGAACTCAACCGCGAAGCCAAAACCACGCTCGCGCTCGTTACGCACAATCTCGACCTTGCGCGAAAAACCGAGCGCATCATTCGTCTCAAAAACGGCGTGGTCGTCTCCGACGAGCGCAACGAACCCATCGTCGCCGACGCGCCTGAGAAATAGCC
>JANWWM010000036.1 GCA_025055975.1 Chloroherpetonaceae bacterium | reverse complement strand
AAATTCTCGCTTCCGAAGACTTCGTCCATAAGGCAACGGACGAGGTGGACGTTTTCGTCGCCGATTTGCACGAAGCAGGAGCCAGATTCGGTAAGGAGTTCGCGGGCAAGGGTGAGGCGGTCGCGCAGGTAGGAGAGGTAGGAGTGGATGCCGAGTTGCCATGTGTCGCGGAAGGCTTTGATTTGTTCGGGTTCGCGCGTGAGGTCTTCGGGTTTGTTGTCGCTGACGGCGCGTTTGCGGGTAGAGGGTTGCCAATTGGAGCTGAACTTGATGCCGTAGGGCGGGTCGATGTAAATCATGGACTTTGCCTTTGAGCGCTTCTTTTTCGGCAAGGGAGGTCATCACAAGGAGGCTATCGCCGAGAATCATGCGGTTAGTCCAGCGTTGGTCGTGTTGGTAGAACTCGACGAGTTTTTCGAAGTCCAGCCCGTTGAACTCAGCGAAGAGGTCGAGTTGCGGGGGCGCCTCGCGCAGGGCTTCAATGATGGCTTTTGGAGAAATTTTTTCTTGGATGTAGATGGGGAGGGCTTCCGCTTCGAGCCCGATTTGGTCTTGTTCGGCTTTGCCTGCCCAGACGAGTTGAGGCGAGAGCGAAGGGTCGTAAGCGTAGCGGATTTTCTTTGGGCGTTTTTCGTCGTCTGTGGCGAAGGCGCTAAGTTCGGCGGTTGGAATGTTTGGGCGCGTGGCATCGTGCGCGTAGGCTTCGACGGCGGCATCGTTGGCATTTGGCGCGTTGCTCGGCGACTTGGTTTTCTTGCGTGACATCGTTGGGCGTTTTGGTTTGTGCCGAGAAGTTACACGTTTGCTTGATGCGCTTCAACCGACCTCGCTTTGTAACCTCACCCCCGACCCCTCTCCTTTGTAAGGAAAGGGAAGAGTCTCTCTCTTTCCACAAGGAGAGGGACGTTTCGGCGATGCCAAAACAGGGTGAGGTCAATGCTGAAACGGGGCGAGGTTGCCATCTTACCACAGTCGCGCAATGGCGTAGCGGTCGAAGACGGGGTCGCGTCCGATGAGCGGCAGATTTTCCAAGAGGCTTTGGGCGATGAGGAGTCTGTCGAAGGGGTCGCGGTGGTGGAGCGGCAGCTCGCGGACTTTGAGAAGATGCTCAAACGAAATGGGCAGTAGCTCAATGAAGTTCAGCGCCAGTTGCTCGCGCAGAAAGTCGCCCAGCGGTTCTTGCAAAGAGAGCTTGCCCATCGAGACCTTGATGGCAATTTCCCAAACGCTGACCAAACTCAACAAGCAAACATGGTCAGGATTTTCAATGAGCGCCTTCGCTTGTCGACTGAGTTCAGGCTTGTCTTGAATGAACCAAATGAAAGTGTGCGTGTCGAGCAGGTAGCGCATGGCTACATATAGTCTTTGAAGTCTTCGGGGGTTTCGTCGAAGTCATCTGCCATCCAGATTTTGCCTTTTGCCGTTCCTGCTTGGCGAAAGCGGCGTATGGGATTGGCTTCGGTTGCAATAGGCTGTTCATCAATGACGATGACGGCGCGATAAGCGCCTTTGGGCAACGGGGCTTTTGCGCGCAAGGTTTGGTCGTCGCCGATTTCCACAATGGTTTCAATCGTTTTCATTGGCGTAGAATTTTTGAGAAAGTTACGACAACTTTTCGCATTTTCTTCGCTGAACCTAATGCGCACGAAAGATTGAAAAAATGAAAGTCGTTGAGGTTGCCGTTCAAAATGGCGTGATTACGCTTGCGCCCAATGCAGAGCTGCCGAAGAACGCTCGATTGGCGTTGCTACTATGAAGAGAGCGACGATTTGACATCGCTGAGCGCGCTCAAACTTGCCGATGCAAACCCTGCGTTTGATTTCTTGAAAGACGAGCCTGACCTTTACGGCGAAGACGATGTAAAGCCCGAAAATCGCAATCCAAAGCATCGCTCTCGACTGAATTGAAGAAAAAACTTGCTGCTCTGCTCATCTGACCCACAGTCGCCTTCAATGCGAAGCTAAAAACGCCCGAATCAAGTTTTTCGCGTCGTAGGGGTCGCGGAGTTCCAAAAATGCCCACTCGCCAAAGTTGCCCGCATTGTTCACCGCAGGAATCCAAAGATGTTTGGCAGTCTCGACTTTGGCGTCTTTGGCAGGGTCTTTTTTGCCCGTTACTTCCACAATCACGTTCAGCGTTTTGCCCGATGGCGCGCGCATCTTGGCGATGAAGTCAGGATAGTAGGCGCGCTCCTTGCCATCGAGCACGTAGGGAATCACGAACTCCATTCCTTGATTTTTGACGTAAGCAAGAACTTCGGGCAGGTCTTCAAAGGCTTGGGCGACTTTCTGTTCCCAACTGTCGGTATCGGCGACCACATAAGCGACGTGCGATTTATAGGCTGGAATGACGTTTCGGGTCGTGTCAAAATCAATGTAGCGCGTAGAGCCAATGTAATCATAAGGGCGCAGAATGGGCAAAAGTCGCTGGGTTTGCTTCTGCGAGCTTGTTTGCATTGAGCGAGCGATGGCGCGATAGAGGATTTCGGCGGCGCGATGCTCGAAGGTCTGCAACGCCAGCATTTGCACAAAGGTATCGTCTTTGCAGACGACTTTGGTTTGAATGAACGTCTTGGCAATCCGCACCAGCGCAGGAAAGTGCCAAAACTTGCGATTCTGCTCTGCGTCAATGAGATAAGCGTGCAACGCGCGCCGCGCAATGCGATACGCCAATTCTTGCTTGCGGAAGCGTTTGAGATTGTCGTAAAGTTCTTGCTGATTCTTTGCGCCCAAAATTGGCTCGGTCTCCGTAACGGTCGGGACTTCGCTTGTGGAAAGCGTGAGCGTATCTTCGTCCGTAAATTCAGCGAAAAGCGGTTCGTCTCGAACATCCACTCGGTAGCCCACAAGACGCGGGAAGGCGATTTCATATTGCTGGCGTTCTTCAAGCGCTCTGATGCGCGTAACGAGCTTTGGCGGCTGAATGGTCGTGGCGGGTTTGCCCGTCGGAATGAAAGAAAAGGGCACGCCATAGACTTCGGCGTATTCAGGCTCGAAACGCCCTTCGGCATTGAGTTCGTAGCTCATTCGGCGCAAGGCTCTGCCCACGACTTGCTCGCACAAAAGTTGCGTCGTAAAGGCGCGAATGCCCAAAATGTGCGTTACGGTATTGACGTCCCAACCTTCGGTGAGCATAGAGACCGAAACGACGCATTTGATAGATTCGCCCAAGCGTCCTTTTTTGCCGACGGTGTTCATCACTTCGCGCAGAATGTCGGCGTCGGTGATGTGCTCTGCGCCTCTGCCCGGAAAGCGTTTTTGATATTCTTGCTTGAAGATTTCGATTTCTTTGGCAAAAGTTTTCTTGAACGCCTCGTCAATGTCTTCGCCGCTATCGAGCTGTTGGCTATCAATGAGAAGCGTATTAGGTCGCTCAAGCCAACGCTCGCCATCTTCGTTGCGGAAAATCTCCAATGCGCCTTTTTTGATGACTGTGCGCGCCGCATCGCCTTCGCCAACCGTGATTTCGCAGCCAGAGATGAACTCGTAGACCATCTTGGAGACGCTGGTATTGTTGCAGACCACAATCATCACGGGCGCGGGGCTTTTTTGGTCATCGGGGCGATGGCGATTGTCTTCTTCCCACTGGCGATAGGTTTTTTCGTAATCCGCGTAGAGCGAGCGAATGGCGGATTCCAGCTTTGGCGGCAAGACGTTGGCGTTGTATTGCGCCGTTTTGCGACCGCGCTTGGGCAGGTCGTCTTTGATGGCGAACCAGAGGTTGCGAAAGTCAGGCATCGCAGAATTGCGATTGTCGGCAACGGGCACGCGCGGAATTTTCACGATGCCGGATTCAATCGCGTCAATGAGCGAAAAATCCGAGACGACCCACGGAAAGAGCGTGCCTTCGGGATAGCCGGAGCCGCGCAGAAAGAAGGGCGTTGCCGAAAGGTCGTAGATGACTTTGACGCCGAGTTTTTCTTTGATGGCTTCAATGCCTGAAATCCAGACGCGCGCTTCTTCGTTGTTTTGCGCCGCCTCGTCTTGCTCTTCGCCTGTGAGCGCGTCTTCGTCTGCGTCGGGCTTGCGGCGATAGCAGTGATGCGCTTCGTCATTGATAATGATGATGTTGCGCTTGCCTTTCAGACTTTTGCAGACGCGATTGACCATTGCGGCAGGCGATTCTTTTCGGGCGGATTCATCAATGAACGCATCGGACAGTTTGCTTGAACGGCTGCCGCTAATTTCTTTCTCGCGCAGTTTCAAGGCTTGGTAGTTGATGATTTCAATGCGGGCTTTGGCGAGCGTCTCCATTAGGTCAATCGGAACGAGGTCGCGCTCGCGGTAGTAGTTGTGGTCGTCGCTGGGGAGGAGCACGCGCAAGCGGTCTCGAATCGTAATGCCCGGCGCGATAAAAAGAAACGCATCGCCGAATCTGGCGTCGGTTGGGGTTTCGGCTTTGTTGAGCGCATGATAAGCCACCAGCATCGCCATCACGACCGTCTTGCCTGAGCCGGTCGCCATCTTGAACGCAATGCGAAAAAGTCCGGGATTGGCGTCATCGTTGTGGCGGCGGATTTGTTCAATCATCCAGTGGTCTTGGTTTCGCGCGGCGATTTCGTTGAGATAGATGGCGGTTTCAATCGCTTCGAGTTGGCAGAAAAAGAGTTTCTTTTCGCGCTCTGGATTTGTCCAGTAGTGGAGCAAGCGTCTCGTAACGCG
>JANWWM010000035.1 GCA_025055975.1 Chloroherpetonaceae bacterium | reverse complement strand
GAGCTGTTCAACGCGACGGGGCGCGTTTCCAACTGTCCGCCGATGCCAATGCGCTGATGGCGACGAGCGAAGGGCTTTTGATGCGTTACCGCAACGACGAGAAGGGAATGCGGCAGGATTTCATCGTGAAGAAGAAGCCTGTGGGCAAGAAACCCTTGCGCCTGTGGCTTGACGCGAGAATATCGGGCGGCAAAGTTGAGGTGAAGCCCGATGCCGTCTCGTTCCTTTCGGAAGGTGGTGCGGAGGCGATGCGGTATAGCGACTTGAAGGTTTGGGATGCGAACCAGAGGCGACTGGTAGCGCGGTTTGAGGGCAAGGGAGATTGGATAGCGATTGTGGTGGATGATGAGGGCGCTGTTTATCCGATAACGATTGACCCGCTGAGCGCCACGCCTAACTGGACGGCAGAGGGCAATAAAGACAATGTGAGATTTGGCTTTTCGGTTGCGTCGGCGGGGGATGTGAATGGCGACGGATTCAGCGATGTCATCGTCGGCGCGCCAATCTTTGACAACCCCGATGCGAGCGAAGGCGCGGCATTTGTCTATCACGGCTCGGCGAGCGGACTTTCCACCACGCCAAATTGGACGGCGGAGAGCGATCAAACGGGCGCGCTGTTTGGCATCTCCGTTGCGTCTGCAGGCGATGTGAATGGGGACGGGTTCAGCGATGTCATCGTTGGCGCGGATTTCTATGATAATCCTGACTTCAATGAAGGCGCGGCATTTGTGTGGCATGGGTCTTCGTCAGGCGTGAATGGCGGCATAAATGGCAATCCTAGCAACGCAGCGTGGTTTGCAGAGGGCAATCAAGTAGGGGCGCAGTTTGGATCTTTGGTTGCGTCGGCGGGGGATGTGAATGGCGATGGATACAGCGATGTCATCGTCGGCGCATATGCCTTTGACAACCCCGATCTCGATGAGGGCGCGGCGTTTGTGTGGCACGGGTCTTCGTCAGGCGTGAATGGCGGCACGAATGGCAACCCCACTAACGCGGCGTGGTCGGCTGAGAGCAATCAAGGCTTCGAGTATTTCGGGTATTCGGTCGCGTCGGCGGGCGATGTGAATGGCGACGGATTCAGCGATGTCATCGTTGGCTCTCCCTACCGCGACAGCGGCGAAACTGATGAAGGCGTGGCATTTGTGTGGCACGGGTCTTCGTCAGGCGTGAATGGCGGCACGAATGGCAACCCCACTAATGCGGCGTGGTCGGCTCAGAGCAACCAAGACTACGCTTATTTGAGCTATTCGGTGGCGACGGCGGGGGATGTGAATGGGGACGGCTACAGCGATGTCATCGTCGGCGCGTCGGGGTTTGACAACGGCGAGACCAACGAAGGACGGGCTTTTGTCTATCACGGCTCGGCAAGCGGGCTTTCCACCACGCCAAATTGGACGGCGGAGAGCAACCAAGCAAGCGCAGAGTTTGGAGCTTCGGTCGCTTCGGCGGGGGATGTCAATGGCGACGGATACAGCGATGTCATCGTCGGCGCACGCTACTTTGACAACGGCGAGACCAACGAAGGGCGTGCCTTTGTCTATCACGGCTCGGCAAGCGGGCTATCGGCGACGGCAAATTGGACGGCGGAGAGCAACCAAGCAAGCGCGGAGTTTGGCGCTTCGGTCGGGTCGGCAGGCGATGTCAATGGCGATGGGTTCAGCGATGTGATTGTCGGCGCGCCATTCTTCGACAACGACGAGACCGATGAAGGACGGGCGTTTGTCTATCACGGCTCGGCATCGGGGCTATCGGCGACGGCAAATTGGACGGCAGAGAGCAATCAAGCAGGCGCAGAGTTTGGTTATTCGGTCGCGTCGGCGGGGGATGTCAATGGCGACGGATACAGCGATGTCATCGTCGGCGCACGCTACTTTGACAACGGTCAGACCGATGAGGGACGAGCGTTTGTCTATCACGGCTCGGCAAGCGGGCTATCGGCGACGCCAAATTGGACGGCGGAGAGCAATCAGGCGGGGGCAGGGTTTGGGTGGTCGGTCGGGTCGGCAGGGGATGTCAATGGCGATGGATACAGCGATGTCATCGTCGGCGCCTATTTCTTTGACAACGGCGAGCTCAACGAAGGACGGGCGTTTGTCTATCACGGCTCGGCAAGCGGGCTATCGGCAACGGCGAACTGGACGGCGGAGAGCAATCAGGCGCATGCGGGGTTTGGCATTTCGGTCGCGTCGGCGGGGGATGTGAATGGCGACGGATACAGCGATGTCATCGTCGGCGCACGTTTGTTTGACAACGGCGAGGACAATGAAGGACGCGCCTTTGTCTATCACGGGTCGGCAAGCGGGCTTTCCACCACGCCAAATTGGACGGCGGAGAGCAATCAAGGGAGTGGGGGGTTTGGTGCGGAGTTTGGTTATTCGGTCGGGTCGGCAGGGGATGTCAATGGCGACGGGTTCAGCGATGTCATCGTCGGCGCACGGTGGTTTGACAACGGGCAGAGCAATGAAGGACGGGCATTTGTCTATCACGGGTCGGCAAGCGGGCTTTCCGCCACGCCAAATTGGACGGCGGAGAGCAATCAGGCAGGCGCGGAGTTTGGGTGGTCGGTCGGGTCGGCAGGGGATGTCAATGGCGACGGATACAGCGATGTCATCGTCGGCGCACGGTTCTTTGACAACGGCGAGAGCAATGAAGGACGAGCGTTTGTCTATCACGGGTCGGCGAGCGGACTATCGCTGACGGCAAACTGGACGGCGGAGAGCAACCAAGCAAGCGCAGAGTTTGGAGCTTCGGTCGCTTCGGCGGGGGATGTCAATGGCGACGGATACAGCGATGTCATCGTCGGCGCACGGTTCTTTGACAACGGCGAGAGCGATGAAGGACGCGCCTTCGTCTATTACGGCAACGCTGGCGGCGGCTTTCGCCAAGACCTGCGTCAGTTCCGTCCCTCCACCACCACGCCCATCGTGCCCGCGCTCAAAACCCAATCCCTTGCGGGCGTTACGCTCCGCAAACGCCAAAAATCCATCGTTGGACGCGGCATCACCAAAATCCAAGTTGAAGTCAAGCCGCTTGGCACGCCCTTCAACGCATTGGGGCTGACGCAAAGCAGTTTCGCCCTGCACGCCCCGACGGGCACGCCGACGGATTTGACGGTCGGCGGTCTTAGCAATCGGACGATGTATAAGTGGCGCGTGCGTCAGGTGGAGCGTCCGAGCAGTTTGGGGCACATCTTCCTGCCGCGCTCGCGCTGGCATTACCCTGCGGGCGTTGCGCCAACGGAATCGCACTTCCAAGTCTCCGACGATGATTTGCCCTTGCCCGTCAATCTGCTCTTTTTCCGCGCCGCTTCAACGCCGAGCGGCGTGCGCCTCTCGTGGCAAACCGCCTCCGAAGTGGAGAACGCGGGCTTCATCATTATGCGCGACGGCGCGGAGATTGCTTCCTACCGCACGCACCCTGCCTTGCGCGGACAAGGCACGACGACGCAACTCACGGACTACCAATTTCTTGACGAGAATGTGTCGCTGAACGAGACCTACGCCTACACGCTTTATGATGTCAGTTACAGTGGAGCGATGAATGCGCATCCGCCGATTACGCTCACTTTTACGGCGGGGAACGGCGCGAGAGGTTATGCGTTGGCGCAGAACTATCCTAATCCGTTCAACCCGATGACGACGATTGAGTATGAATTGCCCGTGAGGAGCGAGGTGCGCTTGAAGGTGTATGATGCGTTGGGTCGTGAGGTGGCGACGCTGGTGAATGAGCGGCAAGAGGCGGGGCGATATGAAGCGCAGTTCAACGCGAGCGGGTTGGCGAGCGGGACGTATTTCTATCGTTTGCAAGCGGGGGGATTCACGCAGACGAGAAAGATGATGCTGGTGAAGTGAGTTAGTTTGAAGGAGCGGATGAAGAGGGCGGGCGCAAGGCTCGCCCTTTTGGTTTGCCTCGTCATTCCGAGCGAGGAATCCACGATGGATTGCGAATTGCGGATTGCGGTTGAGATTTCCAAAGCAAATAGCCTTGCGGGAAGTCATCCTGCGCGCGCGTCGAGAGATTCTTCCAACCGCTTGATTTCGTCGCGCAGGTAG
This sequence comes from Chloroherpetonaceae bacterium, assembly GCA_025055975.1. Lineage (GTDB taxonomy): Bacteria > Bacteroidota > Chlorobiia > Chlorobiales > Thermochlorobacteraceae > JANWWM01. The sequence continues at coordinate 2,288 of JANWWM010000035.1, read as the reverse complement.
GCGGCTTTTTCGTATTCCATTTTTTCGGCGGCGTCGCTCATTTCGGCATACATCTGCGCGATCATTTCAAGCTTTTCTTCTCGCGTCATCTTTCGCATCACCTCGCTCAAAATGTTTTGCGGATTGACGCTGTGGATGTCGAGGCGGCGTTGGTGCGAGCGTTGAGCCGCGTCGGCGACGCTCGTCGAGGTCTTGATTTGCTCGATGGATTTTTGAATCGTCTTGGGCGTAATGCCGTTGGCTTTATTGTAATCGTCTTGCAGTTTGCGTCGGCGGTTGGTTTCATCGATGACGGCTTTCATCGAGTCGGTGATTTTGTCGGCGTAAAGAATCACCATTCCGTTGGCGTTGCGCGCCGCTCTGCCCGCGATTTGAAAGAGCGATTTTTTGTCGCGCAAAAAGCCTTCCTTGTCCGCGTCCAAAATGGCGACGAGCGAGACTTCGGGTAGATCAATGCCCTCGCGGAGCAAATTCACGCCGACGAGCGCGTCGAATTCGTTCATTCGCAAATCGCGCAGAATTTGAACGCGCTCGAGCGATTTGATTTCCGAGTGCAAGTATTGCGAGCGCACGCCGACCTTTTCCAAGTAGTCTTGCAAATCTTCCGACATTCGTTTCGTGAGCGTCAGAACCAAGACCTTTTCGCCAATCGCCGCGCGCTTGCGAATTTCCTCGAGCAAATCGTCGATTTGATTTTTCACGGGACGCACGACGATTTCGGGGTCCAAAAGCCCCGTCGGACGAATGATTTGCTCGACGACGACTCCGCCCGATTGCCGCAACTCGAAATCCGACGGCGTGGCGCTCACGTAAATCGTTTGCGGAACGAGCGCCTCGAACTCTTCATACTTCAGCGGGCGATTGTCGAGCGCCGAGGGCAAGCGAAACCCGTATTCGACGAGCGTCATTTTGCGCTGACGGTCGCCCGAATACATCGCTCGAATTTGCGGAATCGTCACGTGCGATTCGTCGACAATGAGCAAAAAATCTTTCGGGAAGTAATCCAAAAGGCAATACGGTCGCTCGCCTTCTTTTCGTCCCGAAAGATGCCGCGAGTAGTTCTCGATGCCCGAACAGTAGCCGAGTTCGCGCATCATTTCAAGGTCGTATTTGGTGCGCTCTTCCAAGCGTTGCGCCTCGACGAATTTGCCCTCGTCGCGCAGAACGTTCAACCGCCAAACGAGTTCTTTTTGAATGTCGCGCATCGCGCGATGAAGATTCTCTTCCATCGTTACGAATTGTTTGGCGGGATAAATGGCGACAAAGTCGACTTGCTCGAGAATCGCTCCCGTTTTCGGGTCAAAGAGCGAGAGCTTATCGATTTCGTTGTCGAAGAACTCGACGCGCACGGCATGTTCTTCGTAGGCGGGTTGAATGTCGACGACGTCGCCACGGACGCGAAATTTGCCGCGCCCCAGTTCCGCGTCGTTGCGCGAGTAGTGAATCTGCGCGAGTTCATAGAGCAATTTCTGCCGAGTTTTGCGCTCGCCGACGGAAAGTTGAATCACTTGCGCGAGCCACTCTTGCGGCGAACCCAGCCCGTAGATGCACGAAACGGAACTGACGATGATGACGTCCTTTCGCCCCGAAAGCAGCGCCGACGTGGCGCGCAGGCGCAAGCGATCGATTTCGTCGTTGATGCGAAAATCTTTGGCGATGTATTTGTCGGTCGCGGGAATGTAGGCTTCGGGCTGATAGAAGTCGTAGTAACTGATGAAATACTCGACGGCGTTGTGCGGAAAGAACTGCTTGAACTCGCCGTAAAGTTGCGCCGCGAGCGTTTTGTTGTGCGAAATGACGAGCGTGGGCTTGCCGACGTTGGCGATGACGTGCGAAATCGTGAAAGTTTTGCCCGAACCCGTAACGCCAAGCAAGGTTTGATATTTGTCGCCGCGCAAAACGCCTTCGGTGAGTTCCTTAATGGCTTTGGGCTGATCGCCAGCGGGCGCGTAATCGGAAACGAGTTGAAAGGGTCGGTCTTGAACGCTTCGCATCGAACGAGAATTTGGTTTCGGAAAGATAGGCGATTCCAACGGAAGAGAACGCGGAAAACGTTTCGGCGCGAAGGAGGGACGAATTTTCTCAAACGTCGGCATTAAATTTCATTTCCCTCTCCTTGCAAAAGGAGAGGGGTTGGGGGTGAGGTGGATTCCTCGCTGACGCTCGGAATGACATCAAGAGGAACGTTTGGAAACGCCGCCGTCTGTCATTCTGAACGGAGCGAAGCGGGGTGAAGAATCCACCTTCGGCGAAGCGAGGATATCAAACGCTCGTCGCTTGCCGCGGAA
>JANWWM010000019.1 GCA_025055975.1 Chloroherpetonaceae bacterium | reverse complement strand
AATCGCTTTTTTGCCAGAAGAATTCAGAATGTGAGCAATGAGTGCTGTTGTTGTTGTTTTCCCATTTGTGCCGGTGATAGCGATGACAGGATTCTGCTCAGGATTGATATGCCGCCATGCAAACTCAACTTCGCTGATAATAGGAATACCACGCCGCGCTGCTTCCTGAAGAAAGGGGTGCGATGGCGGTATACCGGGTGAAGTGATAATAATGTCTGCTTGTAAGCCTTTATCTGTATGACCACCAAACTCTGACGCAATTGCATGACGGTCGAAGGTCTGAGCAGCCTCATGTGCTTCCGCTAGTGGCTTTGCTTCTGTAACAAATACCCTGTATCCAAGTTCTTTTGCAAGAAGAGCAGCGTTGATGCCGCTGTTGCCAGCGCCAAGAATAGTATAATCCATGAAGCATCAGTATGGGGAATCTGTACATGTATGACACTCTTGCAGAAGAGTCCCAAAAAGTATAGGCTCTCTGTGGGCAAGGGCTGCTGAAGATGATGAAACGCTGAAATGTCGCAATGTCGCAAAAATGATATCTTAGTAGTAGTACCCAAAGATGAGGTTCATTTCGTCGCTAGAACGGAAGCCAAAGGTTACTATTTCGTTTGTGTCGTTGTAGTACGTAACAATAGACTTTAAGCCTTCACCACGCCGTAGTACAATAGGATTGTCGAATCGCAAGAGTGGTGGATTGAGCCAGTTTGTTGCTGTGTAAACAATTTCGCCGTTGCGCGGTCCGCCAACAATTTGTATGACAAAGCGCTTGCCCAGTCGGTGAGTATGCGATGTCAACCCAATAATGTGAACGATACTATCACGACTACTAAATCGGTCTTGACCGTTTCCTCCACCAATGCCACCAACAAGGAACGTCGTTTCTACAACAGTTTCCTTTTTGGGTGGCAGGAGAAGGTTATAGAATCCTAGTTGTAGAGGTTTGACAAAAGTACGCACATTTTCAGGTTTTGTTGTATGGAGATTAAATATGACCTCTCCGTAGATTGTATCGCGTGTGCCGTTAGTATAGTGGGAATTCAGGTCAAGCAACCAATTCGCTGGAATGCGCATTGCCATGCCGGGAGGTAGTTCAATAGTTTCAGCTTTAAGCTGAGAAGCAACAATAAATGTTCGACCGGACATTTCCGCAAAACGCTCAGGGACAAGTTGTCCGTTTGGTAAGTAAAGATCTCGAATGACGTTTACTGGCGGTAAGGTACGTCCAGGAGCATAGCCATAGAGAATAAAATGGTGTGAGCGGTCGCGTTGAATCATTTCGAACTTTGTGAGAAGTAGCTCCTGCGTATTCTGCCGAGCAAAAAAGATTTCTCGTTCATTTTGTGGGGGAACAGGAAATGGGTCGAGGCGTATCTGTACACCAGAAGCTGGCTGCGGCAGAGAGAGTACCTCATTTTGCGGGCGTGTGTCTTCAAGCAGTTTTGCATCAGCAACTACACCATTTTTGGGCGCTCCGGCTGCAATCCAGATTTTAATGAAATCAAGTTGTCCTGCTGTGATAGCGCGCGATCCGAGTGGCATCGGGCTGCCATATCCATCAGATTTGTGTAAGTTGGCGCTATCAAGTTTGCTGTATAGAAAGCTTTTGTACGGGTCGCCGGGCTTGACACGCAGGAGTTTATCAGCTTTAGCATTCTGGTTTGTTGGTTCAACACCGACAAGGTTGCGATACGACACAGCAGGGGATAAGTCGAGTCCAGCAACTGCGTTACGTGAATCGTGGCAGCCACTTGTAGCACAGTTTGGAGTGAAAACTTTTTCTTGAAGGAGAGCATAACTCGACCCGGGTTCAGGAGCATCCATGCTGAAAAATGTGCATGATACCAGCGTGGAAAGAGTGAGCGAAAATACCAGTGCAAGCAGAGAGCGAAGGGCGTACAGCATAAGACACCTGTGCGATACAATGGGGAAAGAATGGGGAAAGAAATGAATGTATGCTGAGAACAGAATATATCAATTGCTTACAATTGAATTTTGAGGTGTCTGCAAAAATAAGAAACTCCCGAAATTTTCTTTCTATGTCTTGGAACGCTGATAAAATCTTGTCAAACGGAGTCATCATACATAACCTTTTCTAAAAATGATATATAAAACACTTGACTTTGCAGTAAATGATTCGTACATTGCATCTATGCTTAATGCGTCACCTGTATATCTATCTTAACAACAAAATAATGCGCAATACATACTCTCATAGTGCCATTTGCTATGCAAAACGCGTCATGATGCCCATGTGCATGATGATGTGCTGCTGCTGTGCAAAGAGCACGTGTGAGAATGTGTTGCATAAGTTGTAAGAAGCTCAAGTTTAAGAAAATTCACCAAAGCCGTTCTCACACTAACACTGGGAACGGCTTTTTGTTTTAGAACAGTTCAATATTTTGTATCAACTGTTTTTGTATCAACTGTACTTTTTAATTACTGTTTTGCTTCACACACACAACAGGAGTGTAGTTATGAGTAATCTACAAGGTTTACGCTTCGAGACATTGCAACTCCATGCAGGTCAGCAGCCTGATCCAACCACTAAGGCGCGTGCTGTGCCAATTTATCAAACAACATCGTATGTATTCGATGATGCTCATGATGCAGCACAACTATTTGCACTGCAAAAGTTTGGTAACATCTACACGCGCATTATGAACCCAACGACCGACGTCTTCGAGAAGCGCGTCGCCGCTCTGGAAGGCGGCGTCGCCGCGCTGGCCACATCGAGCGGACAAGCCGCGCAGCTGCTTGCCATCTCGACCATCGCGCAAGCGGGCGAAAACATCGTCTCCACGAGCTACCTCTACGGCGGCACTTACAATCAATTCAAAGTCTCGTTTCCGCGCCTTGGAATTCAAGTCAAATTCGTCGACGGCGACGACCCCGACGATTTCAAGAAAGCCATCGATTCCAAGACGAAAGCCATCTACCTTGAAACGATGGGCAACCCGAAGTTCAACATTCCCGACTTTGAAGCCATCGCCAACGTCGCGCATAACGCGGGCATTCCGCTCATCGTCGACAACACCTTCGGCGCGGCGGGCTATCTCTGCCGTCCCATCGATTACGGCGCGGACATCATCGTCGAATCAGCGACGAAATGGATCGGCGGGCATGGCACGAGCATCGGCGGAGTCATCGTCGATTCGGGCAACTTTGATTGGGGCAACGGCAATTTTCCGATTTTCACCGAGCCCAGTCCTGGCTATCACGGCTTGAAGTTCAACGAGGTCTTCGGCAAAGGCAATCCGAATGGCTTTCCGAACATCGCCTTCATCATTCGCGCGCGCGTCGAGGGCTTGCGCGACTTGGGTCCTGCGCTTTCGCCGTTCAACTCGTTCCTTTTCTTGCAAGGGCTTGAAACGCTTTCGCTTCGCGTCGAGCGCAGCGCGTCCAACGCGCTCAAACTCGCGCAATGGCTCGAAAAACACGAGGCGGTCGAGTGGGTCAGTTACCCCGGCTTGCCTTCTCACCCCTATCACGAAAACGCCAAGAAGTATCTGCGCAACGGCTTCGGGTGCGTGCTCTGCTTCGGCGTAAAGGGCGGCTTCGATGCGGCGCAAACCGTCATCAACAACCTTCAACTCACGAGCCATCTTGCCAACGTGGGCGACGCGAAAACGCTCATCATTCATCCGACGGCGACGACGCACCAGCAACTCACGGCGGAAGAACAACGCTCCGCGGGCGTTACGCCCGAGCTTCTCCGCGTCTCCGTCGGCATCGAGCACATCGACGACATCATCGAAGACTTCGACTACGCGCTTTCAAAAGTTGGCGTAGCGGCGTAAGCGCAATGGCATCGAAACGAAAAGGGCGGCTCGTCTCCGCCCTTTCGCGTTCTCGTTTTCATCGGCGATTTCATCGCGCGACGCTCTCGGCGGCAAATTCAAACCGCTTCGCGCTTCTCTCGATGCGCCTTGCGAGCCAACGAATGAATGGCTCCGCGTCGTTGAGGCACGGAACGTAATGAACTCGGAATCCCGCGGCTTTGGCTTCTTCAACGCCTTCCAAATCGGCTTCGCTGTTGTCGGCGAAAAATCCAAACGGAAACATTGCGATTTCGCTTATGCCGTCCGCTTTGAACTCTTCCAACGCTTTTCCCAACGTTTCGGGCATCCATTCGCCGCCGAACTTGTGATTGAGCGCGCCAAGTTTGATGGAGGCGAACCGATTGCGAGCGTCGCGCTCGATGGCGGATTTGATCTTCTCGAAAAAGGCAAGCGTTTCCTCATAGCCCGCGTTAATCTTCGGCTTTTCGCCACGATTGTCTTTGACGAGCGTGCCGTGCGCCGTGAGGGCAAGTCCGATTTTTTCGGGCAAGTTTTTCGGCAGATTTTCAAAGACGTGTTCGACGCAGATTCGCGTCAAATCGTCGTCGTTCCAAAAATGCTTCAAGACGCGAGTTTTTCGGAGCGCGAGGTCTTGAAATTCGTTGAACAACACGTAGCACGCGATTCCGCAGGCGAAGTCGGATTCGATTGGAATCATCGGCGCGACGATGATCGCGTCGCAGTCGCTGACCTCGCTCAAAACGGTCTCAAAATGCGGCGGCGCGAAATAGAACGCTTCTCGCGCGATGTAAGTCAATTCGCTGGAATTTTGATTCAAAATCTCTTGCAGAGCTTTCGCTTGTCGGCGCGTAACGTCGTTGAGTTTGGAGCGATACCCCAATTTTCTCCAATAAGATTTGCGTTTGAGACTTCGCGCCGTCGCAATCAGGATTTGAAGCGGCTTGGGCAAATTGACGATGCGCGAGGTGATGAGGCGCAAAATGCGCGAGGAGTTCGGATAGAGATTTTTGAACGTCGCTTCTTCGACTTCGCCGTAGGTGGCAAGAAGCACGGCGATTTTCTTCGGCATAAAACTTCGCGGTTTGCGTTCTGCGCCGAAAACGAGAGGCTTTGGAATTTCATTCCAAACGAAAAAGCGCGATTCTTTCGAGTCGCGCTTTGACGGCGTTTGTTTTCTCGTTCTTCACGAGGCGCTTTGGGGCAGAACTTTGGTCTTCACGACATGATCCGCGCCGAATAGCAGAGCCGTGAAGAAGATGTCGCCCAACAGTTGATTGCGATAGAACGGAATCGCGGCGACATAGCACGAAACAAATCCTTCCATGCTGTATCCATACCACCCCGAAAGCCATACGCCAAAGTTGGTAACGACGAAGAAAACGAGCGAGGCGACGAGCGTTCCAAGCGCGAGCCGCCAAACGCTAAACGAACCGCGAATCCAAAATCCAACGAGGCTCGTCAGAACGAACGCGCCATAGACATACCACATTCCGCCGTGAAAGCCGGGAAACGGATTCACGCCCGCTCGATACAACGCTTCAAAAATCGCGTCGGAAACGAGCATTGCGGCGATGGGAATCAAAATCGCTTGCTTTTTGTCCTTCATTTTGACCGCGCCGTAGAGAGCGACGGCGGTCACAGCGGCAAAGTTCGGAGGGTGAGGAATGAGACGCGAAAGCGCGCCGATGAAGACCAATGTGATTTCCGTCATTGTTAAGCGAGATAAATTTCGCGAAAGTTACGAAAACCGCGCGCTACTTGATTTCTTGAAGTTTGTGCTCGGTCAAGCCGAGTTGAATGGCGCATCCCAAAATTTCGCCTGAAAGTTTGAACGGATCTTTGGAAAGGATGCCGATGTCGACGTTGGCGTAGCAGGTTAGTCCCGCGTCTTTGCTGACGATGAAGCCCGTGATTTTGCGTCTGTCTTCGGCGAAGAAAATGACCTCGCCGAGTTCTTCGCTCGCAATGAAGTTCGTGCAGAAGTGCAATTGCGTCAAGCCGACGGGCGTGAAAACCTGCGCGAGATTTCCAGTGCGTCCGCCGATGTCCAATTCGGGATAAATTTCAAGCGTGACGGTTCGATTTGCGACATGATTGCGCACGACGAAACGATAAGCGTTTCCGTCTTTCTTTGGCTCGTCGATGCCGAGCGTTTTGGCGATTTTGGCGATGTCTTTCTTCGTGAAACGATGGGTTTTGTCGGGAATGAGCATTCGCATGATTCGTTTCGTTAAAAAGGCGACTCCGCGATTGAACCGACGGCGACGATGATTCCCGCGACGACGGCGGCGATTGCGCCTAAAATGGCAAAATTTCTCGGCGTGGCGAAAGGTTCGTCTTGCGCGACCATCGCCACGCTATCTTTCGGGCTTGGGAGCCGAATCGTCTCCGCGCTCGTCGGTTGCGACATCGTTTTCGTTTCGCTCTTTGATTTGAATTTCTCGCATTCGGTTGCGAGTCTGTCAAAGGCTTTTCGTTCCGATTCCGTCAGGCTGGCTCTTGGGAGAGACTTCAATCGCCGCAGTTCCGCGTCCTCGCAAGGATTTTGGCTTTGCGCAACCGCGCGATCCGCGACGGCGAGACAGAGCGCGACCAACGCGAGTTTTCTCATTCGTTTGAAAAAAAGTTTGAGCGAATATACGCAAACGCGCTTTTGTTTTTATTTTCGGCGTTAAACGCATTTCTCGTTTTTGAATGCGCGCGTTTTACACGCTTGTCTCCAAAATCGGCTCGCGGTTCTTTCGCGTCAAACGCTACGACGAGCCGCATTTCATCGCCAAGCGAATCGAGGCGGGCGAAATCAAAAAGATTTTGCTCATTCAACTTCAACAGCTTGGCGATACGCTCGTCTTTACTCCCGCCGCGAAAGCGCTGCTGGAAAAGCATCCGAACCTTCAAATCGACTTGCTTTGCAACGCCGTGAGCTACGAGGTCTACAAAAAAGCTCCCAACGTTCATCGTTTTTATGTGGACGAGTTTTGGTTTTGGGGAAAAGGCAAGCGCAAACTCTCTCTGCTTTTGTTTCTCCTATTTCAAATTCGCCGCGAAAAATACGACTTGGCGATTCTCGATGCGGAGCAAGTGGCGCTGAAGTATCCCATCATCGCTTTTCTGACGGGCGCGCGTTATCGGCTGGGATACGATGTCGAGTCGCGGGGTTTTTTGAACAATGTCGTTCCGCCGTTTCCGCCATCGCTCAATCTCGTCTTGCGCAACAAGGCGATTCTTGAATTCATGGGCGTGCCCGTCCCCTCGACGCATCTTTGGCTACCCACCGCGCCCGAAGATAGAACGGCGGCGCAAGCGATTCTGCGCGAATTTGGCTCGCCCTCTTTTCCCATCGTCATTCATCAAGGCAGCAATTTTTCGTCGAAGCATTGGTTCAAAGAGAACTGGGTTCGGCTTTCTCAAAAACTGCTCGAAAACCCAAACGTCGTTTTGTTTTTCACGGGCGCGGGCAGGGAGCGCAAGCAGGTCGAGGCGATCGTTTCGGAGTTAAAATCGCCCCGCGCCGTTTCGCTGGTGGGCAAAACGACGATTCACGTCCTCAAAGAGCTCATCGAACTCGCGTCGCTTTTCATCACCGTTGATACGGGCGTGATGCACGTTGGCAAGAGCGCCAACGCGCCAATGGTCGTCTTGATGAGCGCGAGAGATTACGAAGACATGTGGATTGAGCCTTCGGAGCGCGTAACCGTCATCCGCAAAGACGTGGAGTGCAAATACTGCTTCGGCATCGATTGCCCGACGGGCACGAAGGAGTGCATGAAGCTCATCACGGTCGAAGAGGTCTATCAAGCGGCGTTGTCGTTCTTGCCCGAATTGGCTTCCGCTTAGCTCAGATTCGAGTTTTTGAAACAACGCACGTCTTGTTCGTCAATCGAGTTGCCTTTTATTTCCTCGAAGCCAAAGGCGCGTAGCGTCTCCAAAATTTTCTGATTCTTCGCTTGGTCGTTTCCGTGAATTTCCATCAGCAAGACTCGAATGTGCTTGAGCGCGCTATGATGTGGGAATGCAAAAATTTCATGCTCCGCGCCTTCAATATCCATCTTGCATAAGTCAATCGATTCGCCTTTGAAATATTTTTCATAGAGTTCGTCAAGCGTAACGCCTTGTATTTCAATTTCCTTTCCATTTTGCGCGCTTAACGGATTGTAAATGCTATCGGAAGTGCCGCCTTTGCCAATTTTCAATTTCAGCGTTTTGCTCTCGCCACAAGCCGCCGCGTTCAGCGCGATGATTTCTGCGTCTAAATTTCGCTCCAAGTTAAAACGCATTCGGGCGCACGTATTTGGATTGAACTCAACCGCAACAATTTTCTTGATGGGCAAGCCGTTCAGTTTCAACATCAAGCCAAGCCCCCCGCCATTGCCGCCCAAATCCAACACGTTCATAGGCTTTGCGAACTTCATCTGCGGCAGAAATTGCTGATACATTTGAGAAGTCAATACAAGCCGCGTTCCGCTCTCGTCCCCTGCGGAATGGTCAACCAAAAATTCCATTCCGTTAAGCCGATACACGTTCAACCCGTTGGAACGAAAGAAGAGCCTTGACAAAAGAAGTTGATAGCGGTTGTCGAATTTCCAGATGGATTTCAAGCCGTGAACTTTATTGGCGAGCCACATTGAGTTGCTTTGTTATTCTTTAACGCTCCCCAGCGTCAAGCCGCTCACGAGATAGCGCGACAGCGCCACGAACAAAATCACGACGGGAATGCTTACGACGATCGCGCCCGCCGAATAGAGTCCCCACGCCACTTCCAAATCGCTTTGAAACGCCTTTAATCCCATCGGCAACGTGAAGAGCGCAGGGTCCTGAATCAACACGGCAGCGACGAGATACTCGCTCCATGCCGACATAAACGAGAAGAGCGCCGTAATCACCAACGCGGGTTGCGCGAGCGGAAAAATCACTTTCCAAAAGGTTTGAACTTCCGTGCACCCGTCAATCCGCGCCGCTTCCTCCAAACTGCGCGGAATGGTGTCGTAAAAGCCTTTCATCTGCCAAATGCAAAACGGCAACGCCGTCGCCGAATACGCCACGATGAGTCCCGAATACGAGTCGTAAATCCCAAGTTGAATCAGCATAATGAAGAGCGGCAAGAGCAACATCGTTACGGGAAACATCTGCGTCGCAATCAGAATGATCATTCCCGAATCGCGCCCCCAGAATTTGTATCGGCTAAAGGCGTAGCCCGCCGTCGAGGCGAGCGCCACGCTCACGAGCGTTACGACCCCCGAAACGAGAACGCTGTTCAGCATCCATTGAGCGAAGGGGTGGTCGCGGAAAATCGTCACGTAGCTCTGGAAGGTCGCGCCCTCAGGGATGATTTCAAGGGAGGTGGAGAGCAATTTGTCGCCCGGTCGGAGCGAAATCGTGAAAACTTGCAGAATCGGGAAAATCGCAAACAGGCTGAACAGCGTCAGCGTGACATAGATGCCGACCTTGCCTGCGGTCGAAACGTCTCGCGGGTTTCTGACTTTCATAGTTGGAGCGACGCTAATTTGGTTCGCAATTTGGTTGCGTTAAAATTAACAATCTCCCGTCTTGGAAAAGCAACCGAACCGCAAAGTTCGCCCTGAACGGAAGAATCATTCTTGCGCGGATTGACAAGCGATTTCGACCTCACGACGACGGCGCAGCGGCGATTCCCTCTGGGTTGAAACGACATCTATCGCGGCGTTAATTACTTCGCTCGCCTGCGTTGATTCTCACGCCAAATTTGCCTAAATTTAGGGCTAAATTCTGCCTTAATTTTTTTAAGCCTGCCTTCGCAACGACGAAGGCGCGAAATATAGAAAATGGCGAAAAAGCTCAAAATTTTATTCGTTTCGGGAGAGGTCGTTCCATTCGCAAAAACGGGAGGGTTAGCCGACGTGATGGGTTCGCTTCCGCAGGCGGTCGAAGATTGCGGCAACGAATCCCGAATTATGATGCCCAAATACGGCGTCATCAACGATCGCAAGTTCCGCCTGCACGACGTTCTCCGCCTCAAAGACATTCCCGTCAAAGTCGCTGACCGCATCGAGTTGCTCAACGTCAAAGTAACCGCCCTCCCCAGCAGCAAAATCCAAACCTACTTCCTCTACCACGAGGGTTACTTCAAACGCGACGGGCTTTACGTCAACCCCAACACGAAGAAAGATTATCCCGACAACGACGAGCGTTTCATCTTTTTCAATCGCGCCGTGCTTGAAACGCTCAAAGCGCTTGGTTGGAAACCCGACGTGATTCACTGCAACGATTGGCAAACCGCGCTCATTCCCGCGTATCTCAAACTCGTCTATCACAACGATTCTTTCTTCAAAAACGTCAAGACCGTTTTCACGATTCACAACCTTGCTTATCAAGGCGCGTTTCACAAATCCGCCCTGCAAAAATCAGGCTTGCCCGAAAAAGAGTTCACGCCCGAAGGCTTGGAGTTCTACGACAGTTTCAACTTTATGAAAATCGGGCTTGTCTACGCCGACAAAATCACGACCGTCTCCGAAAAATACGCCGAAGAGATTTTGACCGACGACGAACTTTCCTGCGGCTTGAAAGGCATTCTCAACAAGCGCAAGAAAGATTTGCAAGGCATCGTCAATGGCATCGACGAGAACATCTGGTCGCCCGAAGCCGACGAACTCATCGTGAAGAATTACGACCTTGCCACCGTCGCCGATGGCAAACTCGAAAACAAACAAGCCCTCCTGAAAAAGCTCAAATTGCCTTACAAAGACGGCGTGCCCGTCATTGGCGTCATCTCGCGTCTCGTTTCGCACAAGGGCATCGACCTGATTCAAGAAGGCTTTGAAAAATTGATGGCTCTCGATGCGCAACTCGTCTTGCTCGGCACGGGCGAGCGCGACTACGAGGAGTTCTTCCGCAAAATGAGCAACGCGACCAAATACGCCGAAAAGTTCAGCGCGACGATTTCGTTCAACGATGAACTTGCGCACCTCATCATCGCGGGCGCGGATATGCTTTTGATGCCAAGCCAGTTCGAGCCGTCGGGAATGACGCAGATGTATAGCCTCAAATACGGCACGATTCCCATCGTGCGCGCCACGGGCGGTCTCTACGACTCCGTCAAGCCCTACAAGAACGGCAAAGGCAACGGCTTTATGTTCGAGAAATACGCCGCCGCCGAAATGATCAAGTGCGTCAAGGAAGCCCTTGAAACCTACAAGAAGCCGAAAGAGTGGCAAAAACTCATCGAGAACGCGATGCAATCCGATTGCTCGTGGGAAAGCTCCGCCGAAAAGTATAACGCGCTTTATCACAAGCTCGTCGAAGGCAAGTAGCGTTAGCTTCGCGCTTCTTCAAACGGCAATCTATGCTCGTCAAAGCCTTGTTCCTTGACCGCGACGGCACGATCATTCACGACTCGTCCGAATCCATCGTCGCGCTCGATCAAGTTCGCCTCATCGACCGCGCCGACGACGCGCTCGCCCTCGCCAAACGAGCGGGCTTCAAACTGATTATGATTTCCAACCAAGGCGGCATCGCCAAAGGCGTCGTAACCAAAGAGCGCGTCGACGAAATCAACGCGCTTCTGCAATCGATTCTTGCGACGAAAAACGCCTCGCTCGACCTGCTTTACTACGCGCCGTATCACCCGAAATATCCCAAGCCCGAATACGACGCTTTCAAATCGTGGCGCAAGCCCGAAACGGGCATGATTCGGCAAGCCCAACGCGATTTGGCGGCGCAAGGACTGGAAATCGATTTCGCCAATTCGTTCTTCATCGGCGACAAGCAAATCGATGTCGAGTGCGGTTTGCGGGCGGGATTGCGCTCGATTCTCGTCAAGACGGGCTACGGCGAAGAAGAAATTTGCAAAGAAAAACATACCTTGCCTGAACTCGTCGCCAACGATCTTTGCGACGCCATCGATTACGTTCTGAAAATCAATCGCGCCAATGTCGTCCGACACGCTTGAAAAACGCGCCGCCGCCGATTATGAACGCCCGGCGAACGTCGATTACAACAACGTCACTTACCAGCGTTGCCAATTCGCTTACGACCATTTCGCCACGCCTTACGTGGCGGGCAAGAAAGTTCTCGATGTCGGTTGCGGACACGGTTACGGCACGGCGGAAATGGCAAAGCGCGCCGCCGACATCACGGGCATCGATTACAGCGAGCCAATCGTCGAAGCCAACAACCTCCGCTACGCCAACGCCTTTCCGAACCTGCGCTTCGTTCAAAACGAAGTTCCGCCCATCAACTTCCCCGACGAGAGCTTCGATGTCGTAACCAGCTTTCAATTCATCGAGCACTTGGAAGAGCGACGCGAATTCATCAAGGAAGCGCACCGCGTTTTGAGACGAGGCGGCGTTCTCTTGCTTTCCACGCCCAACGTGAAGCGAAGCCTTGCGCGAAACCCGTTCCACGTTCACGAATACGATTTTGACGAGATGAAATCCGAAATCGCCAGCGCGTTCAAGGAGTTTGAGCTGTTTGGGCTTGCGGGGAACGAGAAAGTCGAGGAGTATTACCGCAAAAACGCCGAATGGGCGCGGCGAATTTTGAAGTGGGACGTGTTTGGCTTGCACAAACTTTTGCCCGCGTCGCTTCTCGTCAAGCCCTACAATTTCATCACCAACCTGATGCGAAAGGATTTGAGCAAAAGCGTCGCCGCCACGACCCAAATTACTTCCGACGATTTTTATCTTCGCAAAACCGACTTGGACGCGACGCTCGACATTTTCGTCGTCGCCAAAAAAATCTAAACGGAGTTTTCAAATGAGCGCGACTTTGACGAGCATCATCAATCCGCGAATCTTCGACGCGCAAACCTTCGCGGAACTCAAACGCCAATATCAAACCGCGGAGCCTTACAAGCACCTCGTCATCGACGACTTTCTCAATCCCGACTTCGCCAATTTGCTCTGCGACCGCTTCCCGCCCCTTTCGCAGATGAAAACGCACTACAAAGGCTTGAACGAAAACAAAGCCGAAGACGCGAACTTTCAAGCCTACGACGAAGCCTTCCGACAACTCAAAGCCGAATATCGCAGCGCCGAATTCATCAAGTTCTTGGAAGATCTCACCGACATCAAGGGCTTGACGATGCCCGACGACGCGCTTGGTTGCGGCACGCATCAAGGGGAAAACGGCAGTTACCTCGACATTCACGTCGACTTCAACATTCACCCCTCGCTCGATTTGCATCGCCGATTGAACGCGCTTCTGTTTCTGAACCGCGATTGGAAAGAAGAATACGGCGGCAAGTTGGAGATGTGGGACGCGCAGATGACGCGATGCGTCAAGGCGCATTTGCCTCTGCTCAATCGCCTCGTGATTTTCGAGACGAATGAAATTTCGTATCACGGCTACGGCAAAATCAGCGTGCCCGACGGCGTTACGCGAAAATCCATCTACGCATATTTCTACACCAAAGCGAGCGAAACCGCGAAAGGGTTAGCCTATCACGACACGATTTTCCGCGCTCGTCCAAACGAAAGCGTCTCGAAAAAAATCAAAACCGCCGCGAAGGAAACCGTCAAGAACGCTCTCAAACGCGCGATGAAAAATTTTGGCGTGATTCAACTCTACTACGACACCCTGTTCAACGTCAAAAATCGCAAACGCTGAACGCCGAAATGACCTTTTCGCGCCCGTTGGTTGCGTCGCTTGTCCTTTGGCTTCTCTTTTCGTCGTGCGGCGACGAAAACGTCGACCTTATCACCGACAACCGCGATTTCATTTCGCCCAACGAGATTCAAACCGACACGCTGTTTTTGGAAGTTGGGGAGAACTTTCGCTACGATTTCGTCAATACGCGCGGCGCGTTGCTTGGTCGCGCGACGCTTGCCGACGGACGCGAGTTTCGCGCCACGCCCGTTCTGCGCTTCGTTCCCGTGAGCGACACGGGTCTGATTCGCGCCCTTTCCGCTCGACTGCGCTTGCGTTTCTTCGTCGATGAGCGCGCAAAGTTTTCGACCAAAACCGTTTCGTTTCAACTTCGCCGCGTCGAGAATCCGCCGCGTTGGGACTCGACGCAGTGGCGAGCCGACAGCGTGTTTTCGCGCACGTCGTTCCATTTCGCCGAAGCGCTTTCGCCCGTCATCACGATGCGCGTGAGCGACACCAGCGAGCGCGTCGTGGACTTGCCTTTCGCTTACGCTCAGCGCGTCATCGAAAGCGCCAAACGCGGAAGCGCGTTCCTGCGCGACACCGCCGCCACGACCATCGCGCTCGTTTTGACCGCGGGCGATTCCATCGCCAACGTCAGCCTGACGCGCACGCAACTCGAACTCGCTTACGACAAGCGTACGCCCACGACCATTGAACGCGTGAGCCGATTTTTCGATGTCTTGGAAAGCGTCTACGCCGTTCAAACCACGCCCGACGCTTTGCCAAACGATGCGCTCTACCTTGCCTCTTCGACGGGCGATTGGGCGCGACTGAAATTCCCGCGATTGAGCCTTTCGCCACGGACGCAACTCGTTTCGGCGCAACTGCTTCTCGTCCGCGACACGCTGTTCTCGTTTGCGCCCGACACGACGCGCGCCACGATCGACCAAGAAAATCAACTCGTCGTCGCCGTCGACACGCTTCAAACGAGCGTCGGCGGAGCGTATCGCCCCGTTTCGTTTGGTTACGTCAATGAACGCGAGATTCATCGCTATCGCGCCAACTTGACCGAAACTTATCAGCGCGCCATTTCTCGCGGCGACGACATCGCGCTACTCCTCCGACCTTTGCTCTTGCAAGGCTCGACGGTCTCGTTTCGAGTTTTCGGCAAAAACGACCCGAACCCCGCTCGCCGTCCGCGCCTCATCGTCTCGTATTTCAAACCGCGCGCGCGTTAGATTGCGCCGAAAAGCCTTGTCGGAAGCGAATTCTTTTCATTCGCTCCGTTCAGAATGACATTAACTCACAATCAAAACCTTCGCTACAAACCTTCTCCCTCGTCATTCCGAGCGCCAGCGAGGAATCCACGACGGATTGCGAATTGGCTTTCTCGCTTCTCTGAAATGGATTCTTCACTTCGCTTCGCTCCGTTCAGAATGACGCCAACTCACAACCAAAACCTTTTTCGCTACAAACCTCCTCCCTCGTCATTCCGAGCGCCAGCGAGGAATCCAAAAGCGATTGCGGATTGATTGGTTACTTTTCTCGTTGGAGCATAGCGATGCCTGCGACGGCAATCGCGCCTCCAAGAACGAGCGCGAGAGAAAATGGCTCGCCAAAAAAGACGATGCTCACGCTCGCCGCAATCGCGGGTTGCGCGTTCATAAAGACCGAAATCTGCGAGGGCAATAGGTTGGAGAGGGCGTAACTAATCAAGCCGTAGGCGACGGCGGAACTCAAAACCGTAACCCAAAACGCGCCAAGCCACGCCATTGGCGAAACGCTCGACCACTCAAACGAGAGCGCGGACGGCGCGCCAATCGGGAAATACATCACCGCTCCAAGCATCATCATCAGCGCCGTGCCTTGAATCGCGTCGTAACGCGAGAGGACTTTTTTCCCAAACGAGAGATACGCCGCCCAGCACCACGCTGCGCCGAGCGTAATCAGATTTCCAAGCAAAGCGTTTTCCGCATACGCCGCCGTCTTGCCGCCGCCCCAGAGCACGATCGCGCCGCCCGACATGGCGACGAAAACGCCGACGAGTTTTCTTTTGGACAACGATTCCGACTTGCTGATTTGCGTCGCAATCATCAAGACCCAAAGCGGCGTCATCGCGTAAAGCACGGCGCTGCTCGCGGGCGTGGTGAATTTCAATCCGAGCAAAAAGAGAAATTGTCCCATTGAAATGCCGACGAAGGCGAGCGCCAAAAGCTTCGCCCATTCCGTTTTGGCGGGCGGCGCGCCGTTGAATCCGCCGCGAGCGAAAAAGAGAACGGCGAAAATCGCCGCCGACCCCGACAGCCGAATGAACGCGAGCGCCAAAGGGTCGATTTCAAGCGAGGCGAGACGGGCAAACGAAAAGCTCGTTCCCGCGATGAACGTTTGCGCCACCATCGCCCAATGCGCCGCCGTCCAGCGCGCCTCGGTCTGCGTTTGCATCAGCCGTAGACTCTGCCTTTCCAAACGATTTTGCGGTCGAAGAGCAACGAGATGGGGACGAAGATGATGAGAATGTATTGATAGAGTTCAAAGAAGGGAAAGGTCGGCGCAAGGCGCGTCATTCGCAGGCGAATCAGCGGCGCGGCGAGAAACAGCGCGTCTGCGCCCACTTTGACCGCCAGCATCGTGAGCGCGGTCTTGATGGGGAAAATCACGAACGACAACGCCGAGAGCAGATGCGTTCCGAAGCCCACGAGAAGCGTAATCCAACTTTTCCAATCCGCCGACGTGCCGCCCAAAATCCATCGCTTTTGTTGCTTGTAGAGTTCGGCGACGGTTTGCGCGGGTTCGGTGATGTTTTGCGTTTCGCGCAAGGCGGGGTAAGCGATTTTCCACTTCGTTTTTTTGATGGCTTGAAAGAGCGCGAAATCTTCCGTTACGCTGAAACGCACTTTGGCGTAACCGCCGACCTCCAAATACGCGCTTTTGCGAAAGCTGAAATTGTTGCCAATGCCGCCAATCGGATAGCCAATCGCCGCAACCGCCGACCCCGTCGAGAGCAGATACGTCCAGTTGAGTTCTTGTATGCGCTCGAAAAGGCGCGAACTGCGCGGCGTGGTGATGCCGCACACCAGCCCCGTTTCGTCGGTGAAGTATTTGATGGTTTCTTTCGCCCAAGTGGGTTGCACGGCGCAATCCGCGTCGGTCATCAAAATGAACTCGCCTTTTGCGATCAAAACGGCTTGATGAATGGCGTTGCCTTTGCCTTTGATGTCGGATTCCTGCACGGCAAGATAGCGCGCGAAAGGAAATCGCTCGGCGTAGTCGCGGATGATGTCAGCGGTTCGGTCGGAACTTCGATCGTCGGCGATGATGATGTCGAGCTTTTCTTTCGGATAATCCAAATTTACGAGCGATTCCAAGCATCGCGCGATGTTTCGCTCTTCGTTGCGCGCGGCGACGACGACGCTGATGACGGGCAATTCTTCCCACGTTTTCGTGGGGAAGCGGCGATGTATGGCGACGGACAACACGAGCGTTTCCAGCGCGTAAATCACGATGAACGCGAGCGCGAGGACTTGCAGAAGCGCGAGAATCGTCTCAATGACCGACATACGTTACAAGGTTTGAAATGAATGCCGCTTTGAAAGTTCGGCGAGCGCGATGGGCAATGCCGCGCGCAGTTTCTTCATCGTTTTTTCAAGGTCGTGCATCACCACGATGTCGCCGCCTCGCGCCGCGCGAAGCAAGCGCAGGATTTCTCGCTCCGACACGCGATCGTCGAAATCCGCCGAGAGAAGCGACCACATCACGACGACGTAGCCCAGTTCCGACAGCACTCGGAGTTTTGCAAAATTAAACCTTCCGTAAGGAAAACGAAACAACTTCTCGCCCGCGACGCTTGACGGGTCAAGGTTTCGGAGCAATCGCTCGGTTCTTAGAACCTCGTCGCGCAACGCTTCCGCCTTCAAATCCCATCGGTGCGAGTAGGAATGATTGGCGATCCGATGCCCGCTTTTGACGATGAGTTCGGCGACGTCGGGATATCGCTCGATGCGCTCGCCGACGAGAAAAAACGTGGCTTTCGCGCGACATTTGTCCAAAATCTCCAACAGTTCGAGCGTGCAAGGCGACGGCGCGTCGTCGAAGGTTAGGTATATCGCCTCGTCGTTTTTGCGCCACAAACATTGCGGCAGGAGCCAATCCGCGACTTTCGGAACGCGCTTCGGGTAAAACATTCGAGAGCGTTTTTTCGGGAAACGAAATTTTCACGATGGATTTTCTGAATCGCTTTTGCGTCGCTTAAACACGCGAGAAAATCTTTGATGTCTTGATTCAATCGAGTCATCGGGCGGTTCGGAGTCGGGCAGGAACGCCCAAGCGTTGCAAGTCAGTTGCCACATCATTTTTCCACGCTTCTTCGGGCGAGAGCGGCGTTTCGTTCTCTCGTTCCGCCTCGTCTTTCGTGAGTTTTCGGACGGGGCGCGACGTCATTTTCTCATTTTCGATTCATTCCTTTCCATTCGTAGCCTTTTCCGAGTTTGAGAATTTCCGCGATGGGCGGCGCGAGCGCAACGTAAGCAATCTGCAAAAATTCCGCCGCCAGAAACGCGCTTCGCAAATCTTCTCGCTCGAAACGCCGCGTCATTTCGGCGATGGCGAGAAAATCCGTTCCGAATTTCAGCGCGAAAAAAAACGCCGCCAGCCGCCAAGCCTCGCCAAGCCAAGCCCACAGCGGCGCGACAAACAACAGCAGGTTGAACAGATAAATCAGCGCGAGCGCGAGCAAAAACGGCGCGGAGACTTCGCCGTAGTTCGTGCCTTTCGATGCCCAACGGACGCGCTGTTTGAAAAAGGCGCGCCAATCGCCGACGGGGTTCGTTTTCACGGTGGCGCGCTCCGAGGAGAGAAATTCGACCTTGTAGCCCGCTTTGAAGATGTGGCGCATCACGGCTTCGTCGTCGCCCGAAGCGAGTTTGGCTTTGCCGAATCCGCCCGTTTGAAAAAAGAGGTCGCGCCGATAGGCGATGTTCGCGCCGTTGCAAATGGCGGGCGAGCGAAGCTTGACGAGCGCGCCGCCAATCGCCACGAGCGCCAGAAAGTCGAGCGATTCGCACCGCTCGAACAGCGTTTTTTCGTCCCGATACAGCACGGGCATTGAAAGAAATCCAAGCGAGCGATCTTGAAACGCGGTTTCAATGCATTCCAGCCAAGTTGGCGGCAGGACGCAATCCGCGTCGGTGCAAGCGACGATGTCGCCTCTTGCCGTCGCAATGGCTTTGGCGAGCGAGGGCTTTTTGCCGAGCGGCGCATGGTTGCGAAGCAAAACGAGGCGACTCAAATTCTGCGAGAGCGCGATTGCGCTCGTCTCGTCTTCGGAAGCGTCATCAACGACGATGATTTCAAGCGGCGGGCGAGTTTGCGCGGCAAGAGAGCGCAGACAGTCGGCGATGGTTTTGGCTTCGTTGCGAGCGGCGATTACGACGGAAATCGCGGGCGATTGGCTTGGGCTTTGACTCGCCATCGCGCCGACGTCGTCAAGCCGACGCAAGCCCGTGAGAATCCAAACGACGAAGCCGACATAAACGCTCGCGCAAACGCCAAGAATCCCAACGAGAACGCTCACGAGGTCGAGAAGCGAAGTTTGGGAATGGCGGAAAGTCCGACGAGCGCGGGCAAGAGCAAATTCATCGTGAAAATCAGAAGCGAGGCGGCAACGCCCGCTTCGGCGGAGTAGCCCAGCGCGCCGAGAAAATACGCCGCCGTCGCCTCGCGCAATCCCAAATCGCCAACGAAGAACGGCGCGACCGCCTTCGCAAGCCATATCGACGAGACCGCCACCAGCGCAAGCCCAAACGGCATCGCGCCCTCGCCCAAACACGCATTGATGAGCAAACAAAATTGAACCGTCGAGACCGCATGTCGCAGAAAGCCGTAGAGCGTCGCCTTCGCCCATTCGGCAGGCGAATACTCCAACAAGAATTTCAACGAATCAGGAATGGGCAGGCGCGACTTCGGAATCAAAATCAGCGCGAGCGATAGAAGCGTCGCCGCCAGAGACAGCGCGACGAAAAGCCAAGACAGCGCCGTTTCGCCAACCAAGCCAAAGACGATCGCAAGCGACGGCAAGCCAAAGAGAAGCGTGAACGCGCCGAGAATTTGCCCGTTCAAGAAAACGAGCGCGAGCAAGCGCGCTTTGGGCACGTCGGCATGAAACCACATCTGCGCCACGTATTTGCCGATGTGCAATGGCGTGGCGATGGCTCCCGCCGTGCCAATCAACGCCGATCGCAGCGCGTCGAGAAACGACAGGCTCGGCTCTTGACGCGCCATCAGCGTTTTCCATTTCATCGTCTCCAAAAAGAAACTCGCGGGAACGAGCAGCAGCGCGACGAGCGCGCCTCGCCCATCGATCTTCACGAGGGCTTGAAAGACGGCGTTTGCGTCAAGCTTCGAGAACACGATCCAGAGGAGCGCGAGCGAGAGCAGAATTTTGAGCGGAATGGCGTATCGCTTCATCAACGGTCGTTTTTTGAAGAATCGCAAACTTGGCAAATATACGCCGACCAAGCGGAAAACTTCCGCTTCGACGCGCGTCGCAAACGCGCGCTCACTCTTCCAATCCGACGCGCTGAAACAAAAAATCCACGCTCTTTTTGAGTTTTTCGAGCATCGCTTCGGCGGAAAAAATTCGCTCGATTTCCTTCTCGGAGAGGCTTTTGCGAATGTCGGGGTCTTGCAGAACGAGCGTTTTCAGGTGAATTTTCTCTTTCCAACTGCGCATCGCGTTGCGTTGAACGAGGACGTAGGCTTCTTCGCGCGTCAAGCCTTTGGCGGTGAGCGCCAACAGCACGCTTTGCGAAGCGACAAGCCCGTAGGAACTCTCGAAGTTTTTGACCATTCGGTCGGGGTAGACGAGCAAGTTTTCGATCGCGTCGGAGAACTGACGAATCGCGTAGCAGAGCGCGATGGTCGAGTCGGGCATCACGATGCGCTCGACGGAGCTGTGCGAAATGTCGCGCTCGTGCCACAGCGCGACGTTTTCCAAGCCCGCGATCGCGTTGGCGCGAATGACGCGCGCCAGCCCCGACAAGCGTTCAAACGTGATGGGGTTGCGCTTGTGCGGCATCGCGGAACTTCCCTTCTGCCCTTCGCTGAAAAATTCTTCCGTTTCCAAGACCTCCGTGCGTTGCAAGTGTCGGCACTCGACCGAGAATTTTTCGATCGACGAGGCGATGATGGCGAGCGCGCAGAGATACTCGGCGTGCCTATCGCGCTGAATGATTTGCGTGGAAATGGGCGCGGGCTTCAAGCCTAATTTTTCGCAGACGTATTCCTCGACCTTCGGCGAGAGATGTTCGAACGTGCCGACCGCGCCGCTGATTTTGCCGACGCTGATGGTCTCGATGGCGCGTTTGAGGCGCTCGCGGTTGCGCTTCATTTCTTCGCGCCAGAGCGCCAGCTTCAAGCCGAAGGTGATGGGTTCGGCGTGAACGCCGTGCGTGCGTCCGACTTGCAACGCATATTTGAACTCTTTGGCGCGCTTGCCGAGAATCTCGATGAGTCGATCGATGTCGGCGAGAATGATGTTCCCCGCGTCGCGCATCTGCATCGAGAGCGCCGTATCGAGCACGTCGCTCGATGTCATTCCTTGATGAATGTGGCGCGATTCGGGTCCGACGTTTTCGGCGACGTTGGCGAGAAACGCGATGACGTCGTGCTTGGTGGTTTTTTCGATTTCAAGCGCGCGCTCCACATCGAAGCGGGCTTTCTTCTTGATGACGTCGTAATCTTCGGCGGGAACTTCGCCAAGTTTGACGCGCGCCTCGACGGCGGCAAGCTCGATTTCAAGCCATCGACGCATCTTGGCTTCTTCCGTCCAAATGTCAGCGATGTCTTTGGGCGAGTATCGCGGAATCATTCAAGACAATGGTTTTTGACGAGCGGTTTCGGAGAGACTTCAAAAGTCGGCTCCAAAAGAGACGTAGTGTCGGGGCGAGGACGAACCGACGAGGTTGTATGCCCAAGCCATATCGTAGCGCAACACCAAGCCGAAAAAGACGGTTCTGAATCCCCAGCCGTAACCGACGAGCAAATCGTTGAGCTGAAGTTCGCCGCGCGCGTTGCGAATCGCGCCTCTGAACGAGCGATCCGACCATGCGCCGCCAATGTCCAAAAATATCACGCCTTGCAAGTAGTAGAACGGAATGGGCACGGGACCAAACGCCAAGTATTGCAAGAAAGGATATCGCAGTTCGAAATTGGCGAGGGCGAAGTTCGTGCCGTTTTGTCGGTTGAAGTTGTAGCCGCGAAGCGGAACGGCGGGCGTGGTGAAGATGAAATCTTGCACGTCGGAAATCGGAATCGCGTTGTTCTCGAAGCGGCGATTGATCCAGTTTTCCGTTCCGCCGATGAAGAACTTTTGCGGCGTTGGTCCAAAACTCGTCGCGCCCGAAAAGCGCATGGCGAAGGAATAGTATCCGCCCAAATCGTAGTAGCGTCGGTAGTCGGCGAGAATCGTTCCGAACTTGACGCGGCTGAACGCCGTGCCTGAAAAACTTATCGCCCAACGCGAGCCATCGATGGGCGCGTAAAGGAACGGACGCGAATCGTCGTGAGTGAAGGTGATCGTGGGATAAATGAACGAGACGTGGTCGTTCCCTGGACCGCCGTCGAGATTTTCCTTCGAGAGCGTCAGATAGCCCGCGCTGAAATCAAGGCGATTGAAGCGCGACATCGGATACGACGCTCCGAGCGTGGCGCCATAGACGCGGAATCGGAAGAAGTTGACGACGGCGGGGTTGTTCTCGTCCAAGATGCCCAAAAACCGCGCCGTGTGATAGGCGCTCACGCTGTAATCGATGCGTTCCGCCAAGTAGGCGTAAGAGATGCCGTAGTTGCTGTTTTGCAGGTCGAATTGCAGGTTCGTGAAAACGCTGATTTGGTGATTGCCCAAAAGGTCGCTGAACGCGAAAATGCCCGAACCTTGCGCGCCCCAGACCGCGTCGTAACTCGCGCCGCCGTAGACGATGTCGGGCGAGAAATTAACCTTGTATTTGCGCACGCGATATTCGCCGCTTTCGTCGAGGTTGCGTTTTGGCGGTTTTTTGGCGGGGGAATTTTCCTCGCGTTTTTCTTTCGCCGCGTTGAACGATTGAACCAAGCCTCTGTCGAAGACAAATGTTCGAACGTCAATCGGAGTCGCAGAGTCAAATTTGGTCGTGTCTTGCGCGTTTTCGCTCGTGGGCGTAGAGCCATCGGCTTTCGTTGTCGCGTTGGTTGATTTTTCATCGGCGCGGTCGTGACTCATCTCCGACGCGGAAGTCGTCGGGTTGAACAAAGAGGCGACGGGAACGCTTTGTTGTCGGTCGAGTCCCGTTACTTCGTAGAACTTTCGGCGTTGCGTTTCGATGAGTTGTTTTCCCCAAATGGTTGGTTCGAGCGAGCCATCGGGCAGAACGTCTTTCGGACGGCGTTCAAAAGGGGTTCGCATCATATAGATATCGAAGCCGCCGTAATCCAAGCCCACGCCCAAGAGTTTCGAGCCGTCGCGCGAGATGGAAATTTGCCGAATGCCCGAAAGCAAGTTCGTTACGGGACGCGCTTTTGCGACTTGTCCCGAATCCGTCTTGTAGGAGGCGAGCGGCTGCTCGATGTCCATCTGCAATTCGTAAATGTTGTAGATGCCGTTTGCGTCGGAAATGAAGAGCAGTTTTTTGTCGTCGGGCGACGGCACGGGCGAGGTTTCATCGATGCCTTGGGTGGCGGTCAGGCGGCGGAGTTTGTTTTCGCCGATGACGAGTTCATACAAATCCAACTGCGAGTAATCGTGCAGGCGCATCTTGAAGACGGCTTCTTCCGCGTCTTTGACGACGCGCTTTTTCGCTTTGTCTTTGGCAATCGGAACGACG
The DNA here is from genome assembly GCA_025055975.1 of Chloroherpetonaceae bacterium. Lineage (GTDB taxonomy): Bacteria > Bacteroidota > Chlorobiia > Chlorobiales > Thermochlorobacteraceae > JANWWM01. The sequence goes on along the minus strand of JANWWM010000019.1, from coordinate 35,916 downwards.
CGCGAATTGACGTTCAGGTAGTTTTGGCGGTCGGAGGCGAAAATGATGCGCTTGCCGTCGTTTGTCCAAATCGGGTCGCTGTCGCTGAACACGTCGTTGGTGAGATTGACGAGCGCGTTTGTGGCGAAGTCATAGACATAGATGTCGCTCTTGTAGTCGTGATGTCCGACGAAGGCGATTTTTTTGCCGTCGGGCGACCATTTCGTCGTGAAAATGCCGTCCAGCTCGAAGGTGAGCTTCTCGGTTTTCTTGGTGCGCACATCGATAATCATCACCGCGTCTTGTTCGCCCGCTTTGGTGGCGATGCAGATTTTCGAGCCGTCGGGCGACCACGAGATTCCGGGCGTGAGAATTTTCAGTTCCTCGAAGTTGGGCGTGGTTTGTCCGTCAATGAGTTTCGTGAACTCGCCAGGGTTGATGGTCGAGCCAAGATAGATGTCGAATTTTCCGTTTTTGTCGGTGATGAAAGCGAACTTGTCGCCTTGCGGCGAGATGGCGGGCGAGGTGTTGTAGTTGCTTCCGTCTTTTCTGTGGTCGGTGAGTTTTTTCATGATGGCGTTGATGTCCTCGCGCTTGGCGATTTCGGGCCAATACGTCACCTTTTGCTCGCGTTGCCACTTTTCCGAGAGTTCTTCTATCGACAAGCCAATGGAGCCGCGAAACGCCGCGTCGACGCTGCGCAGGGCGCGGACTCGCCCCATAATCTCGCCGATTTTTTCGCGTCCGTATTTTTCCGACACGAAACGCCAAACGGACTGTCCGCCGCGATACGCGAAGTATCCATAGAGATAGGGAATGGGCGCGAGGTAGTTGTTGATGACCGCGTCCATCAAGAACATATCGCTGTTCGTGTCCCATTCGAGCGATTGATACTCGGCGATGCCCTCGTTGAACCAGAGCGGCAACTGAATGCGAATGTTGTTGCTGATGGCGTTTTGCACCGAGCCGCCGTAGACCATATCGTTGACGACGGCGTGAATCAACTCGTGATGAATGACGTGACGGAACTTGCGATAATCGCCCTCGAAGGGAAGCACGACGCGGTTTTTGTAGAGTTCCGTAACGCCGCCCACGCCTTCGGGCAAGTATTCGTCGATGACGTTGTTCTGTTGAAAATCGTTGTGCGATTTCATCACGATGATCGAGATGCGATTGTTGATTTCGTAGTTGAAATCTTTGCGAATCGTCTCGTAAGCCGCTTCGCACGCATCCGCCGTGAATCGCGCCAAATACTCCCCGCCCTCGGTGAAATAGACGTCGAAGTGCCGCGATTGAATGTAACTCCAATCGAAGTTGCGATACTGAACCTTGTTCTTTCCGAAGGCGAAATACTGCGCCTTCGCGTCCCAAGAAGCGAGGCTTAAAACGCCGATGAGCAAAAAAATTCTCGCTGACATTTTCGTCGCAAAGTTCGCGTCAAAATCGTTTTCGACAAGTTCTGGTTCGCATAAACGACGGTTCTGGAAGCGTGGTTTCGCGTCTTGAAAATCGACGAGTTCAACTTACGAATTCACTTGAAAATTTCAACGAAGAGGGGCGTTTTGCGCGCCCGCTCTTTCGCGTCCGAAAGGCTTGAACGACGATGCCCATCGAACTCATCCGCGACCGCGAGCGATTGGCGTTTTCCAATCATCATTGGGAGGAACTGTTGCTTCTCGCCAAGGACTGCGGCTGGCGACCGCAAGACGCGCCCGACGAGAATTGGGAGCGCGTCTACTTCGCCTCCAACGGCGACCTCATATCCGAGCGCGACGCTCTCGCCTTGGCGGAGGCGCTCCAACGCGCTCTCTGGCTTCTTCCCGAATCAACGCGACCGCATTATCTTCGCTTCATCGAGTTCTGCAAACGCGGCGCGTTCCGAATCGAGTAACGACCCATGCATTACTTGCTCAAAACCGAGCCGAGCGAATACGGCATCGACCAACTCCAACGCGAAACCCAATGCGTTTGGGACGGCGTGGAAAACGCTCTCGCGCTCAAACATCTTCGCGCCATTCGCAAGGGCGACTCGTGCTTCATTTATCACACGGGCAAGGAAAAGCGAATCGTCGGTCTTGCCGAAGCCGTCTCGGACGCATATGAAAAAGACGGCGCGTGGGTCTTCGAGGTCAAGTTCGTTCAGCGATACGCGCAACCGCTGTCGTTGGAGCAGATGAAGGCGAGCCAAGCCTTCGCGGGCTTCGATTTGCTTCGTTTGCCGCGCCTTTCCGTGATGCCCGTCCCCGACCCCATCGCCAAAGAAATTTTGAAGCGCGCGAAATAAAACGTGTTGGAAAGTTTCGCTCTCGACGCCTTGCCGCTGTGCGCGTTTGCGTTCTTGGCGGGCTTCATCGATTCCATCGCGGGCGGAGGCGGTTTGATTCAACTGCCCGCGCTCTTCATCTTTTCGCCCCTCGACGAGCACGCGACGATTTTCGGCACGAACAAGCTCTCCTCCATCTGCGGCACGAGCGTCGCCACGGCGCAATACGCTCGCCGCGTCGAGCTCGATTGGCGCGTCGCGCTTTGGACGGCGGGCTTCGCTTTCGTTTTTTCTTTTCTTGGCGCGAGGGTCGTGAGCCTCGTTCCGAAAGATTGGATTCGTCCAATCGTGTTCGTTTTGCTCGTCGTGGTTGGCGTTTATGTGGCGGCGAAAAAAGACTTCGGCGCCAATCGCTCGCCCAAGTTGACGGGTTGGAAATCGACCCTCTGCGCCGCTTTGCTTGGCGCGGGAATCGGGTTCTACGACGGCTTTTTTGGACCAGGGACGGGCAGTTTTCTCATCGTGGCGTTCATCGGGATTTTCGGATGCGATTTTCTGCGCGCCTCGGCGATGGCGAAAGCGGTGAATTTCTCGACGAACTTTGCGGCGCTTTGCTACTTCGCCCCCGCGGGACACGTGATAGTTTCGCTCGGACTTGCGATGGGCGCGTTCAACGTGCTGGGCTCGATTTTGGGATCGCGTCTCGCCTTGCTTAAAGGAAGCGCCTTCGTGCGCGGCGCGTTCTTGCTCGTCATCGCCGCAACGATTCTCAAATTCGCCCTCGACGCTTTCGACGCGAGTTGATTTTTGGAAAAGCGCATTCTTCCGCTTCGTTCAGAATGACATCGTCCGCTCCCGTAAGGAATCCGCGGCGGATTGCGAATCTCGGATTGCCAATTGCGAATCGAACCTCTCCGCAAATGGATGCTTCGCGCCGCTCAGAATGACATCGTTCCCTTGTTGGCAGAAACTCATTTGTCATTCCGAGCGCAGCGAGGAATCCGCCTTGCTCCCACCCTCCTCTCCTTGCGCAAGGAGAGAGGACGATTCTGACGCGGTCGGAATCGGGTCGGGTCTGAACGCGCCGACGCGCCCTAATTTTTCCGCAGTTCGTCGAGAAGCGCGCGAGAGAAGCTCGCTTCAAAGACGAGGCATTCCAAGTTTTGCGTAATTACGAGTTCGGCGAGAACCTTTTTGATGGCTTGGCTTTGGCGTTGGCTAAACTGTTTGGAGACCCAAGCGGCGAGCCGCACCAAGCCACCTGCGAAGAACGCGCTCGTGCGCGAGTCGTAATGCCAAATCGATTCAATGGCAAGCCCGTCCGAAAAGAGCGCGCAGAGCGTCAGCCGTTGCACTTTGCTGACGTTTCCCGATTCCGAAAGCCCTTCGCTCGAAGCGGTCAAGCCGCGCAGGGCTTCCATCGCCCAGCGCGTCGAGCCGAGCGCCAGCCAAACGTGCGATTTGTAGCGCACCTCGTCGATGAGCGGCGACATCACGCTATCGGCGGCGAAGAAACTTTCTTGCGGCGCGAGATAGCGTTCAATCAAACTCACGTCGTTGGACAAGACGAGTTCCGTTGGCGTGGCGAAGCAAGCCCATTGCTTGTCGTCGAGCCGAAACGCGCTTTTGCTCGGCGCGACGGCGAAGCGCTCTTTGGCGACGAGCGGCAAGGCTTTGAAAATTTTTGCCGTGTCGAAGGTCGCCGTTACGATGGCGATGTTGAGTTCGGGCGCGTCGAGACGATTTTGAACCGCGAGCATCAGCGTATCCGCGTCGCGCGCGACGTTGAAGTCGGCAAGGCGCATCAATCGCCCAATCGCGCTCGAATCGGAGAAGAGCGGCTTTGACTTGACGCTGTCGGGGAGAAACTCGTTCCAAAAGCCCGTCTGCCGAATGGCGCGCAGGTTCGCAAACGCAATGACGTTCGCGCCAAGCGGCAGCGCCTCGATTTTGCGTCGCACCTCTGGCGCGAGCGGTTCGGGTTCGGGACGAGAGGCGGGCAGATTAATCATCAGCGCGATCCACCCGAAAAAGAGCGTAACGACGGCGACGAACGCGAGCGCGCATCCGCGATTGCGATTCGGAAAAATTCCGCCCGTCGCGTCGCTCTCGACGGGCAAATCGGGCAGTGGTTCGGGCGAGATTTTGGGCTGTTCCGACGATGCGTCGTCGGGCGACGATTGCGGCGCGTTGCTCATTGCGGCGATGACACGTTTGGATTAGCGACGCGAATGTGCGAAAAATTTTCGAAAGGCGATTTCGTCTTTTCGGCAAATGAGGCGATGGATTCTTCGCTCCGCTTCGCTTCGTCGTTTTGTCATTCCGAGCGTAGCGAGGAATCCACGAAGGCTTGCGAATTGCGAATTGTCAATTGCGAATTGGCTTTCTCGCTTCTCTGAAATGGATTCTTCGCTCCGCTTCGTTCAGCATGACAATCGCGGACTTGTCGGCGCAACCTAATGAAGCGCGGCTTGCGGCTGATGCGTCGCGTTTTTGGGCGGAAAGAAAAATTGCAACGGATTCTCTTTGAAGCGTTTGCCCACGATGGCGATCAACTTGCGACTTTGTTTGAAATTGACGCGACGCGAACTGATGGCGAGCGCGAGCGACAAACTGAAACTGACGAGAAAGTTCGTAAAGCCAACGCAGAACACGCCAAAGAGCGTTATGGCGATGTCGAGCGCGGACAGTTTGTCCCAAATTTTCGCAAACGCGATCGTCGAGCCGCCGCCCGCGATCGTCACGTGGCGCACATCGAGCGGCAGTCCCGTGATTTGACCGATGATGGGCGTCATTCCGAGCGCGAATCCCAAGAAGAGATTGCCCATCAACCCGCCCAAGTTTCGCTCCAAGTGCTTGCCGATCTTGCCAAGCGTTTCCGCCGAAACGTGTTTGCGCAAAAAGCGATGCTCGCGGATTCGGTCGCAAACTTGCCCGATGGCGACGAAGTTGTCGAAGTAGCCCGACACGACGCTGCCGAGATAGAGAATCACGCCCGTGATGGCGGCGTAGAAAATCGTCAGCGTCTTGAACGGGTGAAACGACGCAATCGTGGCGAAGGCTTTTTCTTCGGTGGCGATGTGCGAACCCGAAACGAAGAACCAAATCCACGACAGCGCGAAGGCGAGCGGCAACACGACGGACAGATTGCCCAAGAACGCGGCGAATTGACTGCGCGAAATTTTGACGATGAGATCCGCCGCGTTTTCAAGGTTGCGCTCGGACGCGCCAGCGTCGCCAAGCGAGCGCGCCAACGCCGACGCCGTCATCGCAGGCTGTTTCGTGGCGAGCGAGAAGTGAAAAACCTGCATCGCAATGAAACTGCCCGCGTAGTTGAGGCTGTAAAGAACGCCGCTCGCAACGGGCGCGGCGTGCAAGTAGGCGATTAAAAATTTCACCCAATTCGTGAACGCGATGATGAATCCGCCGCCCATCGCGTCGACCAAAAAGTCCCAATACTCGCGGCGCGTCGTGGTGATGTATCGCTCGCCCGTCGCGCTCGTGTGTTCGGCGATTTTGTAGGCTAAAAGGCTCGTGTTCTCGGAGAAGTGTTCTTTCAAGTCGCGGCTCAAATTCACGGCGCGAACTAGCTCTTTGAACAGCGCGACCCCAATCTGCGCGCGTTTCGCCATGTCAAACGGCGAAATCAAGCGAAGCAAAATTTTCATTCGCTCCACCGCTCGCCGAATGCGATGAAGCAAATACACGAGGCGCAAGCTCACGCCCTTCGAGGTTTGGGTTTCTCGCACCCATTCCAAGCAGTCGAGCGTCTCTCCAATCGCGCGCATCGCTCGTTCATACTGCGCCGAGAGCGTCTCGTCGTCGACCGCGCTCGAATTCAAAATTCGCTTTTGACGCAACTCCACGTAGTTGCCCACTTCCGTATCCATCGTGATGAACGGCGAGGGAAAGCGCTCAATGGGCGGAACGCGCTTCATCAAGTCAGGCTCCAAACCCATCGCGCTGACGCGATGCGAGAGCACGAGAATCGATTGCATCAACGAAATTTCAAAGACGACGCAGGCGGGCAATTCGCCGTCTCGATTCAAGAGTTGCCACAGGTCGAGCCACGTTGCGTTGGGAATGGCTTTGACCCAAAGGTGGTCGGTTGGCTCCGAGAAGCATTCTTCAAGGAAGTCGGCAAGGTCGGTCGGGTCGCGCAGCGGAGGCAAAATTTTTTCGCCAACGCGCAAGAGCGCTTCGGAGAAAAAGCTCGGACTAACGCTCGCGCCTTTTTCGGTGAGCAATCGGACATGATTGCGCTTCTCGATGTGGTGGCTCAAATAGGCTCTGAACGCCGCGAGCGTTTCGGGAGAGGCGCGAAGCATTTGAACGAGCCGCGAGAGCCGATTCGCCGCGTCTTCGGGCGTTTCCGTTTTCTTCGGGCGAATTTGCGCCACAAGCTCGACGAGCCACTTGCCATCGTCTTGCGCTTGCGCGTCGGGAACGGATTTGACGAACTCTTCAAGAGAGAGGCTCGGAACGGGCTTTGATTTGACGAATGAAAGCATTTTTTTCGCCTTGATGCGACGACGCGATTGGAAATTCGCCGTCAACGAACAATCAATGATGGCTTAAAATTTTTTGCGATGAGTTTGTCGCACGTTTGCATTCAGCGTCCAGTTTTGTCGATCGTGCTGTCGATGGCGATCGCGCTCTTTGGCGCGATTGGTTTTTTGTTTCTCGGCGTGCGCGAGTATCCGTCGGTCGATCCGCCCGTCGTAACGGTAACGACGACCTACGCGGGCGCCAACGCGGACGTGATGCTTTCGCAAATCACCGAGCCGCTCGAAGACGCCATCAACGGCGTTGCGGGCGTGCGATCGATCGCTTCGACGAGCACGGACGGACGCTCCGTCATCACGGTGGAGTTCACGCTTGAAACCGACCTTGACGTTGCCGCCAACGACGTGCGCGACAAAGTCGCCCAAGCCATTCGTCGATTGCCCCCCGACGTCGACCCGCCCGTCGTCGCCAAAGCCGACGCGAACGCCTCGCCGATTTTGATTCTCAACCTCAAAAGCGATTCGCGCCATCCGCTCGAAATTTCCGCCATCGCCACGAACATTCTCAAAGAGCGATTGCAAACCATCAACGGCGTGAGCGAAATTCAAATTTGGGGCGAAAAGAAATACTCCATGCGGCTGTGGATGTCGCCCGAAAAACTCGCCGCCTACGGCTTGACTCCTCTCGATGCGCAAGCCGCTTTGAACCGCGAAAATGTCGAGCTCCCGACGGGCAGGCTCGAAGGGGACAAGACCGAACTCACGGTGCGCGCCATCGGTCGCCTTACGAAGCCCGAAGAATTCGAGCAGATGATTTTGCGCGAAGACGGCGGCAGAGCGATTCGCTTCGGCGACGTCGGCAGAGCCGAACTCTACCCCGAAAACGAGCGGACGATTCTGCGACGCGACGGCGTGATGATGGTCGCTTGCGCCGTCATTCCGCAACCCGGCGCCAATCACATTCAAATCGCCGACGAAGTCTACAAGCGTTTGGAGCACGTCAAAAAAGAACTGCCGAGCGATTTCAGCCTTGCCGTCGCCTACGACAGCTCGAAGTTCATTCGCGCCTCGATTCGTGAAGTGATCGAGACGCTCTGCGTCGCGTTTGCGCTCGTGGTGTTCATCATCTTTCTGTTTCTGCGCGATTGGCGCACGACGCTCATTCCCTCGCTTGCGATTCCCATCTCGCTCATCGGCGCGTTTTTCGTTATGTATCTCTTCGGCTTTTCCATCAACGTGCTGACGCTTTTGGGCTTGGCGTTGGCGATTGGAATCGTGGTCGACGACGCCATCGTGGTTTTGGAAAACATCTACGCCAAAATCGAGCGAGGCGAAGCGCCGTTGCGAGCGGCGCAAAAAGGCGCGTCGGAAATTTTCTTTGCGGTGGTGGCGACGACGGTCGTGCTCGTGGCGGTGTTTTTGCCCGTCGTGTTTTTGCAAGGCTTGACGGGTCGTTTGTTCCGCGAGTTCGGCGTGGTGGTGGCGGGCGCGGTCGTCATTTCTTCGTTTGTCGCGCTCACGCTCACGCCAATGCTCTGCTCGCGGCTTTTGAAACGTCGCTCGCAAACGGGCAAATTTTACGCGATGACCGAGCCGCTGTTCAACGCGCTCGCGGAGCGGTATCGCTGTTCGCTCAAAGCGTTCCTGCGACGGCGTTGGCTCGCGTTTCCGATCGTCGCTTCGTGTTTGGCGCTGATCGCGCTTTTTGGCGCGCTTCTGCCGAGCGAACTCACGCCCAACGAAGATCGCGGCGTGGTGCGTTTGTTTGCGACCGCTCCCGAAGGCGCTTCGTTTGAGTATGTCGATGCGTTTATGCGCGCTTTGGGCAAAACGCTCGAAGAACTCGTGCCCGAAAAAGAAGCCATCATCACGGTAACGTCGCCGAGCTTCGGCGCGTCCGCCGCGAACACGGGTTTTGCGCGAGCGTTTCTCAAACCGCGCGAGGAACGCTCGCGCTCGCAACAAGAAATCGTCGACGACCTTTCGCAGAAAGCGCGCTCGTTTTCGCAGGCGCGCGTTTTCGTCTCGCAAGAGCAAGCCGTCTCGAATCCGCGCGGCGGCTTGCCCGTGCAATTCGTGCTTCAAGCCCCAAGCCTCGATGCCTTGAAAGAAGCCTTGCCCAAATTTTTGAACGAAGCGCGCAAAAGCCCCGTCTTCAACTTCGTCGACGTCAATCTCAAATTCAACAAGCCCGAACTCAAAGTGGAAATCGATCGCGACCGAGCGCGGGCGTTGGGCGTGTCGGTCGCCGACGTCGCGCAGATCTTGCAAGCCTCGTATAGCGGGCAACGCTTCGGGTTTTTCATTATGGACGGCAAGCAGTATCAAATCATCGGGCAGGTGGAACGCGGCAAGCGCGACGCGCCCATCGACTTGCAATCGCTCTTCGCGCGCAATTCTCGCGGCGAACTCGTCCAACTTGACAACGTCGTCAAACTCGCCGAACAAAGCGCGCCGCCGCAACTCTTTCGCTACAATCGCTACCTCTCGGCGACGGTTCAAGCCGGGCTTGCGCCGGGCAAAACCATCGGCGACGGCGTTGCCGAAATGCGTCGCATCGCTCAACAAACCCTCGACGAGCGATTCGTTACCGCGCTCGACGGTCCGTCGAAGGATTACGAGGAAAGTTCGTCCAGCCTGCTCTTCGCGTTCATTCTCGCTTTGATGTTGATTTATCTCGCGCTTGCGGCGCAGTTCGAGAGTTTCCGCGACCCGTTCATCATCCTTTTCACCGTGCCGCTGGCGCTGGCAGGAACGCTTTTGGCGCTGTGGTATTTCAATCAGACGCTCAACATTTTCTCGCAAATCGGAATCATTATGCTCATCGGATTGGTAACGAAGAACGGGATTTTAATCGTGGAGTTCGCCAATCAACGCAAATTCGACGGGCTTTCGAAAGCCGACGCGGTCGAAGACGCCGCCGTTCAACGCTTTCGCCCGATTTTGATGACGAGCCTTTCGACGATTTTGGGCTTTGCGCCCGTTGCGATGGCGTTGGGCGCGGGGTCGGAAAGTCGCGTCTCGATGGGGATTGCGGTCGTGTTCGGAATGATGTTTTCGAGCGTTCTCGCGCTTTATGTCGTGCCCGCGATGTATTCGTATCTTTCAACGGAACGACGCGACGCGCTCGCGCCCGTCGCGCCGCTCGAACTTATTGAGGAAAAATGACATGCTCGCTTTCTCCAATCGTCAGAAGTCGCCAACGACGTCGCGTCTCCCGCTCGTTTGGGGCGCGCAACGCAGAACCGAGATCGTCCGATGTCTGAACTCGAAATTCCCGACGCGCTAAAAACGAAGTTGGAAAATTTGCCCTCGTCGCCCGGCGTGTATCAGTTCAAGGACAAAGCGGGCAACGTGATCTACGTGGGCAAGGCGAAAAATCTTCGAGCGCGCGTGCAATCGTATTTCCGCAACCTTTCCGACCACAACGAAAAAACGCGCCTGCTCGTCAGCAAAATCCGCGACCTCGACCTCATCATCACCACGTCCGAAGTCGAAGCGCTCATTCTCGAAAACAATCTCATCAAGCAGTTCAAGCCGAAATACAACATCAACCTGCGCGACGACAAAACCTATCCCTACATCGCCGTTACCAACGAGCCTTTTCCTCGCGTGTTTCCGACGCGCGTCGTCAAGCGCGATGGCTCCAAATACTACGGTCCTTACGCGGAAACGAAGCACATGCGGCTTTTGCTCGACGCGATCGGCGAGATTTTTCAAGTTCGCAGTTGCTCGCTCAAACTTTCTCCCGAAACGATCGCGCAAAAAAAGTTCAAGGTCTGTCTGGATTATCACATCAAGAAATGTCAGGGTCCGTGCGAAGGCTTGCAAAGCATGGAAGACTATCGCGCGATGATTGACGAGGTCAAGCGGTTGCTTTCGGGCAAGACGAAGGACGTGGCTCGCTCCATTGAGGCGCGAATGAAGGAATGCGCCAAGCAACTCAAATTCGAGCAGGCGGCGATTCTCAAAAAACAGTTGGAGGCGCTGAATCGATACTCCGCCAAGCAAAAAGTTCTGACCGTCGACGAAATCGACCGCGACATTTTCGCCGTCGCCTCCGACCATCACGACGCTTGCGGAGTCGTCTTCAAAGCGCGCGACGGCAAACTGCTTGGCTCGCAACATTTCTACTTCTCGAACGTCGATGGCGAATCCGAATCGGCGTTGATTTCTCGCCTCGTGGAGAAATACTACTTGGAGACGACCGACATCGTGCCCGACGAAATTTTCGTTCCGCGCGAATTGGAATCGCGCGAGGCGATTCTTTCGCTCCTCGAAAAACGTTTGCGCGAGACGGGCGAGGAGAAATCCGTTCACATCGTCGCGCCGCAAATTGGCGACAAAGCCAAACTCGTCGCCATGTGCCGCGCCAACGCCGAGCATCTTTTGAACGAATACAAGCTCCAAAAACAAAAACGCGGCGAAGCGATGGCGATCCCGAGCAGCGTCTATTCGCTCGAGCGCGATTTGCGATTGCCGAAACCGCCGCGCCGAATCGAGTGCTTCGACAATTCGCACTTTCAAGGCGCGGAGACGGTTTCCGCGATGGTTTGCTTCGTCGATGGCAAGCCGAAAAAATCGGATTATCGCAAGTTCAAAATCCGCTCGGTCGAAGGCATCGATGATTTCGCCGCTATGCGCGAAGTCATTGAGCGACGCTACGGCGGCTCGCTCGCTACTGAACTGCCCTTGCCCGATTTGATCGTCGTCGATGGCGGCAAGGGACAACTTTCCGCCGCCGTCGAGAGTCTGCAAAAACTTGGGCTGAACGTGCCCATCATCGGCTTGGCGAAGCGATTGGAGGAGGTCTTCTTTCCAAACGAGCCTCTGCCCTTCAACTTGCCGAAGACCTCTTCCTCGCTCAAACTGCTTCAACACGTTCGAGACGAGGCGCATCGGTTCGCCGTCGCCTTTCACCGCGATTTGCGCCAGAAGCGGACGCTCTCGACGGAACTCTTGGAAATTCAAGGCGTGGGCAAAGCGAAAGCGGAAAAGTTGCTCAAAATTTTCGGCTCCGTGGCGCAAGTGGAATCCGCGTCGTTTGAGCAATTGGAACAAGCCGTCGGAAAGAAGACCGCCGAGACGATTCGCCGCTACTTCGACCAAAAGCGCAACAAAGCCGAAGAAGCCGAACCCGCCGCCAACTCCGTTCAAGGCGACTGAACGTAGCTCGCCGAGATTATTGCGCCAAGGCTTTCTCGATGGCGGCTTTGAGTTTCTCCGATTCGGGCGCGACCCCGCTCTCGAAACGCGCAATCACGTTGCCGTTCCTATCCAAAACGAACTTCTCGAAATTCCACTTGACGTCGCCCTTTGGCTCGGCGCGTTCTTTGAGCCACTTGTAGAAGGGGTGAGCGTTCTCGCCATTGACGTCGATTTTCGCCATCATATCGAACTTCACGCCGTAGTTGGTTTGGCAGAACCGCAAGATTTCTTCGTTCGTGCCCGGCTCTTGCCTGCCGAATTGATTGCACGGAAACCCCACGACGCTTAATCCTTTGTCGTGGTAGGCTTCGTGCAGGGCTTCAAGCCCTCTGTATTGCGGCGTGTATCCGCACTTTGAAGCGACGTTGACGACGAGCATCGCTCTGCCTTTGTAGTCGGAAAGGCGTTTGGTTTCGCCGTTGATGGTTTCGAAAGAGAAATCCGTCATCGTTGAGGTTGATTGGTTTGAGTTGAATGGCGAGAAGAGAACGCGAACTCGGCTCTTGAAATTTCAAACTACTCGGCGCGAATGACTTGGGCTTTTCGGATGGTTTCGCCGTGAACCAAACCGCGACGAAGCACCTTCGTAATCGTGCCCGCCGCCAAGTTGGTTTTGAGAATCGCGCCCGCCTTTTCGTGTCGCTCGTTGTCGAAGCGAGAAACCTTCGCGCGCACCTCGATTTCGGAAAGGGAGAAAAGCCGTTGAAGCTCGACGATGTAGTCATTGACGGCGGGCGGCGTGTTGATGGGCGCGTCGGGTTCGGCTTGAAAAACGCCATCGATCGCGTCGATGTGCGGAATGACGTGCTTGAAGACGAAGTCCTTGATTGACGCGCCTTCTTCCAACTCTCCGAGACGAAAGAGCATATCGTCCAAGCATAGCGACAGTCGCGCGAACTCGCCCGCGAGCGATTCGTCTTGCGCCCACTTCTGACGATAGGCTTGAATCAGGCTTTGCGTTTTCGCCGCCGTTTCGTTTTTGAACGTTCGCAAGTTGCCGCCGTTTTCCGAGATTTTCATGCCCGCCGCTTTTTCCAACGCGATGACGCGCGCCACCAACGATTTCAAGAGTTGGTTCGGTTGCCTTTCTTCGTCGGATTCGCCAGATTGATAGAACGGCTTGTTCAAGCGATTTTCAAGGTTTTTGACCTTTCCTTCCAAGCGCTTGATTTGCTCCGTTCTTTCCTTGCTTTGCGCGACGCTGGCGAAGAACGAGAAAATGCCGACGATCACGCCGATGGCGGCGAGAATGATCGACCAAGTGGCTTTTTGGTCGGCATCGACGATCAATCGTCGTTGAGCGGGATTGAGTTCGGCGTATTCAAGCGCTTGTTTTCGCGTTTGAAAAATCATCTCTACGGTTTCAGGCTCCAAAAAGCCTTTGAAATCGTGCTTGGAAAGGCGCGCTTTGTAATCGGGGAAGAACGCGCCATCGACCCATCGCTCCATTGCGAAGCGATAGAGCGCCAGAGATTCGGGTCGCCCCTCGTTTTTGAAGATGGAGTAATTTTGAGCCGCCAAATCGAAGTCAAACAGATACACCGTGTCTTTGACGTCGTAATCTTTGCTCAAATCGACTTGCTGGAAAACGCGGGCGCTTGCGGCGAGAAGATTGAACAGGTCGCGGTATTGCGCGATGGTCTTGAAGGCTTTTTCGCCTTTGGAGACGAACATATCGCCGATGCGCGTCGCCAAATTGCGTTCGATGACGTCGCGCTCGTTGGGCTTCATTTCCCTGCCGATGTCGACATAAACGGCTCGCTGCGGGTCGGGGTTGGAGCGCAAAACGAATTTGCCCGACGTGGTTTTTCTGTTGATGAGTTGCACGTAGAACCCGTCGGCGGGATTGGCGGGATTGACGCGCTTGAAGTAGACGCAGACGACCCCTCTTTCTTGCGACGACGCGCTTTCGATCGGCGCAAGGGCGACGAAAACCAACGCGAGAAAAAAGACCAACCGTTTATCGAGGAATCGACTTCGCATGCTCTTTGGTGATGTCGATGATGGTTTTGAACGCCGTTTTGAGCGACGAGACAAACGTTTTTTCAACGCCGAATCGCTTTGCGAAATCTTGAATCGCATAACTCAATCCCACGTCGCGTTTTTGCTTTTCGCTCAGGTAGTATTTGTTCTCCATAATTTCCAAATATACCTCTAATTCGGTTTTGTCGGGAAAGAACTCGGCGAAGCGACTTTGTTTGAGCAGTTCTTGAATGGGCAGGAAATAGTTGCCATACCAATCGATAGCCGCGTCGCGCATCGAGACGGGGGTTTTCAGGCGCTCGCTCAAATACCACTTGTGCTCTTCCAAGTGTTTGAGCAACGTGTCGGCGTGCGAGGCTTTTCGGAATCTGCCGAAGTGCCGCTCGGAATTGAAGTTGGTGAGCCTGTCGAAACGCTTGTGCGCGTCCCAAATTTTCGTGAGCGCGTCGTATCGCTCGCGCAGGTAGGCGATGTCGGCGAGGGCGATGTTTTTGTCTCTCGCGTTGCCGCGCTTGCTGAACTCCTCGTCGAGCCATAGCATCGATTCGCAGAAGAACTCGATGTCGGCTTCTTTCATTCGCGCCGAGAGGGAGGGTTTGATTTCCGTCGTTTCCGCGTCGGCGAGCAGCGCGACGAGCTTGCGGCGTTTGCCGAGGGTGTGTTCTTCTCGGACGAACTTGATGAGCAGATTGTCGAGCGAAGCGTCGCCCCAATAGACGTTTTTCGCATGGCATTTGGCGAACAGTTCGGCGATGGCATCGAAAATCTCGCGTCGCGCTTCTTGTTGAAAGCGGTAGCCGAACAAAACCGATTCGGGCAGAACCGCGTCTTCGAGCAGCGTAACGAGATACGCCGTGGCGTTTTGTTGATACATCACGCCCGCGGGGGTTTCGATGGGCGCTTCGCCTTCCTTGCGCTCGACAACCCCGACGGGCGCGAGGGTCTGAATGTCGAGTTCTCGGAGCTTGCGATAGTTTTCCAGTTCGCGTCGCGCCAGTTCGGGCGTGGTTTCTTTGATGGCGAATTTGCAAGGAATGGAAGCGAGTTTGGATTGAACGAAAAGAACTTGATGACGCGAATCGCCGCGCCGCATCATAATCGGCGAAACGCCCGCCGCTTTCCACTCCTCCAAGTTTTTGTCGAACGGAAACTCGACGAGAGCGGGCAGATAGGCTTCGTCGACCTCGTAATCGATGCGAATGTTCATCGTTGGAAGTAGGAAAGAATCGCCTCGCGGAAGAAGTCGTCCCGCGCTTCGCCATCGAGCGTCGGGAATGGTTTTTCTTCCCTCCAAGTTCCGTCGGCGTTGCGCGAAAAGTAGCCTTGCTTGGCGAAAGCGATGCGGAAGCCTTCGGCGATGAGTTTTTCCTTGTCGCTTTTGTCGAGGGGCTGACGGGCGAAACCGTGTTGCAAACCGATGACGAAGAAGGCGCTTTCGATGGTGGGTTTTTTCTGAAACTTGGACTCGAAGAGCGTCTCGAACTGGCGCCATCGCTCGTCGAGCGACGCGCCGTTTGGCGAATCGTCGTCGCGCATCGTCAGTCGGAATCTTGCTTGAACGGAAGCGGTTTTCGGGCTTTGTCGTTTGGCACGTAAATCAAGCCCTCTTGCGGATCGCCGATGGCTTGCGTCAGGGCGTTGCCGTGCAAGAGCGCGGTGTAGGCGGCTAAAATCGCGTCGAGTTCGTGGTCGGAGAGCACGATCTTCGAAGTGCGCGGCAAATTTTTGACGAAGCGCGACAGGCGCGTCTGAATCACCTCGCGCGAAATTTCCTTGACCTTTTTGTCCTTGTGCGAAAGCCCCAAACGCGCTTTCGTGGCGTGCGGATAGACTTCAATGACGGGATAGCGCGGTTCGAGAGACTTCGCGATCGTGATGGCGCGAAACGTCAGTTGCGCGAGCATCGAGGTGGCGAAAGTGGGAATGCCAAGTTGCGCCAAATCTCGATCGCATTTTCGGCTCGCGTACGTGCCGTATCGACCTGAGGGAATCGTGAGCGGCGCGTCAATGGCGACAAGACAGGGACGATGATAATCTATGTAGTTTCGGATTGCCACATCGGGTTTGACTTGATTGACAAAGATCAGTTCCGCTTTGTCGGTCAGGGCGGCGACTCCCGTCACTTCGTCAATCCGCCCCGCCAAATCCACTCCGAAAAAAACTTTACCCTTTGAAGGCATATCGCTGACTTTCAAAGAAGAATAATGTTCGCAAACAACGTCGGTCGCGCTTGCGACCGTTTTTTCAATATACCTATCTTTGAAGATTAAACATATTTCGCCGCCAAACGCGATATGAAGCCCATCGTGGCAATCGTTGGCAGACCCAACGTCGGCAAATCCACGCTGTTCAACCGCATCGTGGGCAAGCGTCACGCCATCGTCGACGACATTCCTGGCGTTACGCGCGACAGGAACTATCTCGACGCGGAGTGGAACGGCAAACTCTTCGCTCTCATCGACACGGGCGGCTACACGACCGCCGAAGACCAAATCAGCAAAGCCGTTCTCGAACAGGTCTTTCTTTCCATCGACGAAGCCGACGCGATCATCTTCGTCGTCGACGTCAAATCGGGCGTTACCGACCTCGATGCCGTCGTCGCCGAACATCTGCGCAAAGAACTCGACCGCAAAAAAATTTTCTTTGCGATCAACAAAGTCGAAACCGAAAAAGACCGCCTCGATGCCGAAGCGTTCAGGCGATTGGGACTCGGCGAACCCTACCCCATCTCCGCGCTCAACGGCAATGGCGTGGCGGAACTGCTCGATTCTCTCGTCGCCGCCTTGCCTTGCGCAACGCCAACCGACGCCGACGACGCCAACGCCGTCAAACTCGCCGTCGTCGGTCGACCCAACGTCGGCAAATCCAGTTTCGTCAACGCCGTTCTCGGACAGAATCGCCAAATCGTTACCGACATCGCGGGCACGACGCGCGACGCGATCGATTCGGAATTCCGACGCAACGGGCAACGCTTCATCTTGATCGACACGGCTGGCTTGCGCCGCAGAGCGCGGGTCGAGAACGACATTGAGTTTTTCAGCGCCGCCAGAACCGAGCGAGCGATGGAGCGCGCCGACGTCGTCATCGCCATGATCGACGCGACGCAAGGGCTGGAAAAGCAAGACCTGCGCATCATCAACGACGCGGTCGAAAAAAAGCGCGGCGTCGTCATCGCCGTCAATAAGTGGGATGTGATTGAAAAAGACGCGAAAACGGCGGACGATTTCGCCAGCGCGATGCGCGAGCGCTTGGGAAGCCTGAGCTACATTCCCATCGTCTTCGTTTCCGCCCTGACGAAACAGCGCGTCTTCAAGGCGATCGACATGGCGAAGGAAGTCTGGGAAACGCGCCGCAAACGCATCGCCACGAGCGACCTCAACGACGCTCTGCTCCCCGAAATTCGGCGCAACGCGCCTTGGACGAAAAGCGGCAAGGAAGTCAAAATCAAATACGTCGCTCAACTCTCGACCGAGCCGCCGCTCATCGCCTTCTTCGGCAGCAACGCCAAGCAAATTGAAGAGCCTTACAAGCGATTCTTGGAGCGAAAAATCCGCGAACATTTCGGCTTCGAGGGCACTCCAATCGAACTCCAATTTCGCTTGAAATAACCTTGCTCGATTTATGAAAAGCCTTTTTCGCCTCGTTCTTTGCGCGGCGACGCTCGTCGCCATCGGCGGCTGTCGCACCGCCGAGAAAGTCGCCAAGCGTTTCTCCGAGCCGCATTGTTCCTACATTGTCGACGCTTCGAAGCCCGAGACGGGAACGCTGACCGTAACGATGCAATATCACGGCGTAGAGTTCGGCGAAGAGGCGATTTTCTGTCTTCCCGCTTGGGCTCCAGGCGCGTATCAATTCTTGGAGTATGGTCGTTTCGTCAAGGCGATTTATCCCATCGCGGAAAACGGCGACACTCTTCCCCATTCCTCGCTTCATTCGTCGATGTGGATCATTCAGAAGGCGAAGCGCTTGAAAAAAATCCGATACGTCGTTGGAGAAACGACGGAACTCGCCAGCGACGTCTTGTGGGTCGAGAGGACGGAGATCAACTCGAATCGCGTTTATTTCAACGGCACGAACGTGTTTGCCTACATCGATGGGTTCAAGCGCTTGCCGTGCGAAGTTCGATACGAATTGCCGCAAGGTTGGCGCGTCGCGTCGGCGATCGAAATCGCGCCAAACTCGACCGAAGCCGTCGCGCAAGATTACGACGAACTCGTCGACGCGCCCGTCTTGATGGGGAAATTCGACCGCTCAGAATCGTTGATTCTCGGCAAGCCGCATAGCTTCGTGATTGATTCCGACGAGCCGTTTCGCCCCGATAGCCTCGTGAAAGTAACCGAAGAAATCGTCAAGGCGCATTATCGCTTGTTCGGCGAATTGCCGTATTCGAAGTATGTGTTTCTTTTTCGCCTCGTCAGACCGAAGTTTCTCTCGTCTTACGGCGCGCTCGAACATCGCAACTCCTCTGCCTACTTTATGCCCGTTGGCGATTGGCGCAAAGTCCGCTCCGACCAACTCACGAACACCATCAGCCACGAGTTCTTTCACCTTTGGAATCCGAAGCGCATTCACGGCGAATTGTTGGGCGGAAAAGAGAACGGCGGCTTTGATTACCAAAATCGGATCTTCACGCCGAACATCTGGTTCGTAGAGGGGGTAACGGATTACTACGCCGACGCGCTCTTGGTTCGCAACGGCATCATTTCCCCGCAAGCGTTCTTGGACGGACTTTGGCAAAGAATCTCGCACTTGAAAATGTTTCCGTCGGAACGCGAGGAAAGTTTGGAGGCTTTGAGTCTTCGCCTCGCCAGCGTGGAAAGTTCCGACGAGATGATTCCCTTCTATGTCAAAGGCACGCTCGTGGCGATGATGCTCGACATCGAGCTGCGCTTGTTATCGGGCGATCGGTTCAGCCTCGATTCGCTTCTTGTCAAGATGAACGAGACGTATGGCAAGCCTCAAAAATCCTACCCCGAAGATTCGTTGATTTACGTGATTCAATCGCTTTCGGGCGCGGACGTAACGCCGTTTTACGCGAAGTTCATCATTGGGACGGATTCGCTCGATCTTCAATCCTACTTTGCGAAAATCGGTCTCGAACTGACGACGCGAGAAGAAGAAACCCCGTTTTCAGGTTACCTCGCCCTGCCCGATTCGAGCGACAATTTCATCGTGGGATTCGTGATGCCCGGCTCCGAAGCGGCGAAGATGGGCGTGCAATCGGGCGACGAAATCGTCGCCATTGACGGCATCGACAAGACGCGCAAAGAAGAATTCGCGCAACGGGTGATGTTCTACGAAGGGCAGCGCATTGGCGACTCGACGACGGTCGTCGTGGCGCGCGGCGACAAGCGTCTCACGTTGCGCGGCAAAGTGGGCGGACGCAAAATCAAACGCCAAGCGCTCGTGATTTCCCCAAAGCCCAGCGACGCAGCGCGGTGGCGACGAATGGAAATGTTCGGGTTTTAGGCGAAATTCGCAATCCGTCGTGGATTCCTCGCTTCGCTCGGAATGACGCAAGAGCAATGTCGTTCTGAACGGAGCGAAGCGAAGAATCCATTTTTCAGAGAGGTTCAATTCGCAACTGGCAATCCGAAATTCGCGTAGGTCGTTCAAATTTCCACGAGTTCGATCTCGCCGAGTTCAAATCCCAAGAAGCGTTCCGCGATGGCGCGAAAACGTTGCGGCACGTCGCTGACCAGAACGCGCGGCGGTTCGGGCGATGCGTCGCCAAGAAGTCCTCGCTCCGACAAATGCGCCTTGACTTCCTGCGCAATCGCTTCGGCGGAATCGATGAGCGCGACTTTTTTTCCCACGACGTCTTGAATCGTCGGCTTCAAAATCGGATAGTGCGTGCACCCCAAAATCAGCGCGTCGATGCGCGAATCCAAGAGTTCGGCGAGATATTCTTTTGCGATGAGCCGCGTCGCCTCGTGCGTGGCGAAGCCCTCTTCCGCCAGCGGCACGAAGAGCGGACAGGCTTTGGCGAACACTTGCACGTCGTCGTTCAAGCGATGCAATTCGCGTTGATAGGCGTAGGAGGCGATGGTGGCTTGCGTGCCGATTACGCCGATGCGTTTTTCCGCGCTTTTTTTCAGAGCCGAACTCGCTCCCGCCTTGATTACGCCCAAAACGCCGACGCCTTTGGCGGTGTCTTCGACCACGTCGAGCGCGAGCGCCGAAACCGTGTTGCACGCCACGACGATGAGTTTCGGCTCGTAGCGCATCAAGAGAGCCGCGTCCTCGGCGGCGTATTTGCGAATCGTCGGCTCGGATTTCGTTCCGTAAGGCACGCGCGCCGTGTCGCCAAAGTAAATCAGGCGTTCATTGGGCAGAAGGTCGCGCAAGGCGCGGACGACCGTCAAGCCCCCTACGCCCGAATCAAACACGCCAATCGGCGCGCGCGAAGAAGGTTGATGTGGCACGGATTGATGCGTCGATGAGTTTCGGAAACGTTTGCGCCGCGAATCTTCTCGCCAACGCCGTCGTCAGAGTCGTTTCGCGTAGATGAGTTTGTCGTCGCCAACGCGATAGAAGTCTCGGATTCGCGCTTCCAGTTGGCAACCGATGGCTTCGTAGAATCGGCGCGTCTTGTCGTATTGCGGTTGCGAGGACGTTTCAATCACGACGAGTTTGCCGCCTTGCTTTTGAATTTCGTCGCAGGCGAACCCGAAGAGTTTTTTTCCAACGCCTTTGCCTTGCGCGTCGGGCGCGACGGCGATCCAATACAAGTCGTAAGTCGAGAGCGTCATTGGCGTTTTGCCGAAGCACACGTAGCCCAAGACGCGCTCGCCTTCCAACGCCGAATAAATCTGATAATTCTCGGGATTGAACGACGGGTAGGACAAGCATTCGTCGATGAGTTCAAGGGCGACCTCGATTTCGTCGTCTCGGAAGGCGTTGGTTTCGGCGAGCAATTTTCGAATCGGCTCTTTGTGCGAGGCTTGAAGCGGAACGATTCGAATCATCTCAAAACTTATGCGATGGCGCCGCCGCAACTCGACCCTGCGCCCGCCGCGCATCCGTAGCAATGTTGCCGCGTTACGATTTTGCGCCGATTGAGCTTTTCCCAATCGAAATCCTTGATGTGCGTCGGCGCGCCGTAGCCAACTTTGAGTTCAAGCATCTGATTGAAATCGCAATCGTAGAGATAGCCGTCCCAACCGATTGAAATCGTGTTGCGGCACATCACGCCTTTGGCGGCGACGGGATTGAACTGCGAAACGAGCTTCGTCATATACGCCTCGTAATTGCCCGACGCGAGCAGGTATTCCAAAAAGCGACCGACGGGCAAATTCGTAATCGCGTAGAGGCGGTTGAATGCGATCTCGTAGCGTTTGGAAAGTTCGCGTTTGTAGTCTTTTTCGAGCGCCGATTGATTCGGCGGCAAGAACGCGCCAACGGGATTATGAACGAGATTGAAAATCAAACCGCTTCCTTCTTTGCCGTAGCCGAGCGCGTTCAAGCGTTTGATGGCTTCAATCGAGCGCGAGAAGACGTCCTCGCCGCGTTGCTTGTCCGTGAGCGACGGCGAATAATGCGGAAGCGACGAGATGACCTCGACTTGATGCTCGGCGAAAAATTCGGGCAAATCTTCAAAGCCGTTGGCGAGCAAAATCGTCAGGTTCGAGCGCGTCATCACGTGCCGCCCCAGCGCTTTGACTTCCTTGACGAACCAACGGAAGTTCGGGTTCATTTCGGGCGCGCCGCCCGTGATGTCGACTTTTGGAATCGCGGTTTTGGCGAGCGCGTCCAAGCAAAGCCGCATCGTTTCTTGGCTCATTATTTCGCGGCGATCTGGACCCGCGTCCACGTGGCAGTGCTTGCAGGCTTGATTGCACAGTTTGCCGACGTTGACTTGAAAAATCTCAATGCCCGTTGCGACGAGTTCTTCTTCGCCCGTTTCTTTGAAGCGTTCCGCAAAGGGCATCAGGTTCAACTTGTTTTCCAAAATTTCCACTTGCGCGCTCGCGTCGGAAAGCGGATGTCGAAGCGAGAGGAGCGTTTTAGACGCCAGAGCCATCGTTACATTGAAAGTTTTTGATAGACGTTTTTCATCTGCACGCCGTGAACGAGCGAGGCTCCGCCGCGAATCGCCGCCGCCACGTGAATCGCCTCCGTCATCTGTTCGAGCGTCGCGCCTTTGGAAAGCGACTCTTGCGTGTAGGCATCGATGCAATACGGACACTGAACCGCGTGCGCGACGGCAAGCGCAATCAAGGCTTTTTCGCGCTCGCTCAACGCGCCCTCGGCGAACACGGCGTTATACCACGAGAAAAATTTGTTCATTAGCTCTTTGTTGCCCTCGCCCACTTCCGCGAACTTGGCAAGGTCGGAGGGATTGTAGTAGGTATCCATCGATTTGAGTTTGAGAAAAGATTGCGCGTTGAGAAGCGAATTGCGACAATATAACGAAAATCGACGCTTTGCGAGAATCGCGCGCCGCGAAGCGAGTTTTGCGGACGTCTTGCGAAAGCGTAAATTGGCGGGCTTTTGAGCGGGCTTTTAGCTCAGTTGGTCAGAGCGACTGGTTTACACCCAGTAGGTCGGGGGTTCGAATCCCTCAGAGCCCACGAAAAAAGAAAGGCGAATCCTTGATTCGCCTTTCGCCGTCATTCGCTTGGGGATTTGCTTGCGTTTAGAAGCGCTTGCCGAACCCGCCGCGCTCGCCACGATTGAACCCGCCGCGATTGAATCCGCCCCGATCGCCAAACGATTTCTTTTCTTGGGGACGCGCGTCGCTGACGCGGAGCGGACGACCATCGAGATTCTTTCCGTCCATTCCCGCTTTCGCCGCTTCCGCCGACTCGCTCGAACCATACTCGACGAAGCCAAAGCCTTTGCCTTGAATGATTTTCACAGAAACGACATCGCCAAACGTTTCAAATGCCGAGCGAAGCGTGTCTTCCGTCGTGTTGTAGTTCAAATTCCCGACGTAGAGTTTGAGAGCCATTTTTCGAAAACAAGTTGAAGTTGCAAGAGACAAACAGACTGCGCGAGGCGAAAACGAAGGATGTGGAGAGACCAACCCAGAGGCGTGATTTCTCGACAGAATCTTGCGTAACGACTCAGACAGTCGCGGGCAATCTACGACCTTTCTCGCGGTTATCCAAATGTGGCGCGAGTTCTTTACATTGCGTCGCCATCGCTTTTGATTATGAGCATCGTCATCTCGAACCTCGTCTATTCCTATTCAAGCGATTCCAAGCCCGTTCTCAACATTCCGTCGTTTGAGGTCAAGGCGGGCGAAAGCCTTGCGCTCGTCGGAAAATCGGGGAGCGGCAAATCCACGCTTCTCAACGTGATCGCGGGCATCGTCGCCGTTGGGCAAGGCTCTCTGAAAGTCAACGGCGTTGAGCTGGTCTCGCTTTCCGAGCCACGACGCGACGACTTTCGCGCGGCGAACATTGGCTACGTGTTTCAAACCTTCAATTTGCTTCAAGGCTTGACGGCGTTTGAAAACGTGCTCGTGGCGATGACTTTCGCCAAAAAAACTTCCGACGCGAAGTCTCGCGCCAAATCGCTCCTCGAGCGCGTCGGGCTTGGCGAGAAACTGCATCGCAAGCCGCGAGAACTTTCCGTCGGCGAGCAACAGCGCGTCGCCATCGCTCGCGCCATCGCCAACGAACCCAGCATCATTCTCGCCGACGAGCCGACGGCGAACCTCGACGAGCAAAACTCGCAATCCGTCCTGTCTCTTCTCAAAGAAGTCGCTTCCGAAAAACATCGCGTTCTGCTTCTCGTTACGCACGAGAAAGACGTAGCGGCGTGTTTTCCGCGCTCGCTTGACATCAAAACCATCAATCACGTTTGAATTTTTTTTGAACGTCGCTATGTTTCGCTTTCGCTTGCGCTTTAACTTCTCGATAGGCGTTTCGTAGAGAAGGCTCGCAAATTTTCATCAACCCTTTCGACGATTCAACGCGATGAACAAGAAAACTCTCTTCACGGCGATTGGACTGATTTTCATCGGGGTCGTGATTGGCGTGGTCGCCATTACGGGCTTGCAAGTTACGGGCGTTGGCGCGGCGCAAACGCGCAAAGAACCGCTCTCGATCGGCAACGCGACATATTCGCCCACGCCCGCGATGACTTGGCTCAAATCGATGAATCAAGCCTTCATTGACATCGCCAACATCGCCAAGCCGACGGTCGTGAGCATCGACATTTCCGCCAAGCCCGCTCGCCTGCGCGCGCCAAAAGATCGCTTCCACGATTTCGATGGCGAAGAAGACGGGAACGAGGGCGACTTGTTCCGTTTCTTTTTCCGTCCGCCTGGTGGCGAGTTGCCCCCGATTCGCGGTTCGGGTTCAGGCGTGATTATCTCTTCCGACGGCTACATCATCACGAATCATCACGTCGTCAAAGATGCGGCGGAAAAGGGCACGATCACGGTGATTCTTGATGACAAGCGCGAGTTCAAGGCGAAGTTCGTCGGAAGCGATCCGCTCACCGACATCGCCGTCGTCAAAATCGAGGCGCAAGATTTGCCCGTCATCGCGTTTGGCAACTCCGACAGCGTGCAAGTCGGCGAATGGGTTTTCGCCGTCGGCAATCCGTTCAGCCTTGCCTCGACCGTTACGGCGGGCATCGTGAGCGCGGTGGGTCGAAACATCGGCATCATCGGCGACAGTTACGGCGTTGAAAGTTTCATTCAAACCGACGCGGCGGTCAATCCCGGCAACAGCGGCGGCGCGCTCGTCAATGCCGAAGGCAAACTCGTCGGCATCAACACCGCCATCGCCACGCGCAACGGCGGTTATCAAGGGTATAGTTTCGCCGTGCCTTCAAACATCGCCAAAGTCGTCGCCGAAGATTTAATCAAGTATGGGAAAATTTCTCGCGGTTACATCGGCGTTCAAATCAAGCCCGTCGATGCGACGGCGGCAAAGGCTCTTGGTCTCTCGAAGCCCGAAGGCGCATGGG
The DNA here is from genome assembly GCA_025055975.1 of Chloroherpetonaceae bacterium. Lineage (GTDB taxonomy): Bacteria > Bacteroidota > Chlorobiia > Chlorobiales > Thermochlorobacteraceae > JANWWM01. The sequence goes on along the minus strand of JANWWM010000019.1, from coordinate 11,052 downwards.
TTCAACAGCTCGTCAAGGGCGGCGCGGCGGAAAGCGCCGGCATCAAAGAGGGCGACGTGATTTTGAGCATCGATGGTCGAAAAGTCTCCGCGCCTAACGACCTGCAAGCCTACGTGGCTCGCAAACACGCGGGCGACGAAGTTACGCTCAAAGTCTGGCGCGACGGCAGAGAGCGCGAAATTCGCGTTAGACTCAAGCCCCGCGCCGAAGACGAACAACTCGCCGTCTCCAACGGCTCCAAGCCTGATGATGAAGATGTCGCGCCCGCGCGGTTGAAGGAACTCGGTCTCGATGTCAAGGAACTTACCGAATCCGACAAGAAACGCTATGAAGTCGATTACGGCGTGCGCGTTTCCAGCGTCCAGCCCTTTGGGCAAGCCGAGTCGCGCGGCATCGTCGCAGGCGACGTGATTATGGAAGTCAATGGCGAAAAAGTCCGCTCCGTGAGCGAGTTCAAGGCGTTGCTCGGCAAAATCAAGAGCGGCGAGGCGGCGTTGTTCCGCATTCGCAGAGCCGACAAATCCACGCAGTTCGTCGCCGTCGAAATCGGCAAGAATGATTGAGATCGCTCGTCAAACCAATGGGGCGCGTTTTTGCGCCCTTTTCTTTTCCGCTTTCGTCGTTATGCTCAATCATCAAACTTCGCAATCGCTGTTCGAGCGCGCCAAGCGCGTCATTCCCGGCGGCGTGAATTCGCCTGTTAGAGCCTTCAAATCCGTTGGCGGAACGCCCGTCTTTATGCGACGCGGCGACGGCGCGTATCTCTACGATGTCGATGGCAATCGCTACATCGACTACATCGGCTCTTGGGGTCCGTTCATTTTGGGACACAATCACCCGAAGGTCGTCGAGGCGATTGAACAAACGCTTCGCCACGTCGGAACGAGTTTCGGCGCGCCAACGGAATTGGAAGTCGAGTTTGCGGAACTCATCACATCGCTCATTCCGTCAATGGAGATGGTGCGCTTGGTGAGTTCGGGGACGGAGGCGACGATGTCGGCGATTCGCGTCGCGCGGGGCTTTACGGGCAGAGAGAAAATCATCAAGTTTGAGGGCTGTTATCACGGGCACGGCGATTCGTTTCTCATCAAGGCGGGGTCGGGCGCGCTCACGCTCGGCGTTCCCGATAGCCCTGGCGTTACGAAAGGCACGGCGCAAGACACGCTGAACGCCGTCTTCAACGACATCGAGTCCGTCAGAAAACTTGTTCGAGAAAATCCGAACCAAATCGCCGCGATTATCATTGAGCCGATTGGCGGCAATATGGGGGTCGTGCCTGCCACGCAAGAATTTCTGCAAGGCTTGCGCGCGCTGTGCGACCAAGAAGGCATCGTCTTGATTTTTGACGAAGTGATGACGGGCTTTCGCGTCGCGTTGGGCGGCGCGCAATCGCTCTACGGCGTTTCGCCCGATATGACCACGATCGGCAAAATTCTCGGCGGCGGCTTGCCCGTCGGGGCATATGGCGGACGGCGCGACATTATGAGCCGCGTCGCTCCCGCAGGCGACATCTACCAAGCAGGCACGCTTTCGGGCAATCCGCTTGCGGTGAGCGCGGGACTGGCGACGCTCAAAATTCTGCGCGACGAAAATCCATATCCCGACCTCGAAGCCAAAGGCAAAATCTTGGAAGACGGCTTCCGCGACAACCTGCGCAAACTCGGCTTGAACTTGTGCTTGAAGCGCGTTGGCTCAATGATGTGCCTGTTTATGACGGAGCAAGACGTCGTGGACTTCAAAACGGCGACGACATCTGACGTGAAAAAATACGCCGCTTATTTTCATGCGATGTTGGAGCGCGGCATCTATCTTGCGCCCGCGCAATACGAGGCGATGTTTTTCTCCATTCGGCACGGCGAGCGCGAGTTGGAAGCGACCATCAACGCGAATCGAGAATCGCTGGAAGCGGTTTTCGCCAAAAGCGCGGTTCTCTGATAAGCCATTTCTCTGCGCTTTGTCCGTTCTCAAAGCAACTCTTGACGCGGCTTTATGCGTCTTTTGAAGAAGATTCTTAACTCGTTTTTTGAAAATGAATTAATGCTCTTAGATTTTTTCAAAAGATATAGCGCAACAAGTTTTATTAAAAAGAGATAGTTATTATGTTCTCTTCCGTTGCGATGGCATCTAACTTCACGTCGTTTTCCGTTGTCGGAACGCGATTCAAGATTTGAAACTTAAACGCAACGCCGAGTTTTAAGACATTTTTTTTCAAACGCTTAAAGAATCGGTCGTAATAGCCCTTGCCGTAGCCCAATCGATTGCCTGCCTTATCGACGGCAAGCAGAGGCGCAAGAACAAGGTCAATCTCGGATTCCAATGGCGAAGATTTTGCCGCTTTTGGTTCTAATATCCCGAAAGCGTTACGTTCAAGCTCGTTAACCGAGTTGATTTGAACGGAAATCAAATCTTTCTGCGCGACGACAGGGGCGAGCAATGTTTTTGACGAGATGATTTTTTCCAATAACGGAATCAAATTGACTTCTCGGTGCGTCTCGTCAGGGATGAACGAATGAACGACTTTCGCCCGTTTGAACTGCTCCAACGCTTCAATCTGCGCGACGATGCGCGCGCTGCGCGCTTGCCACTCGTCAATGGGCATTGCGGCGCGTCGGGCTTTCATTCGTTTTCGCAGGCGGCGTTTGGCTTCGTAAATCCACGTCAATGACTCAAATTTTTCTCGCATAATGTCCATCGTTCAACTTGGGACGGAGCGGCTTTCCGTCGGCACGATTTATTGCGTCGGCAAAAATTACGACGCGCACGCCAAAGAAATGGAAAAATTGCTTCAACTCGACGCAACGCCGACCGACGTTCCCATCGTGTTTTCAAAGCCTGCCGCGTCTTTGATTCAATCGGGCGGCACGATTCGAATTCCCGTCTACGACGGCAAGCCGATTTCCAGCGAATTGCACCACGAGGTTGAGCTTGTTTTGCTCGTGGGCGACGATTGCGAAGCGATTTCGGAGCGAGAGGCGGCAAGCGTCGTCGCGGGATTTGGCGTTGGACTGGATATGACCTTGCGCGATTTGCAAAGCGTCGCCAAAAAGGGCGGCAACCCTTGGCTCGTCTCAAAAGGGTTTCGGTCGAGCGCGGTTCTTTCGCCTCTCGTCGCGTCAAGCGATTTGGGACGAGCGCAACGCCTCGCGCTTGAACTCAAAAAGAACGGGACGGTGGTTCAGCGCGGCGACACGAGCGAGATGATTTACAAGTTGGAAAAAATCATTTCTTACCTTTCGCACATTTTCGCATTGCGTCGGGGCGACTTGATTTACACAGGCACGCCTGCGGGCGTTGCCGCCGTCAAGTCGGGCGACGTGCTGACGGCAACGCTCTACGAAGACGGTGCGCCGCTCACGAGCCTCGTGGCAAGCGTGGCTTAATCGCGATCGCGATAACTCATTAGTTTGAACGAGCCGTTCATCTCCACGACCGAGCCAATTTGCGTGAGGGTATGCTCGTTTCCGAGCGAATCCTTGACGACGACGCGGGTTTTCGAGTGCACTTTGAACGTTTGATACTTATCCTCCCCCTCTTCAAAGCGATGCGAGACATAGCGAAGTTTTTGACCGCCGTAATCCGACAAGAGCCACCGCAAGCCTCTATCGGCTTTGCGCGCAAGGTTGTCCCACGCGAAATCCAACGGCGCGTTTTCAGGAATGCTCGCGGGAAACTCCCACCAGAGCCAGTTTGAAAATTCCTTTTGGCTAATCATCGCTCTAACGAGGCGCGTCGTGTCTTTTTTCTCCAAAGCGTCGAGGACGGCGAAAATCAGGCTGTTGATGGAATCGTAACCATCTTGAAATTTTCGCGCCTTGACGCTATCGGGCAACGGTTCGGGATAACGAATCGGCTTGCCGTCGTCGGCAACTTTGAGAACGGGCGGCGGAACGGGCTTTGCCGCCACGACTTTTTGGGACGGTTTCTCTTCCTTTTTGCTTTGGCAACTTGCGACGAGAACGACGCAGAGAATCAGCGTAATAGGCTTCATAGTTTTGGGAAATTTTTAGAAAAGAAAAGCGCAGGCACTAGCCCGCGCTTTGTTGCGAAATGAATCCTCTCGACTTATGGTCTGAACCAAGTCGTCCAACCCTCCATCCAGTTGGTCGAGTTGGCATCGCCAAACGCGCCCATGTAGGTTGCGTTTGTGGCGAAGAAGCCGTCGTTGGGCGGCGTTGCCGCGCCTGTCAAAGCGGGCGAGCCTGCTTGAACGCGAAGGTTGGGCATCGTGCCGTTGACGGGGTTATCGTAGTTGACGCTCACGAAGTTCGGGTCGCCAACTTTGTTTTGCCAAGCTCCGCCGCTGAGGCTCGTTCTGCTGTTAAAGTCCGCCGCAAACCCTGCAGAGTCGGTCACATTAGAGGACGTGAATCCTGTGAATCTGGCGTAGCTGGTCGCGCCGTTGGTCGCGCCATTGGCTTTGACGAAGAAGAGCGAATTTCGCACGAAGAGCGAATCACGACGGAATTGCGTTACGCAAACGGGACCGTCTAACGCGAAACCGCGGTTGAAGAAGTTGGCGACGACGTGATTGAAGAAGCGACCTTGCGAGCCGCGTCGGATATACATTCCATCGGTTTCGCCGCCCGAAAGTCCGCGTCCAATCATCGTTACGTTGTAGATGAGCGGGCTGGTGGCGCGTCCGTTGGCGGCGCGGGCATCGGTGCCGTCGGCGTTGTTGTCGCTTTCGTAGCCGCGATTGGCGATATCGGAGGCTTGCACGGCGACCCAGAATTGACCCTTGCCGCACCAGCTATTGTCGAAGTCGAAGGCTTCGTCGTCGTTGCCCGTCGAGACCAAGTTCTTGGCGTTGACGGTGCCGCCGAACCACTCGAAGCCGTCGTCGGCGATGAAGTGCGCTTGCAAGAATTCAAGGACGGTGCCCGCGCCGACGCTGTTGAAGGTGAAGCCGTTGATTTCGTTATCCGCCGTGATGCGCGTGCCGCCGTATTCGACGCGGACGTAACGAAGCACGCCGCTCGTGTCGTTGGGGTTGTTGCCGCCGTGCACGCCCGTGTTGCCCTCTCCAATCAACCGTCCGCCAGGACCGTTGTTTGGAGCCAGACCGTTGAGCACGATGCCGCCCCATTGTCCGCGCGCTTTGGTCGTATTGACGCTGGTGAAGACGATGGGTCGTTGCGCCGTGCCGAGCGCGAAGAGCCGTCCGCTCGGTTTGCCATCTGCGCCCGCGACCGTGATGAGCGCGCTACCCGCCAAGCCCTCGATTCTCGTGCCGTCGGGGATTCTCAACACGCCGCCGGGTTGAACGCGCACATAACCCGTCAAGCGATAGCGGGTCGCCGCGCTGAGCGAATAGTCGCCAAACAGGTCGCCCGACAATTCCACGGGGGCTTTGACTCGTTGGTCGACCGTCGTTCGAGAGGCAGAGAAATTATTGCCCTTTTTGGCGCGCACCGAATAGTTGTAGGTTTTGCCATCTTCAACCGTATTGTCGTTGAGCGCGCTTTCGCTCGCGGGAACGGCGAATCTTCGGGTCGCGCCCGACGCGACGTCGCGTCTCGTGATTTCAATCGAGTCGGCTTGTCCTTCCAATCTCCATGCGATCGAGATTGCCGTCGCGTTGGTGTCGGCTCTCGTTACAAGCGCCTGCCTGATTTCGCCGACATCTTGGGGTTGGGTTCCGCCGCCGCTGGCTGGGTTGTCTTTCTTGTCGTCGCCGCAGGCAGCAAGCGTTGCGGCAACCGCCACGAGAAGCGTCGCCCAAGGTTTGTTTCTGAAGATCGTCATTGTTTCCTCCAAGTTTAAGGTTAAAGAGAATAAGAAATGGAAAGCGCGTAGGTTTGTCCGATTCGATAATCCTCTACGACGACGTTGCCGCTCTTGTAGAAGTAGCGAGCGTCTAAAATGTTGCGAATGGTCATCTTCGTCGTGATGGAGCCAAAGCGTTTTGAGATGAAGAAGTCGAGCTGATTTCTTGGCTCTTCGTAGATGTCCAGAATGGCAAATTCAGGCGAGAGGCGCGTGCCGACTTGCACGATTTTTCTGCCCACGATGTTGTAAAGCAACGCGGCTTCCAACCCCAGCCCAACGTTGTTGTAGCCGAAGTTCAGATTTAGCACGTAGGGAGCTTGACCTTGCATCGGTCTTTTCTTGGCGACGAACTGATCAATGACCAGCTCGGCGCGTTGGTTGGCGCTGAAAAACGGCGTTCGATCTTTGAGCGTGATGCTGGAATTGACAAGGGTGAGGTTCAAGCCGAAGTTGAAGTTTTCAAGGCTTGGCGCGATGAAATCCAAGCGTTTTCTCGCTTCGAATTCCATTCCGTAGTTCGTGGCTTTGTCGGCATTGACGGTCGTGAAGAAAATCGTCGACCCTTGCCCTGTGAAGACGATGCGTTCCAGCGGCTCGTCGAGACTCTTGTAGAACGCGCTGACGGCTAAAATCTCGCCGATTCTCGGATACCACTCCCAACGCAAGTCGTAGTTCAAGATGCGCGTTTGGTCGATGAAGGGGTTTCCAAGAATGGTGGTGCGATAGTCATCGAAATTAAAGGGCGCGACTTCGCGCAGTTCGGGAAAGGCGACGGTGCGGCTGAACGAGGCTCGCACGTTCATCTGCTCGCCAATCGAGTAGATGAAATTGACGGACGGCAGAAAATTGACGCGGTCGAATCCGCCTTCGACGGGTTGCGGTTGTCCGACCAATCCCACGTCGGAACGAACCGAGACTTTGTTTTGCTCCACTCTCGCGCCGCCAACGAATTTGAGCGCGTAGGTCAGTGGAAGCTCGACCATTGCGTATCCCGCGCGAATTTTCTCGTCGGCTTCGTAGCGATCTTGCGGGAAGGTGTTGTCCCTCAAATCCGTTCTGCCGCTTTCCAACGAATCGGGCGAGAACAGTTGCTCCGCTTTGACTCCGAAGAGACCGCTGAAATTGTTGGGGCGATAGTCAAAGCGTCGCGCTTGGAAGTTTCGACTTTTGTCGGTGTACAAGCCGCCAATTTTGAGTTTTGATTTCAGTCCCGACCATTGATTGAACGGAATCGACCAGTCCAGAAGCGCGTCTTGTTCGTTGTCGGCAAGGTCGGCGAAGAAGCGCGTGTTTCGGTTCGAGCTTTCGTCGTAGATGAAGTCGGGATCGATGCGACGCTTGATGTATTGGGCTTCGCGGTTGTCGGGTTCGTCGCGTCGGGCGCGAGCGAGGGCGGCTTTCCATTCGAGTTCGGAGCCGAACAGCCAGCGCAAGTAGTGCGTGCCTGCCAGTTGCGTGGTGAGCAATTCGCGCGATACGAATCTTAGGCGCGTGGCTTTGACAATCGCGTCGTCAGCCGTGAACCGCGAGCCAACGACTTCGCGCGTTTCGTCTTCCGCCGTGCGATTGTAGAGCGCTTTGAATCCGATTTTGTTGTTCTGCCCGCCGCCTTCGCCGACGCGAATGTTCAAATCCGCGACCGCGCCCCAGTTGACGTTGTAGGTCGTGGTTTTGTCATTGTAGTCGTAGAACGGTTGCCCAGGCGACCCCGATGGCAGAAAGAGCTTGGTCTCTTTGTATTGCACGCCGTTGGAATAGGTGCCGCTCACGATGAACCCCATCGGCACGCCGAACATCGAGGCTTGATTGGCAATCGAGAGCGAGTAGCCTTGGTTGGGCGCGAATGCCGAAGGAACGGGCGTCCAAGTTCTTCCGAGCAAGCGTCCCGCTTGCCCCAACTTTTGATTGATTTGCTGTTGCGTCAAGCCTTGACGACCGCGCAACGTCAGGTCGGGAAAATTTTTGGGAAGGCTTCGCGTGCCGTCGTCAATGCCCAAAAAGTCCAGCTTCCCGCCCGGATACGAGGGAATCTGCTTGAAATGAGAGCGAGAATTGAATCCTGCCGACATGCCGAAGTTCACGACCAATTGGTCGGGGAATTCCTTGGTCTTGACCTTGACCAATCCGCCCGCAAACGCGCCGGGCTGGTCGGGCATAAAGGTTTTGACCGTGATGATGTTTTCAATCAGGTTGGCGGGAATGACATCGAGGGGAACGACCTTCTTTTCGGGTTCGGGGCTTGGAACGGTAACGCCGTTGATTTGCGTGTTGCTGTATCGCTCGCCAAGACCACGCACGAAAACGAACTTGCCCGCGACGACCGACACGCCCGTAACGCGCTTGATGACGTCGCCCGCGTCGCTATCAGGCGTTTTCTTGATGAACTCCGCGCTTACGCCGTCTTGCACCACGAGCGCTTTGCGTTGCTGGGTCAGGAGCGCGCTTTCGGTCGCGTTGCTGATTTCAGCCTGCACGACGATCTCTTCGGCTTGCGCCGCCTCTGGCTTGAGCTCAATGTCAACGCGGCTTGTCTGCCCCGCTTTGACTTCAACGCCTTTGACGGTGCGCGTCTGATAACCAACATACGACACGCGCAGATCCACTTTGCCCGCTTTGAGCGTCAGCGAATACTCGCCATCGATGTTGGTCTTTGCGCCTACGGTCGTTCCAACCACGACGACGCTTGCGCCAATGAGTTCTTCGCCGCTTTCTTTGTCGGTAACTTTGCCGACAAGTTTGCCGCTCTCTTGCGCGAATGCCGACGCGGAAACGAGAATCAACACCGTGGAAAGGAACTGACGTAGCGCGTTGCGTTTCATTCTTTGAAGGTTGTTAGGTGGACTGCGCTTTTTAAGGTTTTCGGTAGCGGGCGCAAAGATAGACGGGCTACGTTACGCAACCGTTAAGGCTCTGTTAAGGTTGGGTTAAGGATAGTCGCGGAAACAGTCCCTATTTCAGAGAAGCAAGCGTTCCGTCCGCAATCCCTTTTGGATTCCTCGCTGCGCTCGGAATGACAAGCAAATTTTGAAACGACGCAAAACGCTCGGAGCGATGCCCGCTCCTCAGTCCGTCATTCTGAACGGAGCGAAGAATCCACTTCGCAGCGATCGAGCAACCCAATTCGCAATCCCTTTGGATTCCTCGCTACGCTCGGAACGACAACAGGGCGCAATTCCAATGCCTTTGGATTCCTTGCCGCCGACGCGCGTTGTTCGTTTTTTGCGCCGCTTCGGCGTAACTTTGCCGCCGTTTAACCAAACGCATCGCCAAGCCATCACGAATGCTCGACATTAAACTTGTCCGCGAGAATCCCGACAAAATCAAATCCGCGCTTCTCGCTCGACAACTTCCAAACGAACTCTCCAAAATCGACGAACTGCTCGCGCTTGACCAACGTCGTCGCGCTCTCGTCAGCCAATCCGATTCCTTGAAAGCCAAGCGCAACAAAGTCTCCGATGACATCGCTCGCCTCAAACGGAACAAGGAAAACGCCGACGCGCTCATCGCCGAAATGAAAATCGTCTCCGACGACATTGCGGCGCTCGATGCCGAACTGCGCGACCTCGAAGCCAAGCAAGAAGAACTCCTGCTTCACTTGCCCAACCTTCTGCACGAGAGCGTTCCTTTGGGCAAAGATGCCAGCGAGAACGTCGTTTGCAAGGAAGTCTTGCGCCACCAACGCGATTTCGATTTCAAGCCCAAAAATCACCTCGAACTTGGCAAGGCGTTGGACATTTTGGATTTCGAGCGCGGCGCGAAAATCACGGGCGCAGGCTTCCCCGTCTACAAAGGCAAAGGCGCTACGCTTGAACGCGCCCTCATCAACTTTATGCTCGATACGCATCTTGCCAAAGGCTACGAGGAAATTTTTCCGCCTTTCTTCGTCAATCGGGAGTCGCTTCGCGGCACGGGGCAGTTTCCGAAGTTCATCGGGCAAGTCTATCGCGCCAGTTACGAGGGACAAGAAACCTACGAAGCCGACACGGTCGGTCGTCTCTTTGCGATTCCGACCGCCGAAGTGCCCGTTACGAATTTGCACCGCGATGAAATTCTGAAAGGCTCTCAGTTACCCATCAAGTATGTCGCCTATTCGGCGTGTTTTCGGAGCGAGGCGGGCAGTTACGGCAAGGATGTGCGCGGCTTTTTGCGCGTGCATCAATTCAACAAAGTCGAACTCGTCAAATTCGCTACGCCTGAGACGTCTTACGACGAATTGGAATCGCTTGTCGCCGACGCGGAGTCGATTCTCGTCGCGCTTGGGTTGCCCTATCGCGTCGTTCTGCTCTGTTCGGGCGACATTGGCGCAAACGCCGCCAAGTGCTACGACCTTGAAGTCTGGTCGCCCGCCGAGCAACGCTTTTTGGAAGTCTCGAGCTGCTCGAACTTCGAGGACTTTCAAGCCCGACGCGCCAACATTCGCTTCAAACGCGATGAAAAATCAAAGCCTGAGTTTGTTCATACGCTTAACGGGTCGGGGCTTGCCACGTCGCGCTTGATGGTGGCGCTGCTTGAAAATTATCAAACCAAAGACGGCAAGATCATCGTGCCCGAAGTCCTGCGCCCCTACGCGCGCTTCGATGCGATTGGGTAACTTCGCTTGCATAGCGGCGTTTTGTTGGCAAGACTTCTCTCTCGTCAAGACAGCCGCGAATGAAAACGGACAAGCTCGCATACCTGTGGCTTCAAGAAATGCCCGAAGGCTTCTTCGCCCTCATCGGTCGCAACCCAAACGACGCTCAACGCTACGACTTCAAATCCATCGAACTCAAAGAACTCTCCGCTCGTCTCGATGCCGTCCTCATCCCAAAACAACCCGACCTCACCTACTTCGTCGAGTTCCAATTCCAACGCGACAACGACTTCTACGCCCGCTTCTTCGCTCAAACCCTCCTCTATCTCAAACAGCATCGCGTTACGAAGTGGCGCGCCGTCGTCGTCTATCCTTCCCGAAGCGTTGAGCAAGAGTCTTGCGAAGGCTACGAAGAATTGCTTGCCGAAACGCGCACAAGGCGCATATATTTGGACGAGTTGGGGAGCGCGGCGGAGCTGGATGCGGCGCTTGGCGCGTTCAAGTTGGTCGTTGAGCCAGAGGCGAGGGCGATAGAGGTGGCGCGTCGGTTGATAGAGCGCTCGCCAGAGAAGTTGGATTTCATTGAGAGGGTATTGTTTTACAAGTTTAGAAACTTAACCCGAAAGGAGATATTGAAGATGTTGGGGGTGAGGGAGGAGTTTGAAGAAGAACTCAAAAAGACGCGGGCGTATCAGGAAATTTTGGAGGAAGGC
>JANWWM010000008.1 GCA_025055975.1 Chloroherpetonaceae bacterium | reverse complement strand
CAAGAAAGAGACTTGCGACGGCAAGGAATGCAAGGCGATGCGCGAGCGTCGGCATAGCTTTGGCGATGTTTTTTCAAAGTTAAGCGCAAGCGTTGCGCGTTCGCAAGCCTTGAACGCTATTCGGAATTAGACATAGTCAATCAAATGACGCAAGTTCAGCGTCGAGAAGGCGGCGACTTTGTCTCGACTTCGCAATCCGATTTCTCTCGTTTTCTCAAAGCGCAAGACGCGCCTATATTGCCTTTTAAGCCAAACGCGCAAACCCAAAACGCCATGTCGGAACTTGCGAATGAAATCGCCCAAGCGGAGCAATTGGACTTCACGCCTGAATTTCAGGACGCTTACGACCTGATGGAAAACACGTCGGATTGCCTTTTCATCACGGGAAGCGCAGGCACGGGCAAATCCACCTTGCTTCATTACTTCCGCGAGAACACCGCGAAAAACATCGTCGTGCTTGCGCCAACGGGCATCGCCGCGCTCAACGTGGGCGGACAGACCATTCATTCGTTCTTCAAGTTCCCGCTTGGCGTGGTTACGGCGCAAAACATCGAAAAGGCGCGCGACAAAGACCTCTACAAAGCCATCGACGCCATCATCATCGACGAAATCTCGATGGTTCGCGCCGACATCATCGATGGCATCGACTACTTTATGCGAATGAACGGACGCGACAAGAAAAAGCCCTTCGGCGGCACGCAAATGATTTTCATCGGCGACCTCTTCCAACTGCCGCCCGTGCTTTCGACCGATGACGAGAAAAGCCTCTTTATGTCGCTCTACGAAACGCCTTACTTTTTCAGCGCGTCGGTCTTCGAGAAGGCGATGTTGCGCATCGTTCGCCTAAGAAAAATTTTTCGCCAAAGCGACGCCGCGTTCATCGACCTTTTGCAAGCCATACGCACCAACAGCGCGATGCCCTTTCATCTCGACATCATCAACTCGCGCGTTCAGCCCGATTTTTCGCCGAGCGAGGAAGACTTCTTCATTACGCTGACGACGACCAACGAAATCGCCAACGCCATCAACGCCGAGCGATTGGCGAAGCTCAAAGCGCAGCCGAAAAGTTTTGAGGGAGAGATTGACGGAAAATTCGACCGAAAATTTTTGCCCGCCGAAGAAACGCTCACGCTCAAAGTCGGCGCGCAAGTGATGTTCGTCAAAAACGATCCCTACAAGCGTTGGGTCAACGGCACGATTGGCAAAGTGCGCGAGATTCTCTCCGATTCGGTGAAGGTGGAAATCGAAAACGACGGGATTCGCAAAGTGGCAACCGTCGAGCGCGTCGAGTGGGAAATTTTGAAGTATGATTTCGACGCGAAAACGAAGCAAATTTTCTCCGAGCCGATTGGGTCTTTTACGCAGTTTCCGTTGCGATTGGCATGGGCGGTTACGATTCACAAAAGTCAGGGCAAGACGTTCGACAAGGTCGTGATCGATTTGGGACGCGGCACGTTCGCGCACGGACAACTCTACGTGGCGCTCTCGCGCTGTCGCTCGCTGGAAGGCATCGTCTTGAAAAAGCCCGTCCGCCGTCAAGACGTGATTGTCGACAAGCGCATCGTGGAGTTTATGCGTCGATTATAGCCATTCCGCCCTTCTTCTTTGGAACGCCTCGCTACGCTTCGCGGTTTTAGGCGACGATTGACTTCGCCGCGCGTCTCTCGTTTGCGCGGTTGATGCTTCTGCCAACGCTCGTCGTGGGCGCGATTTGAAACGCGGCGATTCGCTTCCGAAAACTTGTCCCGAAACTATGAACGCCTCGAGAGTCGTCTCGAACTGTCTGCTGTTGCTTGCGACGCTGTTCGCTACGCCATCGTTGGTCGTCGCGCAATCGACGGGTTCGATTCGCGGCAAAATCATTGACGAAAAGACGAGCGAGCCGCTCGCGGGCGTCGTCATTCGCTTGGAGAAAACGCCATATGGCGCGATTAGCGACGCAAACGGCAACTATTTCATCGCCAACGTGCCCGAAGGTCGTTATGCCGTCAAGATCTCCTTGATTGGTTACGAGGAACTTCAACTCGAGTGCGAAGTCGCAAAAGGCAAAACGCTCGCGCTAAACTTTCAACTGCGCGAAAAGGCGATTCAGACCGAAGAGGTGCAAGTCGTCGCCGACGCGACCCGACAAGCGCAGGAAGACGCGCGCACGAGCGTCTACAAAATCACTCCACGTCAAAGCAAAATCCTCGCGGGCGGCTTGGAAGACATTATGCGCTCCCTGCAAGCGATTCCGGGCGTGTTGGCGCAAAACGACTTTTCCTCGCAACTCTTCATTCGCGGCTCTGGTCCCGACCAAAACTTGATGGTGCTTGACGACATCGAGGTCTTCAATCCGTATCGGCTCTACGGCACGGTGAGCATGTTCAACCCCGAAACCGTCGCCGACGTGAATTTGATTACGGGCGGTTTCCCCGCCAAGTATGGCGATCGGCTTTCCGCCGTGCTCGATGTGAGCAATCGCAACGGCTCGCGCGACGTGGCGTTCCAGACGCAACTCGATATGAACATCACCGACGCGAACGTCATCGTTGAGGGGAAATCGCCCTTCCGCCTCAACGGGTCGTGGATTTTATCGGCGCGACGCACTTACTACGACCTCATCGTCGGACCGATTTTGCGCAAGACGGGGCGCGTCGACAACAACACCGCGTTTCCGAACTTCACCGACTTTCAAGCGCGATTTTTCTTTGAACTCAATCAAACCAATCGCTTGATTTTTACGGGCGTGTATGGACGCGACGCGGTGAAAATCCTGACCGCGCAACGCACCAACGACTTGCCCGATAGCGTCAGCGTCGGCAACCTCACGAGCAACGACCTCATCGGCGTCGCATGGCATTATCAGCCAAATTCAAGAACGCTCAACAAACTCATCGCTTCGTGGTATCGCAACAGCGGCGACTCGCGCTTTGGCGGTTCGTTCATCGATAGGCTCAATTACAGTCAGGCTTTTTTGGACGAGTTCGAAGCGGATAGTTTGGTCAGCCCTTCTATGCTTGCGTCCTTTAATCTTCGCTCCGACTCTTACTTCTCTTTTGCGAAGCTGACGCTGCGCGACGAATTCTCGAAGCGATACGACCGCCACCTCATCGAGATGGGCGCAGGCGTTGACGCGATGGAAACGATTTTCGAGCTTTTGCTCGAAGCCGACGAAGCCACCATCGCCGCGCTTCGCGCGCAACAGGAAAACCCGCGCTTTAGCGCCTTGCCGCTCAATCAAAGGCTACGGCAGTCCGAAATTTACTTGCGCTCGCATGTCTTCGTTCAAGACCGATGGGAAGCGATTTCCAAAAGGCTTTACCTCCAACCCGGATTGCGATTCGATTACTACGACGTGATTGGGAAAGCCTATCTTTCTCCGCGATTCAATTTCTCGCTCGCTCTCGATCCTCTCACCACGATTCGCGGCGCGTGGGGAATGTATCGGCAATCGCCGGGCTTCGAGAAACTCATTGATCAAACCGCGTTCTTCGACCTCACGCAGCGCGGCGTTTTGCGACGCTTGCAAGCCGAACAAGCGATTCACTACGTTTTGGGCGTTGAGCGTTGGCTGAACGCGGAGTGGCAAGTTCGCGCCGAAGTTTATTTCAAGGACTTCAATCGCCTCATCATTCAGCGACGAGAGCCGCAGGAAGTTTATCGCTCCAACTATCTCGGCGGTTGGGCTTACGACAAGCGCAATTGGAGCGCGCCGACCACATCGATCGAGCCGCGCCTGACGACCACGCCCATCAACGAGGGCGACGGCTCGGCTTACGGCATCGAGCTGTTGCTTGAAAGAAAAGCCACAAGCCCACAAGACTGGTTCAGCGGTTGGGCAAGTTACGCGCTGGCTTACGCCTACCGCGAGCGCGACGGGTTGCGCATTCCGTTCAACTTCGATCAACGCCACACGATTAACCTCGTCGGCAACATTCGCTTGAACGACGTGTTCAGCCTTGGCGTCCGCTGGCGATATGGGAGCGGTTTCCCGCTTACGCCCGCCGTTGCCGCCACGCCGCGCATCGCGCCCAACGCCAAGGGCGAGCCTGAAATCGTTACCGACCCGCGCGGCAGAGTTTTGTTCAACTTGGATTACGGCGGCGAAGACAATCTCAATTCCGCGCGCTTGCCCGCGTATCATCGCTTGGACGTGCGCCTGACGGCGAAAACCAAAGCGGCGGGAATCAACTGGGAGTTTTACCTCGACGTCATCAACGCCTACAACCGAAGCAACGTCATTGCCTACCGATACGATGTCGAAGACCGACGCGACGTGCCAAACGGACGCTTGCCTCTTCTGGTGCGGGAGCAAACCGATATGCTTCCTCTGGTGCCGACTCTTGGCGTGAGCGCGGTTTTCTAATCGCAACGATGCCGATCGTTCTCGTTACGCGACCCAAAGACGACGCGGAAGAGTTCGTCAGCGCGCTGGCGTCGCGCGGGTTCGAGTGCGCGCATGTTCCGACGATAGAAATCGCTCCAATCGCCGATTGGCAAACGCCGAATCTTGCCGCCTGCGACGGCATAATTTTCACGAGCGTCAACGCCGTCCGATGCTTCATTCCCGCTTTGCTCGCGCGCGAGCCGAATTCGCTCTCGCGCCTTCGCCACTTGACGCATTACGCCGTGGGCGAGAAAACTCTCCGCGCCTTGCGCGAATGCGGCATCGAATCCGCGCTCTGCGCCGATGAAGCCAACGCCGACCATTTAGCCAATCTTCTAAAAACTCGCGGCATTTCGGGCAAACGCTTTCTTTTCGCTTGCGGCAATCGAGCGCGCTCCGTCATTCCGACCGTCATCGCGCAAAATGGCGGCGTTTGCGACGAACTCGTGGTCTACGAAACGCGAGACGTCTCGGCTCAAAACTTGGAGAAACTCAAAACTCTGCTCGCTTGCAAGGACGTGGAGTGGGCGAGTTTTTTCAGTCCGTCGGCGGCGGCGTCTTTTTTCAACGCATTGAGAAATTTCGCTTTTCCCTCGCGCTTGAAGTTTGCCGCGATTGGCAAGACGACGCAAGCCGCCATTGAAGCGATGGGCTTTCGCGTCGATGCGGTCGCAAGCGTTCCTTCCGCCGAAGCGTTGGCGGAAGCCATCGCAAGCGCCACGCGAAAAACCGCTTGAAACCTCGTTTTCAACGCGCCTTAACAATCCACCAACGCGGAGACAAACGACCATGCCACGACGGTCAGACAACAAGGAACGCCGTCATTCTGAACGAAGCGAAGAACCCATTTCAGAGAAGCGAGCGCGCGACGAGCGATTCCCACTTGCGACGCGGTTTGCGGCAAATAGAAACGGCGAGAAGAAGCAATTTGCCTCTTTCTCGCCATTTCCTTCGCTAATTGAGGAGAAAGAACGCTTGTCAGTAGTTGAACTCGAAGCCGACGTTGAAAGTGCGACCCGGCATGCGATAAAGTTCGAGTTCTTCGTATTGCGCGTTGGTCAGGTTTTGAATCATTCCGACCGCCGTGAAGCGATCGTTGAAAAACCTCCATCGAAAGCCCGCGTTCATCACGAAGAAATCGCCTGGGTAATCGATTCCTTCGGAGTTGGCGGCGATGCGCACGGCGTTGATGCGGCTCACGTAGCGTCCGCTGTAATTAAGGCTCAAGCCCGAAAGAAACGCGGGCGCGCGAATCGAGCCGAGCGCGAGATTTTCGAACGCCAGTTCGGCGCGGAACGAAAGGTTATGTTCGGGGCGATACGGCAACCAGTTTTTATACCGCGCGGGATTTTTGTTGCCGCCGAGCACGTTGTCGGGCAGGGAGCCAATCGGGCGCATCCAGTTGTAGTTGAGTTGAAGTTGCAACTGCTCGAAGGGTTGCGAGGCGAGGGAAAGCTCCACGCCCTTGATGTTGGCGTTGGCGATGTTGAGGAACTGAAAGACGCTCGATGAGATGTCCAACGCGCTCGCGTTGGCGTTGATGTTCGTGGACTCGATCAAATTGTCGTAGTGATTGACGTAGCCCGCGACATCGATCGTGAAGTAGCGCGAGAAGCTTTTGTAGAGACCGACCTCGTAGCTCGTGAGGCGTTCCGCATCGAGCGCGGAATTGGGATTGCCCAAGAAAAATCCCGCTTGCGTAACGAAGCGTTCGCCAATGGAAGGCGCGCGAAAACTTCTGCCAACCGACGCTCGCATGGAAAATTCTTCGTTGAACATATAATTCACCGCGATCTTTGGGCTTAATTGCCAGAGCGACCGCGTAACGATGTCTTCCGTCCGATAGACGATTCTGCCCTCTTGGACATTGACGAGTTGGTCGATGTAGGTTACTTTGTCCTGATTGACTCGGTTCCAATCCAAGCGCGCGCCCGCCGTTACTTTGAGCTTGTCGGTGAGGGCGATTTCGTCTTGGGCGAAAACGCCGAGGTTGAGGTCCGACGTGGTCGTGTAGATGGTCGAGCGCACGTCGTTGAGATTGAACTCAATGCCTGCGGTGAGTTTGTGCTTGTCGCGCATCCAGTAGAGCGAGGTGCGTCCGCCGTAGCGCCGCGCGTCGGAGTCGTTGTATGTCGTCGGGTCGTTAGGGTCGTAGGGTCGGCGAATGACGCGCCCAAACGAATACTTTTGATAGTTGCCCAAATACCGACCTTGCGCGTCGAATTGTTGAAATTCGGGCTTTTCGACGGGGTAGTATTTGATGACGAAGGTTGAGCGGCTGAAATAGAGTTTCGTTTCCCACGTCGTCGCGGCGTTGAGCATGTTCATATAGGTCAAGCCAAAGAGCTGGTCGGTGGTTACCTTCTTGTCGTCGCCCAAGAAAAATTGCCCGTAGATTTGATTGCCGTTGGCATCGAGCAGGGGATCGCCGTTGGCTTTGTAGACGGGACCGGGCGGCGTGCCGAGCGCGTTGGCGCGGTTCGACCATTGATACGCGATGCCGCCGTTTGACCAATTGCCGATGGCGTTGAGTTGCAGATACTGCGTTTCGCCAAGATTATATCGCAACGTGAGTTTGACGTCGTCGGTGTTGATGTCGCCCGCTTCGCGGTAGCCTTCGTCGCGGTTTCGCAAGTAGGTCAAATTGTAGGAAAGGTTGCCCACTTGGTCGCCAATCATCAAAAGGCTTGACGAGAACATCGGGCGATTGATGCCAGGAAAGCGATTGACGCCGGGCGGAGGGTTATCGTAAAATCCGTTCATAATTCGCGCTCTGATGGTTAGTTCCGACGGCACGAGGCTGATGGCGTTGATGACGCCGCCCATCGCCGCCGAGCCATAGAGCGAAGACGACGCGCCCTTGACGACCTCCAAGCGCGCCAGATTGCTAGCGATGATGGCTTGCCAGTTGACCGAGCCTGCGTCGGCGGAATTCATTGGGAAGCCATCGTAGAGCATCATCACGCGCGTGCTGAGTCCGCCGCCCGTGAAGCCTTGCGAGCCGCGAATTTGCAGGTTGCTCGCGCCCAATCCGCCTGAACGGGTAACATCTACGCCGGGCACGGTTTCCAGCACGCGATCGAGCGACGGAATCGCTTGCGCCGCGATTTGCGCCGCTGGCACGACGCTCGTCGTTACGGGCAGTTCCACCAAGTTTTGCTCGTAGCGCGTCGCCGAGACGACGATTTCTTCGCCGCTCACGCCCGTTGCGACGAGATGAACTTCCATAATGGCGGTTTGTCCGCCCTTGATTTCCACTTGCCGAAGTCGCGGCTTATACCCCACGGCTGAAATTCTGACTTCATAAACCCCAGCGGGAATCGAGGCGATTTCGAAGCGTCCCATTTCGTCGGCGCGCGCGCCAATTTTCGTGTGGCTGAGCAGAACGGTCGCGCCCACGATTGGCTCGTTCTTTTCCGAGTCCCGAACCACGCCTTTCAAACGTCCGACCCGCTCATCGTCCGACGCTTCGGTTTGGGCGCACAGGAGCGCCAGAAAGGCGAAAATGGCTAATCGTTTCATCGCAAAGGTTCTCCAAAAGGAGTTAGAAAATGTTTGCCTTCAATCAGGAAAGAGGGCGAAACGCCACCTGCGCTTCGCCCTCTTTGAGAGCGCTACGGCGCGATGGTCGGACTCCAAACCCCTTGGCGATTGGCGTTGTCCATCGTCATCCGATTTTGTTGCGTTTGCGGATGACGGAATTCCGCCAACGTCGCAAGGGTTTCAAAGCCGCCAGGCGCGCTCGGATTGACGCGGAAGCGATAAAGCTTCACGTTGTAATAAGTGCCGAGCGGCAAGGCTCGCGCATATGTGGTGCTGTTACCCGAAACGGGTCGGTCAATGACGATGAAGACCCCCGGCACGCCGGGCGGCATTCCTTCGCGGTAGCCCATAATGGCGAGGAACTCCGTGCCAGGCGTCCACGATTGCGGCGGACCAACGGGCGCGCTGGGCCAATTCGCCGTGCCTGTCGTCGAGGTTACAGTGCCCGACAGCGTCGCCGTGCCTGCGCGTCCCGATTGCATTAAGGTTTCCGCCACCTTGATTTCGACTTGATCCGTGATTCGAACCCGATTTTGATTGCGCAAGTCCGCCACCTTGCCTGAATTGAGGAATTGTTGCGAGGCTTGCCCCGTGTAGAACGGATTGACGTAGGTCGGATACACGCCGTAGATGTCTTTCGGGAGCGAGGCGATTAGCGTGCCGTTGCCATCGCGTCCGATTTCAGAGGTGAAATTATACACCCCGTTTTGCAGACTGCTGAACGGAATGCCCGGCGCGTTGCCCAAGCCCGGAATGCCTGAAACGGGACCTTGACGCGGTTGAAGCGTGGCGGGGTCGAGCGGCACGAAGGCGATTTTGATTCTGCCAGGGAACGCGACGCTCGTGTCCATTGAGTTCGGCCACTTCGAAGCGTCGGTAAGGGGCGCGCCATTGTAGGTGAAGGTGATGGCGCCTTCAATGGCGACGTTTTCCTGCGCTCCCGAACCCGCGTTGTCTTTATCCGAGCAACCCGCGACGGCTAGCGCAGTTGCGAAAGCGAGAGCCAAACGCAGCCCTCTGAGAAACGGCTTGTTCATAGTTATGCTCCTTTCAAAAGGTTTGTTTGCGATTTGAGTTATTCTCCAAGAACAAAGAACAGAAAACTTTGCGGCGACGCATCGCGCGACGCGCGTCTTTCGCGTCGCGTCAACCGTTCTTGAACAAAAACGAGGTTTGTTCTCGTCAAGCGAGATGACGAATTGGCGGGAAAAGGTTCAGATGCGCAGCGGAGCGACTTGGTTGAGCAGATTGAGCGGGCAGGCTCGCCACGCGCGCGCTTGAAGCTGGGCTTGACGCGCGAGGACGAAAAGGCGCGTTTCAAACGTTTGCGCGGCGAGCGCGAAATGTTCTTTTCCTTTTTCAATGGCGCATTTTGCCACGGCGCGATGCGACGCGCCAAAACTCGCAACCGTTACGAAAGCGCGTTCAACGCCTCGTTCATTTCGACCATTTTCAAAAGGCGCGGCTTTCGGAGGAGCGGAAGCGAGCGAAACGAACAGTTCGACGTCGTCTTTGAGCGTCTTGTCTTTCGACTTCGACTTCGCGGAAACGATGTCTTTGACAATCGCGCTTCCAGCGAACGTCGAAATCGACACGAAAATGTAGACTTCAACGAACCGCCAGAACTTTTTGCCGATGGCGCGAATGTTGTTTCCGCGAACCTTCATAAAACCATTCGTTTCAATGACGAAAAAGGTTCTTGACGACTGCGCAAAGTTACGACGCGGCGGCGGCGAAAGACAACGAAAATTTCGCTTTGCGGCGAGCGTTTTTTGAATTTTTAACTCCTTTTATTTCCGCATCTTACGGATAAAATCGACCACAACGACCAAAAAAAGCGTCAGGCAAGCCTCCGCTTTTTGCCGACGAGTCGAGCGTTTCAAAATTCGCTCGTGAAAATTCCCGTTGGATTTTCGCTTCGCCGCGCTGGAAGGCTCGTTGCGCGGGCAAATGTCGTATTTTGCGTTTGAACGCATCACCGACCGCAATGATTGAGTTTCTCGTTCAACATTCCATCTACGTCGTTCTCGTCATCGCGCTCGTCATCTGGACGGGCGTTTTCTTCTATCTCTTTCGCCTCGATAGAAAACTCGCCGAGCTTGAACGCATCGTCGCCGAAAAAGAAAAGGACGAGCGCAACGAGAGTTGACTTTGCGCGGTCGTCGCTCAAATCTCGTTCATCGCGCACGATGCGACGTCGCTCGTCTTCCTTGCGCGGCAATCGTGAACGGAGCGCTATTTTTGCGACCGCGTTCAAAGTCGCGCCGCGTCGCCGCGTCAAATCATCGTGAGAACCAACATTCGCTCGCCGTTCCAAGCGTAGCGAGAAATCCAAACGCGATTGGCAGGGCGATCGCTTCTGCGCCAGGTTCTTTGGCTTCGCTCAGAATGTCGCTTCGCGGCTTGGTCGTCTGTCTGCGTCGGAGCGAATTCCAATTTTCAACGCGCTCAAAAAGCGTCTTTCCGTTATGAAAAAAATTCTCGTCGTCAGCCTTTTGGTCGTCGCGCTTTTTCTAATTCTCGCGGGATCGTTTCTCTACTTCGGCTCTTATAGCAGAGGGATTCGCGCGGGCGTGGTCATCAAGCTCTCCGAGAGGGGCTACTTGTTCAAAACCTACGAAGGTCAGCTCAACATCGGCACGTTTGGCGCGTTCAAAAACGAGGACAATCAACTCACGACCGTCTTCGAGTTCTCCGTGCCAAGAGACCGCGAGGACGTCATCAAAGCGTTGCAGGAAGTTTCCTTGACGGGCGAGCGCGTGAGTTTGCACTACGAGGAAAAATACTTCAAGTTTTTTTGGCTCGGCGACACGAAGTATTTGATAACGAAAGTCGAGCGATTGCCCGCAGCGGAGCGAAAAGCCTTGCCCCCGTCTGATCCGCCAATTCCGTCGGGACAGGGGCGATGACTCGTTTCCAAGCGCTCGCTCGACGCTTTTGACCGACCTCAATACGTTTTGCGCGTCTCATACCAACGCCGCACCTTCGCCACGAGTTCGGGAAACGGGTGCGCCAACTCTTGAATCGAGGCGTGAAATCCCATCAGGTCGTTTTCTTGCCGACGAATGTTTTTGGCGGGAGATTGGAGATAGAGTTCGGCGCGAGCGGCGGCAAGCCCAACCATTCCTTTCAACGCTTCGTTGGAGAAGGGGCGAATCAAATAACGAAACACGCTTCCCTCGTTGACGAGTCGCTTTGCCAATTCGGCGTCTCTCACGTCGCTGACGAGAATGGAGACGACGTCGGGGTTGGCGGTTTTTAGAATCGTCAGAAATTCCGCCTCGTCGATTGGACCGCTTCTGAACGATTCCATCAACAACACGGAAATGGGTTTCGATGCCAGAATTTCGAAGGCGATTTCGGGCGTTGCGGCGACGTGGATGTCATACTGGCGTTCAAGAAGGGCTTTCGTTTGCGCAAGGCGCGGCTCGTTGTCGTCAATCACGAGCAGATGCGGCAAGGGCGGAAGCGCGGCGAAGCGCGCCAGGGTTTCGGCGCGGGCTTGAAGATTCTTTTCGGAGACGAGTTTCTGATGAAGCTTGTAGGCGAGATTGATCGTCTCCGAAAGTTTCGCGGCTTGCCAAGGCTTGTTGACGTAGCGGAAAATCTCGCCGTCGTTGATGGAGCGAATCGTGTCGTCGATGTCGGAATATCCCGTCAGCAAGATGCGAATCGCGTCGGGACGCAACGCTTTGGCTTGCGCCAAAAATTCGTGCCCCAACATTTCAGGCATTCGTTGATCGCTAACCACCACGCTAACGTCGTGGCGCGCGAGCAAATCCAACCCCTTCCTGCCGCTATCCGCCGTGAGCACTTCGTAGTCCTCATCGAAAAGATGGCGCAGCGAGTTGAGAATCATCGGTTCGTCGTCGACGAAGAGAATCGTTGGTTCGGGCATCGTTCGTGAAAAGTTGAGTTTGCGGTTTTGATTTTGAACTTAGAAAGCAAGGCGACGACCCGCCTTGAATTAACTCTTTCAGGCAAAAGAGGGCTGGCTGAAAACTTTTTGAAGATAGGCGCTGTCTCGGAAAAACGAAAAAGCGTCGCGCGGGCGAGTTCGGAAAACTCGCTCTTGGAATCGGCTGAAATTTTAACTTCGCTTCAATCGCAAATCAACGTTCGAACCACGATGAAAAAAATCAACCTCATTTTCGCCACGCACAATCATCAGCCCATCGGCAACTTCGACTCCGTTTTCGTCGAGAACTACGACCGCGCCTACAAGCCCTTTCTCGATGTCTTCGAGAAATTTCCGCGCCTGAAAATCGCCAAGCACTACACGGGCATCTTGTTCGAGTGGCTCGCGCAAAATCGCCCCGAACTGCTCGACCGCCTGAAAACCCTCGTCAGCAAAGGCAACGTCGAGCTCATCAGCGGCGGTTTCTACGAACCGATTTTAGCCGTCATTCCCGACGAGGACAAAATCGGTCAGATTCAAAAGCTCACGAAGTTCATCAAAAAGCATTTTGGCTACGACGCGATCGGATTGTGGCTCGCCGAGCGCATCTGGGAACAGCATCTCGTCAAGCCTCTGGCGCAAGCGGGCGTGAAATACGTGATTCTGGACGACACGCACTTCAAATACGCGGGACTGACCGACGACCAACTCTACGGCTATTACATCACCGAAGAGCAAGGCTACTCCACCTATCTTTTCCCCGTCTCCAAAACGCTCCGATACACGATTCCTTTCGAGGACGTTTCGGCGACGATCGATTACTTGCGCGACATCGCCACCGAAGACGGCAAACGCATCGCCGTGTTCGCCGACGATGGCGAAAAATTCGGCGGCTGGCCCGGCACCTACGAGCACGTCTATGTTCGCAACCACTGGCTCGAAAAATTCTTTCAAGCCCTCGACGACAACCGCGACTGGATTCGCATGATGACCTTCAAGGAAGCGCTCGCCGAACTCAAACCCGTCGGCAGAATCTACCTCGCCAACGCTTCCTACGCCGAAATGATGCACTGGGCGCTGCCGAACACGAAATCGTTTCAAGACTACGAAACCTTCGAGAAACGCTTGAAAGAAGAGGGGCTTTACGACCAATACAACATCTTCGTGCGCGGCGGCTTTTGGCGGAATTTTATGGTCAAGTATCCCGAATCGAATCAGATGCACAAGCGAATGCTGGAAGTCTCCAAACGCGCCCGCGCGCTTCAAGAAAAAGGCTTGAAGGTCAGCGCCAAAACGCTCGACAAACTCTGGGCGGCGCAGTGCAATTGTCCGTATTGGCACGGCGTTTTCGGCGGCACGTATCTGCCGAACCTTCGCCATCCGATTTATCAAAACCTCATCGAAGCCGAATGCGAACTTGACAAACTCGATGGAAGGGACGAAATGGTCGTCGCCACGATCGAAGACTTCGACTCCGACGGTCAAGACGAAGCGATTTTGAAGAACTCGGAACTCGCGCTCTACTTCAAGCCCTCGGAAGGCGGCAAACTCATCGAGCTCGATTACAAGCCCGCGCGCAAAAACATCATCGATGTCGTAACGCGACGCGAAGAGGGCTATCACAAGCGCCTGCTGCAAGCGCGTCAACGCAAAGGCGAGATGATCGCCGAAATGCACAACGCCGTGCAAACGAAGGAAGAAGGCTTGGAAGAGCACCTCGTCTACGACTGGTATCGACGCGGCAGTCTGATCGAACATTTCTTGCCGCTCGATACGACGCTCGACGAACTGCGACGCAATCACGCGCGCGAACTGGGCGATTTTCTTCTCGGTCCGTTTGAAGTCTCCCTTGGCGGCGCAAAAGCCAAGCGAACCTTGACGATGACGCGCGTCGGCGTTCTTCACCTCAACGGCGCGAATCATTCGCTCAAACTCGTCAAAGCCATCACGCTCGAAAAAGGCAAGGCGGAATTCGTCGTCGATTACTCGCTCGCGCTTCAAGGCGAGGGCAAATTCAAACTCTGCTTCGGCGTGGAGCACGTCTATGGATTGCTCGCGGGCGACGCGCCCGATCGCTACTACTACTTCGACGGCGTTTCGCTCGAGAACAATCGTCTCAACAGCGCGGGCGAAACGCGCTCGAAAATGGTCGGCTTGAAAGACGAGTGGCTGAAAATCAACGCTCGGCTCGACGCGACCGAGGAGGCGCGAGTGATGCGCTATCCGATCGAGACGATTTCGCTTTCGGAAGGCGGCTTTGAGCGCGTCTATCAAGGCTCGTGCGTCGTGATGCTCTTCGAGGTCGAGCTGTCCAAAAAGCCCGTAGAACTCACGCTCGTTCAGCGTTTTTCGCGGGTTTGAGTTGACGGCTCAATCGCCCGCGATGGCGCGCTTGGCGAAGCCGTTGGCTTTTTTCAGTCGCGCTTCGGCTTCTTTTCTCGATACGCCCGCAAGCCGCATCACGAGGGCGGTTTTGAGTTTTCCGCCCGCTTTTTTCAAATGCGCCTCGGCGCTCTCGTAGTCGTCGCCCGTCGCCAACATAAAAATTCGCTTGGCGCGCTCGATGAGTTTTTGATTCGTCGGGTGCAGGTCTATCATCATGTTGCCGAACGTTTTGCCGCACAGAATCATCGCGCCCGTCGAAATCATGTTCAAGACCATTTTGTGCGACGTGCCCGCTTTCATTCGCGTCGATCCCATAATGACTTCGGGTCCGACGAGGGTTCGAATCACGACCGTGGCTTTTTCTTTGACGTCGGGATTGGAGGCGAGGAAAATCGTTTTCGCGCCGATTTTTCGGGCGTATCGGAGCGCGCCGATGACGAAGGGCGTGCGCTTGGAGGCGCTAATGCCGCACACGACGTCGCGCGCGTTGAGCCGAATCCGCTTGAAGTCCTTGATGGCGCCTCGCTCGTCGTCCTCCGCGCCCTCGACGCTTTTGAAGACCGCTTTTTTTCCGCCCGCGATGATGCCTTGCACTTGCGAGGGTTTTGCGCCAAACGTGGGCGGGCATTCCGACGCATCTAAAATGCCAAGCCTGCCGCTCGTGCCCGCGCCGACGTAAATCAGCCGACCGCCCTTGCGAAAAGCGTCGGCGACCAATTCCATCGCTTTGGCGATTTGCGGCAGTTCTTTCTCGACGGCAAGCGCGACCTTTTTGTCCTCTTCGTTGATGAGCCGCGCGATTTCAAGCGGCGATAGCTCGTCGATGCGGCTCGCGTTGGGATTGAGTTGCTCGGTGAGAAGTTTGGAAAGTTCGTCGAATAAGACTTTGGATTTCATTTGAGAACGCCGTTGCGAAACGAAATCTAATCAAACGACGCGGCTCGCCATCAAGGCGACTTGGCGCGATGCGTCGTCGTCATCGAGCGAGTTAAATTCGCGCGTCGGGCATTCGCCCGATAGGCTTTTCAAAAACCAACTTGGCGTCAATCAATGAAAAAACTGCTCGGAAAAATCGCCATCGTTACGGGTTCGACGAAGGGCATCGGAAAAGCCATCGCCAAACGCTTTTTGGACGAGGGCGCGAAAGTCGTAATCTCGTCGCGCCATTCGGCGCACATCGACAAAACGCTCGCCGAGTTCGATTCGCCCAACGCGGCGGGAAAAGCCTGCGACGTGAGCGACTATCGTCAGGTCGAAGCCTTGATTGAATTTGCCATCGAGCGATTTGGCGCGCTCGATATTCTCGTCAACAACGCGGGGGTCGCCGAGCCTTTCGAGCGCATCATCAACGCGCCCCTCGAAGCGTGGTATGCGCCCATCGAGACGAATCTCAAAGGCACGTATCACGGGTGTCGCGCCGTTCTGCCCTATTTTTTGAAGCGCGGCAAGGGCAAAATCATCAACATGGCGGGCGCGGGCGCGGGACGCTTCAACACGCCGTTCATCAGCGGCTATGGCTCGTCGAAGGCGGCGATTTATCGCCTCACGATGTCGCTCTCCGAAGAATACGCGGGCACGGGGGTCGACATTATGCTTCTCAATCCCGGCATCGTGCGCACGGAGATTTTGGGCTTGCGCTCGCCTTCGCCTGAACTTTCGAAACGAATGCAAGCATTTGAGAAAGTTCTCGACATCTTCGCGCAACCGCCGAGCGTTGCGGCGACGCTCGCCGTCAAACTCGCGTCGAGTTGGAGCGACGGCAAAACCAAAGTCTTTCTCTCGGCGTTGAGCCGCCCGCGCTCGCAGTGGTTGCTTCTGAGCTATCCGTTCCGAAAATTTTTCGGCAAGATCGATCGAACCGCCTATTGAGCGTTGCGATCGTCGTCGTTTGCGACGCTTTGCAAGGTTTCGCGGGCTTGCGACAGCGGCAATTCGACGACGAACATCGCGCCTTGATTTCTGCCCGCGCTTTCCGCCCAGACGCGCCCTCCGTGCAGTTCGACAAGATGCTTCGTGATGGAAAGCCCCAAGCCCGTCGAGATTTCGTTGCCCGTCGGACGCGCGGAAAGTTTCTGAAATCGCTTGAACAGTTTGTCCTTCTCTTCGTCGGAGAAGCCTAAACCCTCGTCGCTCACTTTGACATAAACGTTTTTCATATCCTTCCACACATTGACGCGAATGGATTTGCCTTCGGGACTGTATTTGATGGCGTTGCTCACGAGATTCTCGACGATGATTTTGAGGCTATTTTTGTCGGCGAGAGTTTTGCACGCGCCTTCGACTTCGACGGAGATGGTTTGCTTTTTCCTTTCGGCTTGCATTGAAAGGAGATCGCAGACGAGCTTGACATACGTTCCGACATCGACTTCGCTTTTTTCCAGTTTCAGCGGCGTGAGCGACTCGGTTTGCGCGCTAAGCAAAAGCTCGTTGATTAAGTCCGTGATGCGTTTCGCTTCGCGTTCAATGGCGGAGCCGTAGCGCGACACGACGTCGTTGTTTGGAACTTTGGCTTTGAGCGTTTGCGCCGCCAACAAGATGGTTTGGATAATGTTCTTGACGTCGTGCGCGGCGAAATCAAACACCTCGTCTTGAACGAGTTTGGCTTTTTGGAGAGATTCGTTTTGCGCCTCCAATCGCTCGTTGGCGCGTTGAAGCGAGAGTTGAGCGTCGCGCAGGCGTTGATTTTTCGCAAACGCGAGCGCGAAAGCGGCGACGAGCGTCGCCAACGCAAACGCGCCACCAATCAGCGTGAGCGTCTTGGAATGATTGTTCGAGCGTTGAGTTTCGGAGACGCAAAAACTCATCTTGTTTTGCTCGTCGGCGATGAGTTCGGAGAAGACGAGGCGCAGATTATCCATCGTGATTTTGCCCTTGTCCGACATCACGAGCCTAACCGCCGCCTCGAACGTGCTGTCGCGCCGCAGTTGAATCGTCTCGCGCGCTTCTTGCAACTTCTCGCCGAGATACGTTTGAATCTCGTCGAATTTCCTCGCCGACTTGGAATCTTTCTCCAATTCGCCTTGAAGAAAGCGCATCGTTTCATCGAGACTTTTGAGCGCGGCGTAGTAGGGTTGAAGGTAACCCTCGTCGCCCGTGAGCAAATAACCGCGCTGTCCGGTTTCCGCGTCCTTGATGAGCGAAAGGCATCGTTCCAACGCCAATACGAGATTGCGGCTTTTGATTTGACGCTGGAAAAGATCGTCTATGCGCTCGCCGTTTCGAAACGAGACGACCTGAACGGCGAGCAACGCCGCAATGGAAAGCGCAAGAAGGGCGACGCTGCCCGTTTCGAGTTTTAGAATTTTCCGCATCATCGTTGGGAGATTCGATTAACTGCGACTCGGAACTTCATTCGACGGCGACGCGGCGCACTCTTGGCGAAACGGAGCACAAAAGTTCGTAGACGATCGCGCCTTCTTTGTCGGCAAGCACGTTCGCGCCGCATCCTTCGCTCCAACCGAACAGCACGGCGGTATCGCCCGTTCGCACGGACGTATCGTTGCCCAAGTTCGCCATAATCGCGTCCATCGTTACCGCGCCCACTTGGTCGTAGAACTTGCCGTTGATGCTCACTTTGGCTTTGTTCGTGAGGTTGCGATGATAGCCATCGTAGTATCCGATGGCAATCGTGGCGATGCGGGTTCGACGCGGAGCTCTCCACTTGCGTCCGTAACTGATGCTCGCGCCGCGCTCGACGGTCTTGACGAAAATCACCTTCGCTTGCAACTGCATCACGGGCTTTAGGGAAAGCGACGATTGGAGGTCGGTTCTGGGCGCGTAGCCGTAGAGCAAAATTCCAGGGCGCACCATATCGAAGTAAGACTCCCTTTCCGAGATGACCGCGCCGCTATTTGCCGCGTGCTTCAAAAGGCTTCGCCCCAAACGACGCTCGATTTCGGCGACGAGCGATTTGTAGAGCGAAAGTTGATGGCGCGTGAAGGCTCGGTCGGAATCGCTCGATGCGAAGTGCGTGAAGACGGCTTGCAAGTTCAAATGCTCGGAACGCTCGACGGCTTCGGCGAGCGCGAGCGCGTCTTTGGGCGCAACTCCCAACCGTCCCATTCCCGTGTCGATCTTCAGATGCGCGTTGATGGGCTTTCCGAACTTTTGAGCGATGGCTTCCGCAAGGCGCATCGTCTCGAAATCGCCCAAACACAGCGCGACGTCGTGCTTGACGTAGAGTTCCAATTGCGGCAGAAGCGGCGAGGCGAAGGCGAGAATTTGAACCGACTCGTCGTCCAGGAGTTTGCGCAGTTGAATCGCCTCGTTGATGTTCGCCACGCCGAAATCTCTCACGCCTTCGGCGACGAGGGTCGGCGCGACGAGATCGATGCCGTGCGAATACGCATTGGCTTTCACGATCGCCATGATGCGTCGCTCCTTGCCGACAAGACGCTTGACCTCGCGGACGTTGTGGCGCAAGTTTCCAAGCGAAATCAAGGCTTCCGAAAGCGACGGCGCGTCGCTTGCGGATTCGATCTTCGCCAAACAGTCTTGAACGGGCGCCAGCGTTGAAAATTGAGACATTGAACGTTGGATTATGAAGGTTTCAAGCCGTGATGGCGTTCAAACGATTTCATCGCGTTGGCGAGCAACATGGCGATGGTCATTGGTCCCACGCCGCCGGGCACGGGCGTGATGGCGGAGGCGATTTTCGAAACGCCGTCGAAATCCACGTCGCCCACGAGCCGTTTGCCCGTCTTTTTCGTCGGGTCGTCGATTTGATTGATGCCGACATCAATGACGACCGCGCCAGGTTTGACCATCTCCGCCGTGATGAACCGCGCCTTGCCCATTGCGGCGACGAGAATGTCGGCTTGGCGCGTAAACTCGGCGACGTTTGGCGTGGCAGAGTGGCAAACGGTTACCGTCGCGTTCATTCCTTTGAGCTTCTGCATCATCAAATTCGCCATCGGCTTGCCGACGATGTTGCTCCGCCCGACGACGACGCAATGCTTGCCTTCGGTTTCAATCTCGCAGCGTTTCAACAACTCCACCACCCCAAACGGCGTGCAAGAAACGAAACAATCGTCCAAACGTCCAATGCAGAGTTTGCCTACGTTTTCGGGGTGAAATCCGTCGACGTCTTTTTCGGGCGCGATGGCGAGCGTAACCGCGAACTCGTCGATGTGCTTCGGCAACGGCTGTTGAACCAAAATGCCGTGCACGTCGGGATTGCGATTGAGTTCGCCGATTTTCTCGATCAGGTCGGCTTGCGAAACGCTCGCGGGCAACTCGATGACTTCGGAGCGCATGCCGATTTCGACGCACGATTTGGCTTTGTTGCGCACATAGACTTGCGAGGCGGGATTGTCGCCAACGATGATGACCGAAAGCCCCGCAACCTTGCCAACGCGCCGCTTGTAGTCCTCGACCTTCGTTTTGAGTTCGGATTTGATTTGTTCCGCGATGGCTTTGCCGTCGATGAGAAGCATTGATGGTTTTTGGCGTTAAGAGACTTTGATGAGCGAGAGCACGTCGAGGTTTGGCAACTTTTCGCGTCCGTTCAGAAAGGCGAGTTCGATGAGAAAACATGCGCCAACGACCTTTCCGCCCAAGCGTTCGACGAGCCTTGCGGTCGCCGCCGCCGTGCCGCCCGTCGCCAACACGTCGTCGTGAATCAAGATTTTTTCGCCCTTTTTGATGGCATCGACGTGAATTTCGAGCGCGTCCGTTCCGTATTCGAGGGCGTATTCTTCGCGCAACTTTTCGGCGGGCAATTTGTTGGGCTTGCGGACGGGCACGAATCCCGCGCCGAGTTCGTAAGCGAGAGCCGCGCCAAAAATGAACCCGCGCGACTCGACGGAAACGATTTTGTCGATTTTCTTGCCCTCGTATCGTTTGGCGAGTTGTTGGACGGTTTCGCCGAAAAGTTTTTTGTTTTTGAGAACGGTGGTGATGTCTTTGAACAAAATGCCGGGCTTTGGAAAATCGGGCACGTTGCGGAGGTTTTTCTCGAAGCGCTTGGCGAAGGCTCGAAAGTTTTTTTCGGCGGCGGAAAGTTTCTTGGTTGGCATTTCAACGCAAGAGTTAAGGTTGATGGTTTTTGCGCCCAAATATACGCGCCACGATTGAAGATTCGGTTCGCGTCGGCGCGCTTGACCAATCAGGTCTCCGCGCTCTCGCGCAAAATCGCTATCTTTGCGTCGCTTTCGACGCGATTGGCTTTCAACCTAACCTCCATTGTTTCCCAAACGCGAACGTTTGAACGGAATTTTGAGCGCAAGATGTTGAGCGAGGACAAGATGCGCGTTTGTCTGCTTGCAAGTTTGACGCTTCTGACGCTGACTGCCGCGCCGTTGGCGACGCGAGCCAACTCCGCGCTCGCGCCGTGTTACTACCGCTACGAAATCGCAAAAACGGGGGCGTTGAGCAAAATCGTCGCGGGCGATTTTGACGGCGATGGATTCGCCGACCTTGCGGGGTTGAGCGTCTCGGAACGCGCGCTCCTGACATTGCGCGCCGAGGGCAGGCTTTCGTTTTACGCGCCGCAGCGCGCGTCTTTGCGCAACCGCGTTCGAACGCTTCTCTCTGCCGACCTGACGAGTCAAAGAGGCGCGGATTTGCTGATGCTGACCGCGCCGCCTGAACGCGCCGAAGTCTGGACGGCGACGCGACGAGGTCGCAGGCTCGTTTTCAAAAAGAAAGCCGAACTTGTCCTTGCGAGCGGCGCGGAGCGGCTGTATCTCCCTCCTCGTCGCGCCAACGGCAAACGTCAAATTTTCGCGCGCGCCCAAAGCGGACGTCTCACGACGTTTTGGTTTGCCTCAAAAGGCGGATTTTCGAAAGAAGAACCCGTGCCGCTGTCGCATCGCGTCGCCGAACTCATCGTGCCCAACGCGCCATCGAGCGACTTCTTCACGCAAGCGCTCGGCGAAAACGCGCTCTGGCTCAATCGCGCCGCGCCCTTTTCGCCTTTCCCGATTCGTTGCTCAGAACCCATTGCGCTCGCCGCAAGCGCCGACTTCAACAAAAACGGACTGCTCGACCTCGTCGTCGCGCAAGCCATCCCGAATCAAAAGACGATTGTCGAAACGATCTTCGATGTGGGCGTGGAAACGGGAGCCGCGCCCGCGCGACTCGAGACCCTTGAAAATCCAACGAGCCTTTTCGTCGAGGATTTCAATCACGATGGCTTGATGGACATCGGACTCTGCGACGGTCAAGCCTTCACGATTCACTTTGGACAAGCGTCGGCGAAATTTTCCGAGAGCTTCGTGATCGCTTTCGCCGACCTCGCATCGAGCGTCGCCGTCGCCGACCTGAACGCCGACGGCAGACCCGAAATCATCTGTTCGGAACGTCGCGCGGGGAAATTGGTGGTCTATTCCGCCTCGCATTACGAAACCGAAAGCGCGGAACGGCTCGCCACGAGCGGCGAACCTGAACGCATCGCCATCTCCGCCTCGCAAAAGCAAGCGTTGGTGAGTTGCAACAAATACGGACGCATCGATAGGCTCTCGTTCGAGCGACAACCGACGCGAGAAGCATCGATCGAGATAACGGGAAAAATCGTCTCGCTTTGGCGATGCGACGCGCTTCGTCAAACGTTCGCGCTCGCCAATTCGCCCACGACGCTGATTCGATTGTGGCGCGACCAAACGCGCGCGCAAACGCAATCGCTCTTTTCTTTGGGCGCATCGACGGCGGCGTTTTGGCGACTTTCGGAACATTCAGCGACCCTCGTCGCCCTGCTGGAAACGCAATCGACGGGGGCGGTGCCGCAGTTGCTCTTTTACGCCGTCGGCGACGACAGCCTGCTTTCCGCCTCCGAATTGATGCTTGAACGACCCATCAACGCCGAAGACATCGTCGCCATCGCCAGCGCGACGCTCAAACAAAAGCCGCTTTTGGTCGCGTTGAAATCCGACAAAAAATCCCAAGCGGCTCTCGTCGTCTATGAACTCAAAGCGGAAAAAACGCGCTTGCGCCTCGCGGAAGAGGCTCGCTATGCGTTGCCTCGGTGGTTCGCCGCGCAAGACGGCAAGCGACTTTGCGTCCGAATCAACAAAAACGAAACGGCGGATTTTCTCGTCGCTAGCGACAAGGCGGCGCTCCTGCTGCTCGCGGAACGATTGCATCAACCAAAGCCGATTTTTAACTTCCCCAAAATCGGCGCCTCGGACCTAATCGCATGGCGCGACATCGACGGCGACGAGCGCGACGATTTGCTCGTCAGCCGACATCAACGCGCCGAGTTGCTTTGGCTGCGCGGCAGAGCGAAAGACGAATTCGACGCGCCCAAAATCGTCTTGAACGACGTCGTCGCAAAAGACGTCGCGCTCGCTTCGCTGAAACATCGCTCGACGCTTTTCGTCAGCAACGCGAAATTGCATACGCTCGACATCTTGCGCGTCAAAAAATAAACGAAGCGCGAACGACGGGCGTTTTAAGCCAACCATCAAACGCAAATTCAAACGGATATGGCGATTCTACCCATCTACACCTACGGCGACGCGGTGCTCAAAAAAGTCGCAAAACCGATCAAGAAAGTCGACGACAAGATTCAAAAGCTCATCGACGATATGTTCGAAACGATGGCGCAAGCCAATGGCATCGGACTTGCCGCGCCGCAAGTGGGCGTCTCGATTCGCTTGATGGTCGTCGATGTCTCCTGCGTCAAGGAATGCAAGCACATTCCGCCGATGGTCATCATCAATCCGCAAATTTTGGAGACGAAAGGCGAAGTCTTGATGGAAGAAGGTTGCCTCTCGATTCCCGGCGTGCGCGAAGAAGTTTGGCGACCCGAAATCATCAAGCTCAAATACCGCGACCGCGACTTCAAGGAGCGCATTGAGGAATTCGACGGGCTGGTCTCGCGCGTCATTCAGCACGAACTCGATCACCTCAACGGCGAACTCTTCGTCGAGAAGCTCGACAGCAAAACCCGACGCGAACTCAAAGAAGAGCTGGAAGCCATCAAGCGCGGCGAGGCGGAAGCGGCTTACGTGTTGGCGGAAAAATAAGCGCGCTCGCTTTCTTCAATGCCTCAAAAAAAGACCGTTCAGCCCCTCGTCGGCATCATTATGGGTTCGGATTCCGACTTGGAGACGATGCGCGGCGCGGCGGCAGTTCTCGACGAGCTTGGCGTGCCTTACGAGATGAAAATCGTTTCGGCGCATCGCACGCCCGACGATATGGCTGAATACGCCAAAACCGCGCGCGCGCGCGGCTTGAAAGTCATCATCGCGGGCGCGGGCGGCGCGGCGCATCTCCCTGGAATGACCGCCTCGCACACGACCCTTCCCGTCATCGGCGTTCCCGTTCAATCCAAAGCGCTTGGCGGCATCGATTCGCTGTATTCCATCGTTCAAATGCCCGCGGGCGTTCCCGTCGCAACCGTCGCCATTGGCAACGCCGTCAACGCGGGCTTGCTCGCCGCGCAAATTCTTTCCATTGGCGACGAGGCGCTCGCCAAAAAACTCGAAGCCTATCGCCAACGCCTCGCCGAAGAGTCGCGCAAGAAAAATCAGAAGATTTAAGCGCAAGTTCGTTATCTTCTCCCTCCACTTAACCATTCGCGCCATGCCTGACGCCAACGCCGAAAACTTCGATCTCTCCCTCACGCCCGAACAACGCGACGCTTTCTTCAAAATCGTGCAAGAACGATACGGCGGCGATATGCGGCTCGCGCTGCGACGCGCCATCGAGTATTTCTTGCTTCACGAGCAAAATCGCTCCCTCCGCAACGTCTCCGACGCCTTGCGACAGATTCAGGAAAAAATCACGAGCATACGCGAGATGAACGCGCAAATCGCTCAAAGCCTGCGCGACACCAACAGCAAGCTTGCTCAATTCGCTCAAAACCGCGACCAACGCAATCACAAAGAGCAAGGATAGTCGCTTCAAACGCGCCTTGCGCGGACGAATGGCGCGCGACGGCTGAGTCTCAACGGCGCGTCGCCCTCGGTCTTCATCGGCGCGGCATTGTCCAAAGTCTTCATAACTTTGCGTTCTTTCAAACGCGGTCGTCTCAAAACCATCTCTTGCAAATGGAAGATCCGAAAATCAAACGCGCGCTCATTTCGGTCTCCGACAAAACGGGCGTCGTGGAGCTTGCCAAAGCGTTGGAGAAAATGAAGGTCGAAATTTTCTCGACGGGCGGCACGCTCGAAACGCTGCGCAAATCGGGCGTTACGGCGAAGTCCATCTCCAACATCACGCGCTTTCCTGAAATTCTCGATGGGCGCGTCAAAACGCTTCACCCCAAAATTCACGGCGGCTTGTTGGCGCGGCGCAATCTCAAAACGCACAGAACCGACGTCAAAGACAACAAGATCGACTACATCGACCTCGTCGTCGTCAATCTCTATCCCTTCGAGCAAACCATTCGCAAAGAGGGCGCGACGCTTGCGGACGCGATTGAGCAGATCGACATCGGCGGACCCGCCATGCTGCGCAGCGCCGCGAAAAACTACGAGTTCGTCACGGTCGTTTGCGACGTCGGCGATTATCAATGCGTCATCGACGAAATGACGGCGAACAAGGGCAGAACGACGCTCAAAACGCGCGCCGCGCTCGCGCAAAAAGTTTTCGAGCTGACGAGCCAATACGACCAAATGATCGCCAACTATCTCGCCGCCCAGCTCGACGGCGAATCAACCGAGACCGACGGCTTGGCGCGTCGCTACGCGCTCTGGCTCACGAAGGAAATCGATATGCGCTACGGCGAAAATCCGCATCAAAAAGCCGCTTTCTACGCGCTCAAAACCGAACAGGGCGAAGTTTCCTTCGGAGAACATTTCGAAAAACTGCACGGCAAAGACCTCTCCTACAACAATGTTTTGGACTTGACGGCGGCGGCGGGGCTTTGCGACGAATTCGACAACGAACTGCCGACGGTCGTCATCGTCAAGCATACCAATCCGTGCGGCGTGGCGCAATCGACCTCGCTCTACGAAGCGTATCGGCGCGCCTACGAGACCGATACGCAGTCGCCTTTTGGGGGCATCGTCGCCGTCAACAAGCCGCTCGATATGAAAACCGCCGAAGCCATCGACGACATTTTCACCGAAATCATCGTCGCGCCCGACTTCGAGGAGGGCGTGTTGGAATTTTTGAAGAAAAAGAAAGACCGCCGCTTGATTCGCCAAAAGAAATCCACGAAACGCGGTGGCTTGGAAGTTCGCGGCACGTCGGTCGGCGTTTTGGTTCAAGAGCGCGACGTGGCGACGGTCAAGGGCAACGAACTGCGCATCGTTACGCAACGCAAGCCGACGGAACAAGAGATGAACGATATGTTGTTTGCGTGGCGCGTCGCCAAGCATGTCAAGTCCAACGCGATCGTTTACGCGAAGGATTTGCGCACCGTCGGCATCGGCGCGGGTCAAATGTCGCGCATCGATTCGGCTCGCCTCGCGCGTTGGAAGGCGGAAGAAGCCAAGTTGGATCTCAAAGGCTCCGCCGTGGCGAGCGACGCTTTCTTCCCGTTTCCCGACGGGCTTATCGTCGCCGCCGAAGCGGGCGCGACCGCCGTCATTCAGCCCGGCGGCTCAATCCGCGACGAAGAAGTCATCAAAGCCGCCGACGAGCGCGGCGTCGCAATGGTCTTCACGGGCACGCGACATTTCAAGCATTGACGCAAAATCGTTCATCAACGCGCTATCCGCACCGACGATGAAACGCATTTCCACATACACGCTGGGGTGCAAACTCAACTTCGCCGAAACCTCCGCGCTTGCGCAAGCCTTTCTGGCGCAGGGCTACGAACTCGTGCCGTTTGGCGAAGAAGCCGACGTGACCATCATCAACACATGCAGCGTAACGGAACACGCCGACGCAAAGTGTCGCAACGTCGTGCGCCGAGCGTTGAAGAAATCGCCCAAAAGTTTCGTCGCCGTCGTGGGTTGCTACGCGCAACTCGCCCCCGAAGAACTCGCCTCCATAGAGGGCGTCGATGTGGTGCTTGGCGCGAAGGAAAAATTCGACGTGATGAAATACATCGGCGACGAGAAAAACGCCGAAGCCCAAATTTTCGTCAGCGACATTCAAACCGTCGACAACTTTGGCTTCGGACACTCGATCGCGATTGGCGGCAAGCAAGACCAAACGCGCGCCTATCTCAAAGTTCAAGACGGGTGCAATTACAATTGCTCCTACTGCACCATTCCGCTCGCGCGCGGACAAAGCCGCTCGGAATCGATCGAAACGCTCGCGCTTCAAGCCAAAACGCTGATTGACGCGGGCTATCAAGAAATCGTCCTGACGGGCGTGAACATCGGCGATTACGGCAACAAGCCCGACGGCTCAAAAGGCGAGTCGAGTTTCTTCGACCTGCTCAAAGCGCTCGATGAACTGCCGATTCCGCGCCTGCGCATCAGTTCGATTGAGCCGAATTTGCTCACGAGCGAAATGATCGATTTCATCGCGCGATCGAAGCGCATCGTTCCGCATTTTCATTTGCCGTTGCAATCAGGCTCGGCGGACGTGTTGCGATGGATGCGCCGTCGCTACAACAAAGAACTCTACCGCGCTCGTTGCGAAGAAGTCGCGGCGAAAATTCCGAACGTCTGCGTTGGCGCGGACGTCATCGTCGGATTCCCAAACGAAACCGACGAGCATTTCGAGGAAACTTATCGCTTCATTGAGTCTCTTCCCATCGCGTATTTGCACGTGTTCACGTTCTCCAAACGTCCCAACACGCATGCGGCGGAAATGCTCGATGCGGGCAAGTTTCAGGAAGTTCCGAGCAAGGTCAAACAGGCGCGCAGCCAAAAACTTCACGAACTTTCGTTCTTCAAGAAGAAAGCCTTTGTTTCGCGCTTCGTCGGAAAGCAAATGGATGTGCTTTTCGAGGACGAATTTTCCGACGACGATGAATTGAACGGAGAACGCACGTCATCGGAGAAACTTCGTTGCTACGGACATACGGCGAACTACTTGCGCGTGGGCGTGGAAGTTCCCTCGAAAGAATGGGCGAGAGAGCGTTTGGTCGGAAAAATTCTCCCCGTCTCGCTTTTGGGCATCGACGAGGCGTTGAACGCAACGGGCGCGCTCGCGTAGCGCATTGAAAAACCCTTGCCTTGCGGCTCAAGAAACAGCGTCGTTCTGAACGGATCGAAGCGGAGTGAAGAATCCACTTTCAGAGAAGCGAGCGCGCTCAATTCGCAATCGACCATTCGCAATTCGCAATCCGTCGTGGATTCCTCGCTACGCTCGGAATGACGAAGAAAGAGGCTCGGAACGGCGAAGAAAATGCTTGAACGAGGCGAGTTCAGAGGAGCAAAAACGTTGATGTCATTCTGAACGGAGCGCAGCGGAGTGAAGAATCCACTTTCAGAGAAGCGAGCGCGCTCAATTCGCATCGACCATTCGCAATTCGCAATCCGTCGTGGATTCCTCGCTACGCTCGGAATGACAGCGGAATTTTCGCAATGAGGCGCGACCGCGCGGAGCGGCAAACGTCCTTGCGCTCACGACGGGTTTGAAGCCGTTTGCGAACGCAATTTTAGCGTTGAGGAAGTTTCGTCAGTTCAATCGTGAGCGAGCCGTCTTGCTTGGCGAGCGTCAGCGTTTTGTCTTTGAGGGCATAGGCGAAGACTCCGTCAAGCAAGACGACTTCATTGGCGACGCTTTCCGCGATGAAATGCACGACGTTTGGTTTCCCGCCCAAGCGATACTTTCCGCGAATCACGATAGGCTCGCCGTCCTCGCGCTTTTGCGTGCCGCTAAACTCCCCTTCCGAAATGGTTAAGCCGATTTCATAAACGGGAATGTAGACCGTCGTGAAAGCGCCGTTTTTCGGCTCTTTGGCGCGGACGGTTTTGCCGCGAAAACTTCCAATGAGCGACGGCTGAGACGCAGATGATTGGCACGCCATCAATTCTCCGACGAGAAGGCACAAGAACAGATAGCGCATAGATTCAATCGACTTGGCTCACGACGCTTGATAGCGTGCGTTGGGTTTTCGTTTGAAACTCGTGAATATCGATGCCGCGCAAAATCATAATCGCCGCCACGAGACCAATGACCTCGATGGCAAACGCCGTCGCGTAGCCAATGTAGTGATTTTGCGAAATCCAAAGCGCGACGTCGCGTATGGCGCCGCCCGTGGCGTTGGCGACGAAGTTCGCAAGGGCTTGACCCATGCCCCATAGACCCATAAAGAGTCCCGCGTTTTCGCGCGTGGTCATGTCCATCATAATCGTGAGCGTTCCGACGGTGAGCGCGCCGTTGCCAACGCCAAGCAAGAACACGCCGCCTTTGAACGCCGCAGGGCTAATCGCGGGCGAAAGCGAAATCGCAACGAAGCCAAGCGCGGAAATCAAACAGCCGAGATACGTCGTGCGCTTTTTGCCGATGCGATTGACGAAAAACAGCCCCAGCGTAACGATGCCGAGCATCGTGCCCGTGCCCCAAATGCGCGTTAGTTCCGTCGTTTGCGAGACGCTCATTCCGAAAATTTCCGCGCCGTAAGGCTCCAAAATCACGTCTTGCCCTTGAATCGCCACGACGGTTACGAACATAAAAACGAAGAAGGCATAAACGGTTCGATTCGCCGCCAAGCGTTTGAGCGCTTCTTTGAGCGGCAAGGCGTTCTTTTCGGTCTTGACGATTTCCCGCTCGTGAGCGAAGCGTTTTTCCGTGCCCAGCAGCGACAGCCACGTGAAAAAGACGGAAACGCCCGCGCCAAGCCAAAAGAGCGATTTCAGGCGCTCGTAGGAGAATTGTTCGAGATATTTCCCGATGAACCCGCTGGCGAGAATCGTGCCGAAAATCAAGACGAACCAGCCAACCGTGACGGCTTTCGCCTTGTGCGTTTCGCCCGCGCTATC
The DNA here is from genome assembly GCA_025055975.1 of Chloroherpetonaceae bacterium. Taxonomy (GTDB): domain Bacteria; phylum Bacteroidota; class Chlorobiia; order Chlorobiales; family Thermochlorobacteraceae; genus JANWWM01. Next base: position 18,459 of record JANWWM010000008.1, on the reverse strand, counting down.
GGCAAGAAGCGCGTAGAACATCGTGCCCACGACGTTCACGCCAACGCCGTAGAGCGCAAACGCGACGAGCAAAAGCGCCACGCCGAGCGCGAACTGCGTTTGCGTCAGCAGCGCGCCATAAACCGAGAGCGTTACGCCCGAAACCGCAAGCAAATTTCCGACGATGATGTTCGGCGTTCGGCGATAGCCGAAAAAGAGATGCGCGTCGCTGTAATGCCCAATCATCGGGCGCACGAAGGCGAGAACGTTGTGAAAACCGATGAGAACCCCGACGAGCGTCGCGGAAAGCTTGAGCTCGACGACCATCACGCGATTGAGCGTGCCATTGAGCAGAACGAACAAGGTCGCCGTCGAAAGTTGGAGCAAACAAATTTGCAAGACGCGCGGCAAAGGAATTTCGCGCGAAAGTCGCTCCAATTGAGATTCAGGCGAAAGGCTATGGTCGTTGGGCGGTCCGATTGGCGTTCCCGACGGCAAACCGCTCCGCTCGCGTTCGAGTTGGGCGGAACGGGAAAACTGATTGAACATCGGTTAATTCTCCTTTTTCATTGCTTCAAACTGCGCTTTTGAACTCTGCGCTCAATTTATCCGCCTCGCTTGCGTCGCCAAAGTCGAAGGGCGAACTTCGCGCCGAAAAAAGAGCCGAGTTAGCCGATTTGCGCGCCAACTTGCCACGACGCAATCGCGCCAACGTTGCCGCTTGAAATTTTCAGTTCCGTTGTCGCAAGGAGCGCAGGCGCAAAGAACGATTATCTCGCCTCCCCTCGTTTGATGAAAAACTCTCGTCGCAATGACCATCGGAGACTTGCTACGGTTCGCCGCTCAAAATTTGCTTCGCGCCAAACTTCGCAACGCGCTCACCATCGTCGGCGTGGGCGTGGGCGTGGCGGCTCTCGTCTCAATGCTCGCTTACGGGTCGGGCTTGCAAAAAACGTTCACCGACGAGTTCACCGACCTTGAACTCTTCAACACGGTGCGCATCGCGCCAACGAGCAACGACTTTGCGAGCCTCGTGAATCTTTCGAACCGCATCTTCAAAAACGAGAAGAAAAAAGACGCGAACCTGGTCGTGCTCACGCCCGAAGTGTTGGAGAAAGCGAAGCGAGCGGCGTTGGAAGTCGCGCCAAACGCGATCGTTTATCCCGAAATCGTTTTTCCGTGTCGGCTCGCGCTCGATACGCTCGATTCGCCCGTCTTGGCGGAGGCGTTGCCCGCGTCGATGGGCAAGGTTGCGGGCTACAACCAAATTCGCTACGGCAGATTTTTCGAAAGCGATTCCTCCAACGAGGTCGTCGTTTCGGAAATTTTGCTCAATCGTCTCGGCGTCAAAAACCCCGAAAGCGCGCTGGGCAAGAGCGTTACGCTCACGACCATCGCGCTCGATGTGGGCAAAATTCTTTCGCTCTCGTCGATGCCTTTCGGCGTGGGTGGCGGCTTGCCCATTGCGGAGCGCAAGTATCAGTTTCGCATTGGCGGCATTATGGACAAGCAGATTCAAAAACTTTCCAGCGGCTTGCGTCTCATCGTTCCGCTTCAAACGGCGGAACGCTTGGAGCGGCTCAATTTCATCTCGACGCTCGATTTGCTGCGCCGAACCGAACAGCGCGAGGGCTATCAAGCCATCATCGTCCGCGCCAGCAATCCCAAAGAAGCCGAACTTGTCAAGACGGCGTTGGAAAAAATCAAGCTCAACGCGACGAGTTTCAGCGACGAGTTCGAGGAGTTCAAGCGGCTATTCGTCTTGTTCGATATGGCGTTGGCGGTCGTGGGCACGATCGCGCTCGTGGTGGCGACGCTCGGCATCACGAACACGATGATTATGTCCATTATGGAGCGCTACCGCGAGATTGGCATTATGAAAGCCATCGGCGCGAGCGACGCGGACGTGCGCAAGATCATTCTCGTCGAAAGTTCCGTGATTGGCTTTTTCGGCGGCGCGTTGGGATTGCTGTTGGGCAAGCTCGGCACGATGGGCGTGAACGCCTTGGCGAACTACTACGTGCGACGGCAAGCGGGAACGGACTTGGCGTTCTTTCATTTCCCCGATTGGCTCGTCGTTTCGGCGATGTTGTTCTCGATTGCGGTAAGCGTCGTCGCGGGTCTTTACCCTGCCAATCGCGCCGCGCGCATCGAGCCTGTCGAGGCGTTGAAGCATCAATAGTTCGCGCCCGAAATCGCCAGCGGCTCGACGCGAATGAAGCGAATCGGCGTTTTCCCCTTGAAGTCGGGATTGACGCTACCCAGCGCGCCAAAGCACGACGGGTCGGAACTCAAAAAGCGTTTGCCCTCGTAGAGATAAACTTCGTCTCCTGGCTCGGCGACGAAGTCGGGATAATGAACGGCGAGCGAAATGTGATTCGGAAACTCGATGCCGACGACCTCGTAGCCGAGCGCGCCGCGAATCAACGCCGAAAGCAAAATCGCTCGGTCTTCGCAGTCCGAAAACTCGCTCGCCAGCGTCTCGTGCGGGCTGTTGACGTGCTGTCCGCGCGAAGTTTGCATATCGTCTTTGTAGGCAAATCCGTTCAAAACGAAGGAATGCAGAAACGCGACGGCGCGGCGCGGCGAAAAGCCCTTCTCGGCGATGATTCGTTTCAGCGGCTCAATGACGGCTTGAACGACGTCGCGCGAAACGCTCTCGTTGAAATACAGCGCCACATCGACCTGCGGGCGCGACTCCAAATACCGAACCAAATTGCGATTGAGCGCGAAAGCGAGCGAGTAATTTTCGCCCTCGAACTTCCACGTGATTTTTCTCTCAATGGGCTTGAAGGGCAAATTCGGCAAGCCATCTTGAAAGAGCGCGAGCGGCTCTAAGGTTTGACCCAAGTTTTCGTTTGCGTCGTAGAAGCCGTCGGATTCGCCCGTCGCCTTCATCAGCTCGCCTTTCTCAATGTCGTAGATGGCGTAGCGTCTTTTGGATTCTTCGAACAGCGTGGCGAAGAAAATTTTTTGGTCGACCTCGATGGCGAGCCGCCACTGTTTCGAGAGCAAAACGATTGCCGCGTCGTAGCCCATCGCGCGCAGCAAGACCATCGCCACGAACGTCCTTTGATTGTTTTTTTTCGCGGAGCGTTTGGCGATTTCTCCGACGAGTTTCAAGCGAAGCCAATCGGGGAAGTTGAGCGAATCGCAAAGCTCGACCAAGCGACTGGCGAAAGGCGTGGCGCGATGAATCGCGGCGCGAGCGATGTCGGCAAAGCGCGGCTCGACGAGTTCCAAGCGATCGATGTCGTCGATGCCGCTCGGCTGAAAATCGAGCCTGAACGTCGCGCCGTAAAGTTCAATTGGCGCGGGCGCGTCGTTTTTTTGCGCCGAAAGCGCGGCGGGCGCGAGCAGAAACAGCCCTAACGCGACGCAAATCGTCAGGTTCAAAATTCGAGTTTTTACGTGCATCTTTGCGTTTTCCGTTTGACGACGGCGTTTGAAGTTACGACGCTTTGACCGACGAAATGGAATTCTTGCGATGACGGGCAAATACGTTCTCGTAACGGGCGCGACGGATGGCATCGGCAAACAAACCGCGCTCGAACTCGCCAAACTCGGCGCGACCGTTCTCTTGCACGGGCGCAACCCTAAGCGCCTCATTGAGACGATGAAAGAAATTCACGCCAAAGCGCCTGGCGCGCATTTGGACACGTTCAACGCCGATTTTTCGTCGCTGACCGCCGTGCGCAAAATGGCGCTCGACCTTGCGCAAAAATATCCGCGCTTGGACGCGCTCATCAACAACGCGGGCGTTTATATGCAACGACGAGAACTTTCGCGCGACGGCTACGAAATGACCTTCGCGGTCAATCACCTCGCGCCGTTTCTTTTGACGCATCTCTGCTTGCCATTGCTCAAAGCCGCGCCGTCGGCGCGCGTCATCACGGTCAGTTCCGTCGCGCATCTTCGCGCCACGCTCGATTTCGACAACCTGCAAGGCGAAAAAAAGTTCGATGGCTACGACGCTTATTCGCGCTCGAAGCTCGCCAACGTGCTCTTCGCCGTTGAACTCGCCGAGCGATTGAAGGGCGAGAAAATCGCTTCCAACGCCTTGCATCCTGGCGTGATCGCGACGAAACTTTTGGAAGCGGGCTTTGCGATGAAAGGCGCGCCGCTCGAAGAAGGCGCGGAAACCCCCGTCTATCTCGCCTCGTCGCCCGACGTCGAGGGCGTAACGGGACGCTATTTCGTCAAAAAGCGTCCGCAACCTTACAACCCCATCGTCGATAACGCCGAAATTCGCAAGCGTTTTTGGGAACTCTCGAAGCAAATGGTCGGATTGAATTAACTTCAACCAAACTCGTTCAGTTATGGAAACCGCAGTAGAAGCGCGCGCGACGGCGAAGTTGGATTTGTTCGAAGAAATCGCGCGGCTCAAAAGGGAAATGAACGCCGTCATTTTGGCGCACTACTACCAAGAGCCTGACATTCAAGACATCGCGGACTTCTTGGGCGATAGTTTGCAACTGGCGCAGGCAGCCAAAGCCACCGATGCCGACGTGATCGTTTTTTGCGGCGTGCATTTTATGGCGGAGACGGCGAAAATTTTGAACCCGACCAAACAAGTTTTGCTTCCCGATTTGGCGGCGGGGTGCTCGCTTGCCGATTCGTGCCCGCCGCATCTTTTCGCGCGATTCAAGGCGCAACACCCCGACGCCGTCGTGGTGAGTTACATCAATTGCTCGGCGGAAATCAAGGCGATGTCGGACGTGATTTGCACCTCGTCCAACGCCGAGAAAATCGTGCGCTCCATTCCCGAATCTCGGAACATCATCTTCGCGCCCGACAAAAATCTCGGCGCGTATTTGGAGCAAAAAACGGGGCGCAAAATGATTTTGTGGCAAGGCTCGTGCATCGTGCACGAAACCTTCAACGAGCGCAAACTCATCGCGCTCAAAACGCGCCATCCCAACGCCGTCATCATCGCTCACCCCGAATGCGAGCCGCAAGTTTTGGCGCATGCCGCCTTCATCGGCTCGACCAAAGCGCTCTTGGAGTTCACGATTCAAAGTCCGCATCAAGAATTCATCGTGGCGACCGAAGCGGGCATCATTCACGAAATGCGAAAACGCTCGCCTCGCAAAACGTTCATCGCCGCGCCGCCCAACGAAGAACGGCATTGCGCTTGCAACGAATGCCCGTATATGAAGCTCAACACGCTCGAAAAGGTTTATCTTGCGATGAAAAACCGCGCGCCTGAAATCACGATGAGCGAAGAGTTGCGCCTGCGCGCCTTGAAGCCGATGGAGCGAATGCTCGAACTTTCCAAGTAAAACGCCGCGCATGCCGAATCAGATTGAACGAAATCCCGCCGTGATGATGGGGAAGCCTGTCGTCAAAGGCACGCGCATCACGGTCGAGCACGTTTTGCGCGAACTTGCCGCTGGCACGTCAATTGACGAATTGCTACTCAGCCACCCCCGTTTGAGCCGTGAAGCGATTTCGGACGCGCTGAACTACGCGGCGGACGTGTCGAGAGAAGTCGCGCTAAAACAGAATCGTGAAATTTCTGATTGATGAGAACGTCGACCAACGCATCGCGGAGCGGTTAATCGCAGAGGGATTCAACGTGCGTCAAGTCTCTTCCATCGCGCCAGGCGCGAGCGACGAGGCGATTCTTCAAATTAGCATCGCGGAAAACGAGATCGTCATAACCGACGACAAAGATTTTGGCGAACTTGCGTTTCGCAGAGCGAAATCCAGCTGTGGCGTGATGTTGCTGAGATTGCGCGGGTTATCGAGCGAGGTTCGCGGTTCAATTGTGTCGAACGTCGTCAAAGATATGGGAATCGTCTCGAGAACAATTTCGCCGTTGTCGAGCCTGACCGAGTTCGTCTTCGGCGCTAACCGCAAACCCAAATGCCCGAATCTCTTTCCTTTGGCTCGCTCGACGAGATGATTCGCTGGGGCGGTTACGCGCTGTTGTTTTTCATCATTTTCGCCGACACGGGTCTTTTCTTCGGGTTTTTGCTTCCGGGCGACGCGCTCATTCTGACGGCGGGTCTCGTGGCGGCGACGGGCAAGCTCGACATCGTTCAAGTCAATCTCGTGATGATTTCGGCGGCGATTTTGGGCGACTCGACGGGCTATTTCATCGGCAAGCATCTGGGGCGAAAACTCTTCGAGAAAGAAGATTCGCTGTTCTTCAAGCGCGAATATCTCCTCAAAGCGCAAGCCTTCTACGACGCGCACGGCGGCAAGGCGATTTTTTTCGCCCGATATTTTCCCGTCGTCCGAAACTTCGCCACGACCGTCGCCGGCGTTGCGGGAATGGCGTATCCGCGTTTCATCGCGTTCAGCGTGAGCGGCGCGACGGTTTGGATTCTTTCGTTCTCGCTTTTGGGCTACTTCGTCGTGAAGCGATTTCCCGAACTTGAAGCCTACATCAATCGCGGCATTGCGCTGATTCTCGTCGTCATCATCGGAACGATTCTTTTCAACCTGTTCAAATCTCGTTCACCAAAACCGCTTTCATAATGGATTTCGTCAAACGGTTCATCGACGTTCTGTTGCATCTCGACAAATACCTCGCGGATTTGTCGCAAGATTACGGCGCGTGGATTTACGCGATTTTGTTTCTCATCATTTTTTGCGAGACGGGGCTTGTGGTGACGCCGTTTTTGCCGGGGGATTCTTTGCTCTTCGCCGTTGGCGCGCTCGCTTCGACGGGCGCGGTGGAACTGTGGCTCATCGTCTCGCTCTTGTCGCTGGCGGCGATTTTGGGCGACACGGTCAATTACTTCATTGGATACAAGTTCGGCGATTATCTCGTCTCGCATCGCTCGCGCCTCATCAAGAAAGAACACCTTGACAAGACGCACGATTTTTACGAGCGCTATGGCGGACGCACCATCGTGCTGGCGCGCTTCGTGCCCATCGTGCGCACCTTCGCGCCTTTCGTGGCGGGAATGGGCGCGATGACATATTCGCATTTTCTCTTCTACAACGTCGTCGGCGGTCTGGTCTGGATTTTCTCGCTTTCCTTTTTGGGATTTTTCTTCGGCGAGTTGCCCGTCGTGAAGAAGAACTTTTCGCTCGTCATTTTCGGCATCATCGGCGTTTCGCTCTTGCCAATCGTTTGGGAGTTTGCGAAGGCGAAATTTTTTCCCGAAAATTCCTCAAAGCCACGCGGATAAGGCGCGAGCAAGGAAGCCAAAATGACCGAAACCATCAAGACCGACGTGCTCGTGATTGGAAGCGGCATCGCGGGGCTTTTCTTCGCCCTCAAAGCCGCCGAAATCGGCGAGGTCGTCGTCATCACCAAAAAAGAGCGTTCCGATTCCAACACCAATTGGGCGCAAGGCGGAATCGCCGCCGTGCTCGCGCCCGAAGATTCTTTCGAGGCGCACATCGCCGACACGCTCGACGCGGGCGCGGGTCTCTGCAATCGCCAAGCCGTCGAAGTCTTGGTCAAAGAGGGTCCAGACCACGTCAAAACGTTGATTGAACTCGGCGTGAACTTCACGACCGAAGGGGGCAAACTTCATCTCGCGCGGGAAGGCGGTCATTCGGCGCATCGCATCGCGCACGCCGCCGACCTTACGGGCAAGGAAGTCGAGCGCGCCTTGCTTCAAAAAGCCTCCGAAAATCCCAACGTCAAAATTTTGGAGCATCACGTCTCGATCGAACTCATCACCGAACATCACCTTCGCAAGAAGACCAACGACATCACCTGCTACGGCGCTTATGCGCTCGATACGAAGACCAATCGGTTCAAGAAAATTTTAGCCAAGTTCACGATGCTGGCGACGGGCGGGTGCGGGCACGTTTATCTGCACACGACCAATCCGCCCATCGCAACGGGCGACGGCGTGGCAATGGCGTATCGCGCGGGCGCCGAAATTCACAACATGGAGTTCATTCAGTTCCACCCGACGACGCTCTACCACCCCGACGCGAAATCGTTTCTCATCACCGAAGCCGTGCGCGGTTTCGGCGGCGTGCTTAGAACCAAAGACGGCAAGGAGTTTATGCACAAATACGACCCGCGCAAATCGCTCGCCCCGCGCGACATCGTCGCCAGAGCCATCGACAACGAAATGAAAAAACGCGGCGACGACTTCGTCTATCTCGACATCACCCACAAGCCCGAAAGCGAAATCAAAGAGCGTTTTCCCAACATCTACGAGCGGTGCTTGATGTTCGGCATCGACATCACCCGCGAGATGATTCCCGTCGTGCCCGCGATGCACTACTCATGCGGCGGCGTGGCAACTGACCTTTTCGCGCGCACCACGATCGACCGCCTCTACGCTTGCGGCGAAGTCGCTTGCACGGGCGTGCACGGCGCAAATCGCTTGGCGAGCAATTCTCTCCTTGAAGCCCTCGTCTTTTCGCACCGCGCCTTCTTGGACGTGAAAGAACGAGCCAAGAGCGTTCAAAACAACGTGGAATTTCCCGACTGGGACGAGAGCGGCACGGAAAATCCCGAAGAGTGGATTTTGATTTCGCACAACCGCAAGGAAGCGCAACAAGCGATGAACGATTACGTGGGCATCGTGCGCAGCGACTTGCGCTTGGAACGCGCGCGACGTCGCATCGAATTTCTCAAAGAAGAAACCGAAGCCTACTACAAAAAAACCAAAATCTCCGCCGAGCTTCTGGAACTGCGCAACATCATAAAAGTCGCCAAGCTCATCATCGAAAGCGCGATGAAACGACGCGAATCGCGCGGCTTGCACTACACGACCGACTATCCGCAAAGAGACGACAAACACTTCCTCAAAAACACCGTTCTGCGCTCGTTCTGAACCAATCCGTCAAGGTTCTTCGAGAAGCGCGGGCGACTCCGCGCCTTTGCTTTCTTCGACGACGCGAATTCGCTTCGCCAACGCGACGCACAGAAGGGTCGCCCCAATGGCGACGAAGCCAACGAGATGATAATTCGTCATCGAGCCATCTGCGGCTTTGCCGAGAATCATTCCCGCCACGACGCTCGACGCGCCCGACGCAAGTTGCTGAAACGCCGAATTGACGCTCATAAAACTGCCGCGCGTTTTCGGGTCGACGCTCGAAGCGACGAGCGCGACGGCAGGCACCAAACGACCGTTCATCGCGATCGTGAAGAGCGTCGTAACCAACAGCGCGAGCGCGAGCGGAACTCTGGGCAAGTTCGTGATGGCGTAAATCACGATGACCGAAGCGATCGCCGCGATCGCAAACGTTCTCGCTTTTCCAAATCTGTCGGCAAGTCCGCCCACGAGGCGCGACGTGAAAATCGTCGCCGCCCCTCCGAAAAAGTAAATCAGCGGCAAATCGCCTTCGCTCAATCCGACGTTGGCGACGAAATACGGGCTGATGTATGGAATCACCGTGAAGCCCGCGATCATCAGCAGCGACATAAACGCGAGCGCGTTCAAGTGGTTTGGCGTTGAGACGACGGCGAACAGTTTTCGCATCGCGTCGAGGGGCGTTTGGCGCGCCGTTTGGGCTTGAAGATGCGCGCGCATTGGCGGCAGCGCGTTGTAGGCGAGCGCGAGAGTCGTCGCGCAAAGAACGGCGAGCATCAAAAACGCGAATCGCCAACCGAAACGATTGGCGAGCCATAACCCAATCGGCACGCCCGCCACCGAAGCGAGCGCGAAGGCGCTCATCACGACTCCCGTCGCCGCGCCGCGTCGCTCTTCGGGAATCGCGTCGCCGATGATGGCGAACACGAGCGCGCCCAACACGCCGCAAAATCCGCCCACCACGATTCGCGCCAGCGTCAGCGCCACATAGCCCGACGCAAGTCCGCACAACAGCGTCCCCGCGCCAAAGCCCGAATACAGCGCGAGAAGCGCGGAACGACGGTCAAATCTATCGATCCAAAGCGCGCTCAAAAACCCCGTAACGCCCGCGCTGAACGTGTAAGCGGAAATGAGAAAGCCAAACTCTTGCGCCGAAATCTCAAAGACGCGCATCAATTGCGGTCCGAGCGGCATCATAATCACGAAATCCAACAGGTGCGTGAATTGCGCGGCAAGGAGCGTTAGAAGCAACAGACGCTCGCGTTTGTCGGAGAAAGATGGCACAGTCTCGTGAATCGTTCAGAAGTCTGCGTTCGCTTTTCGGAACGGCGCGGTTTCAATCACGATCGCTCGTCGAAGCGCGATTTTTCTTGACGCTACAAATCGCGTCCAAAATACGTCCAAACGAGAACGACGAAAAACAGACTGAACGACACGGCGAACAATCCTTGCCAGCGTTTGTATTCGTTGGGCGAGCACGGGTATTTGAGCGGTCTGATGAACTTTGCGATGTAGAGCGTCGTCGCGCCGAATTGAACGAAATAAAGCGCGAGTTTGACCGCCGTCCAGAGCGTCCAGCCCGCGAAGAATTGCGCGAGCAGAACGCCCGTGAGCAAAACGCCAAGGAAAGCGACATCGACAAGCTTGACCTCGTGGCGAATGTAGGTTTTGAGCAATTCCTCGTCCATCGAGGCGCGGTCGGGATTGGTCAGGCGCGGTTCAAGCGTCCGAATCACGAACATTGACGCGGCAACCGCGCCCATCCACAACGCGAAACAAATCACGTGCAGAAACAGGAGAAATTGTCGCATTTTCAAACTCGATTAAACGGCGCGACGCATTTTAAGCGCCGCCATCTCGCCCTTCCAAGCGGACTTCATTCCAAACGTTTTTCTCGTCATTCCAAACTCTCTGTCTTGTCATTCCGAGAGCCAGCGAGGAGTCCATACAGAACGCAAGTTGCGAATTGAGCGCCTTTGCTTCTCTGAATGTGGATTCTTCACTCCGCTTCGCTCCGTTCCAGAATGACAAGAAGAAGATTCTTTCGCTTCATTCAGAACGACGTCGCTTCTGCCTTGATTCCGACGTTTTTTCTGTCATTCCGAGCGCTAGCGAGGAATCCAATTGCGAATTTCGGACTTATCTTTCATCAAAGTTTAGCAACCATCAGAACCGACGCAAACCACGATGTCCCAACCCAACCTCGACGCGCTTTCGCCCGACGATTGGAATCGGCTTTTCGCGCTTTTGCCCAAAATCGAGAAAGCGAAGACCGCTCGCTCGCATCGTCGCGACAAGCAATCGCGCGAGAGTTTTATGTCCGTCGTCCATGAAACGACGAGCGTTATCGGCGATCTTGGCATTTTGCCCGTCTTTGATTGGATGAGTTGGGAAAAGGGTCAAAAAATTCTCGCCGACGAAACTTGCGATTGCTCTCGACTCGACGCGACAACGCTTTGCAAACTCCTGACGACGATTTATCGAGCCGACGGATTCAGCGAGGGCTATCTGGAATCGTGCTTTGAAAACGGCGCTATGGAAAAAATCATCAGAGCGTTGCAACGAAACGTTCGCCAAAAACTCGCGGAGCGCATCAAATCGGCGTTGTTCGGGCTGGCGGTTGGCGACGCGCTCGGCGTGCCCGTAGAGTTTGTCAGCCGAGAGGCTTTGCGCCAGAAGCCCATTGCCGATATGGTGGGATACGGAACATATCATCTTCCTGCGGGAACTTGGTCCGACGATAGCTCGCTTGCTTTTTGCCTCGCAGAAGCCTTGACGAAAGGATTTGACTTGAAAGAAATCGCCCAAAATTTCGTCAAGTGGCTTTATGAGAGCTACTGGACGGCGAGAGGGCGCGTCTTCGATGTGGGCATTGCGACGCGAGCCGCCATCGTGCGACTCGCCAACGGCGAAAATCCTGAACGCGCAGGCTCCGACGACGAAAACTCCAACGGCAACGGTTCTTTGATGCGCATTCTGCCGCTCGTCTTCTATGTTTGGGGCAAGCCAATCGACGAGCGTTTTGAAATCGCTCGAAAAGTCTCGTCCATCACGCATCGGCACATTCGTTCCGTCATCGCTTGTTTCTACTACCTCGAATTTGCCCGCGACCTGCTTTATGGAAAGAGCAAGTTTGAGATTTACGAAAGGTTGCGAAACGAACTTCCCGCTTATTTGGCTTCTCGCCACGTCAGCCAAAGAGAAATTTCCGTTTTCGACCGCCTTCTCAAACGAAACATTTACGCGCTCTCGCAAGAAGACATTTCAAGTAGCGGTTATGTGGTTCATACCCTCGAAGCGAGCGTTTGGTCTTTGCTCACGACCAAGAGTTATGAGGACGCGGTTTTGAAAGCCGTCAATTTGGGCGGCGATTCCGACACGATGGGCGCGGTAACGGGCGGACTTGCAGGCTTGCTCTATGGCTACGAGGGGATTCCGAAAAATTGGGTCGAGGGCTTGGCGAGAGCGGGCGACATTGAAAATTTAGCCGAGCGACTGGCAAGCGCGCTCCTCAACGGCTCCGCGTCGCGCCGCTGACGTCGGACGCTCTCGGAAATCGGTTGCCGTTTTTGGCGTATATTGTCTCGCCCCGATTAAAAACGCTGACGAATGAAATTCGGGAATCCTCAAATCATTCTCTATTGGCTTTTGCTCGCGCCGATTTTGGCGGCGGCGATTTATTTCGTCGTGGCGCGGTTCAGAGCGCTTGGCGAGTTCGGCTCGATTGAGCTGATGCGCAAACTTTCCGAGTCGCTCTCGCGCCCGAAGGTCGTTTGGAAGATGATCGTTTGGTTCGTCGCCATCGCCAGTTTGATGTTCGCCCTTGCCGACCCGCAGATTGGAACTCGTCTGCGCGAAGTCAAGCGCAAGGGGATTGAAATCGTCTTCGCGCTCGATGTCTCGAACAGCATGCTTGCCGAAGACGTCAAGCCGAGCCGATTAGCCAAAGCCAAATACGAGATCTCGCGCTTCGTGGAGCGATTGGGCGACGATCGCGTCGGACTGGTCATCTTCGCGGGCGACGCTTTTTTGCAGTGCCCGATGACGCTCGACAAAGCCGCGCTCAAGCTCTTTCTCGACATCGTCTCCGCAGGCTCGATTGAAGCGCAAGGCACGAACTTCGGCGCGGCGATCAACGAAGCCTTGAAAGCCTTTCGCGGCAGCGAGCGCGCCGCCGAATCGCGCGAAAAAGCCCAAACTCGAAATCAAATCATCGTGCTCGTCAGCGATGGCGAAGACCACGAGAAAAACTTCGAAGACGCGCTCGCTCGCGCCATGGAGCGCCGAGTGCGCATCTACGCCGTTGGCGTTGGCTCTCCGCAATCGACGCCCATTCCCATTTACGACGAAACGGGTCGCCGCGTTGATTTCAAGCGCGACAAAAACGGCGCCGTCATCACCACGACCTTCGACGACGCGACGCTTCGCCTCGTCGCCGAAAAAACGGGCGGCAAATTCTTTCGCATCGACGCGAGCGGCGCAGATTTGGACAAGCTCTTCCTCGAACTCCAAAAACTCGATAAAGAGGAACTTTCCGCCAAAGAGTTCGTCGATTACGACCACAAATTTCAATTCTTCGTCGCCGTCGCCTTCGCGCTGCTCCTGCTTGAAACCCTTTTGAGCGACCGACGCAAACTCAAACCCTAATTTCGATGAAAACCTTTCTCGCGCTCGCTTCGCTGTGGCTCTTCGTCGCGCCCAACTTGCGCGCGCAGTATTTCGACCTGCGCGACGGCAACCAAAAATATCTCGCGGGCGAATACGACGAAGCCAAACGCCGCTACGACAAAATCATCGCCGAAGAGGACAAATTCGAGAACAAAAAAGAAGCCATCTTCAATAGCGGCAACGCGCTCTACCGAATGAAAAAATTCGACGAAGCCGAAAGCGATTACCGCAAAATCGCCGAGAACGCTTCGCTCGACCCAACGCTTCGTTCAGGCGCTTACTACAACATCGGCAACGGCTATTTCAGCCGCGCCAAAACCGCGCCCCCCGACCAAAAAGAATCGCTCCTCAAAGACGCCATCAAGAACTACAAAGAATCGCTCAAACTCAATCCCAACGATTTGCAAGCCAAGCAAAACCTCGAACTCGCCAAAGCCATCTTGAAACAGATGGAAGAGCAAAAGCCGAAAGGCAACAACCAACAAGACAAACAAGACCGGCAAGAGCAAAACGACAAAAACAAACAAGACCAGCGACAAAACAATCAAGACCCGAAAGGCGACACAAACAAACCTCAACAGAATCAGAACGACCAAAATCAAAACCGTCAAGACGGTCAGAACAAGCCGCCCGACCCAAAGCCCAACGACGTTGGGCAAGGCGAAGCCCAAATCAGCAGAGCCGACGCGGAAAAACTGCTCGATGCCTTGAAGCAAGACGAAAAACAAATGCTCAAAAAGTATTTGATGAAAAAAGCCAACCAAACCAAATACGAAAAAGATTGGTAACTAGACTCTCGAAAAAATGCTTTCGGGGAAAAAAGTCGGCATTATCGGCGTTGGCAAGCTTGGCGAAGCCATCGCGTTGGGGCTAATGAAGAACGGCGCGCTTGGCGCGTCGGATATTTTCGGAAGCGCGAAGCGAGACGGCTCGCTTGAACGCATCAGAAGCAAGGTCGGCATCGAAGCCCTTGCGTCCAACAAAGATCTCGTAACGAAGTCCGACATCGTCATTCTCGCCGTCAAGCCGCAGAACGTCGCCAACGTTTGCGCGGACATTCGAACCGCGTTGAAGCCAACGCAACTCATCATCAGCGTCGCCGCGTCGGTAACCACGTCCTACATTGAGCGGCATTTGCAAGCCGACGTGCCCGTCATTCGCGCCATGCCGAACACGCCTTCGCTCATCAACGCGGGAATGACGGCGATTTGCGGCGGAAAGTTCGCCACGAAGGAGCATCTGGCGCTCGCCAAAGAAATTTTCGAATCCGTCGGCTTGGTCGTGGAGCTCGACGAATCGCTCTTCGACGGCGTTACGGCGCTTTCCGCGTCGGGACCCGCCTACATTTACGTCGTCATCGAATCGCTTGCCGAAGCGGGCGTGAAGCTCGGCATACCGCGCGACATCTCGACGCTCTTGGCGGCGCAAACGATGCTTGGCTCGGCGAAGCTCGTCTTGGAAACCAAACAGCACCCCGCGCTTTTGAAGGATAGCGTAACCACGCCCGCAGGATGCACGATCGATGGCTTGTTGGAACTTGAAGACGGACGATTGCGCGTTACGCTCATCAAAGCCGTCGTCAAAGCCGCCGAGCGCGCCTCGCAACTCGTGAGCGGCGGTTGCGAATAGCGTCGCAACTTCGATTCAAAACCATTCCGAATCCATGAACCGCTCCACGCGTCGAGTTTGCCTGCTTTTCTGTCTCGTCGTTGCGAGCGCGACGAGTTTCGCGCAAACTCCCGAAGAACGCGACCTTGCGCGCGCCGAAAAAATGCTCGCCAGCCTTGAACGCCACGTCGCGCTTGATGCGGCGCAAAAAGAAAAGGTCAAGGAAATCCTCGTCAGAAACCAAGCGGAGTTCCGATTGGAACGCGAATCGGCGAAGGGCGACAAACTTCGGCTCTTTCGCTTGGCGAATGAACGCTTGAAAAAAATCGACGACGAAATCTCCGCCATCTTGCGCCCCGACCAAAAAAGCGGATACGAAGCGACGAAGGAAGAATTGCATCGAGCGATGCGCGAGCGCAAGCCTTGAATTTTCTCAAATTTTGAGCCAACTCGTTAAGAAACCTTTAAGAAATCGTCAAATTTCAAACGAAATCCTACGAAATTGAGGTTTAGTGATTACCTTTGACAACTTTCTCATTGTCATAGGTTCGTTCTTTCTTGCCTTAGAACTTGTTCGTCGGCTTTCAAGTTCTAAGGCTTTTTTGTTTCGAGCGTTCCCTTGCGAAAATTTTCGAGAAATCAAACTCTTGCCTCTCCCAAAAAAATTTTACGTTTCGCCGATCGCGTTCTGCTGCCTTCGAGTTTGAAACGTTCGCCACGTCCTCGCAACGCTCAACTTTGAACGGTTTATGGCTTCGTCTGAATTTCTCTCGCTTCAATCGCCCGCTTCGTCGAGCGCCGAGCGCGCTTTGAAAAAAGTTTTGGTCATCGCCTACTACTTTCCGCCGATGGGGCTTTCGGGCGTTCAACGCGCGCTGAAATTCGTCAAGTATTTGCCCGAGTTTGGCTGGAAGCCCATCGTGCTGACGATTGCGCCCACCGCCTATTACGCCTACGACGAAACGCTCCTGAACGAACTCGATATGAGCGTCGTCGAAGTGCATCGCTCGGCAACGCGGGACGTGACGAGGGTTGCGGCAAATTTTTCAAAATCGCGGCAGTTGAATTTGCCCAAAGCGCCTCTACGTCGCTTGATGAGCGCCATCAGCCAAACCTTTTTCGTTCCCGACAACAAAATCGGGTGGAAGAAATCCGCGCTCGCCAAAGCGTCCGAAATCATTGAAAAGCAAGGCGACATTGAACTCGTCTTTTCCACCGCACCGCCGTTCACGTCGCATCTCATCGCGCTTGAATTGCGCAAGAAATATCAATTGCCCGTCGTCGCGGACTTTCGCGATCCTTGGGTTGAAAATCCGCTTCACTTCTACGCCACGCCTCTGCATCGCCGATGGCATCAGCATTTGGAAGAGAAAGTCTTGCTGGGCGCGGACAAAATCGTCGCCGTCAATCGCTTGCTAAAAGAGCAATTTTTGCGCGCCTATCGGGGCAAGCTCGCGCACCGCGACATCGTCATCATTCCGCACGGCTACGACCCGAAGGATTTTGAGGGACTGCCGAAAACCCGCGTCAATACGGGCAAATTCAGACTGCTCTATTCAGGGACTTTGCACAGTTCCGAGCGCTCGCCGAAACCCTTTTTCTTGGGCTTGAAAAAAGCGATTGAGAAAAATCCCAATCTGCGCGAGCGCGTCGAGGCGCGTTTCGTAGGCTTGTTTCCAAGCGAATATCTGAAACTGGCAGCGTCGTTGGGGCTTGACGGGATCGTTCAAGTCGCGGGATACAAGTCGCATCGGGAAACCATCGCCGAGAATTTTCAAGCCGACGTGCTTTGGGCGACGCAATCCGCCGTCAAACGCATTGAGACCATCACGCAGGGGAAACTCTTTGAATATGTCGCGTGCGGTCGGACGCTCTTCGGCATTACGCCCGAAGGCGCCTCGCGGCAATTCGTTTTGGAAGCCAACGGCGTGGTCGCGCACCCGAACAATCCTGACGAAATCGCCGCCAAAATTCTCGACCTTTTCGAAATGTGGAAGTCGGGAACGTTGCCCGTTCCGCCGAAGGACGTCGTGGAGAAATACGACCGTCGGAACTTGACGGCGCAACTGGCGCGCGAATTTGAGCAACTGCTCTTCGCGTAAATGAAAAGCCGCTCCTTGCCGAGCGGCTTTTCTACGCTGACCTACTTCTTCGGCGGTTTTGGCGCGGGCTTGGACGGCGGATTGTTGCCTCTACCCGGACCCGACGGATTGCCCGTTCTGCTGGGCCAGTTTGGGTTGGGTTTCATCTTTTCCCTCCTTCCTTACTTCCACTTTATCAAGGCTTGGTCAAGCGATCGAATCAGCGGCGTGCCCGCTGGAGCGGCATACTCGCCGACACGGCGCTTATTGTGCGCGCTTTGAACATTGTGCGCCCAATCTTCAAGCACGTGTTCATACTCCGAGAGAATTCGCGTGGCGTAGCGATATTCCTTCGGCGTGATGCGATAAATCGTGTAATCGCCATAGTGGTCGCTGAGCCAATCCGCTTCGGCGTAGATGGCAGGCTCATCGCCTTCGAAGACGACGCACTTTTTGAAGTCGTGATTGCTTTCGTCAATCAAGACGATTGGGTGAAATTGCGCGTCGAGGTAGAGATTTTTGACTTCTGGCAAACGATTCGGCCACTCGTGAAGCGTCGTCATTCGCACGAAGCCATCAAGCGTTTGCCAAAGCGAGACGGTGGTGTGTCCCGTGAAGCCGTAGTCGGGATCGTCTTCAAAGGCTTCGTAGAGGACTTGCTCGACGGTGATCTTGCCGCGCTCAATCGCGCGGTTGGTTTTTTCGGCGATGAGCAGGGCATCGTTCAGCTCGTCGTAGAGCGTTTGCGCTTGCGCGGAAAGCGAAAGCCAGCACAGAGCGAGGATTGCAAAGCAAGTTTTGTTCATTTTTTTCTCCTTTCAAAGATTGGGTTGAGCAACGCAAGATTAAGAAGCGTTTGGCAAACGAGGGCTACGGATTTTCTACGGAGACGATTTTCAAAGCGAGCAGAGGAACGCGCTCAATTCCATTCCTTTCGGCACGCCGAGTTTGCGCCGAATGTTTTGTCGATGCGTCTCGACGGTTCTTTTTCCCACGCCAAGCTCAATGGCGATTTCTTTCGTGCGCAAGTGAAGCGCCAGCAAGGCGCACACGCGCCGCTCGGTTTGCGTCAGCGTCGGGAATCGCCGCGCCAACGTTTGCAGGAATTCGGGATTCAAATGGTTGAGTCGCGTCGCGGGTCGATTGGTCTTTTTTCTCGCTTTCCTCATAACGCAAGGGCGTTTTGGGTTCGCGGTTTTCCGAAAAAAATAGAGCGAGGACTCGCGGAGCGCGATACGGATTTTCTACGGAGAGGAGGTTTGGCGAGGCGAAAGCGTCAAATCGTTTGCAAAAACGTGGCGAGCGATTGACCTTTCTTCAAACGCAGTTTCTTGCGCAAGTGGTCTCGATGCGTTTCGATCGTGCGTACGCTCACGCGCATAAGA
>JANWWM010000014.1 GCA_025055975.1 Chloroherpetonaceae bacterium | reverse complement strand
GCGTCATTGACAAGGACGGGATAGCCCTTGCGGATTTCGAGTTCGGCTTCCACGCCCATCGCTTTGGCGGTGTGGAAGGTGATGTCTTGCAAGCGTTGCCACGCTTCTTTTCGCAGGTCTTCGTTCATCGTTCTGAGCGTGCCCATCAGTTTGACCTCGTTGGGAATGACGTTGGTGGCGCTTCCGCCGTTGATGGCGCAGATGCTCACGACGACGGCTTCTTTCGGCGGCATATTGCGACTGACGATGGTTTGAAGCGCGCTGACGAGTTGAACGGCGGCGACGATGGGGTCTTTGGCGCGATGCGGCGCGGAGCCATGTCCGCCCACGCCGCGAATGACGAAATAGAGTTCGTCGGAAGCCGCCATCATCGCGCCCGCGTAGAAGCCGATTTTGCCGACGGGCACTTGCGGAATGCAGTGCTGACCGAACACGGCGGTGGGCTTGGGATTTTCAAACGCGCCCTCGTCGAGCATTGGCTTGGCGCCGCCTGGGATTTTCTCTTCCGACGGTTGAAAGATGAACTTGACCGTTCCGCGCAGTTCGCTTTTGAGCGACGAGAGCGTCATCGCCACGCCGAGCATTGCGGCGATGTGCGCGTCGTGTCCGCACGCATGCATTTTGCCCTCAATGGTCGAGCGAAACTCGTGAGCGGTTTCTTCGGTCATTGGGAGGGCATCCATATCGGCGCGCAGGGCGACGACTTTGGACTCGCTCGTGGCTTTGTCGCCTTTGAGATGCGCGACGACGCCCGTTTTCGCCACGCCTTCGCGCACCTCCAAGCCCAACTCGCGCAGGCGGTCGCTGATGAGTTTCGCCGTGCGATGTTCTTCGTAGGCGAGTTCGGGATGTCGGTGAATGTCGCGCCGAATGGCGACGAGTTCGGGGAAAATTTTTTCCGTCTCGGATTTGATGCGCGTTTTGAGGTCGGTCATCTCGCGTCGTCAAGGTTTGGCTTTGTTCAAGATAGCGACGTCGCGCTTGACGTAATCGAGTCGGCGCAGTTGCGCTTCGTAGCGCGGGGTTCTGGCTCTGACCATCACGTTGGGCGCGTCGACGCTGAACCAATAAGCGTCTTCGCGTTCCGCCGATTTTATCGAGACGCGCCAACAGCGAAACGCGCCCGCCGGCGCGACGACGGTATCGAGCGCGTCGATGCTGAAACGCCATTCCATCGGAACGGGCTTTTCGCTTGCGGGTTCGAGCAGTTCGGAAAGCGCGTTCCAATAAAACTCTCGCCCCTCTTTGAAGTTGAGCGCGCGCAGCGTGAGCGGCAGTTGGTCGTAGAGCATGTCGTTTTTGGCTAAATCGGTTTCGTCGTCGCCTTTGCCCTCGCCGTCGATTTGCCACGAGTGCGCGTAGAGCATTGAGCGTCCGACGAGGCGGCGAAAAATTTTCGCGCGCGCGCCGCGTTCATCGCTCCAAGACGCGATGAACTTCGCAAGTTTCAGCGGGTCGCGCTGCAAGACGGAAAACGACGCGGAATAAACGGCAAGGTCGCTTCTCGCCAAGACGTGTTGCGAGACGACGGCGAGCAAATCCGTTCTCGACGTGTCGCTCGTCGCCGAGTAGGCTTGACGCGAGAAGGCTTCTTTTCGCGTCAGGCGCGTTTCGATGAACTTGACGATTTTGCCCTCGATGACGCGCTCCGCCTCGTATTCGGCGCGTTCTTCCGTTCCTTCTTGCCAAACGGGAAGGCGCGTCCAGTTTTCGTTCAGGAGCGCGCTTAGATTCTGCGTCGGCGTCGTTTCGGCGCGAGAGGGCGCGGCGATTTTTTTCTCGACGAATTCAGGCGGCTTGCCTTCGCATGCGCCAAGCGCGACGACGAGAGCGAGAACGACGATTCGCATCATGGCTCGGATCAGATGGCGCAAGTTAGGTCTTGCCGACGGATTCGCGCAAAGCGGGTCGTTTCCGACGCGACTTGGCGGCTGCGCTACGAAATCGTGAGCGTCGGGTCGATGCGCGTTTCTTTTTGTTTGAGCGGCAAGGTGATGATGACTTCCGTTCCCTCGCCAACCTTGCTTTTGACCTCGATTTTTCCGTTGTGTCTTTCGATGATTTTGTAGACGATGCTAAGCCCCAATCCCGTGCCTTGCCCGACGGGCTTCGTGGTGAAAAACGGCTCGAAGATTTTTTTGAGATTGGCTTCGGGGATTCCGACTCCCGTGTCGGCGATGGAAATTTTCGCCGAGCCGTTTTCCGTCCAAGTAACGATGGTGATTTTGCCGTAGGTTTCGATCGCTTGCGCCGCGTTGGTGATGACGTTGAGAAAAACTTGATTGAGCTGCGCGGGATAACACTCGACGAAAAGATTGTCGGCGTAATGCGTAACGACCTCCGCCTTTTGCTTGACGACGTGGTTGGCGATGAGCAAGGCGGATTCGATGCTTTCGCTCAAACTCACCTTTTTCATTTCGGCTTCGTCGAGGCGCGAGAAGTTTTTGAGATTCAAGATGAGTTCTTTGATGCGTTCAAGTCCGATGTTGGCTTCGTTGATGCGGTTGTTGGTTTTTTCGAGCAAATTTAGGTCGTAGATGCGGCGCAGAACGGACTTGACGTCGTCGATTTTTCGCAACGCGACGTCGAGATCGCCGCCTTCCAGCAAGTCGATGAGTTCTTTCGTTTGCGCGATCGCGTCGGCGAACATTCCCACGTTGCGCTCGATAACGCCGACGTTGGTCATCGCAAAGCCGAGCGGCGTGTTGATTTCGTGCGCCAAGCCCGCGACCATTTGTCCGAGCGACGCCATCTTTTCGGATTGAATGAGTTGGGCTTGCGTTCTCGTAAGGTCGAGGAGCAGTTGTTCAATCGTTTCCTTTTCGCGCGCCAATTCGTCGCGTTGCGCTATGAGTTCTCGGTTTCGCTCTTCGATGATTTTGTCGCTTCGGCGCAGGGAGATCGTCAGGCGAATCGCCATCGCCGCGAACACGGCGACGCAAACGAGCAACGTGAAAATTTGAATGAACTGCGCTTGGTTCAAGCGTTGGCTTGAATTTTCGGAAAGGTCGATGATGAGTCTCGATAGCGCGTCCAAAATTTCGTCGTCTTTTCTGATGGCGTTCTCCACGCATCGGTCGAGCAACGCGGTCGAGAGCATTCTCGGACTCATTTCCGCAAGGGTCAGAAAATCGCTTCTCATCGGCGACCAAATCGCGTTCAGGCTCTCAAAGCTTTCTTTCGTCGCCTCGTCTTCAATGGGCACGACGTTGATGACGCTCTTGTCTTCGACGATGATTCCGCCCTCTTCGAGCGCGTTCAGGAACGAATCGAATCGCTTGATGTTTTCGCTAAACGCGCCGAAGGCGTTGACGAGCGAATCGTCTTGACCGTAGAAGCCGATGTTGAACGCGATGAGATTTTTGGCGGCGCGTTGCCAAGCGCGTTCCGTGCGGTTGGCGCAAAAGGTTTGCGCCGCGTCGTCGCTGCTTTTGGTCGAGAGGTAGTAGTTGAGCATGAACATCGCCGCCACGAGCAGAATGAAAATCGCTCCGAACAAGATGAGTTCGGCGTATCGGTTTTTCGACGAAAAGAAAAACGATTGGAGTTGTTTTGCGGGTTTCGGCATGGTGGTCGCAACCTTCTTTTCGCGTCGTTTCGCAAAATAATTCGCCAAAAAGAACCGTCGCAACCGTGAAGCCCAAGCGCATCATTCTCATCAGGCACGGCGAATCCGAGGGCAACGTCAATCGCCGCGTCTATGGCGAAAAGCCCGACTACGCTCTGCTGCTGACCGAAAAAGGCATCGAGCAAGCCCGCGCCGCTGGCATCGAACTCAAACGATTGCTTCAAGACGAGCGAGCGTTCTTTTACGTCTCGCCGCTTTGGCGCGCGCGAATGACTTTCGAAGAAATCGCGCGGTCTTTTCCGCGCCATCAATTCGACTACATCGAAGAGCCGCGACTGCGCGAGCAAGAGTGGGGACATCTGCGCGACCTCGACGAATGCAAACGCACCGACCAAGAACGCGACGCTTTCGGCACGTTCTACTACCGCATCGAAGACGGCGAATCGGGCGCGGACGTCTATGATCGCGTCAGCGATTTTCTCTCCACCCTCTACCGCGACTTCGACGACCCCAATTACCCCGAAAACGCCGTCATCATCACGCACGGAATGACCATTCGCATTTTCTTGATGCGCTGGTTTCACTGGACGGTCGAGGAGTTCGAAACCTACTCGAACCCGAAGAATTGCGAGATGGTCATTCTCGAAAAACAGCCCGACGGTCGCTACAAATTGCTCGCCGAACTTCGCCGCAAAGCGCCCACTCACCCGTATCAACGCCCGCTCCGACTTCCCTACGATTAGGTCGCGCCAAGGATTAAATGCTTGTAGCGTTGGTAGAGATACGACGCGAGCAGCAAGAGCGCGCCCAAGCCGATAAACGAGAAAATTCGATAGAGCGTGTCGAGAAACGAAAGGTCGTAGATGAAAATTTTGAGAATCGCCAAGCCGAACAGCCCAATCGCCGCAAGCCGAATCGGCTGACGCGCTCGCCAAATGCCGTAGAGCATCAGCGCGATCGAATACAGCGTCAGCGAAGCGGAAATCGAGAGTTGTTTTTGATTTTCGCATTGCGCTCGAAGTTCAATCGTCGTCGCTTCCGCATGTTCGCCGTAGGAGAGCCGATCGATTTTTTGCTCGAAGAAATCGTTGAACTCGGCGACGAGCAACAGCGCGCCCATTAGCGCCGCCACGATTCCAAACGCCGTCGAGAGTTTTCGCCAATCAGGTTCTTTGGAAAGCCAAATCGCAATGAACGCGCCGCAACTCATCAACGCCAAATACGCCGCGACGCGATAGTTCAAACCGAGCGAGAAATTTTCGATTGGCTCGTAGAAAAAGCCTTCGACAAGAAGCGCGAGCGTCGAGATCGCAAACGCGCACAAGCCCGCGTAAAACAAGGGTTTCAAGTTGGCTTTGATTCCGAAATAAAGCATCGGCGCGGCGTAAAGCGTCCAAAGCAGCGCGAGCGTCAAAGCGCGGCGAAACGACTCGTCCGATTGGCTTCGCCATTCTACCCAACGGAAATAATCCAACGCTTCCGTCGTAAGTAGCAAGAACAATGCGACGACGAAAGCGTAGCGCAACGCTTGCGCCGTTCCGCTCTCCCCTTCTCCCGTTTGTTTCAGAAGCGAGAGCGAAAGAGCGATTCCGCCAATGACGAGCAAAAACGACAGCGCGCGAACGTTCAGAATCGGCAGGAAAACTTCAATCGGCTCGAAGCGAAATCCGAAAACGAGATTCCAAAGAACGCCGAGTGCCAGAACGAACAAGCCCACATTGACCAAGCTTCTCGCCGAGTTTTTCGCGCCAAGCCACAAGAGCGCGACCGCGTAGAAAAGCCAAACGACCCCGAAGCTCAAGCGTCGAGTCGAGCGCGAAAAGCCAAGTTCTTCGCCCAGTTGCGCTTCGCGCATCAGGAAAACGTCGTTGACTTCGATCGTCAAGAGCGCAAAGGCGATGAAACACCACGCATAATCGAAGAAAATCGCCGTCGAGGGATTCGTTTGGCGAATAAGCCTTGCGCCAAAAAAGAGCGAGAGCGCGAGCGAAAGAAACGCGACGACGCGCAAATTCAAAATCGGCTTGAAGTCCAAAATCGCTTGGTAGGAGAGCGCGTCGGGCGAGATGAACAGACGAACCATCGTTATTCCATACAAGATGAACGCGATGCGTTCCAACGTCTTTCCTTCTTCCCGACGCGCAAGCCACAGAACGAAAGCGGCAAGCGCCGACCACGACGCGACCGTGAGAAAATCTCCGAACCCCACTTCAATCGCCGCCGCAACGAAGCCAATCGCGCCGACGCTATACGTCGCAAGCAATTCTTTCGCCATCGCTTCGCTCCGCTTCCGAAGCGCGACGAACAAGGCGAAATAAACCGCCGCAATCGCCGCCGT
Organism: Chloroherpetonaceae bacterium; assembly: GCA_025055975.1. Taxonomy (GTDB): domain Bacteria; phylum Bacteroidota; class Chlorobiia; order Chlorobiales; family Thermochlorobacteraceae; genus JANWWM01. Next base: position 2,005 of record JANWWM010000014.1, on the reverse strand, counting down.
CCACAACGCGAACCACGCCGACGGCGTTACGGACGCATAGAGACACCCGAAATAAAAAACGGCGTTCATCGCGCTCGCCATCGCTCGCAATCGAAATTTTCTCACGTCGTTTTGAAAGGCGCGATAGGCTTCGCTCGCCAAAAAGAGCGACCAAAAGAGCGTGAGGAAAAAAGCGACCACAAGAGTCTCCGCTTTGTCGCCGCTTGTCGCCAACCAAATCGCATAAACGAAATACGTCGCCACGATGGAAAGCGGTTCAATAATCACCCATTCCGCTTTGACAAGCGTCAGGGCGAGCATTCCCAAGTTCAGCAAGGCGAGATAAACGAATAGCCCCACCGCGTTTGGCTCTGCGGTCGCCAGCAAGAACGGCGTGAGAAATCCGCCCGCCCAACCCAAAACCGAAATCGCAAGCGAATCGCATCGCGTCGCAATGAGGAGCGCCATCGCCGTTACGACCGACATCAAAACAAACGCAACGCCTTGCGGAAGCAACTGATAAAAATTGAATGCGGCGTAAATGGAAAGGTAGAGCGCGGAGATTCCCGCTCCGAACAAGCCTTGCGCGAAAATTTCCAATTTCTTGGAATGCGCTCGCGCTCCGCCCGCGATTAGCCCCGCGCCAATCGCCGCGCCAATCAGCGCGCGCATCGCGGGGGAAATCAAATCGTTATCGAAGGCGTATTTCAAAAAAAAGCCAATTCCAAGAATTAGCGCGAGCGCGCCAATGCGATTGAGCACGTTTCCGCCAATCAACGCTTCCCACTCCGCAAGGCTCTTGAACTTTTCAAATGAACCGACGCTTGACGACGCGATGAACTTCGGCGGTTGCGGCTCAAACGCTTTCGGCTTGTCGGCGATTGCGTCTGTTTGCGTTGACTCGTTAGAAGTCGTCTCTTCAATCAACTCTGATTCAGATTTCTCAACGGACGGTTCTTCTTCTGGGTTTTGGCGTTGAGCAAAGGAAACATCAGGCGTTTCGGTTCGCGCGACGTTCTGCGGCGAAAGTTCATCGAGGCGACGCGCAAGGTCGCGCACTTTTTGCGCTTGGTCGAGAAGTTGCGACTCCATTCGCGCAACTTGAGAAGCGAGGCTCGACAAACGCGCGAAGAGAACAATCGCGCTAACGAAAACGGCGAGAAGCAAAAAATCTTCCATCTTAAAGCCGCGTCTGTTTTTGAAATTTCAGGCGCAAGATACGGCAACCGACCATAGCGAATGTTGAAGAAAATCATTTCAGGCGGGCAAACGGGCGTTGACCAAGCCGCGCTGCGCGTCGCGCTCGAACTCGGTCTTGACATTGGCGGCTGGTGTCCGCCCAACCGCGAATGCGAAGACGGCGAGATTCCCGACGTCTTTCCGCTCGCGCCAACGCCCGAAGAACGAAGCCCCAACGCGCCTCACATTCCGCGCTCGCTCCGAACCGAATGGAACGCGCGCGATGGCGACGCAACGCTCGTTCTTTTGCCCGACATCGTTCAGAACGACGCGGGCACGAACTGGACGATTGAATGCGCCAAGCGTTACGGCAAACCGCTCTTCATCGTCAATCCTTTTTCAAGCGACGCATCAACCCAAATTCACGACTGGCTCTCGCGGCTTGACATCACGACGCTGAACGTGGCAGGCTCAAGCGAGAAGACCTGCGCAGGCATCGGCGCGATTGCTGAACGAATTTTGCGAGAGGCGTTTTTGCTATCTTCAAAACGAACTTGAACCGACAAGAAATTAACCAACGCGCATTATGGACACGCCCATCGTTGAAACGCTTTCCGACTACGAACTTGAACGCGGAAAACCGATGCCGAACTTCAATCACGGTTACGTACAACTCAACATTGGAATCGCGCTGCGCAAACGCTACGGCAAGCGATTTTCCGTCGTTTCCGAAGTCTCGATTCCCATTGGAGACAAAGACGCAACGCCCGATGTGCTCATTTTTCCAAAGCGCGCGGTCGATTGGTTTGAAACAAAGCCCGCTCTTTCCGAACCGCCGATTCTGGCG
>JANWWM010000066.1 GCA_025055975.1 Chloroherpetonaceae bacterium | reverse complement strand
CACGATACTCAAACAGCTCGCCGATATTGAGCGAAAATCTCTTATTTGCATCAATAACGATTTGACTCATTGCTCTGCCGTGGCTTTGGCTTTCTGCACGCCATTTTGGGATACCCCATCATCAGGCGCAGTAGGCGCATCTCCCCAAATAATCAGTGATTTCTTTGAAAATTGATGTTTCAGCCGCTCAAATTCTTCCTCGTTCAAGACCAGCACTCGAATTTTGCGATGAATCATTCGCTCCGTTTTTTCTATGAGCTCGTTCAGGTAGTTTCTATCAATCTTTCCCACAATCGTGAGGTCAATGATGCCCGAATCCTTGCCTGAGGCGTAATCGCCCGTGATGAATGCCAGTTTGACTGAACCCAACCGCGAGAGCACGCGGTCAATCAATTGATCAATCCCGAGATACTTCTTGACAAGGCTGTGCAGTTCGGGAAAGAGTGGGTGAGAAGGGTTGGCTTGATAGAGCTTGGTGCGTCCGTCGTCGCGCACGGTGAGAAAGCCTGCTTCGGTAAGGCGGTTGAGTTCTACGCGCACGGCATTGGTGGACTCGCCAAACTCCTCAGCCAGTTCGCGCAGATATGCCTGCGTATCTTGATTCAGAAAAAACTTCAAGAGCAACTTGACGCGCGTCTTCGATGTAACCAGCGATTCTAACACGAATGTAAAGCGATTTCGAGTAATAAGTTTGTCTTCTTTTGAGTAGCAAACTTACTCAAATTTAGTTGAAATTTCAAAATCCGATGTGATGCGCGTCACGGAGAGCGGCTTCGCGGATGCGGAGCAGGCTCGTCAAAATGCCTTCAAGGTCGGAGAGAAAAATCATATTCGCGCCATCGCTTGGAGCGATTTCGGGATTTTCGTGAACCTCCATAAACAGCGCGTCGCAACCGACGGCAACGGCGGCGCGAGCCAGAATGGGCGCATAGCGACGGTCGCCACCCGATTTTTCGCCCAGTCCGCCCGGCATCTGAACGCTATGCGTCGCATCGAAGACGACGGGATAACCAAGCATGCGCATCTGCGGAAGCGAGCGAAAATCCACGACGAGATTGTTGTAGCCGAAAGTCGTGCCGCGCTCCGTGAGCAAGATGTTTTTCGCGCCGCCCGATTCCAACTTTTTCGCCACGTTCTTCATTTCGAGGGGAGAGAGAAATTGTCCTTTCTTGACATTGACGGCTTTGCCCGTCGCCGCCGCCGCCAAGAGCAAATCGGTTTGACGACACAAAAACGCGGGAATCTGAATCACATCGACCACGTCCGCGACGGACTTCGCTTGATAACTTTCGTGAATGTCCGTCAAGACGGGAACGCCAACAAGGTTTCTCGCTTTCTCCAAAATCCGCAAGCCTTCCTCCATTCCGATGCCGCGAAAACCATTGACGGAGGAGCGATTCGCTTTGTCAAACGAAGACTTGAAGATGAACGGAACGCCGAGCCGAGCGCAGATGGCGGCAATCGATTCCGCCATGTTGAGCGTGAAGGATTCGCTTTCAATCACGCACGGACCCGCGATGAGCGCGAGCGGTTGCCCATCGCCGATGACGAGCGAGTCGGTTATTTTGGCTTGAACCATCGTTGAACGAAATTGAAATCACAAACGTCGCAGTTCGCGCGCGGCGACTCCGTAGCGAAGCCCTTGCGCGCTAACGGTGATGCGCTTTGCGCCGAAGACGCGCATAAACTCCCACAGAATCAGCGCGCCCGCCGTGATGATGTCGGCTCTGCCCGGTTCCGTGCCGCTCTCAATGATTTCCTCAATGCGATGCGATTTGAAGAAATCAAGTTCGGAATCGACAATCGAGTGCGAGAGCGCGTAGCCGTGCAATTTTTCGTCGTCGAAGGCGCGCAAGCCTTGGGCGCGTTGCGCCAGCGAGATGATCGTTCCCGCGACTCCCACGACGCTTTCGCGCCCCGCGATGAAGCGCGAAATTTCCTTTGCGAACGTTTCCGCCAAAAATCGCCGAGCCTCGTTGAAGCAAGGCGCGTCGGGCGGGTGCGACTTGAAGAATCGTTCCGTTAGGCGCACCGAGCCGATGTCGAGGCTGGTCTTGTCCCAAATGCCGCCGTAATCGCCCAAGATGAGTTCCGTCGAGCCGCCGCCGATGTCAATGACCAAAAAAGGTTCGGGCAAATCGTTCCAGCCCGCGATCGCGCCTTGAAAGGTCAGTTCCGCTTCGGCTTCGCCCGAAAGCGGCTCAATCTCGATGCCGCATTCCGATTTTGCGATCGCCAAGACTTCCTCGCGGTTTTGCGCGTCGCGCACCGCGCTCGTGGCGACGGCGCGAATGGTCTCGACGCGGTATCGCTCGGCAAACGAGCGATAGAACCGAAGACAATTCACGAGCCGCTCGATCGCTTCGCCGTTGATGCGGCGTTCTTTGTCAACGCCCTTGCCGAGACGAATGATCTCGTGATGATTGCAAAGGGCGCGAATCGAGCGCGTTTCTTTGTCCAAGTCGGCGATGAGCAGAAGAGCCGTGTTCGTGCCGATGTCGATCGTGGCGATGCGCAAAGTCTCGCGGGTTATGTGGTTTGGCGATGAACGAGCGCGCAAATCCATTCGCCTTCTTCCCAGAGGCGCGCGAGGGCGAAGTTAAGTTCGGCGAGCGAATTTTTCAGCCAATCCAAGTCGTATTTGAGCAAGCCCGAAACGAGAACTTTGGAGTTCGGCGAAAGGCGCGCGATCGCGGGCAGAAGTTTTTCGAGAACGGCGCGATTGAGATTGGCGAGAACGAGCGAAAATCCGCGCTCCGCAAGCAAGGGTTCGATGCCGTTTGGCGCGTCGAGTTGGAGAACTTCAATCGATTCGGCTTGATTGATGGCGCAATTTTCTTTGGCGTTGAGAACCGCCCATTCGTCGTTGTCGCAAGCGCAAATCGGATGGCGGTTGCCAAGTTTGCGCGCCACGATGGCTAAAACGCCCGTGCCCGTTCCGACATCGAGAACGCGATCGTCAGGCTCCATAAGCGCGCGCATCGCCCGAAGCATCAAGCGCGTCGTTTCGTGATAGCCCGTCCCGAAAGACATCTTCGGATTGATTTCCACGACGAGTCGATTCGGCTTCGGCTGAACCGATTTCCCCGACTGAACGATGACGAGCCAGTCGTCGATTTCAATCGGCGCGAGCGAGCGCTCCCACTCGGCGTTCCAATTGCGCGGCTCGATGCGTCGCGTTTCAAGCGCGACGTCGTCTCCGACGAGCGAACGAACGAGGGTTCTCGCCTCGCTTTCTTTCTCGCTCGTCCATTCCGACGCGGCGACGTAGGCGCGAAGCGCGTCGCCCTCTTCGAGAAAACTCTCGAAGCCCAACTGATGAAGAAGCGCGATGAGAAGCTCGAAACGCTCCTCGCCAACGCGCAGAGAAAGTTCGATGTATGGTTGATTGGTCAAAGTTCGATTCGTTTTATGACGTCTTGTCGTCGAGAAGCCATTTGAGCATCGCCCACTGCAACGCTTCGCTGTGAAACTCGAAGCGAGTCCAGCGCGAGCGCGAGAGCCATTCAAAGTTAGGGTGCGCGTTGGTGGCGGCGTAGAAGGCGCCCGTCTTCATTTTGACGAACGATTCAATCGGGAACGCCGAGCGCAAGTCGCGGTCGTTCCACAGTTTGCCAATCGTCATCAAGCAAAGCCGCTCCAAATCGTTCGTTGGTCGAATTTGGCGCGTCAGGGTTAAAACGCGGTTTCGCAACTCGAAGAGTTCTTCAAGTTCGCCCCAAACGATCGCGCGCGAAAGCGCGTAGAGAATGACGAGCGGAAAAGGGTAGTAGGGGCTGGCGGCGTAAGGATTGCGCAGAATCAGGTCGCCCGAAAGCGTCGCTTTCAAAAACTCCGTCGTTTCTTTTCGCCCTAAGCAATTCCAACGATTGAACTTCCGCAACAGCCAAAGCAAGTGCGCTTGAACGACGACGTCGAGTTGCTCGATTTTCCCCGAAACGCATTTTCCCTTCGGCGGAAACCAGACGAGGAACGTGCCTTCGGCATCGGGCAGAGCCTTGCGTTGAAAATCGGGCAAGCGAAAGCGACGATTGTCCAAGCGATAAAATTCGAGGTCTTCGATGAGGCGATCGAGATGACGCGAATCGTCGAGCGCCAGCGCTTGAAAGGCGGAGCAATCGGCGTCGGCATCGAGCGTCATCAAGCCGAGCGCGTTCAAAAGCGGCGCGTTGTCGGGACGCGACCGCCCGTTCTTCAATCGCCAATGATAGACGCGATGCTCGATTTGATAATTGAGCAAACTTTTTTTCGCCGCCTCAATCGCTTTGAGCAGGCAAGGGGAGCGAACGTCGCAACGCGACAAGATGACGAGAATGTTCGCCGCAATGAACTGATTATGTTCGGGAACGCGATGGAGCAAAACGCGCCATGAATCCCACTCCTCGCCGTCGAAGAGCGCGCAGAGGTTGCGCTCGATGAAGTCGTCGTCAAGCGTGGTCATCGGCGGATTCGGCTTCGGAAACGAACTCGATCGAGTCGAGGTTGGAAAGCGCGCACAGTCTCTCGACCAAGTCCTGCAAAAGCGTTTCGGGCGAATGCGAGGCGCGAACATAGAGGCACGAGAGCGTTTCGCGGTTGCGATAAATCCAACTCGAAAGAATCCGCATTTCGTCGATTTCTTCTTTTTGGCACTCTTTTGGCGCGCTTTCGCCGTTGAAATAAATCTCGCGCAGTTTGGGCAGAAGCGAGAGCGCGTCGTCGAGCAAGAGAGTTTCTTGCGCCGCCAGCCGCCCGAATCGGACGAACAAAATCACGAACTCTTTGCAAACGTCGGAATAGGTCGCCGACGGCAGAAGAATCAAGACGTTGTGTTCGTTGATGGACGCGGTGATGGCGGCTTGTCGATAAAAGACGCGCTTCAGACTTTGGACGCGCTCGCGCAGTTCGGCGGCTTCTTCAAAGCGCATGTCGCAGGCGAGCGCTTTCATTCTCGCCGAAAGTCGCTCGATGATTTCCGCGTCTTCGCCCGAAAGGAATTTTCGGACTCGGTGAAGTTCGGCTTCGTATTCGCCGTTTGCGACGCGCCAAGGCTCGCACGGCGCGAGGCAACGACGCAAGTCCAAATACGCGCAGGCGCGTCCCTTCTCGAACTCGTCGTCGGAACACTCGCGCAACGAGAAGGAACGATTCAGCATCGCAAAGGCGAGACGCGCCGTTTCCAACGATTGAAACGGTCCGAAATACTCCGCGCCGTCGTTCTCGATTTCCATTGCGATTTCCAAGCGCGGAAAGGCGTGATTCGTCAGGCGCAAAAACGGATACGATTTGTATCGCTTCAAGAGCGCGTTGTAGCGCGGCTTGTGGCGTTTGATGAGCTTGGATTCGAGCAAAAGCGCTTCGAGTTCCGAGCCTGTAACTTGCCACTCGATGCGTCGGAGCGTCATCGTCAGTTCTTTGACCTTGTCGGCTTTGCGCTCCGCGTCCGCGAAGTAAGAACTGACGCGGGATTTGAGGTTTTTGGATTTGCCGACGTAGAGCAATTCGCCGCGCTCGGAGTAGAAGAAATACACGCCGGGCTTCGCGGGCAGATTGGGCAACGTGGTTTCGCGCAAGAGGCGAACATGCTTGGGTTCGCGCTTGAAGACGCGCATCGGCTTGTATTGAAGCGAGAGCAACTCGTCAAGATGCTCGACGCGATGTTTTTCTTCGGCGATTTCGATGAGCTTGTAAAGCACGCCAAGCGTGGCTTCGGAGTCGCCGCGCGCGCGATGTCGCGCCGAGATTTCAATGCCGAAGTAGGCGGCAAGGTCGCCGAGATTTTTTTTCAGGCGCTTCGGAAGCAATCGCCGCGCCAAACGCACGGTGCAAAGCGAGCGATTCCGCAACGGTTCGAAGCCATTGCGCTCAAGCTCGAAGTTGACGAAGGCGAAATCAAACGCCGCATTGTGCGCCACGAAAACGCTCTCGCCGATGAGTTCCAACAGCGCGGGCAGAATCTCTTTCGCTTTGGGCGCATGGCGCGCCATTTCATTCGTGATGCCCGTGTATTGCGTGATGAAGTAGGAAATCGGGATTTCGGGATTGAGAAGCGTCGTTAGTTCGCCGATGATGTCGCCGCGTCGCGTTTTGAGGGCGGAGACTTCTATGACGCGGTTCGCGGGATTCGCGCCGCCCGTGGTTTCAACATCAATGACGGTGAAGGTCGCGTCGAGAATTTTCACGGTTGAGTTCAAAGTCGTTCTGAACGGAGCGATGCGCGGCGAAGAGCGAACGCCTCGCTACGCCCGAAATGACGATGTCCGCGCGATTTAGTTTAACAAAAAAGCGCCAATCGCAAGGCAAACGATCCCCGCACCCAAAAGAATGGCAGCGAAGGAGTAGCTCACTTGCGTCTCCAGCGTTGCCGCTTCTGGATTGTTCGGGTCGTAGTAGACCCTCACCTCTGCATTCGCTGGATACTTCTTTGCAAGTTGAGCGGAATTGTAAGGCGAATAATCTAATACGACGCGGGACGAGGCGTATCGCTTGCCCTGAACTTCGTATGCATATTCGATTTTCGTGGTTCCACCTTCGCTGTCGTCAATGAACTCGGAGCGCGTGATTTTGCCTGTGGTTTCTTGCCAAGCAATTTGCGAGAGCGTCTGCTGCTTACGCCAAACATAGAAAGCGCCTCCGAACCAAAGCGCCGCCATCAAAGCAAGCGCAACGCCAGTGACTTTGATAGCAGAAAAATCTGCGTGTTGCATATCTGGAATTGATGTGGAAAGCTTGTGAAACATTACGCAATTTGCGCCCAAATTCTGAAAAAGCGAGCTTCACCCATTCAACTCAAACTAAACGCCAAGATGCCCCGAATCTTCGACAACATTGAAACCTCGCTTCTACCCGCCTTAAAGGAAACGCTCAAGCTCTCGGAACGCGCCGATTTTTGCGTGGGATACTTCAACTTGCGCGGATGGAAAGCGATTGCCGATTCCATTGACGCGATGCCATCCGCTCGCAAGCCGCTGTGCTGCGTCCTTGTTGGAATGCAACGCTTGCCGCAAGATGACCTCAAAGCGCTCTTCGGCTTTGCTGAGACGTCCATTGACAACGCTACGGCACATCGCCTCCGCAAGAAACTTGCCGAAGAGTTCAAAGAACAACTCACGATTGGCGCGCCAACCGACGAAGACGAAGCAGGCTTGCGACAACTCGCCAAACAACTGCGCCAAAAGAAAGTTGCCGTCAAACTCTTTCTGCGCTATCCCCTTCACGCCAAGCTGTATCTGCTCCATCGCAACGACTTCAACAACCCCATCACAGGATTTCTCGGCAGTAGCAATCTGACCCTCTCAGGCTTGAAGGCGCAAGGCGAACTCAACATTGATGTGCTTGGACACGATGAGACGCAAAAGCTCTCTAAATGGTTCGAAGACCGCTGGAACGATAAGTTTTGCCTCGACATCTCCGATGAGCTTGCCACGATTATTGAGCAAAGTTGGGCGCGCGAAGACCTGATTCCGCCCTACTATATCTACCTCAAAATCGCCTATCACCTCTCCGAAGAAGCGCGAGCGGGACTTTCAGAATTTGCCTTGCCCGTCGATTTTCAAGGCAAACTCTTCAAGTTTCAAGAAACCGCCGTGCGCATTGCGGCGCGCTATGTCCACAAAAGAGGCGGCGTGATGCTGGGCGACGTGGTCGGACTGGGCAAAACAATGATGGCAACCGCTCTGGCGCGCATCTTAGAAGACGATTTCGGCTTCAGCACGCTCATCATTTGCCCGCCCAAGTTGATTCCAATGTGGCAAAGCTATGTGGAAACCTACGGCTTGCATGCGCGCATCGTCTCCATTGGCAACGTCATCAAGGAATTGCCCGAAGTTCCCGCGCGCTTTCGCTTGGTCATCATTGACGAAAGTCACAACCTGCGCAACCGCGACTCCAAACGCTACCGCGCCATTCAAGACTACATCGCGCAAAGCGGCAGTCGCGTCATTTTGCTTTCCGCAACGCCTTACAACAAACTCTATCTTGACCTTTCTAATCAGCTCCGACTGTTCGTTGATGAAACGCAAGACTTGGGCATTCGTCCCGAACAGCTCATCAAGAAGCACTACGGCGGCGATGAAGCCATCTTTCAAAGCAAAACGCAATGCGCGCCGCGCACCCTTGCCGCTTTCGAAAAAAGCGAAGAGCCTGACGACTGGCGCGAACTGATGCGGCTCTTTCTCATTCGCCGCACGCGCAGTTTCATTCAGCAACATTACGCCGAAACCGACCGCGCCACAGGACGCAAATACCTTGCCTTCGCCGATGGAATGCGCGCCTTTTTTCCGAAGCGAGAGCCGAAAACCATCAAATTCAAGATTGACGAACAATACGCAAGGCTTTACGCAGACGAAGTGGTCGAGCTCATCAATCGCCTGAACCTGCCACGCTATGGACTGGGCAACTACATTGCGCCGCAAAAGAAAAATCCGCCAACCCAAGACGAAGCCAAACAACTTGCCGATCTCTCGCGCGCAGGCAAACGCTTAATGGGCTTCTGCCGCACCAATCTCTTCAAACGCCTTGAATCCAGCGGCTATGCGTTTCTGGAATCCATCAAGCGACACTTGCTGCGCAACTTCGTCTTTCTCTACGCCATCGAAAACGACCAGCCGCTCCCAATCGGCGCTCAAGACGCGGCGCTTCTGGACACGCGCCTCACCGACCTCGATGCCGATATGCTCTTCGCAACAGACGAAAACGAGGAAGACGGCGACGCGCAAACGCTCACGGTCGCAAGCGTCGCCAAGCAAAAGATGCGCGCGCTTGCCCAAGACCTCTATCAGCAATACGCTACGGCGTTCAAAGCGCGCTTTAAGTGGCTACGCGCCTCGCTCTTCGTCAAAGCCTTGAAAGACGATTTGGAAAAAGATTGCGAAGAACTCTTAAAGCTGCTTCAACTGGCAGGCGAGTGGGATTCTGCGCAAGACCAAAAACTGCTTGCGCTGGCATCGCTGCTCAAAAAGAAACATCCAACCGAAAAAGTCCTCGTCTTCTCGCAGTTCGCCGATACGGTAAGTTACCTTGAACGCGAGCTTCAAAGAGCAGGCATTCAAGCGATTGCCGCCGTAACAGGCAACTCCGAAGACCCAACGACCATAGCGAGACGATTCAGTCCGAAAAGCAACAGTGTGGCGGGAAAGGTCAAACCCGATGAAGAATTGCGCGTCCTCATTGCGACCGACGTGCTCTCCGAAGGGCAAAACCTGCAAGACGCTCACATCGTCGTCAACTACGACCTGCCGTGGGCAATCATTCGTCTCGTTCAGCGCGCGGGCAGAGTCGACCGCATCGGACAAACGTCCGACACGATTCTCTGCTACACCTTTCTTCCCACTGACGGCATTGAGCGCATCATTCGTCTCCGCGAGCGCGTCCGACGGCGACTGCGAGAGAACGGCGAAATCATCGGCTCCGATGAAGCCTTTTTCGAAGACGACCACGCCGACCAACGCATTCACGACCTCTTTACCGAAAAATCAGGCGCGCTGGACGATGAAGACGACGCGGAAGTCGACCTTGCCTCGCAAGCGTTGGAGATTTGGAACGAAGCCACGAAAGTCAATCCCGAACTGCAGAAAATCATTCCTGAACTGCCAAATGTCGTTTATTCCACCAAGCCGCATCAGCCCACTGCCGATGAACCCGAAGGCGTCTTGGTCTATGCCCGAACCGCGCAAGGCAACGATATGCTGGCGTGGCTCGATAAAAACGGCAAGGTAGTGAGCGAGTCGCAACTGGCGATTCTCAAAATGGCGGCGTGCGCGCCCGATACCCCTGCGCTATCGCGTTTGGAAAACCATCATCGCCTCGTGGAAGCAGGCGTGCGCACGATGCGAGAGCTTGAAAAGAACGTCGGCGGGCAACTGGGCAAACCCACGGGCGCGCGTTACCGAACCTATGAGCGTTTGAAACGTTACGCTGAAACGGTCAGAGGCACCTTCTTCGATACCGACGATCTGCGAAAAGCTATTGACGAAATTTATCGCTTTCCGCTCCGTGAGTCTGCGCGCGATACGCTCAATCGCCAACTCAAAGCTGGCATCAGCGATGAGACGCTGGCGGAACTCGTCATCGCGTTGCGGCGCGAAAACCGCCTTTGCATCACCAACGAAAATCTCGAACTTCAAGAACCAACGCTCATTTGCTCGTTAGGATTGAGGCTGAACGCATAAGAGTTCGAAAAGCCACGCAGCGCGTGGCGAATCAAAACGATACTTATGCAACCCAAAACCATTGCCCGCTATGACCACGCTTTCCGACAACGCCAAAACCTTGCTCCGCAGGTTCGAATTCAAAGAACTCTTTAACGAACTCGGCTGGGACAACTTCGAGAAAACCTATTCGATTGCCGTCAAAGACCAATCCTTCGCCTTGAAAGCTATTGCCGAAAAACGAGGCGTGCAAATCCTAATCTGCCAATCCGAAACGCTTCCGCTGTATCAAACCCGTTGCGCCATTCATCACGAACTCCAAAAACTTGTCCGCGAACACCTCATCATCTTCTGCGATAACGCCAAAACCGTTCAAATCTGGCTTTGGAGCAAACGCGAAAACGGCAGAACCTACATCCGCGAACACCGCTACGACCAAACCCAAAGCGGCGAAGCGCTCTTCCAAAAACTTCAACGCATCGCCTTCACCATCGACGAAGAAGAAGCGCTCGACATCACCACCGTAACCTTCCGCCTCAAAGACGCGCTCGACCGCGAAAAAGTCACCAAACGCTTCTACGACCTCTTCGGCAAAGAACAAAAAGCCTTCCTCAACGCCATCTCAGGCATTCCCGACGGCGAACTCCAACAGTGGTATGCCGCCGTGATGATTTCGCGCCTAATGTTCATCTACTTCATTGAGAAAAAAGGCTTCCTTGACGACAACGCAAACTACCTCCGTAGCAAACTCAATCACATTGAGCAAAGCGGTCAGAACTTCTACCGCGAGTTCCTCATTCCGCTCTTCTTCAACGGCTTCGCCCAAGAACCCCATCGCCGCTCGCCCCAATGCAAAGCCTTGCTCGGCGACATTCCCTACCTCAACGGCGGACTCTTCCTGCCGCATAGCATCGAGGAAAAACACGGCAAAACCATTCAAATCCCAAACAGCGCCTTCAAAAACCTCTTCGACTTCTTCGACCAATACCAGTGGCACTTGGACGACCGCCCGCTCAAAAACGACCGCGAAATCAATCCCGACGTCTTGGGCTACATCTTCGAGCGCTACGTCAATAACAAACAAATGGGCGCTTACTACACCAAAGAAGACATCACAGGCTACATCTCCGAAAATTCCATTCTGCCTTGCATCTTCGATAAAGTCAATGCCATTAAGCCTGATGCGCTCCCCAATCCTAACGACTTCATCACCCGAAATGAAAGCCTGCACGCCTATCTGCTACAAAAAATTGAAGAGACCGATAGCCTCTCGTTCCTGCACGCGCTCTACTTCAAGGCGCTGAAACCCCTCACGATTCTTGACCCCACCGTCGGAAGCGGCGCGTTTCTTTTCGCTGCGCTCAAATTGCTTTTGCCCCTCTACGCCAGCGTCCTTGCGCGCTTCCGAAGCCTTGTCGCTGAGCTGGACTTCTCATCGCTCTCGCCGCAACGCAAAGCGCTTGTCTCCGACATCCAGCAGGAACTTGCCGCTATTATGCATCACAAAAGCGAAGACTACTTCATTCTCAAAACCATCGTTCTCAACAACCTCTACGGCGTCGATATCGTCGAAGAAGCCGTCGAAATCTGCAAACTCCGACTCTTTCTCAAACTCGTCGCCACCATTGACGACAAAGCCGACCTCGAACCCCTGCCCGACATCGACTTCAACATCAAAGCAGGCAATTCGCTCATCGGCTTGCTCGACCAACAAGCCATCTCGCTCGAACTCCAAGATATGCTCCCCGACATCGAGCGCTTCGCCCAACGCCTCCAAGACTTCCGACGCCATCAACTTTTGGCGCAAACCGCCAGCGCCGAACCCTGCGACCTGCAACAAGAAAAAGCCGAGCTGCTCCGTGAAGAAAAACGGCTCATTCAAAAAGCCAATCGCTATGTGAAAATCCAAAATGCGTTTCACTGGCTCATTGAGTTCAACGCCATTCTCCAACAAGGCGGCTTCGATGTCATCATCGGCAACCCACCTTATGTAAGCACAAAGAAGGTCTCTTACACGCTAACGGAATTTGGATTCAAAACGGCAGACATTTATGGCTATTGCATTGCTCGCGCTTTGCAGCTTCTGAAAGAAAATGGACGTTTCGGATTTATCGTGATGCATAGCTTGGCATTTAGCCGACACTTTACGAGTGTTCGAGACTTGATGCGAAAGAAAAACGCAAACATTTGGTTTTCTTTCTATGGTCGGATTCCAGCAGGGCTTTTTGCAGGCGATGTGAGGGTGAGAAACTGCATCTTTCTTTTTCACAACGCAAATAGTCAAGCCCCGCAGCGCTACACAACGCGCTTACACCGATGGTTTTCTGAGCAAAGGGAGCAGTTGTTCAAGAACTTGAAATATGCGCCGTTCAAATTCAACGATGTAATCCCAATGTTTAATGATGCGGTGGAAGCGCAATTTTTCGAGAGCTTGCCCAAAAAAACTTGCGGGCAATTTTTCAAAAGTCAGAAAACCAAATATCCGCTCTATTTCAAACAATCCGCTTACAACTGGATAGCCGTATCACCAAGCGA
>JANWWM010000062.1 GCA_025055975.1 Chloroherpetonaceae bacterium | reverse complement strand
TTTTTCCGCATCGCTCGTCTCTGAGCGTTTCGTCGCTTCGCTTGCGTCCATCGTCGTCGCGTTTTCAAGAGAGTTCCGTTACCAAGATTGCCGTCGCCACGTAAGCCATCGCCTCGATGACGCTTGCGCCGACGTTGCGGTCTTTGCGGATTTCTTCGTCCAATTTGCCTCCGCGAAGCGCAAAGCCGCCGCCGAGCAAAACGCCCTGCACCAAGAATTGACGAATCGGATAGAACGACACAATCACGAGGAGCGATTTGCCGAATCCCAAGAAGCTCGTTTCGTAGTCGATGAAGTCGCCGCGCAAGCCGTTGCCAACGGCGATGCCGATGCCTATCATCACGCCCGCGTAGCTCAATGCCGCCGCCATGTTGCCACCGATGAACTCTTGCGTGTCGTTGTAGTTCGTCAGCAAGCGGTAGAGGCGCGAAATGGCGACGAGCGCGAGTTGTCCGACGAGAAAGAAAACGAGGGTGGTCAGCGGCGTTCCGCCTTTGGAGTCGCCCGAAATCGCGCCCGCGATGACCAAGCCCGTTGCGACGAATCGCCCCGCCGCCACGACGCCAACGGCGACGTTTCGTTTCTCGATTTCTTCAAGGTAATCGACCGAGTGAAAGAGTTTGAAGCCAAAGAGCGAGATGAAAGCCAGAAAGAGCACGCCGCCCGCGCCGTAAGCGAGCGCCACGAGCGCGTCTTGAAGCCAATCGCCGCTTCCCTCGCCGCGCATCACGGCGGTCGTGATGATGACCACGCCAAACACATAGCCCGCGATCGCAACGCCCAGCGCGGGATTGTCCGCCTTGATGAGCGCGTCGCTCAAATGGGTTTTCATCAAGAATTGATTGACGAGGCGAGCGAACACGATCATCGCCAACACGATGGCGGCGACGAAGAGAATGGATTGAATGGGCATTTTGAGTTAGGTTGCGTTGAACAAATGCGCTAACGCGCTACGCTCGATTGCCTGACGCGGACGCTCGTCGCGCTATGAGAGACATCTGAACAAAGCGAAGACTGCGCCTCAAAATCTTCTCCAAAGTCGGCGCGCCTTGAAAGCTCGGACAATCAAGGCGGATAGATGAACGCAATCGCCCTCGGCGCAAAACTCTTGAAGATTTCGTCGATGGCAATGGCTTTCCTGCGCGCTCATTCCGCAATCAAGGCTTTGTAGTAATTGATAAGCCCATTGGTCGAGCTGTCATGCGTTTCGACAGGCTTTGGGTCTTTGAGTTCAGGCAAGATTTTCTTGGCGAGTTCCTTGCCCAGTTCCACGCCCCATTGGTCGAAGGCGTTGATTTGCCAGATGATGCTCTGAACGAAAATTTTGTGTTCATACATCGCAATCAAACTGCCGAGCGTCTTCGGCGTGAGTTTCTTGAACAAGATGGAGTTCGTCGGGCGATTGCCTTCGAAGACCTTGTGCGGCAGAAGTTTCTCGATTTCCTTTTTCTTCATTCCTTGCGCCTCCAACTCTTTGCGGACTTCCTTTTCGGTTTTGCCTTTCATCAAGGCTTCGGTTTGCGCGAAGAAGTTGGAGAGCAAAATCGCATGATGCTCGCCGATGGGATTGTGCGAAATGGCGGGCGCGAGAAAATCGCACGGCACGAGCTTCGTGCCTTGATGAATGAGTTGATAGAACGCATGCTGACCATTCGTGCCCGGCTCGCCCCAAACGATTTGCCCCGTTTGATGCGAGACGACCTTGCCATCTCGCGCGACGCGCTTGCCATTGGATTCCATATCGCCTTGCTGAAAATACGCGGCGAAGCGATGCAAGTATTGGTCGTAAGGCAAGATGGCGTAGGTTTCCGCGCCGAAGAAATTGTTATGCCAAATTCCCAGTAGCGCAAGAATCACGGGCAAATTTTTTTCAAACGGCGCGCTTCGAAAATGCTCGTCCATTTCAAACGCGCCTTGCAAGAGTTCTTCAAAGTTTTCGAAGCCGACATAGAGCGCGATCGAAAGCCCAATCGCCGACCAGAGCGAATATCTGCCGCCCACCCAATCCCAAAATCTGAACATATTGCTCTCGTCGATGCCGAACTTGACGACGGCTTGGCTGTTCGTGGAAAGGGCGACGAAGTGTTTGGCGACGGCGCTTTCGTCGCTTGCCGCTTTCAAGAACCACGCGCGCGCGGTTTGCGCGTTGGTCATCGTCTCTTGCGTCGTGAAGGTTTTGGAGGCGATCAGAAAGAGCGTCGTTTCGGGGTTGATTTTTTTGAGCGTTTCGGCAATGTGCGTGCCGTCGACATTCGAGACGAAATGAACATTTAGTTTTGAGCCGTAAGGCTTCAAGGCTTCGCAGACCATCAGCGGACCCAAGTCCGAACCGCCAATGCCAATGTTGACGACGTCCGTCATCTCCTTGCCCGAATAGCCTTTCCACTCGCCGCTTCTGACTTTTTCGCAAAAGGCTTTCATCTTGGCAAGTTCGGCGCGGACGGCGGGCATCACGTCGGCGCCGTCGACGTGGATGGGGCGATTGGAGCGATTGCGCAAGGCGACATGCAGCGCGGCGCGATTTTCCGTGAAGTTGATTTTCTCTCCGCTAAACATCTTTTCAATCCACTTCTTGACCTTCGCTTCGCGCGCAAGTTGAAAGAGCAGTTTCATCGTCTCGCTCGTAACGCGATTTTTGGAGTAGTCGAGCAAGATGTCGTTGAATTTTGCGGAGAATTTTTCAAAGCGTTTCGGGTCTTCGGCGAACAGATCGCGCAGATGCAGTTTCTTGACTTTTTTGTAGTGCTGTTGAAGCGCTTTCCACGAGGCGAGTTTGGTCAGGTCGTTCATTTTGGCGTTGGTTTTGGGTTGCGCGTTTCGCGGCGCTCTCGTTTCAGAGCGAGAGCCGCTTGAAGATGGATTCAGGGATTTGACGAATGACGAACATAATCCACTTCCAGAACGACGGAAGATAAGCCTCGTCGCGCCGTTTCTCAATCGCCTTCACGATGCCTTTGGCGACTTGTTCGGGCTTTGCCCACAGCGCGCCTTTCTTGAACGCGGCGGTCATCGGCGTATCGACGAAGCCGGGCTTGATGGTGATCACGGCGACTCCTTTCGCGTGAAGACGATTTCGCAAGCCTTGCAGGAAGATGGAAAGCCCGCCCTTTGCCGCGCCGTAAGCGTAGTTGGACTGCCTGCCTCTGTCGCCCGCCACCGACGAAATGACGGCGATCGCGCCCGACCCTTGCGCTTCCATCTCGTTTGCCAGCAACGTCAGAAGCGAAACGGGGCTGAGGAAATTGACCGTCATCGCGTCGAGCGTTTTCGCCACGTCCCGATTGCACTCGGCTTGATTGGGCAAAACGCCGTGCGCAATGAGCGCGACATCGATTCTCGGAAAGTCTCGCTTGACGCTCGCAACGATCGCCGCGTGGTCGTCAAGTTTCGCCAAATCGGCGATGATGTGGCGGACTTCCTTCGCGCCGCGCGCCTTCAAGTCGCGGGCGAGGGCTTCGGTTTGTTCGGGATTGCGAGCGACAAGATAAAGCGAAGAGCCTTCTTTGGCGTAAAGTCGCGCGACGGCTTTGGCAATCGCGGACGTCGCGCCGAAAATGACGATGCGTTTCATCTTCGGTTTTTTGGTTGAAAACGAAAAGCGTTCTCAACGCGAGAACGCTCGTCGCAAATATCCTAAACTTTCCTCGACTCGCCGACGGCTTTCATTGCGAATTGCGGATTGCCAATTGCGAATTGAAACGCGCTCGCTTCTCTGAAACGGATTCTTCGCTTCGCTTCGCTCCGTTCAGAATGACGGTTTTGGGTTCTGGGTTCTGCCTGTCATTCCGAGCGAAGCGAGGAATCCACAAACGATCGTGCGGGCGCATTGGCGCAGTTTAAGCGTTCATCAAGGCGAGCATCTGCGCGTTGTCGGGGTGCGTGGGCAATTGGTCGGAGAGGGAAAGTCCGCTGACGTATTTGAATCGAATCGCGCCGTTTTTGTCGAGCAAGAACTGCGCGGGCAGGGGCGCGCCCAACGCCGCTCCAAGCCCGTATCGCTTGAAGACGCGCCATTCCGAATCCGAAAGCATCGTGAAGGGGAAACGTTGCTCCTCGACGATTTGCCTCGTCATTTCCACGTTGGTCGTCGAGACCACGACCACGTCGCCGCCCTTTTCGAGAAACTTGGCGTAGTCGTTTTTGAGGTTGTTCAAATGCGGATAGCACAGCGGGCAGAAAATTTTGTCGGTGAAAATCCTCGTGAAAACAAGCAAGAGCGGCTTGCCGCGAAAGTCGGAAAGTTTGCGCGGCGTTCCGTTTGAATCGGGCAGTTCGAAGTCGGGCGCAAGGTCTCCGATTTGGAATTTGTCTTCGGCAAGGCGCGGAACGAAGTTCGAGATAAAATTTGCGTTAATTGGATTGATGGATTCGAAAAGAGACGGCATTGGCGTAGATTTGTTGGTTTTCAACGACGCTTGCAAGAACGATTCGTCAAGCGCGATTCGTTTCCGAGACGCGAATCCAGCCTCGTCGCAATGAAGAAACCAAGACGCTCAAAATCGAATCTGCCCGAAAAAATTTGCTCGAATTGCCATCGCCCGATGACGTGGCGCAAAGCGTGGGCGAAAAATTGGGACGACGTGAAATACTGCTCCGAGCGTTGCCGCGCCGAAGCCAAACGAAAACGCTCAACTCAAACCTCGCCGCATCAATGAAGAACAAGCACGCCAAACAGCCCACCCCGATGGAGATTGAAAATCTCATCTACGAAGTCGCTCTCAATCGGGCGTTGATTTTGATTCTGCTTGAAGAGTTGGAGAAAGCAAGCCCTGGCTTCACGGAGCGCGTGCAAGACGTTCTGAACGAAGAGCCGCAGCGCGTCTATGCGCTCGCGTCGCGGTTCGTCGAAGAGCCTTCGCCTTACTACGCGCCGCTCTTGGAGATGCGCAAGACGCATGCCGACGCGGAAAAAGCGGCGGAAATGCTCAAAAGCATTCTCAACGACCCTCTCCCGCCGCCGAAGCCCAAAGGCAAACGGAAAAGTTGAACGCGCCAGTTCCGCCCGCGACCTGCGACGTTTGCGCGTGTCGAAAGCGATTGATTTTCTGCGAAATTGTCAATAAATTCCGCGCAAGTCAATCGTTCTTGTTCAGTCAGAGCCACCTATTTTCGCGTTACGGAAACAAATTTTTCGGAAAGAAACATGGCAGAGTCACTCTCGTCCCCGTCTTCGAAAAGCGGGATTCGCTCGAAAATGTTGCGCGGCTTTTTGCTCGCGGCAACGATCCCCGTCTTGCTTTGCGGACTGCTCATTCTCGTCGTCGTTTTGGTCTACAACGGTCAGCAATCCGAACAAGCCTACGAAGAAGCGGAGCGAACCGCGCAATCTCGCATCGCGGAACAATCGCAAGTTCTCAAGAACGTCGTGTCCAATCAACTTGCGCTCCTGCAAAGCGAAGTCGCCAACGCCGTCACGTCGCCCCGTTACGTTTCGGGACTAACGACGCTCACGATTTCTTCGGAGAGCTCCGACGAGGCGATGCTTCAAGCGGTGCGAGAAGATTTGCAGAAATCTTCGGCGGAGTTGATGAGTTCGCTTTCGCTCAGCATGCTCACGTTCGTCGGTCTCGACGGCACGGTGATTCTGCGCGGCTCGACTCCCGCGAAGTTTGGCGACGTGTATTTCGCGGATTTCAAGCAAGACAAAGCCGCTCCGAATCTCATTCCGCTTCGTCGTCTTTGCGAAGCGGCGTTTCGCGGTCAAACGACGACGTCGGTCGAACTTTTCCCCTCCGCTTTGCTTGCCGAAGAGCCCGTTACGACGGTCAATGCGGTTGGCAGCGTAACGATTCCGGGCAAAAGCACGCTTGCCGACCAAGCGCGCGTCGACGGCACGAACCTTAGCGAAAACGCGGGCAAAGAAGAAAACGGCTTGATGCTCACGACGATTCAGCCGATTTACGCCACCAATGCCAAACCCATCGGCTGCGTCATCGCCGCCAAGATGATCAATCGCAACGAGCGCGTCGTTTTGCGCGAGTTTAGCTCCTTGATTTCGCGCGAAACCGTTCGTCCATCGATCACCATCGGCGACGTGCGCGTCTCGACGATGGAACAACTGCCAAACGGTTCTTCGGCTTTGAGCTACAAGATTCCGCAAGAAGTCTGGCAGCGCCTTCCCGCCGAAAAGTTTATGTTCGTCAAGGGCGACAACAACGTGCACGCCAAAACATATAGCTACTACGCGGCTTTGCAGAACAGTTCGGGACAAGTCGTGGGCGCGCTCTGCCTATCGTCCGACCAAAGCGTTTATCTCTCGGCGGCGGAATCGCTCATCGCTTCAAATGGCGGAATGGTCATTTGGATCGTCGTTCTCTCTTTGTTGCTCGTTGGGATGGGCGTTGGAATCGCGTATTGGATGTCGGCGCGTCAAAGCGCGCAAGTTCTTTCTTCGCTCGCCGAGTTCAAATCGCTCACCGATAGCGTGTTGGCGGGCGATTTCAACGCGAGAGCCAATCTCAAAACGGGCGACGAGTTCGAGGAGGTCGCCAATCAGTTCAACGAGATGATTCGTCGCCTTTCGGCTCTCGTGGACACGGAAACCGCGCGCGACGCGATTCAAAAGCAACTGACCGACTTGCTCATCGTCGTCTCCAACTCCGCCGAGGGCGACTTTACGCAACGCGCCGTCGTTACGGAAGGCGCCTTGGGCGCGCTCGCCGATTCGTTCAACCTGATGGTCGACGACCTCGGCAATCTTATCCGCGAAGTTCAAAGCGCAGCGATGCAAGTCGGCGACGCGGCGTCGGAAATTCTCGCGGCGACCGAACAGATGGCGCGCGGCGCGGAAGAGCAATCCGTGCAAGTCGCCAACGCCTCGGCGGCGGTCGAAGAAATGGCGGCATCGATTCGCCAAGTGGCGATGAACGCCGACTCCGCTTCCGAAGCGGCGCAACGCGCCACGCAAGTCGCGCAAACGGGCGGCAGCACCGTTATGGAAACCATTGAGGGAATGAAACGCATTCGCGCCACCGTGCAAGACGCGCAACAAAAAATCAAGTCGCTCGGCGAATCGTCGCTCGAAATCTCCAAAATCGTGCAAACCATCGAAGACATCGCCAACCAAACGAACCTTTTGGCGCTCAACGCCACGATCGAAGCGGCGCGCGCGGGCGACGCGGGACGAGGCTTCGCCGTCGTCGCCGACCAAGTGCGCGAACTTGCCGAGCGCGCCACCAAAGCCACCAACGACATTTCCCAACTGGTGCAAACGATTCAATCCGAAACGCAAGACGCGGTCTCGGCGATGGAACGCGGCACGATGGAGGTCGAGCGCGGCACGAAACTCGCCGACTCCGCCTCGCGCGCCCTCGTCGAAATTCAAAGCGTGGTGCAGCAATCGACGGAGCTTATCCAAGAAATTTCGCTCGCCGCCAAACAGCAAGACGTCGCTTCGTCAGGGGTCGTGTCCGCCATGACCGAAGTGAGCCAAATCGCCAAACAATCGCTCCTCGGCTCCAAGCAGTCCGCTCAACTGGCGATGCGCTTGAACGCGATTACGCAACAACTGGCGCGCTCCGTTTCGCGCTTCAAAATTCCGTCGACTGGCGTTCAGAAAATCGGCGAAAAGCCCCTCGAGCCCGCGTCCGAAAACGCGCTCGGCAACGGCAACGAAAAGAAAGCTCTCGCCGATTCGCCCTTCAAAGCTGGCGACGATTTGTTCATCGATGATCTGTCGAGTTACGGCAACTTGAAACTCAAATAACGCTTGCGCTTCCGCCGCGCTCAAAAGCGCGCTTTGATTTTGCGAACTTTTCCGCGTCGTTTGAAGACTATGCGTCAGCCGAAGCGCTCGCCGCGTTTCGGCTCGTTCAACTCGCTGACAAACCTTATCGCAACGAAGCATTATGATGGGCTCTGGAATTTTGTTGGGCGGTTTCAAATCCAAAAAGAAACCTTCTAAAAGCGCCGCAAACGCGACGCTCACCCCCGAAACTCAGGCAAACGCAACCATCAAGCTTTTTCTCGAAGACGTCTCGAGTCGGCTAAAATCGCTTCTCAAAAAGCACAAGGGGAAAAACGCCAAAACGTTTCTTTCCTTTTTTTCGCGCCTTGCCGCCGAACCAAATCCAATCGAGACGCTTTCCAAGCTTCAACTCGCCGCTTTCTCGGATTTTCTCGCTTTTTTGGAAAACGCCAAAACCAAACTGCTTTCTGCCGACGCGGAACGCTCGTCACACGTTTACCGCTCTCTGACGGAGAACCTTGATTCGACAGCGGAATTTTTAAGTCAACTTCTTCCGACGCTTGAAAAAGACGTCTCGACGTTAAACGCGCTCAGTCGCTACGTTTCAGGCGCGGCTTTTCAACCCTCTCCGCCCGTCGTTAGAGCGGTTCAGCCTCAACCGTCGCTCAAGCCCGTCGCCCAAGTCGATCGCTCCAATGGCGACGGACAACCGTTCTATAAAGGCAAGCGACGGCTCTACTACTACGCGCCTTCCGCCAAGAGCGACTTTGGGCTTGATTTGACGCAACTGGCGCGCCTCTTTCCCGCCGCCGACCTCGACGCGAGCTTCAAAACTCGCTCGACCAAAACCTCCCCTGCTCCGACGATTTCGCCCGCGCTTCGCGCATACTTCAAGCAAATCGCCGCGTTTGCAAGGGAAATCGTCTCGGAAAAAGCTTATTCCCAAAGCGTTTCCGACGCATTGGAAAAAATCGCGTCTTCGCCCGACCCTTTTTCCGACTTTCATCGCTTCTCGTCGCTTCCAGGCATTAGCGACTTTCTCGATTTTTCGAAGACCCTGAACGAAAACGCCATCAACGGTCTTGGCGAAGCGCTCATCAAAGACATCGCGCGTCATCTTTGCGACACGTTTGCCTTGCCCGAAGCGACGGAACTGATTTCGTCGTATCTCTCTTCCTCAATCGAGAGCGAAGTTGATAGCGCGATTGAATCCATCGTTACGGGCGAACCTCCAAAAGAAGAACCGTTGCCGCAAATGCCAATCGAAAAAATCGTGGCGGAACTTGAATCCGAAACGTCGTCTGCCGCGCCGACGGAAGCGGATTATGTCCAATTCGTTAGCGACACCTTGCGCAAGGCGCATCTCGCCCTCGAGACGATGAACGCTTCGAAGGCGGCTCGCAACCACCTGCTTGATTTGCTTTCGCAACCCGACGTTCTCGTCGCCATCGATAAATCCGAACTCGCCTTTTTGCGAAACTTCGCGGATTTTCTGCGTCAATCTTGGGTGAATCAAACGCCCGCGTCGGCTCTTTTGGCGCATCAAGACGAAATCGTTGGCGCGATGACGCAAGCGCTTCAAGACGCTTTCCCTGCCGACGCGCCCGCGCCCATCGAACCGCTTGAAGCCGAAAAAGCGCTGAACGAGTTGGAATCGCACATCGCTCCCGTCTCGACCGAAGAAGAGCGCATTCCCGAATTGCCCGACCTTTCCGAATTCATCTCCGAAGTCGCTTCCGCCGTGCCCGGCGAAAACGAAAACGCCGACGCATCGCCCGCGTCGGAAACCGTTTCGCCCGCGCCAGAGTCCAAAGCGTCTGAAACGACGTCCCCTCTTCCCGACATCTCCGAGTTCGTTGTTTCGGAAAGCGTCGCGCCCGCCGAGACGGAGAGCGTCTCCTCGTTTGACTACGCCGCCGCCGCCGCCAATTTTCTGCGTCAAGTCATTTTGGCTTTGCCCAATTCAAGCGCGGGCGTTGCGGCGCAAACGTATCTTCAATCGCTTCTCGATGCGCCCGATTTGCTTTACGCCCTCGCCACGTCGAGCCATCGTGGCTTGACGGAACTTGCCGCCACGTTGGAGCGCGCCAAACTTTCGCAAACGCCCGTCGCCAACCTTGCCGCGCCGCTTGCCGAAGCCGTCGGAATGGTCGCGGGCGAATTGCTCCAACGCTTCCGCGCCGAATCTTCGCCCGCTGAAACCGACGAAGAAGCGGTCTTCACGTTCAGCGAACTCGTTCCGCCATCAGCTTTCTCAAACGCGACGACGGAACTCGACGACGTCTTCACGCTTTCAGAATCCGAATCTTCTTTCGTGGCTAAACCCGAAACGCTGACTTCAGAAATTCAAATGCCTGACATCGCCCAAACGTCGCCTGAATCGTCATCGTCCGCCTCCGTTCCCGCAGGCGAGTCTTCAAACGCGCCTTCCGCCGAGCCAACGCTCGACGAACTCAACGCGATTGACGATTCGCTCTTGCTCGATGACTCCAACGTCGTTCTCTCGGAAGAGCCTTCTGCGCCTTCGCTCGACGATTTGAAACTCGACGCGCCGCAAACGGAAACGGATTTGGACGTCGCTTCCGACGCGCTCCTTCTCCCCGACGACGAACCGCTCTCCGAAGCGCCAACTCAAACGGCGCAAACAAGCGTCGAAGACGTCGCTTCGCCCACGCTTGCCGACCTTCCCGAACTTGATTTTTCAGCGACGGAGTTGACGATGGAGGATTCCTCAACGCCCGATGCGTCGTCGCAACCAACGGCGGAAGCGTCCTTATCCGACGCGCCTGCTTTCTCCGAGGCGTTCTCTGCCGAATCGCCCTTCGAGCAATCCGCCGCGCAAGAACTTTCGCTCGATGCGAGCGGTTCGCTCAATGCCGAAACCTCGCTTGAATTGGCTTCCGAAGCGCAACCCGCGACGCTTGAACCTTCCGCCAGCGTCGCTCCGACTCAAGCCGACGAACTCGTTTTCCAAGACGAACTCCTGCTTGACGAGTCCGCGATTGGCGAGATTGCCGATGAGACTTCTCCGCGTCAAGACTTTTCGGATTTGAGTTCGCTTTCGGCAAAAGCCGCCGCGCAAGATTCCGAAGAGCTTTCGTTTAGCGACACGCTCGATGAATCGCTCTTCTCCGATAGCCCAACGCTTTTGGAAGACGCGCCAAGCGCCGAACCCGCTTCGCCAATCGTTGATTCGCCCATTCTCGAACAGCCCGTTTCGCAAACGGAAATTTCCGAACCTTCGCTCGAACTGCCCGACTTGAATTTCGGCGAGGTTTTGCTCGATGATGCCGTTGCCGAGTCGCCTTCGAGCCAACTTTCATCGCTTGAATCGGCGACGAAAGCCAATTCCGAATTGCCCGAACTTTCGTTTGACGATTCTCTGGCGCTCGATGATTCTTTGGCTTCGAGCGATTCGCCCGAAACGCTTTCGGAGGTTCGCTCCGAAACGCCACTCCAAGCCGAAGCGAAGCCTGAACCCGCGCCGAGCCTGCCGTCGCTTCACGACGTTTCTTACGAGAGCGAGCTTGCGCCCATCAACGAGGATTTCCGACTCGATGAGCTTCAACAAATCTTTTTGGACGAAGCCAAAGAGTATTTGGAAAAGCTCAACGGGGATATGCTCGAGCTCGATAAGTTCGCGGGCACGCAACAGCCTGAACTCGTCAATCGCGTTCTGCGCGGCGCGCACACGCTCAAAGGCTCGGCGGCGATGGTCAATCTCAAAAACATCAGAGACCTCGCGCACAAGATGGAAGACTGCCTGCAAGTCGTGCGCGATAACAACCTCAAAGTCCCTCGCCCGCTCCTCGATGTTTGCTTCAAGGCGCTCGACGCGATTAGCGTGATGGTCGAGAACTTCAGACGCACGGGCGAAGACCGCTTCACGAAGGCGCAACCCTTGATGGATTTGTTCGTCTCCTACACGAAGCAACTTCAAGACGCAGGCGAAATCAAAGACTCAACCGCGAGCCTCTCCGCTCCAAGCGCCCCTGCCGCCCAAGAAGTCGCGGGCGATTTCCAGCCCGACGAACTTCAACAAATCTTTTTGGACGAAGCCAAAGAGTATTTGGACAAGCTGAGCGAAGATTTGCTCGAGCTCGACAAGTTCGTCGGCACGGTTCAACCCGAACTCGTCAATCGCGCGATGCGGGGCGCGCACACGCTCAAAGGCTCGGCGGCGATGGTCAATCTCAAAAACATCAGCGAACTTGCGCATAAGATGGAAGACTGCTTGCAAGTCGCGCGCGACAACAACCTCAAAGTCTCGCGTCCGCTGATGGACATTCTGCTCAAATCGAGCGACGCGATTGGCGAGATGCTCAAAAAGTTCCGCGCCACGGGCAAAGACGACCTCGATGTCTCGCGCCATGTGTTCATCTTGAAGGATTACACGACGCAATTGCAACAGACGGGCGAAATCAAAAACGTCATTCCGTTCGAAGCGCCCGCGCCAGCCGAAAGCGCGCCCGCGCAAAAGCCGAAGAGCGGTTTCGCCGAAGAAACCGTGCGCATCGACATTCGCTCGCTCAACAACCTCGTCAATATGTCCGCCGAACTTGTCATCTCGCGCAACCGCCTCACCAACGAGCTTGCCAGCGTTACGCGCTTGATTAACAAGTTTATGAAGGAGCGCAACCACCTTGCGCAAATCAACAAGAAAATCCTCACGACGATTCAGAAAAACGCGGGCGAGCGCGCCGATTCGAGCGGCGGGTTCAGCGACATTCTCAAAGAGTTCTCCGAAAGCGAATTCGACCGATTCAGCGACCTCGACATCATCTCGCGCGACGTGCGCTCGGCGATGCTCAACCTCGACGAAACCATCAACGAACTTCGCGCCCTCAGCGCGGCTCTCGGTCAAAACGTCGTCAAAGTGAGCGGCATCGCCAACGACCTGAACCGCGAAATCGTCGGAATGCGAATGGTGCCGATGAAGCAGATGTATTCGCGCTTCCATCGCAGCGTGCGCGACATCGCCCAAAAGGAAGGCAAAGAACTCGTCTTCAACACCGAGGGCGAAGACACCAAGCTCGACAAAAGCGTGATGGAAGAAGTCGTCGAACCCGTGATGCACATGGTTCGAAACGCCATCGGACACGGCATTGAAACGCCTGACGTTCGTCGCGCTCGCGGCAAACCGCCCGCCGGAAATCTCACGATCCGCGCCTATCAAAAAGGCAGTCGCATCATCTTGGAAATCGAGGACGATGGCGGCGGCATTCCCATCGAAAAAGTCAAAGCCAAAGCCGTCCGCTTGGGCTTGATTACGCCCGAAGAAGCCGCCACGATGCCGCCCAGCAAGGCGACGGAACTCATCTTCTTGCCCGGCTTCAGCACGGCGGATAAAATCACCGAACTTTCGGGACGCGGCGTCGGAATGGACGTCGTCAAGAACACCATTCGCCAGCTCAAAGGCACGGTCAATGTCGAGACCCGCGAAGGCAAAGGCACGAAGTTCACCATTTCGCTTCCCATTACGCTCGCCATCAACCAAGCCCTCCTCGTTAGAGCGAGCGAATACACTTACGCCATTCCGCTCGAGCTCGTGCTTGAAACCCTGATGGCGTCCACGGATTATCTGACGACCGACGAAGAGGGCAAACGCTACATCTCGATTCGCGGCGAAGAAATGGAGTTCCGCTATCTCAACGAACTCTTGGGATACAGCATCGCGCCGCTCGAATACAAAACCCTCGTGCCCGTCGTCGTCATCGGTCTCGAAGATCGAAAAGTCGCCGTCGCCGTCGAGAGCCTGAAAGGCAAAGAAGAAATCGTCGTCAAATCGCTTGGGCGACACTTGCGCAACGTGCGCGGCATCATCGGCGCGACGATTCTCGGCGATGGTCAAGTGGTGGTGATTTTGGATATGGAGCATCTGCTCCGCCCCGCCGAAGAACGCGGCGAAGACGTCCACATTCAAGCCATTCCCGCGCCCGAACCTCAACCCGAGGACATTCAGCCTACGATCACGAAGCGCAAGCGCAAAGGCGCGAAAATTACGGTCTTGCACGCCGACGACTCGCCGAGCGTGCGCAAATACGTGCAATCCATTTTGAAAGCCGCCAACATCGAAGTCATTTCCGCCGACGACGGTCTGAACGCTTTGAACCGCCTTACGCAACCTAACGCGAACATCGACCTCATCGTTAGCGACCTTGAAATGCCTCGAATGAACGGCTTTGAATTCGTAACCGAAGTGCGCAAAATGGAAGCCTACAAAGACATTCCGTTCATCATCGTTACCGCGCGCGCGGGCGACAAACACCGCCGCACGGGCTTGGAATTGGGCGCAAACGCCTTCTTGAACAAACCGTTTGACCCTGCGCAACTCATCGAGACCATAGAAAGTTACATCGCCTAAAAAATCTCTGAACGCTTTATGTCCGCAACCACTGCGCAACGCCGCGTGCTCATCGTCGACGACGAACCCAACGTTCCCGTTGGGCTTTTGAAAATGTTGTCTCAGTCTCCGAACTACTACGCCAAACACGCTCCCAGCGGCGAAGCCGCCGTCGAAGAACTCTCCAAATCCAAATACGATTTGGTCATCACCGACATTCGAATGCACGGAATGACGGGCATCGACTTGCTTCGCCACATTCGCGCCAATCACGCCGACGTGGGCGTCATCATCATGACCGCCTACGGCTCGGCGCAAGTGCAAGAAGAAGCCTCGCGTCGCGGCTCTTTGCTCTACATCGAAAAGCCCTTCGACTTTGCGAAAATGCAAGCGACGATCGAGGACTTCTTCAAACGCAAAGAAGAATCCGCCGCCGCGTCCGCCAAAGAGGAAGAGAGCGTTTCGGGCGTGATTCCCGGTCTTTCGCTGATGGACGTGATTCAAATGAACTGCTTGGGTCGATTCACGGGCACGCTTCACGTCAAGACGAGCGACGGGCAACAAGGCATCATCTGCTTCAACAAGGGCGAAATCCCGCACTGCGAAACGGCGACTCGTTCAGGCAAAGACGCTTTCTTCGAGATCATTAGTTGGCAAGGCGGCACGTTCGAAACCATTGAGCAAATTCCGCCGACGGTTACGATCGTCGAAAGCTGGGAACAATTGATGATGGAAGCGGCGATGATGATGCCCGACGCGCCCGCCGAACAGCAACAAGCCACGACCAAGCCCAAGCCCGCGCCGAGAGCGACGGCTCCAAAGGTCGAGCCCGCTCCCGCCGACACGTCCAAAATGCTCGATCGCGTGATGGAAGCCGCGAAAGCGGAGGTGACGTTCATCGTTACGCATACGGGCTTCGTCATTGACAAACGCATCGCTCCGAATTCCAAAATCGATCTCAACAAATCGGGCGACGAAATCTCAAAACTTCTTCCAGGGATTTTCGGCGTGGCGAAAACGCTCGCGGCGGGAACGCTCAACGAAATCATGCTTCGTTACGAAGGCAAAATCGCCATAATTCGCAACGTCGCGCAGAGCGATTTGCTCTTCATCGTTATTTCGCCCTCGTCCGTTCCTTCGGGTGAAATTTTCAAAGCCATCGAGCGCGAATCGGAAAACATCAAGAAAATTTTGTAATCTCGATTCCGAATTCAAGCCGTTTTTTGTAAATTTGCGCTCTCAATCTGCCATTGCTTGCCGATGCACAATTTTAGCGACGTCGTTTCCGCTTTCGCAGACTTGCCAACGGTCATCGGCGCGCTTTTGGTCGATGGAGACGGGCTTGCGCTCGCCAGCTCTCTTGGCGACAAGTCCAAGTCGGAAGCTCTCTCGCCCGTCGTGCATGCGCTTTTGAACGATGCGTTCAAGCGCCTCTCGGAGATGGGCGAGACAGCCAATCAAATCATTTTCGTGCAAGATTCGCGCATCATCATCGCGCAACCCGTCCACGACGTCATTCTCGTCGTGTATTCCGAAAAGACGGGCTTGGATCTGTTGCAAAGCCGTTTTTCAAACGCAGTGTCCATTTTGAAACGCATTACCGAGCCAGATTTCTCAAACACTTAACTCACAAAGCATCACAATGGCGAACATCAATTACGCAAACAAGGAAATCATCATCAAGATTGTCTACTACGGTCCTGGGATGAGCGGCAAGACGACTAACCTGCAAGTGCTTCACCAAATGGTTCCCAAAGACGCCGCTAGCAAGATGATCTCGCTTGCCACCGAACAAGACAGAACGCTCTTCTTTGACCTGCTTCCGATTTCGCTCGGTTCGGTCAAAGGCTTCAACACCAAGTTTCAACTCTACACCGTTCCTGGTCAAGTCTATTACAACACGACGCGCAAACTCGTGCTCAACGGCGTCGACGGCGTGGTGTTCGTCGCCGACTCGCAAATGGGCAAAATGCCCGAAAACAAAGAAAGCCTTGAAAACCTCCGCGAGAACTTGGCGGAGTACGGCATTGATATGACGAAGTTCGCCGTCGTGATGCAATACAACAAGCGCGACCTGAACCCGATTTACAGCATCGAAGAGTTGCAACGCGAATTGAATCCCTACGGCTTTCCCTACGCCGAAGCCATCGCGTTCAAAGGGCAAGGGTTGATGGAAACTTTGAAGCTCATCAGCAAAATCACCTTGCAGCGCATCGGCAGCAAAACGGGCGCGCAAGTGCAATACGCCGACGGCAGCCCGCCGCCCGCGCAACAAGCTCAACCCGCGCAACAAGCTCAACCCGCAAGCAGCAGCGAGTTCTTCAAGAACTTGCAAAAGAAGATGTGACGCCTCTCCAAAACGCTCGTTTCTCCGAAAAGCGAATCTGCGACAGATTCGCTTTTTCGTTTCGCTTGGAAGCGCGTTCTATTTTTCCGCGAGCCACAGTTCAGGGTCGTGCTTGTTTCGCCCTTGCCAGACTTCAAAGTGCACCAAGCCGCCGCCTTGCTCCGCTTTTCCCGCAACGCCTATCGTTTGCCCCGCCGACACGCTCTCGCCTTTGGCGACCTTCACTTCCGAAAGATTAGCATAGACGGTGAGATAGGCGTTCGAGTGGCGCACGATGACGATGTTTCCAAACGTCGGCAGAAATCCGATTTGAGAGACGACGCCTTGCGCGACCGCCAGCACCGCCGCGCCGACGCTCGTGGAAATGTCGACCCCGTTGTTGAAGGTTACGATTTTTAGGTCTTTGTTGCGATTCTCGCCAAAGGTTCTGACGATCACGCCGCCTTGAACGGGCCAGGGCAATTTGCCTTTCCGCTTTTCGAAATCGCCTTTGATTTCCGAGTAAGCGATTGGCTCGGTGGCGTCTTCGCTTCGCTCCGCGCTTGACTTGGCTTTGGCTTCTCGCGCTCGCCTGATGGCTTCCTCTTCGGCAAGCAACATTTTTTGAATCGCGTCCTGCAAGGCTTTCGCTTTCGCCTGACGTTGCGCGATTTGACTTTGCAATCGCCGCTTGTCTTTGCGCAGTTTCGCGATCAGTTTTTCTCGCTCGATTCGTCGCGCCTCCATCGTTTTGGCTTGGAGTCGACGCTGTTCAAGCAGTTTCTCGTTTTCGGCGTAGCGAGCATCGAGTTCCGATTGGAGTTCGGCGATGGCTTCTTTTTTTTGGGCGATGTCTCGAATCTTGATTTTTCCCGCTTCCTGAAAGCGCTTGATGTATTCGGCGCGAGCGAGCGCTTGATTGAACGAACCCGACGAGAAGAGAATCTCCAAATCTCGCCTCACGCCGAATTTGTAGATGCCAACGGCGTAGCGAGCGAACGCGCTTTTCATCGCGTCCAACTCGCGTTGGGTTTCTTCAAGTTCGCGCTTGGTTTTTGCGATTTGCTCGGAGAGTTTTCTTTGGTTGAGCTCGGTTTGGCGAATCGCCTCTCGCAGCAATTGAATTTGATAATCCAAACTTTCAAGGGCTTTCAGGGAATTTTTTTCTTCTTCGTCGGCGGAGTTGAGTTGGCGTTCGAGGTCTTTGATTTGTCGCTCGATGGCATCGATGTTTTTTTCGATGCCCTGACGCTCTTTGGCGATGCGGGCGAGTTCGGCGGCGAGGTCTTTGGATTTGGTTTTTCTTTCTTGCGAAAGCGTCTCCCGCGCCGTCAGAGACAACGCTACGCAGAAGACGATAAGCGTACGTCTGATACGCATCGAAAGTCGGCTTTGAATGCGCGTTGGTCAAAATCAAAAAGGCTGAACTTGCCGTTCAGCCTTGACGTTTCCGCAAAAGCTCCTCGAGTGAGGCGCGCTCTGTCGCATCGCGTTACTGGATTCTGAATCTTACGGGAATGGTAATCGCGCCGCGCACGGGCGAGTTGCCGATTTTGGCGGGCTTGAACTTCGTTTCTTCCGTCAGCACGCGAATCACCTCTTCGTTGAGGAACTTGTTGGCGGGCTGAACGAGACTGATGCGCAGCGGATTGCCTTCTTCGTCGACGAAGACGCGCGCGACGACCGTGCCTTCGATTTTGGCGCGTTTCAGAGCCATCGGATACTCGATTTTGGCTTGAATCGCCTCGATGCCGCCAACGATTTCCACTTCCGTTTCGGGCAGTTCGCCTTGTTGCGCGTCAAGCTGATTGAGCTTTTCGCTCTCCTCGATCGCTTTTTGCAATTCGGTCTCTTTCGCAAGGTCTTGCGGATTTGCGACGGCGACGGGCGCAACGGGTGGCGGCGCTTCTTCCTCTTCTTTTTCTTTGACGGTTTCTTGCTTAGGCTTTTCGGTTTCTTTTGGCTTCTTGACCGCGCCTTTCGCCGATGCCAAACTTTCGGACTTGCCGCCGAGTCGGACATCGACGCGCTGCGTTACGCCGCTCGCAATCGTGATGGTTCCTTTCCAAACGGGCTGTCCGCGTTTCGTCGCTTTGATTTCGTAGTTGCCTTGCGGCACGTCCAAGAGCACGTAGTAGCCCTGCGCGTTTGAAATTGCGACCATCGCCGTTTGTCCCGACACGGAGACCGTCGCTCCCGCCACGGGCGTTCCATCTTCGGCGAACACGCGCCCAATCAAGCGCCCTTGCGCCCACAACGATGAAACCGACAAACAGAACAAAATCGCAAGCGAGATCTTCTTCATCGTGAAAAGTTCTTCTTTTGTTGGCGAAATTCTCTCGCGATAAGAACTCCGTTGGAATGTTAAAAAGAAATTCGACTTTTCAAAATCGATGCGGCTCACCTTTCCTCGACCAAAACTTTGGGCGCGACGCGTTCCTTGCGAATGAGCGCGGGGAAGTAAGCGACGACCTCCGACGGTTTTGGTCGACCGCCCGCAAAGCCCGTAACGCTTGGCGGTCCGGTCAGAATCAGCGGCGCGATTTCGTAGCCAAACCGCTCGACTTTCTTGCGGTCGCGATCGCGCACGCCCACGCGCATCTGCACTTCATTGACGCGCTCCAAATTTTCAAGATGTTGATGACACGCATTGGCGCCGATGAACTCCGTCCGAATTTCCTCGAACTCCAAGCCCAAATTTTTCAGGCGAGCGCGCAAAATTTCGTCGGCGCGTTTGGCTTTTTTGAGCGCGTCGGGCCAAGAATACGTGAGACTGCCAAACGCCGTCCAACCGTCCGAATACGAAATCGAGACCTTGTAAAATTCCGTCGCGGGCTTGCCCTTTATGCCGAAGACGCGCACGCGGTTCGGCGCGACGTCTTCAAGGCGAATCGTCGTGAAATCGGCGACGCAATCGGGCGTGATGTATTCGGCGGGATTGCCGATTTCGTAAAGCAATTGCTCTTTGACGACGTCGCTTCTCACCAAGCCGCCCGTGCCTTCGTGCTTCGTTACGAAGAACTCGCCGTTGGGATAAGCCTCGACGATGGGGAAGCCGACGTTTTCAAGGTTTGGAACGCTTTCCCAATCGCCGAGAAAATTGCCGCCGCTGGCTTGCGCGCCGCATTCCAAGATGTGTCCCGCGATCGTTCCCGCCGCAAGCAAATCCCAATCGGTTTCCTTCCAACCAAACTCGCAAATCATCGGGGCGAGCGTCAAGCCCGTGTCGGTGCATCGCCCCGTTACGACGATTTGCGCGCCTTGCCTTAAACAGTCGGCGATGGGGAACGCGCCGAAATACACGTTGGCGCTCAACGCGCGATGTCGTATCGCCGCAAACGGTTCGCCCGTGTCCATATTGCGCATCTCTTCGCCTTTGGCGAGAAGTTCGTCGAGCCGATCCATAATGTCGTCGCCCATCACCACGCCGACTTTGAGACCTTTAACGCCGAGCGATTTGGCGACCTCGAAAATTTTGTCTTTGCACGCCAGCGGATTCACGCCGCCCGCGTTGGAGACAACCTTGATGTTTTTTTCCAAAATGTCGGGCAAAATTTCTCGGACGACTTCGGGAAAATCTCTCGCGTAGCCAAGCGATGAATCCTTTTGGCGTTGCTTTTGCATAATGCTCATCGTTACTTCGGCAAGGTAATCGAGCATCAGGTAATCGATCGCCGTATCGCCTTTGGAGAGGCGGACTTGGTCGATGGGGGCGCGTTGCCAATCGCCCCAAAAGCCTTGTCCCGACGCGATTCGGATAAAGGGCTTCACGGTCGTTTGGTTTTTGCGTTGATGGAAATTTCATTCCCACTCAATCGTGGCGGGCGGTTTGGAACTGATGTCGTAAGCGACGCGATTCACGCCACGAACTTCGTTGATGATTCGGTTCGAGACGTGGGCGAGGAAATCGTAGGGCAACTTCGCCCAATCCGCCGTCATTCCGTCGGTCGAGGTTACGGCGCGCAAGGCGATGGCGTTCTCGTAGGTGCGATTGTCGCCCATTACGCCGACGGTGTTAATCGGCAAAAGCACGGCGAAGGCTTGCCAGACCTTGTCGTATAGCCCGCGGGCTTTGAGTTCGGAGACGTAAATCGCGTCGGCTTCGCGGAGCAGCTCGCATCGCGCCTTCGTAACCGCGCCCAAGACGCGCACGGCAAGCCCGGGTCCGGGAAACGGATGTCGCCCCAAAATCTCGCTTGGCACGCCGAGCGCTCTCCCCACCTCTCGCACCTCGTCTTTGAACAGTTCGCGCAGCGGCTCGATGAGTTTGAGCTTCATCTTTTTCGGCAAGCCGCCAACGTTGTGATGCGTCTTGATGGTCTGCGACGGACCTTTGACGGAGACGCTCTCGATGACATCGGGATAGAGCGTGCCTTGAACCAAGAAGGTCTCGTCTTTGACGCGCGACTGAAACACGTCGATGAACGTTTTGCCGATGATTTTGCGCTTTTTTTCGGGATCAACAACGCCTTTCAAGCGTTTGAGAAACAGCCCGCTCGCATCGACGAAATCCACCCGCAAGCCCAGCGTTTTTAAGGCGGCGCGGACTTCTTTGGCTTCGTTTTTGCGAAGCAAGCCATTATCGACGAAGACGCACCTCAATCGCTTGCCGATCGCCTTCGAGACGAGCGTCGCCGCAACGGTCGAATCCACGCCGCCCGACAAGGCGCAGACGACTTTTTCTTTGCCGACGATGGCGCGAATTTTTGCGATTTCCTGCTCGATAAAATCCTTCGTCGACCAATCTTTTTGCAAGCCCGCGATTTCGAAGAGAAAGTTTGCAAGAATTTCTTTGCCGAATTGAGTGTGATGGACTTCGGGGTGAAACTGCACGCCGACGATTTTGTCTTGGTCGGAGATCATCTCGACGGCGCACATCTCGGAGTTTTCGCTTCGCGCGGTAACGACGAAGTTCGGCGGCAGTTTGGTAACCTTGTCGCCGTGCGACATCCAGACTTCCGAGTCGGGAATGTTTTTGAAGAGATGATTTTTGGACGAGCCGTTGAGTTGCATCACTTTGATTCGGGCGCGTCCATACTCGCGTTTTTTGGCGTTCTCGACCTTGCCGCCGAAATGTTCGGCGATGGTTTGCAATCCGTAGCAAATGCCGAGAATCGGCAGATGCAGGTCGTAGATTTTCTCGTCGGGCTTTGGGGCGAATTTTTCATAGACGCTCGCAGGTCCGCCCGAAAAAATCAAGGCTTTCGCGCCGAGCGATTTGATGGTATCGGCAGAGACGTGGTAGGGGAAAATTTCGCAATACACGCCGAGTTCGCGCACGCGCCTTGCGATGAGTTGCGCGTATTGCGACCCGAAGTCGAGCGCGATGACGGTCGGAGACATCGTGTTTTAGGTTAAAGTTGCACGCGCAAAGTCGCGCGTCGCGTCCGCGACGCGCGGGCGTTTTCAGAACTGCCCTTCGCCGCGCTTTTTGAGATTCGGAATCGTTGGCGGCAGAGAGAGCGTGTCGATCGAGCCATAGAGCGAAGCGTAGCGTTTGAGGCTTGCGTTGGTGAAGTATTCCACATATGCGTCGGGCGCGGAAGCGGGCGCGAATCGTCCGCTCGATTTCGAAACGAGCCGTCCTTGCACGCCCGCGGGTTTGAGGAAGTATCGCGGTTGCAAGCCGAGCGATTTGTCGTCGTAGCAGGCTTTCATAAACATCGCCCAAATGGGCAACGCGGCGCGCGAGCCTTGTCCAAACTCCATCGATGTGTAGTGGATTCGCATATCATCGAAGCCCGTCCAAACGCCGCAGACGAGTTCGGGCGTGAAGCCCATAAACCATGCGTCGGCTTGGTTTTGCGTCGTGCCCGTTTTGCCGCCCGCTTCCAAGCGGAAGTTGTATCGGAATCGCGCCGCCGACCCCGTGCCGCCGTCCATCACGCTTTTGAGCATCGAGACCATCACGTAGTTCGTCTCTTGGCTGATGGCTTCCCATCGGTCCGTTTTGTAGCTGGCGATCGTGCTTCCGAATTTGTCGTCGATGCGCAGGATGGCGATCGGCTCGACGTGCACGCCGTTGTTGGCGAACGTGCCATATGCGGCGGCAAGTTCAAGGGGAGTTACTTCCGACGTGCCAAGCGCGAGCGAAAGATCTTGACGCAAGGGCGACGAAATGCCAAGCTTTTTGGCGTAGCGGATGATTTCTTCGGGCGGCACATGTTGTTGCGCCAAGCGTATGGTTACGTAGTTGAGCGAATTTTTCAGCGCGTCTCGAAGCGAGGTGAATCCGCCGATCTCGTCGTCGGCGTTCTTCGGAGTCCACACGCGGTCTTTGGAGTTGATGGTGGTTTGAATGGCGATGGGCTGATTGAGCACTTGGTAACTCGGCGGAATGCCCTTGTCGATGGCGACCGTGTAGACGAAAGGCTTGAAGGTCGAGCCCGGTTGACGACGCGCTTGCCAAACGTGGTCGAGTTTGTATTTCTCGAAATCTCTGCCGCCGACCCACGCCTTTACGTAGCCCGTTGAGGGTTCGATCGCCACGAGCGCGGCTTGCACGACGAGTTTTTCGGCGAGCAAGCTATCCAGCCATGCCTTGTCGTCTTTCAATCGCGCGAAGGCTTCTTTTTCCGACGCGCCGCTCTCAACGAGCTTTTTGTATCGTTCCGATTCTCTGATGAACGTGGCTTTGAGTTCTTCGCCTTTCTTCGTTTTCCAACTCCACGACTTGTTTACTTTCTCCTGCAAGAATTTCAGATGTTCGGCGTAGGCTTTTTCGGCGTAAGCCTGCATTCGTGAATCGAGCGTGGTCGTTACGATTAAGCCGTCGCGGAAAACATCGAACTTGAACTTCGCCGCTTCCTTTTTGAGCCGCTGGCGCACATACTCGGTGAAATAGGGCGCGATGCCTCGATCGGTTACGGGCGTAAATTTGAGTTCGATGGGCTTCAACTTTTCCTTCATCGCTTGTTCGGGCGAGAGGAAATTGGCTTTGACCATCAAATCCAAAATCACGTTGCGGCGCTTTTTGGCGACGTCGGGATTGTCGACGGGGTTGTAATCTTCGGGGTTTTTGAGCACGCCGATGAGCGTGGCGCTTTCGCCGACGGTGAGCTTCGAGGCGGGCTTGGCGAAGTAGGTCCAAGCCGCCGCTTCCGCGCCGTAAGCGCCTTTGCCGAAGTAGACCGCGTTGAGATAGAGTTCGAGAATCTCGTTTTTCGTGTAGGCGCGCTCGATTTGAATGGCGATCATCAACTCTTGCGCCTTTCGCTTGATGTGCCGAGCGGGCGTGAGCCACAGGTTCTTGGCGAGTTGTTGCGTGATGGTCGAGGCGCCGTGCGCTCGCTTGCCGCTGAGGATTCGCCCCACGTTTTCGATCATTGCTACGACGAATCGGCGCAAGTTCAGCCCCCAATGGTCGTAAAACTCCACATCTTCCGTCGCAATCAAGGCGTGAACGAGATTTTTCGAGATGGAATCGAGCGGAACGGCGGTTCGGTTCTCCATAAAAAACTTCGTGAGCAACACGCCGTCGTAGGAATACACTTCCGTCGCCAGTTGCGGTTTCGGATTTTCCAACTGTTCAAGGCTCGGAAGGTCGGTCGCCCAATGCGCCAACAGCCCAATCGTTGCGAGCGCGACAAAGGCGAGCGCGCCCATCGAAGCCCAATAAATTCGCTCTCGCCACTTGCGCCGAGCGGCGACGCGATGTCGGTAATTCGGGTCGTTCAAATATCGCTCTCTCAAATCGGAGGTGTATGCGTCGTCTTTTGATGGCTGATGCTCGCTCATGGCTTCGCAACGGTTGGTCGGCGCAAATTTACGTTTTCGCGCGAGAAAGCGTTTCGAGTTCGTCAAGCGAGAAGATAGCCAAAAAGAGCCGCCAACCGATTTCGCGGCTCGGCTTCTTTGGCTTTTTCCAAGATGACTCGCGCCAATCGCAATCGCTCGGTTGCGATTATTTTTGTTATGGACATCGCTAGCGAAAACGATGCGAGATTCGATTCAAGAAGCGCAAAAAACGCGCGCCGCCCTGCGCGAAAAGTTGGAGCACGTCAAAGACATCGCGCTCTCGCGCCCGACGCAAGCGATGCGGATGCTTGAAGAAGTCTTCGAGACGTTGAACAAGCGCGCCGACGAAAACTGGCTCGACCTGCAAGCCGAAGCGCATCGTTGTTTGAGCCTTGCGCAAACGTCGCTCGCGCGATACGACGAGGCGATCGAATCCTCTCGAAAAGCGCTCATCGGCTTTCGGCAATTGGGCGACAAGAAAATGATCGCCTCCGTGCTCAACAATCTTGGGCGCATCGAATACTTCCGCGCCAATTATCACAAAGCCCTCGAGTTCTATCAAGATTGCCTTGCGCTTCGGCGCGAGTTGGGCGACAAGCAAGGCTTGGCGGGCACGCTCAACAACATCGGTTTGATTTATTACTCGATCGAAAATCACGCCGACGCGCTCAGATTCTACGAGGAAAGCCTCGCCATCAAGCGCGAACTCGGCGACAAAAAAGGCATCGCAGCGACGCTCAACAACCTCGGCTTGATTCACGTCCTTCTGGGCGACTACGCGAAAGCCATCGAGCGCTACAAAGAAAGCCTTTCCCTGCGCGACCCTTCGATTGAAACGAGAGAAATCTCCAACATTCAAATCAACATCGGCGAAGTTTATCTCTCGCTTGGCGAGCGACGCGCCGCGCTCGACTTGTTCCAAGAAAGCCTCAA
Organism: Chloroherpetonaceae bacterium; assembly: GCA_025055975.1. Classification (GTDB taxonomy): domain Bacteria; phylum Bacteroidota; class Chlorobiia; order Chlorobiales; family Thermochlorobacteraceae; genus JANWWM01. The sequence goes on along the minus strand of JANWWM010000062.1, from coordinate 32,507 downwards.
AATGAGCCAAGCCGTTGGCGACCGTCGTCAAGAAGCCATCGCGCTTCGCGCTTTGGGAACGGCTTATCAAGAACTCAACGAGCTCGACGAGGCGATGCGTTGTTACCAAGACGCTCTCGCTTTGTTCGAGGAAATCGGCTTGCAAAACAGCGTCGCCACCGCGTTTGGCAACATCGCCAGCATCTATGAAGCCAAAGGGGATTACGACCTTGCCTATCAATTTTATCAAGATTGCCTGAGGCGATTGCGCGAACTTGGCGATCAGCCCACCATCGTTCGCACGCTCGTTCTCATCGGCAAACTTCTCGTTGCGAAAGGCGACTACGACCTTGCCGAAACTTATCTCGACGAGGCGCTCCAAACCGCCGAAGCCCGCGGAATGAAGCGTCAGCGATACGAAGCGTTGGAGCAACTCGCCAACCTCTACGCGCGTCGTCAGCGATTCGAACTCGCTTACGAAACTTATCAGCGATACCACCGCGCCAAAGAGGAAGTCTTCAACGAAGAGCAGGGCAGAAAATTGGCGATGCAGCAAGCCCTTTTCGAAAACGAGCAAGCGCGAAAAGAAGCCGAGCGACACAAACGCCAAAGCCAAGAACTCGCCGCTGCGCTCGCCGAAACGCAACGCCTCAAACGCATCGCCGAAGAAGCCAACGCCTTCAAAACCGAACTTTTGGGCATTGCGGCGCACGACCTCAAAAATCCTCTCCAAGCCGTGATGGGCTTTGCGCAAATCATCAAAGAACGGCAAGAGGGTTTGCCCGCAGACATCGTCAAAGCCGCCGAGTTTATCGAACGCTCCGCCAAGCGAATGCACGCGCTCATCGAGGATTTGCTCAATAGCGTCAAGTTGGAAACGAGCGCGATGACGCTCGAAAAATCGCGCGCCAGCCTCCCCGAACTTCTGCGCGCCGTCGTCGAGCACAATCGACCCAACGCCGACAAAAAGTCGCAAACCATCGAACTTCTCCTCGAAGAAAATTGCTTCGCCGAAATTGATAGCGACCGAATGCGCGAAGTCTTCGACAACCTCGTTTCAAACGCCATCAAGTATTCTCCGCGGGGGAAACGCATCGTCGTGAGCCTGCGGCGTTTGGCATCGGACGGTCAGCCAACGCAGTCAGACAAGCCGACCGACGCGGGCTGGTTGAGAGTCGCCGTCCAAGACGAAGGACAAGGCTTGACCGAACAGGACAAAACAAAACTCTTCGGGAAGTTTCAGCGGCTTTCCGCAAGACCGACGGGCGGCGAAAGTTCGACGGGGCTTGGGCTTTCCATCGTCAAGCAACTCGTGGAACTGCACGGCGGCAGGGTTTGGGCGGAATCGGAAGGCGCGGGCAAAGGCGCGACGTTTTTCGTCGAACTGCCCGCTTGTCATTAAAGCTCCTCTCGTTCCGCGATTCTCGCTTCTCCGAAGCGGATTCCTGCTTCCGTTCAAAAGGCGATTGCCTCCTGCGTTCCAAACGCGAGCGAGACATCCCATTCAGACGAAGCGTTCCGTTCCTCTGGCGCGATAGCCGCGCAAGAAATCGCTCGCGCGCATTCGCTTTTTGCCTTCGAGTTGAAGCGAGAGAACTTCAATCAGCCCCGCGCCGCATTGAACATAGAGCGCCTCGCCCGCTTGAATCCACTTGCCCGCTTCGCCCGTTTCGGTTTCCGAAAGGAGCGCGGCGCGATAGATTTTCATCTGTTTGCCATCGAGCGTCGTCCACGCCGTCGGTCGCTCCGACAGCCCGCGAATGAAGTTGAAGACTTGGCGCGCGGGTTTCGTCCAATCGATGCGGGTGTTTTCTTTGGTGAGTTTGGGCGCTCTCGTCGCCTGCGCATCGTCTTGCTGGACCAAGCGATATTGTCCCGATTCCATCAAACGCAAGGTTTCCGCGACGGCTTCCGCGCCAAGTTCGGAAAGACGCTCGGCAAGCTCGGTGGCGACTTCATTCGGCTCGATGGCGAGCGACTTTTGCAAAATGACGTTGCCCGCGTCGACTTTTTCTTGCAGAAAAAACGTGGTTACGCCCGTCGTCGTCTCGCCGTTGATGATCGCCCAATTGATTGGCGCGGCTCCGCGATACTTCGGCAGGAGCGAAGCGTGCAAATTGAACGTCGGCGCGATCGTGAAAATTTCTTTCGGCAAGATGCGAAACGCGACGACGACCATCGCGTCGGGCTTCGCGTCGCGGATCGCTTTTTCGAATTCAGGCGATTTCAAATCCTCGACTTCCAGAACGCGCAATCCCAACGCCTGCGCCGCTTTCTTGACGGGCGTGGGTTCGGGTTCGTCGCTCGCGCTGCGACGCGGTTTGTCGGGGCTTGTAACGACGAGCGAAATCGGAAATCTGGCTTCGACGATTTTTTTGAGCGAGGGAACGGCAAAGTCGGGCGTTCCCATAAAGACGAGATTCATTGGCAAAGGCGAGCAAAGTTTTTTGGCAAGTTACGACGAATCGCGCTCGCCTCGCTTGAAAACATCGACGGACTTGACATTCTTGACGAAATTCTTATTTTCAAAAAGTTCTACGAAACATTTTCGCGTCAAAAAAACGATAATTGGCAACGAGAAGCGCGTCGTTCTTCCCTGCTCTTTCATTGAGCCCCAATTATCGCATTGGAGAATAACCCAAAATCAACGAGAGTCTTTTCGTCGGATGGCGTTCCCGCTTCTGACGAGACGTGACTTGTTGTCTTTTAGCAGTTCCCAGCAGTTCAGCAGTTCCAGCAGTTCAAATGCGTTTTTCATCGCGCGCTCGTTGAGCCGCTTTTGGCGGCGGCTGTTCTTTTTCGTCGAAAAATGAACGCAAATGCGCAAACGCTTATTCACGCTCAAACTTTTTGGAGGCAAAGAATGAAACGACTGCACGCATTTCTTTTATCGCTCATCGTTTGTGGCGCATCGCATCACGTCTGCCGCGCGCAAGGAATGGAAGGATACGGCGGCGGAATCAAGATCTTCTTGAACCGCGACAGCACGAGCTTCATTCGGATGCTGATGTGGTCGCAAATTCAGATGCGTTATCAAACGCAAAACCCCGGCACTTCGTCGGTCAACAACCCCAACGAAACCGCCGCGTTTGACATCGCCATTCGCCGCTCGCGGATGCTTTTTCACGGACAAATCGGCGAGCGCTTGCTCCTGTTTTGGATTTTGGGGATTAATAACCAAACGTTCAGCACGGGAGGCTTTGGTTTGGCGGCGGGCGCGGACAACTTCACCGATGGCAAACGCCAAAGCGTTTTCGTGCACGACGCTTGGACGGAGTTCAAGTGGAGCCGCGAGCTCTACATCGGCATTGGGATTCTCACGTGGAGCGGTCTTTCGCGCCAAACCAACTGGGCGACGCTCAACTTTCTCGCCTTCGACTCGCCCGCTTACGGTTGGGTAACGCTCGACGCGACCGACCAATTCGCGCGCATGTTCGGAATGTATTTCAAAGGCTCCATCGGCAAAATGAACTACCGCGCCGTGCTCACCAAGCCTTTTGCGATTCCTAACCCTGGCATTGCGGGCGCGACGGGCGCGACCCCACCCAACTGGGCGGCGATTCTGACCAATTTGCCCAACGCCTACAACATCGCGCAATGGGCGGGCGACAACAATCGGTTGCTCTATCAAGCCTATGTCAATTACGACTTCTTTGAGCAAGAAAGCTCGGTCCTGCCGTTTATGGTCGGCTCGTATCTCGGCACGAAAAAGGTCTTCAACATCGGCGCAGGTTTTATGTATCACCCGCGAGCGCACTGGCATCATGCGCGTCCGAGCCGAAGCGGCACGGAGATTTTGGGCGACCTTCTCGCGCGCAACCCTTCCGCTCGCGCGAGCTTCAATAACCTATCGGGCGCAGACCGAATCGCCATCATCAATGGCTTGAACGCAGGCATCTTTCCGACAACCACTCCAACAGGTCCGGGTCCCGCGCCGCTCAACAGCAATCCCGACGGTAGCCCGCTCAACAATAATCCTTTCTATGGCGCGTTTGGTCGCTGGAACGGCGCAGACGCAGGCGCGGTAGCCGCCGTGCGCGATGCGTTCATCGATACCGCTTACACCGACCAACTTCATTTGGCGGTCGACTACTTCTTGGAATTGCCCTTCCGATACAAAGCCGACGGCGCGCCCGACCCAAAAGGCTGGTCGCTTACTTCGCACGGCGCGTATTACCGATTGAACTTCGGTCCAAACTACGTGCGCAACATTGGCTTTTTGCCGATTGGTCAAGCCAATCCTGGACCCGCCACTTTGTATCAACAGCCTGAATTCAACGGTCCCGCAAATTCTTTTCCTGTTCACGGCACGGGCAACATCTTCTATATGCAAACGGGCGTGCTCACCCCATATGAACTCACGGAAGGCTGGGGCAGATTTCAACCCTATCTCTGCATGTCGTATGTCGATTTCGAGCGTTTGGCGGAGCCGTTCTTTATGCCTGAGTTCGGGATCAACTGGATACTTTCGGGTCAAAACGCGAAAATCACGTTGCACTGGCGACCGCGCCCGATTTACGGACGCGCCATCAGCGTAACGCCCGGACGTGAGTTGCTCGGCGGAATGAAACGCATCGGCACCGAACACGAGGTCATTACGCAGTTCCACATGTATCTCTGAAAACCAATCGCATCGATTCGCAAAACTCAAAACTCGCTTTTTCGCGCTATGAAAACCAATCGAATTTTTCGTCTCGCCGTCGTTATGGCTCTGGCGATCGCGGCGACGGGTTGCTATCCCGAATACTTCCCAAGAACGGGAGAGGGCGTTTGGCGTGGCTCCGCGCCGCTGACGGTCATCGTAACCGACGTCAACAACGAGCGTCGCGCCGAAACGCGAAACGCGACCATCAAGCTTGATTTGCTGCAGGACGCAAACAGTCAAAACCTTTTCACGCGCTATCCGAGAGTGACATTCGACGCCAACGATTCCTTGCGCGCCGTCGCTCCAAGCGAAGCGCGTCCGCTTTCGCTCGTCCTTTTGCAAAATGTCAGAGGCGACTCTACGTTTGACGTCAGGGGTCGGAACGCGAACCGCAACACGTTCGCCTTTACGATCCCGTCGCGGACGTTTTCGGGACAAGACGCGCCAATTGCGACCGTCGCGCTTCCAACCGCGTCGTTTTCGGGCAGATATGTCGCGGACAACGTGGTCGAAGGCACCATCTCGCAAACGGTGTCCGTTCCCGGACAACCAACGCGCATCTATGCCGTAACTCTGCGATTGCAGAAATAGCGTTTTTCGTCGCGCTTCTCTTTTTGGGAAGCGCGACGTTGCTTCGTTCAACTTAACCACTACTCGCTATGATTTGTCGCAAAGCGTCTTTTTTGCTCGTGGCGCTGGCAATGGTCGCGGGCGGTTGCCATACCTTCAAGCCTGCCGCGCCCAAACCCATCGTGTTTCAGTGCAAACTGAGCAAATCCGAATTTTTGGCGAAAGCGAAGCAATTGCTCGAAGCCAATCGCTACACCATCGATTACATCAACGAAGACAAAGGGGAAATCGAAGCGGACCGCGTGCCCAAGTATATCGGCATCGGCGAAAATCTCATCGTGAAAGGTCCGTATGTCTTCAACGCCGTTTATAACAACGGCACGGTTACCATCATCGTGCAAACCGTTCACGATCGCGACGGCAAGCCCGTGGCCACCGAAAGCCACGACGAGCGTTCTGAGATTTCAGACCGCCAAAACTTTATGCCCATCGTCGATGGACTGCGCGCCGCCTGTCAGTAACCCTGTCAATCGAAGCGAGGCAAGAGCGATTCTTGCCTCGCGTTTTTTGATTTTCGCTTCGTCGCCGCATTTTCGCCGATGAAATCGCTCGTCAAGATTTTTCTTGTCGGCGCGATCTTTTCCGGTTGCGCCATCGCCGAAAGCGTCCGACAACCTCGTCCGATGCGCATCGAGTGCCGCGCCAAAAGCAAACTCGATCGCTTCGAGTTGCTTAGGACGGCTTTGGAAAAAAACGCCTTCCGACTCACGAGCGAAAACTTTGAAGAGGGACGTCTGACCGCCGCTCGCTTCCCCGCGCCCGTCTTTATGGGCGACCAAACGCTTTTTTACGGCGGATTGCATTTAATCGGCGAAATTGACTCCACGTCCATCACCCTCTATCTCTACAAAGCGATGGACGCTGAAAAAGAAAAGCCGAAGCTGGAAGTCAGCTACGACGAAAAGAACGCGCCCATTTATGTGCGACCCTTTTTCGACCAACTGCTCATTGACCTTCGCCGCGCCTGCAACGAACCATAGGCTTCAGCGTTTTTTGAACTCTCTCGTCGCGTTTCTAACTTCTTTCCGCCAACGTTTCTTCCAACCACAAAAACGCGAGGAGCATCCGCTATGTCATCCATCGAGACGCTCGCCGCTGAAAAACGTGTCATCGAGCCGCCCGAATCGCTCCGCAAGAATGCGCTCATTCAAGATTACGACGCGCTCTACCGATACAGCATTTCCGCGCCTGAAAAATTTTGGGAAAGCATTGCCAATGAACTTTGGTGGCAAGAAAAATGGCATGCCGTTATGAAGTTCGAACCGCCGCATCACGAATGGTTCATCGGCGGCAAGACGAACATCACCATCAACGCGCTCGACCGCAATGTCAATAGCCATCGGCGCAATAAAGTCGCGCTCATCTGGACGACGGAAAGCAGCAAGGAAGTCGTGGTCACTTACGACCGATTGCTTCGCCGCGTCTCGCAAGTCGCCAACGCGCTCAAAGAAGCGGGCGTGCGGAAAGGCGACCGCGTGATTATCTATATGCCGCTCACGGTGGAAGGCATCTATGCGATGCTGGCGTGCGCGCGCATCGGCGCGATTCACTCCGTCGTCTATGCGGGAATGGGCGTAGGCGCGCTTAAAACGCGAATTGAAGACTCTCGCGCGAAGGTCGTCTTCTGCGCCGACGTAACTTACCGCGCAGGCAAGACCGTCAACCTCAAAAGCATTGTCGATGAAGCCGTGCGCGACATTGAGTTCATTGAGAAAATCGTCGTCTTGCGTCGCCAAGAACCGAAGCAGGAACTCACTTCTTCGCGCGAAGTCGATTTCTTTGAGTTCATTGAACATCAGCCGCAGCATTGCGACGCGGAAATCGTCGATGCCGAACATCCGCTTTTCATTCTCTACACGAGCGGCACGACGGGCAAACCCAAAGGCGTCGTGCACGTCCACGGCGGCTATATGGTCGGCACATACTACCTTGCGCGCGCCTTCTACGACATCAAAGAAACCGACATCTTTTGGTCAACCTCCGACATTGGTTGGATTGTCGGGCATAGTTACATCGTCTACGGTCCTTTGCTCAACGGCGCAACCGTGCTGGCGCGCGAAGGCGCGATTGACTATCCGCATCCGGGCATTGTTTGGCAGACGGTCGAGCGGCACGGCGTGAATTTGATGTTCACCGCGCCCACGGCGATTCGGCTGTTTATGAAATACGGCGCAGAGCATGTGAAGAAGTTCGATGTGAGTTCGCTGCGTTTAATTGCGTGCGCGGGCGAGCCGCTCAATCCCGAAGCGCATCAGTGGGCGCAAGAGACGATTCTTGGCGAGCGCGGATTCGTGGTCGATAACTGGTGGCAAACGGAAATCGCCTCGCCCGTCATTGGCACGCTGCCTGCGTTCAAAGCCAAACTTGGCAAAGCAGGCAAACCGATGCCGACGGTCATCGCCGACATCGTAACGCCCGATGGCAAGCCTGTCGCGCCCAATCAAGGCGGATTGCTCATTTTGCGCCGACCGCTTCCGTATATGATGCGCACCGTTTGGGGCGACGATGCGCGCTACAAGAAATACTGGGAAGATTTTGAAGGCTGCTACACATCGGGCGACGTGGCGTTCTACGATGAAGAAGGTTACATCTGCGTCTTGGGCAGAGCCGACGATGTGATGAACGTCGCAGGGCATCGCATTGGCACGGCGGAAGTGGAGAGCGCGTTCCTCACGCATAGCGCGGTCGCAGAAGCGGCGGTGGTTGGCTTGCCTGACGACATCAAGGGCGAGCGCATCAAAGCCTTCGTGGTGGTGAGAGCGGGACACGAAGCCAACGAAACGCTCAAAAGCGTTCTGCGCGACCATGTGCGGCGCGAATTGGGACCGATTGCCACGCCGAGCGAAATCGAATTTCGCGCCACGCTTCCGAAAACGCGCAGCGGCAAAATCATGCGCCGCTTGCTCAAAGCTGAATCGCTTGGACAAGACGCGGGCGATTTATCGACGCTCGCGGATTAAATCAAACATATCATTTGCTTTGTTACATTTCATTATCAACTAAACCGTTTTGTTATGGTCAGCGTCAAGTTTGAGAACAAAGAGGCGGTGATTCGCTTCCCTGAAACGCTCATCTCCAAAGAGTATGTGCAGGATTTCATCGCGCATCTGCGAGTTGAGGATATCGCTCAAAAAAGCGCTTTAACCGAAGCCGAGCTTTGGGAGATGACCGAGCGGATTCAAGCAGAGTGGTGGGAAAAGAACAAGCAAAAGTTCATTGATAGACTTGAAGCCCGTCGTTCTTGATACAAACCTGCTCTTTTCCGCTTTGCTGAAACAAAACTCCATCGTGAGACAAAAGTTCTTCTCGCAGAAAGGCATTAAGTGCTATTCTGAAAAAAATCAGCATCTATGATGAAGAACTTATCTCCAACGAATGCATAGAGACGGCGATAAAGTTGTGCGAAGACGTTGATGAAAAGAATATGATTTTTGTAGCGGCAACATTAGAGTTAGAGGGGGAATTGTGGACGGGCGATGTGAAACTGAAAGAAGGCTTAAAGGCAAAAGGATTCACGCGGTTTTACGTCCCGACAGAATAACCTCGCTTAAAGGAACTTGCTCAAAGCCGAATCGCTTGGACAAGACGCAGGCGATTTATCGACGCTCGCGGATTAATCCAATCGCCCCTCGCCACATGCGGACGAGGGGGCTTTTTCATCACAGCAAATCGTCGCTCAACTTTTGTTGATACAAGCCTAAAATTTCTTTGTGCGCGATGTCTTCGATGGCGGCGAGGTCTTTGGTTGCGTCTCGCCCAAGTTCCGCGAAGGTTTTTCCGTTTCGGAGCGACTCGCCAACGTTGCGCCACAGTTCGCTTGCGATGGTTTCCAGCGATTCCTCCTCAAATGCGCCCCACTCCGCCAATTCCGCGACGCGCTCAATGAGCGTCTCTTTTTCCAACGAATGCGCCTGACGCGAAAGGTCTTCGGCAAGCCTTAGGAACGCCAAGAATCTCGCCTCGTCGGATTCAAGGCGTTTGGCGTGGCGCCATCGATGCAAGGCTTCGAAAATCGCAAGCCACGCTTTGTCTTCGAGATGAAAATCCAAACACGGCGTTACGATTTCCCGATACTCATATGACCAACGGAGGTATCTGATGTGAGAGGCTCTGACGAGAGGCGCTATCGAATCGCTCAATCGCAGGGGCGCGGCGGAGCGCGCAATTAATTCAATCGATTCGTCGCGCCCAACCCATGCGCCGACTACGTTGCGAGAAAGATAGCCGACGTCGCATCTCCCCACGTCTTGCTTGCGACCCAACACGAGACAAAGCGTATCAAGGATTTTTTCGGCGTAGCGCAGAATTTCCGTCAATCGAGCGTCGTTGTCGCAAGCCTGCGAAATCATCGACGTCTCGTCCTCGACTTCAAAGGCAATGTAGCCCGATGGCGCGAGGTGGAAAGCGTCAAGTCCGTTCATCAACGCCGACGTTTGCTCGTCGAACTTGAAGATGACTTCCGTTTGACCATACTCTCGAAATGGCGTTTCCGCAATCGCCTTGAATGGATCAAAGTATTTGAAGTGGACTCCCGATAGCGTTGCCGTTTCCAGTCCATACCATATTTCCAATTCGCGCATCGGGTTTTCGTCTTCTTCGTCGAAGCATAGCCCTTCGTCGAGGCTTGCCGCCGTGAAGAGCGCGGCGGAGTAAAACGAGAAATGCCGTTCAAGCGAAAGCCCGTGAAATGGCACGATGACATATCGAATCATTCTGACCTCGTCGTTTTTGTTAAATCGTTGGCAAAAAATGGAAAGCGGACGGCGGTGAGGGTCGCGCCATCCGCTTTCTCGCTCTTCTTGGTTGGTTCATTCGTCGTCGTAGCGGAAGCCCGCTTTGCGTTCCCCAGTGGAGAAATTGCGCGAGACGACCTCGACGGCTTTGTCGAAGACTTGCGCGACGCTCGTTTCGTGCTTGAACGCCAAGAGCCGCGCCGTGCGTTGCAGTTCCTTGACGTGCGACCCCGTGAAGCCCTTGTTGTAGCACTTCGCTTTTTGCGCCGCCGTGATGCCCTCGTCCTTGAAGTAAAGGTCGATGAGTTGGTCGATTTCGCGCGGCGAGGGCAGTTCAAACTTATACTTGCGGTTGAAGCGCACGGGGCGATCGGCGATGGCATCGTCCAAGTGCTCAATGTAGTTCGTCGTGGCGATGAAGACGATTTTGTCGTCGTTTTCATACAGCCCCGAAAGAAACTGCAAGAAGTTCGCAAGCGAGCTATTAAGCACGTGCCTGCGACTTTCGCCGAAGGAGTCGATATCCTCCAACACCACGATGCACGGCGCGAGGAACTTCGTGAGAAACTCGTTCAAGAGGCTGTAATCGACGCGCGTCGTGAGGAAGCACGTGGAATAGCCTCGCTTCAAGGCTTCGGCGATGATGGCTTGACAGCACAGCGATTTGCCCGTTCCTGGTCGCCCGTGCAAGATGATGCCGTTGTTGCCCTCGATGTGCTCGAAGTGCAGAATCGTTTGGTCGAAGATATCCGCCTTCATTTCGGGGTCGCAAATGAGGTCGTCAAACGAAATTACCGGCGGCTTTTTGAACAAGCACTCGTATTCGCTTCGCCCCGACGGCACAAGCTGAATGTGCTTGTTGCGCAGCGGGTTGTTCCACTTGATTTCGTAGTTGATGCGCTCGACCAGCTCGTCAATGTCGCCATTGCCCGTAATCGTGTTCGAAAGCGCGTCCATCTCCGTAGAGACCGTATAGACGAAGGCTCTGCCTCGATAAACGAACACAATCGTGCCGTTGACGATAATCGAGGTCTTCTGTTGATAGCCAAACACGAACTCCGCCGAGCTTTCGCGGCGCAAGACGATCATATCCTCTTGGGCTTGCTTGATGAAGCGCTGAATCACGAAAGAGATGATGTAGTGGGAATACTGCCCCTCTGCCGTCCAAGTGTAAGCGTTTCTTTGCAGGCGAGCGTCATCGTCGTCTTTTCCCCGCCTTGTTCTTCGCCAATGTCTCATTTCGTCGTCCCCATCAAGAAGTTCATCGAGTTCTCTTTCAATTTTCTTGTATAGTTCGTCGTCGATGTCGGGCGCGATGTCGTCGAAGTCATCCTCGTTTGGTTTGTCGATGTCGGGCGCGATGGCGTTGAAGTCGTCCTCGTTTGGCTCGCGCTTGCTGTCCGCGCTCAGATTGTCGGGCGATAGTTCGTCGTGATTTTCCATTTTTCGTTCCTCCATTTTGTTTTATTTACTGCCAACTTAACGGCGATTCAGGTCGCGTTTCCGCGCGACCTTTCATTGATATATACGCCTGCCACCCCGTCAAAATTTGGGGTTCAGGTTGGGTTTGGTCGCAAAGACTTTTCTTAAAAAGCAAGAAAAATCTTGGCTTAAATAAAGTCTCTCGCCCCAATCGCGCGACGACCGGTGGGAACTTGGAGCGAGAGAGGTAGCAGTTACGCGGCGTTTCGGAATATCAAAGCGGAGAGGGCGTTGCCCTTAGCGAAAATTTCGCCTGATGCTTCTATCGTGGCGTTCAGTCGCCTGTCGTAGTAGCCTAATTTTACGCCAAACGCATCGCGGGCGACGAGTTTGCCATTTTCGCGGCGAATGATGCCCAAAGGTTTTTCAAACTTGTTTTTGATGACCTCTTCCATTGCTCCGCTCCTTTCTTGGGGGTTGGTTATTTTGCGTTCTGTAAAATCAGCGCCGAAAGAATGTTGCCCTTGGCGAGGAGTCTGCCGTGCGGGTCTCGCGTCGCGTTTTCCTTCTCGACATAGTAGCCCAGCATTTTGCCCGTCGTGTCGCGGGCGACAAGTCTGCCGCTTTCTTGGCGAATCGTGCCAATCGTTTTTCCAGAGGGCGATTTGATAGTCTGCATTGTCTCGCTCCTTTCTCGTTTTGAGGTTAAAAACTCGTCGTTTGTCGTTGAACTGCCGTTGCGACTAACAAAAACGCGACGCAAAGTTAGCGGGTCTGCGAGCCGCCATCAATACGACGTTTGTCGTATTTTTAATACCGCAAGCAGGGGGACAAAATTTGTCGGATAGCCGTCGAATGAGACGTCGAATTAGAACTTAAAATCAGGAGAGGCTGAATTAAGAGAATGCGACTTGCGCGATGAAGAGCGCGTAGAGGACGAGGAACAATACGCCTTCCCATCGAGAGACGTTCTTGTCGCGGGCAAGAAGGTAGAAGAGAATCGACGCGCCCAAGTAAGCGGGAAGCGGCAGGCGCAGAATTTCATCGGGAACTCGAATCGCGCCAAACGCGGTCGCTACGCTCACGATGGCAAGCGCGTTGAAAATGCATGAGCCTAAAATGTTGCCAACGGCGATTTCGCCTTTGCCTTTCAGAGCCGCCGTCGCGCTCACGACGGATTCAGGGAGCGTGGTGCCAAGCGAGAGCATCGTGATGGAAATGACGGCGCGACTCACGCCCAATCCTTCGGCGATGCGTTCCAGCGCATCAATCGTGTAGTTGGCGCCGAAGTAAATGAAAACTCCGCTCACGACGAGCGTCAGCAAATCTTTCGGACGCGCTTTGCCCGCTCTGCTCATTTCCTTCACGTCGTCGCTAATGACCAAGTCTTCTGCCTGATTGCCTTCGCGGAAAATGTAAAAGAGAAACGCGACGTAGGCGACTGCGCCCAACACGCCCTCCGTCCATTCAACTCGTCCGTCGCGCATCACGAGAAGCAGAAGCGCGGCGGAGCCGATGAGGTAGTTGAGGTCAATGGCGATGTTCTGACTTTCGAGGCGAATGTTCTCTTTGGAGAGAAGCGAGGCGACTCCCAAAACGAAGAGTAAGTTCGAAACGCCCGCGCCCAGAATGTTCCCCGCCACGATTTCCGAAGCTTGTTTTTGAACGGCGAAAATCGCGGTGATGAGTTCGGGAAGCGACGTGCCCGTGGCGACGATGAGCACGCCAACGGCAAACGGCGACATTCCGAGCGAAAGCCCGATGACTTCCGCCGCTTCGGTAAAATAGCGCGACGCCGTTACGAGCGTCGCAAGGCTTGCGACGAAAATTCCGCTCCACAACAGCAGTTCGGGCATTGGTCAGGTCAAAATTCGCGGCGCATCACGAGTTCGGCGAACCCAATGAGACGAGCGCGCCCTTTGGGATTGGGCAATTTTTGGGCGAGCCGTTTCGCTTTGGCAAAATCGGCTTCGATGAACTTGCGCGTTTCCTCGATCGCGCCGCATTGTTCGTAAATGGCTTTCACTTCCATCACGCGAGAAGCGTCGATGCCTTTGTTTTTGACGATGGATTTGAGCAGCTCGCGCTCTTTGCCTTTGGCGAGTTCGAGCGCTTTGAGCAAGGGGAAGGTTTTTTTGCCCTCAATCAAGTCGCCGCCGATGGTTTTGCCGAATTTTTCGCCCGCGACGATGTCGAGCAAATCGTCTTGGACTTGAAAGGCGCGTCCGACGAGGTCGCCGATTTGTCGCAGCAACTTGGCTTGCGCGGGCGTTGCGCCCGCGGCAAGTCCGCCCAGCTCGAGCGAGGCGGAAATGAGCCGTCCCGTCTTGCAAGAAATCATCATCAGGTAATCGTCGAGCGAGACGTTTTGGCGCAGCTCGAAGGCTTTGTCGTAGGCTTGCCCTTCGCAAACTCGAATGACGCTGCTGGCGAAACGCGACAAGATGAGTTGGAGATTTTTGGATTTGGTTCGAAGCGCGAGTTGAAAGGCGACGGCGTGCATCACGTCGCCCGCGAGAATCGCCGCGTCGATGTCCCACTTCGTATGGACGGTCGCTCTGCCGTGTCGCAGGGCGGCTTTGTCCATAATGTCGTCGTGTATGAGCGTAAAATTATGCAGAACTTCGACGGCGAGGGCGATGGGCATGGCGTTTTTGGAACTGCCCGAAATCGCTTCCGCGCCAAAGAGCGCGAGCATCGGACGAATGCGCTTGCCCTTCCCTTCCAAGATGTAGCGAGCGGGCGCGTAGAGTTCGTCGGGCGGCGATTGAAAAAGTTTGGAAAGAGCGCGGTCGACGGCGTGGCGTTTCTTCTCGTATTCCTTCGCCACTTCGGTCGGTGAAAGCGTTTCGTTCATTGAGTTGGCGCTGAAGAAGTCAGTTCAACTGGAAATCGAAGAGGTAGAAGCCTGCGCGGAGATTGACCCAATTGCGATTGCGGACGATGGCGCATTCGAGCGCGAAATCCCACATTCCCTTGTGATAGCCGATGACGGGCACGACGCCAAATTGATAGGCTTCCGTGAAGCGCTGTCCGCGCGTCGCTTCGGTCGTGCCGTAGAAACCGCCGACTTCAAGCGAGAGGTAGAGGTTGTTCCAAGCGTAAAACTTCGGCGCGGCGGTGAAAGCGATTATCGCGTAGTTGTCGATCGCGTCGTTTGGCTTCGCGCTCCAACGCAGGTAGGTGATGTCGAAAGAAACGCTCCAATCCTTCGCAAGCGCGTATTCGTTCATCGCCGAAACGCCCCAGCCGACGTTGAACTCCTTTCCGAAGTTGCCCAGCGGCGGCGCGATTTTGAAGGCGATTCCGCCAAAGTCCTCTCCCGTGCGGCGTTCTTGGGCGTTTGACGAGAGGGCGAAAAAGAGAAGGAACGCAAAGAAACAATGCGATGAAAGGTCATGTCGCGTCCAGCGCATCGCGGAACGAATTTGGATTGAGCGCGCGAAATATACTTCTCAAAAACAAAAAAGCCTTCCCGCGAGAGAAGGCTTCAAACGAGGCTTGCGCGCGTCATTTCGCCACCGCTTCTTGCGACGAGACGGGCGAGCCATTGACGCGATAGTAAGTTTTCAGCGGCAGGCTGTAAATCTTGATGAATCCCGCGCTCGCCTTGTGGTCGAATTGATCGTTTTCCGCGTAAGTGGCGAGGCTTTCGTCGTAGAGCGAGTTGGGCGACCAGCGCGACAGCAGCGAGACGTTGCCTTTGTAGAGTTTGAGCGTTACCGAGCCGTTGACGACCTTTTGCGTTTTTTCGACAAACGCATCGAGCGCGTAGCGAAGCGGCGAGAACCACAAGCCGTTGTAGATGAGGTCGGCGTAATCGTGGGCGATTTTGGCTTTGTAGTGCATCGTATCCTTGTCGAGCGTGAGTCGTTCGAGTTCGCGGTGGGCGAAGTGCAGAACGGTTGCGGCGGGCGCTTCGTAGAGTTCGCGCGACTTGATGCCGACGAGCCGATTTTCCACCAAGTCCAATCGCCCAACGCCGTTTGCGCCCGCGATTTCGTCGAGTTTCATAATGAGCTCGACGGGCGAGAGCCGCTCGCCATTGAGCGCGATCGGAACGCCGCGCTCAAACTCGATTTCAACCGTCGCGCTCTGATTCGGCGCGTTTTCGGGCGAAACCGTGCGCTGATAAGCGTCTTCGGGCGGCGCGACGCGCGGATTTTCCAAAACGCCGCACTCAATCGACGTGCCCCACATGTTCTCGTCGATCGAGTAGGGATTTTCCTTCGTCGCCTTGACGGGAATGCCGCGCTTTTGACAATACTCGATTTCTTCTTCGCGCGATTTGAACTCCCACTCTCGAAGCGGCGCGTACACTTTGAGGTCGGGCGCGAGCGCGGCGATGGCGACTTCGAAACGCGCTTGGTCGTTGCCTTTGCCCGTGCAACCATGCGCGACCGCCGAACAACCCTCGGCTTTGGCGACGTCAACCAACGCCTTGGCGATGAGCGGTCGCCCAAGCGACGTCGCCATCGGATACGAATGCTCGTAAAGCGCGCCCGCTTTGAGCGCGGGGAAAACATATTCCGTCGCAAATTCTTCGCGCAAATCCAACACGATGGCTTTTTTCGCCCCCGTCTTGTAGGCTTTTTCTTCAACGCCAACGAGTTCCTTTCGCTGTCCAAGATTGGCGGTAACGGCGATGACGTCCGCGTCGTATTTGTCTTGAAGCCATTTGAGAATGACCGACGTGTCCAATCCGCCCGAATAGGCGACGGCGATTTTTTCTTTCATCTGCGAGAATTAAGAGTTTAGTCGTTAGATGTTAGGTTGCGTTGAGTCGTCGCGCTTCGCGTCGATGCGGTCTCGTTATGCGTTGCGCGTTTCCAAGCGTTTCTTTGCCGCCGTTCCGAGCGAATGCGAGGAATCCGCAAACGATTGCGAATTGCGAACTGTCAATTGCGAATCGAGCGTCTTCGATTCTCAACTCTCGCTCCTCGCTTCTCTCGATTGGATTCTTCGCTGCGCTTCGCTCCGTTCAGAATGACAATCGTTTTCTGCCCGCATGTTGCGATTTCGAGAGTTTTGTCGTCATTCCAAGCGTTTCTTTGCCGTCGTTCCGAGCGAATGCGAGGAATCCGCAAACGATTGCGAATCGCGCCGATTGGCGCAATGTAAAATCGTTTCGATGAGAGGCGGTCACTTTTCCTCCGATTGCAACACGGCTTCTTTGATGCGCTTGACGATGACGGGAATTTTCTTCGACGACGTGGGCGCGATGAAAATCGTGTCGTCGCCCGCGATCGTGCCCAAGATGTCGGGTATTTGCAACCGGTCGAGAATCTCCGCTACGCCTGAGGCTCTGCCGCGCAAGGTTTTGACGACGACCATGCAATCGTTGGATTGAATGGACTCGATCTCGTAGGCGAGAAGCATTTTGAGCCGTTGCGCTTCGTTGTCGGGTTGCAACTGATACCATACGCCGTCAGCGGTGATGACTTTGGCGATGCCCAGTTCCTTCATGTCGCGCGAGAGCGTGGCTTGATTGACTTCGAAGCCTTTTCGCAACAATTCTTTGGCGAGTTCTTCTTGGCTTGCGATGTCTTTGGTCGAGATGATTTCCTTGATCGCCAATTGTCGTTCTGCCTTGCCCATAGTTTCGTTTCGGTTTGCGATTGACTTCGTTTCGCTCATCAAAGTTGACGCAAAATCAACGGAGGTTTCATCGTTTCTTTCTGTTTTTCGCTTTTGGCGTTGGCGAAAACGCGGGCGCGTAATGCTGCTCGACGAGTTTCGCCATGATCGCCTTTTGAACGTGCAAGCGATTTTCGGCTTGGTCGAAGACGACCGATTGCGGCGAATCGATGACCTCGTCGGTAACTTCTTCGCCTCGGCGGGCGGGCAAGCAATGCATAAATATCGCGTCGGGCTTGGCGTAGCGCATCAGGTCGGCGTTGATTTGATACGAGGCGAAATCGCGTTTGCGCGTTTCGCTTTCGGCTTCTTGCCCCATGCTCGTCCACACGTCGCCATAGACGACGTCCGCGTCCCAAACCGCCGCTTGCGGATTATGAACGATTTCGACCTTGCCCACGCCGCTCGACGTGGCGATTCGCAAGAGTTCGGCGTTGGGCGCGTAGCCTTTGGGCGACGCGAGAACGAAATGAATCGGCAGACGCGCCGCCAGTTCGAGCCACGAGTTCGCCACGTTGTTGCCGTCGCCCACGAAGACGACTTTCGCGCCTTCGAAGAGTTTTCCGCGTTGGCGCATCGTGTATGCGTCCGCGAGAACTTGGCACGGGTGCGAGAGGTCGGAGAGCGCGTTGATGACGGGAACGCTCGCGTGGCGCGCCATCTCGATGAGATCGTCGTGTTCGAAGACGCGCGCGACGATAAGGTCGTTGTAACGCGAAAGCACGCGCGCGACGTCGGCGACGCTCTCGCGCTTGCCAAGCCCAATCGACTCCTGCGACAGACAAACGGGGTGCCCGCCGAGTTGAACGACGCCCGCTTCAAACGACACGCGCGTGCGCAGCGACGGCTTCTGAAAAATCATCGCCACCGTTTTGCCCGCGAGCGGCTTGGAAGCGTCGTATTTCAGCCTGTCGGCAAGCTCAAAGATTTCCCAAATCTCTTCCGTCGCAAAATCCAAAATGGAGAGAAAATCTTTCATCGCTCGAAGTTGAGTTTTGCGTTATGGTTCGTTTTTCCCGTCCACATCGTCGGCGAACGCGGCGAGGCGAGCCGTTTCGTTGTCGCTCGTGATTTCCGTGCCCACGCCGTCGCTCGTGAAAACTTCCAGCAAGAGCGAGTGCTTGATTCTGCCGTCGATGAAGCGAACTTTTTTCACGCCCGCTTCGATGGCTTCGAAGGCGGAGTTCACCTTCGGAATCATTCCGCCGCAAATTTTGCCTTCCTGAATGAGCGTGGTCGCTTGCGCGCGATTGAGCGAGGGCATTCGCTTGCCGTCGACCATCACGCCTTCGATGTCGGAGAGATAAACGAGCTTTTCGGCTTTGAGCGCGATGGCGATGGCGGAAGCGACCGCGTCGGCGTTGATGTTGTAGAGTTCGCCTCGCTCGCCCATTCCGATGGGAGCGACGACGGGAATCATCTCGTTTTTCATCAAGAGCTCGAGCAAGGCGACGTTGACTCCGACGACTTCGCCGACGAAGCCCAGATCTATTTCGCTGACGAGTTTTTTGGCTTTGAGCAACGCCGCGTCCGCGCCGCACAAGCCAATCGCGTTGCCGCCGTTTTTCGTGATGAGTCCCGCGATTTCCTTGTTGAGCGAGCAAAGCCCCATCAAGACGGCTTCGAGCGTTTTTTCGTCGGTGTAGCGCAGTCCGTTGACGAAGCGCGTCTCGATGCCGAAAGCGTCGGCGATTTTGGTGATTTCCTTGCCGCCCCCGTGCGCGACGACGATGTTGATGCCCAACTTTTTGAGCATCGTCGCGTCTTTGGCAAACGCGCGTTTCAAGTTTTCTTCGACCATCACCGCGCCGCCGAACTTGACGACGAAGGTTTTGCCCTCGTAGGTTTGGATATACGGCAGAGCTTCTATCAAGACTTCCTCTTTGGTCATTTCGGGCAAGTTTTTTCGGATTCGATGGCGCGCAAAAGTTCGGCTTCTTTTTCGTAGAGGTTCGGCACGAAAATCTCCATTATTTTTTCGGGAAACGCGGGCGCGGCAAATCCGAATCGCTCGTAAAGCCCATGCGCGTTGGTGGTTACGAGCATCCAACGGCGAAGCCCTTGCAGTTCGGGGTGTTTCATAATCTCGCCGAGCAGTAGCTTGGACAAATCGTTGCCCCGATGCGTCTCGAGCACGAACACGTCGGAGAGATACGCGAACGTGGCAAAGTCCGAAATCACCCTTGCGAAGCCCACTTGCTTGCGCTTGCCTTGCGCGACCTCATAAACGCCAAAGCAAAGCGAATGACGAATCGACTTTTCGACAAGCTCGCGCGAAATGCCTTTCGCCCAATGGCAGTTCGTCAAAAAGCCGTGAATCGTCTCGATGTCCAAAAGCGATTTGTCCGCGCTGACGAAAAAGCGTGGTTGCGTTTCCATTTCGTTTCGACGATGGTTTTTCTTGCCAAGAAAGAAAAAGCCCGACGAGCGACGGTCGGACTTTGAAAACGAACCGAAATTCGTTTCGGCGCAATTATGAGCGTTTTTGCATAATTATGCAAGAGTTTGCATAAAAATTTTTTCGCGTCGGGGCGAACGTTCTCGACTCGCCTTAACGGCGAAGGCGACCGAAGGAATTTGGCTTAAAACGTAAGGCGTCAAACCGCTTTGCGTCCTCGTTTCATTCTCGTCGTTTGAATCGCATCAGGCGAGAGCGTTGCCGCCTTGAACGCGGCGCGGCGGAGCGAATGCTCCGCTTCCAAAAAGGCGAGGGCGTTAAACTCGCATTCCTTCGCGGATTCCTCGCTTGCGCTCGGAATGACCTGCGATTTTGCGCAAAACGACCAGCAAGCGCGCAAGGGACGACGGAAAACGCGCTCGCGCGCATTCAACGTTTGACGCTAAACGCGACGCGCGGTCAGCCGCCTACGAGCGATAGCTCCCGTTGATTTCCACGTATTTTTCCGACAGGTCGCACGTCCAAAACGTCGCCGAGCATTCGCCCAAGTTCAAGTTGATGCGCACGGAAACGTCGCGCTTGGAGAGTTCGGCTTTGGCTTTGGCTTCGTCCAAGACGATTTGGAAATTTTGTTTGAGAACGGGCGCGTCGCCGAAATAGATTTCGACTTTTTCGGGCAGGAAGTCGATGCGCGAATAGCCGAGCGCGGCGATGATTCGTCCCCAGTTTGGGTCTTCGCCGTGCAGAGCGGTTTTGACGAGGCTTGAATTGGCGACGGTTCGAGCCATCACTTCCGCGTCGTGTTCGCTTCGCGCGCCGCTCACGGTGATTTCGACGAACTTCGTCGCGCCTTCGCCGTCGCGCGCGATGAGCTTGGCGAGTTCGACCATCACGAATTCCAACGCCGCTTGAAACCGCTCGAATGCGTCGCCTTCTTCGGCGATGAGCGCGTTGTCGGCAAGTCCGTTGGCGAGCAGAAGCGCCATGTCGTTCGTGCTTTCGTCGCCGTCGACGCTGACGCGGTTGAAGGATTTTTGAACGCCAGCGCTCAACGCTTTTTGCAACAGGGGTTGCGCAATGTTGATGTCGGTCGTTATGAAGGCGAGCATCGTTCCCATGTTGGGCGCGATCATTCCCGCGCCTTTGGCGACCCCGCCGATTCGGACGCTCTTGCCCTCGAGCTCAAACTCAATCGCCATTTCTTTCTTCGCGGTGTCGGTCGTCATAATGGCTTCGGCGACGTCGCCTCCGCCGTCTCGTGAAAGCGAGGCGCACAGGTTCGGAATCGCCGCCAAGATGCCATCAATTGGCAAGAACTGACCAATCACGCCCGTCGAGCCCACGAAGACTTGCGAGTCGGGAACGCCCAACGTTTTCGCGGTTTCGCGGACGATCGCCCAAGCGTCTTGCAATCCCTTTTCGCCCGTGCAAGCGTTGGCGTTGCCCGAATTGACGACGACGGCGGAGCAGAGCGAGGATTTTTTCAGTTGCGCCTTGCAAACCTCAATCGGCGCGGCGGCGACTCGATTGCGCGTGAAAACGCCCGCGATGGCGGCAGGCTTTTCCGAAACGATAAGCGCGAGATCTTTTTTGAGTTTGCGAATCGGAACTTGAACCGCGCTCGCCTTGAATCCTTTGGGCGCGCAAACGCCGCCTGAGATTCGTTTGAAGTCGCTTCTCATCGTCGTTATGGCAGTGATTCGGTTTCGTCGAAGCCGAAGATAAGGTTGAAGTTTTGAACCGCTTGTCCCGCCGCTCCTTTGACGAGATTATCGATCGCCGAGCACAAAATCAGTTGATTCGTTTCGTCGAACGTTCGGAAGCCGATGTCGCAAAAGTTCAAGCGCAGAACGCCTTTGAGTTCGGGAATGCGATCGCGCAGGTAGCGCACAAACGGCTTTTCGCGGTAATATCGTTCAAACGCGGCGAAAATTTTTTCCGAAGTGGCGCCTTGCGCCAGCGTCGCGTGAATCGTGGCGTAGATGCCGCGCGTCGTCGGAATCAAGTGCGGCACGAACGAGAGCGAAACCTTCTGCCCCGTCAAGTCTTCGAGCGTTTGCTTGATTTCGGGCAAGTGTTGATGCTCGCCGACGCGATACGCCTTGACGGAATCGCTCACTTCCGCGAATGAAAGATCGATGTCCGCTTTTCGCCCCGCGCCCGAAACGCCCGACATCGCAACGATGACGATGTTCGTCGGTTCAATCAATCGCTCTTTCAAGAGCGGCAAAAGCGGTAGCAGCGCGCTCGTCGGATAGCAACCGGGGTTGGCGACGAGTTTCGCCGATTTGATTTTCTCGGCGTTCCACTCCGCCAAGCCATAAACCGCGAGGGGCAAGAGGTTTGGCGCGGCGTGCTTGCGTTTGTAGAATTTTTCGTATTGCGCCACGTCGCGCAAGCGAAAATCGCCGCCCAAGTCGATGACGGTTTTGCCGCGCTCGATGAGTTTGGGCGCGATCGTCATCGCTTCGCCCGACGGAAGCGCCAAAAAGACGCAATCGCTTTCCAACGCCGCTTCCAGCGAATACGGCTCGAAGGTTTTTTCAAGCCTGCCGCGAAAATCGGGATAAAGGTCGGCGAGCGTTTTTCCCGCCGACGCATTGGCAAAGAGCCTATCAATGCGCGCGCCCCGATGCCGAAGCAAAAAGCGCAACAACTCCGCGCCCGAATAGCCCGACGCGCCGACGACGGACGTTCCAACGAGTTTTTTCACGCGACGAAAAACGAATTACGGCGCCGCGCTCGTCGCAGGGTTGAGCCGCCTGACGAGCTTGCCAAGCGTCAAGCCTTGAACGAGAATCGAGAAAATCACGACGATGTAAGTTACCGACAAAATCGCTTCGCGGTTCATTTCGGCGGGAAGCGAAAGCGCGAGCGCGATGGAAATGCCGCCGCGCAATCCGCCCCAAGTGAGAATCCAACCCGCCTCCGAACCGAGATTCGTCCGCGAGCGCAACGCCCACAGCGGCAACGACACCGCCACCCACCGCGCCAAAAGCGACATCACGATCGAGACGATTCCAAGCCAAAAGTATTTGCCGATGAACGTCAGCAACACGATTTCAAAGCCAATCAAAACGAACAGGACGGCGTTCATAAACTCGTCGACGAGTTCCCAAAATTTGTCGAGATACGCGAGCGTTTGTTCGCTCATCGCGCTGTTGCGCCCCGTGTTTCCGATGAACAGCCCGCACGCCACCACCGCGAGCGGCGCGGAAAAATGCAACGCCAGCGCCAGCGCGTAAATGCCCATCACCAACCCGACCGACATCAACACTTCGGTTTGATAGTGGTCGATGGACTTCATCAGGTTGTAGACGATCCAACCGAACAGCAAGCCCAGCCCGATTCCGCCGAAGACTTCCTTTGCGAAGAGAATCGCCGCGTCGCTCACGGTCGCTTCCGTCGCGCCGAATCGCGCCATTTCCAAAATCGAGAGAAAGACGACCACGCCCACGCCGTCGTTGAAGAGCGATTCGCCCGTGATGGCGATCTCGATGCTCTTCGGAATTTTGGCTTCCTTCAAGATGCCGAGCACGGCGATGGGGTCGGTTGGCGAAATGAGCGCGCCCAAAAGCAGCGCGTAAAGATACGGCACGGGATAGCCGAACAGTAGGCAAGCGTAGAAAAACAGCGTCCCCAAAACGAACGTGGAAATCAACACGCCCACCGTCGCCAGCGAAAAAATCACCCATTTTTGCTCGGCGAGTTTGTTCATATCGACGTGCAACGCGCCCGCGAACAAGAGGAAACTCAACATCGCTTCCAACACGACCTCCGAAAAATCCACGCGATTCATCAGGCTCGTTACGAACTCCAACGCGACGGGATTGATTTTTCCGAGAACGATGACGACGAGCGACAGCGCGAGCGCCAGCGCCATCAAACCAATCGTGTTCGGCAGTTTGAGAAAGCGAACGTTGACGTATGAAAAAATCGCGCTAATCGCCGCAATGATGGCGAGCAAACTGAACAAATCGAGTTGCATCGTTGCGGAAGCGACCCTTGAAAAAAAAATTTCGCCGACCGAAGTCAGAACTGAAAATAAATGAACGGCTGAAAATCGGCGGAAATGGCTTGATAGACCACAAACGCCACGAGCGAACAAACGGCGACCTTGACGGGCGCGGGCATGGCGACAAACCATTCCTTCGCTTGCTCTTTCCACGCCGTTGGTAGCCACTGTCCCACGAAGCCGAACAGCATCACGCTGAACGGAAGCGCGTAACCCGAAACGACGCTCGGAATCAGCGCGAACTCCACTCCCCCCGCGATTTTCCCAATCATCGCCAACGCATGGTCAAACGTGGGCGAGCGAAAGAAAATGCGCGTGAAACTGATGAAACTAAACGTCAGCGCGACGGAAAGCGCCACGACGGGCAACGAATCGTCGTTCTTGATTGGACTGATGCGTTTCCAATAACGATAAAACAAAAGCCCAAGTCCGTTTAAGCCGCCCCAAACGACGAAGTTCCAACTCGCGCCGTGCCAAAATCCCCCAAGAAGCATCGTTATCATCAAGTTCAAGTTCGTTCTGAACTCTCCCTTTTGATTGCCTCCAAGCGGAATGTAGAGGTAATCGCGCAGCCAATTCGAGAGCGAGATGTGCCAACGCCGCCAAAACTCCGAAGGGTTCTGCGCCTTGTGCGGCTCGTTGAAATTCGGCGGCAGATGAAATCCAAACAAGAGCGAAACGCCGATGGCGATGTCGGTGTAGCCCGAAAAATCGCAATAGACCTGAAGCGAATAACCGTAGCACGCCATCAGATTCTCAAAGCCCGTGTATGCGGAAGGATTGGCAAACACTCGGTCCAAAAAATTGACCGAGACGTAATCCGAAACGAACATTTTTTTGACGAGACCCTTCAAAATCCAAAAGACCGCCACGCCGAAATCGCGCTCCTCGTGCGGCAACGGGCGATAGAGTTGCGGAACGAACTGCGCCGCGCGCAAAATCGGTCCCGCCACCAGTTGCGGAAAGAAAAAGATGAAGAAACTGAAATCCAGAAAGCTCAAAATCGGCTTCACGTCGCCGCGCTTGACATCGACCAAGTATCCGATTTTTTGAAACGTGTAGAACGACAATCCAATCGGCAGAATGATTTTATCGACCTCGAACGTCGTTCCGAAGAAACTGTTCGACCAATGCGCGAAGTAGTTGAAGACGTGATGATTCGTCCGCATCAGCGCGTTGTAATTCTCCGTGAAGAAGTAGGCGTATTTGAAGTAGCCAAGCAGGAGCAGATTGTGCGAAACGCCAAACGCCAAGAGCGCGGCGTTCCGCTTCGGCTTTTGACGCCATTCGCCCATTATCAGCGACAAGACATAATCCACATAGGTTGAGACGAGCAGCGTCAAGCAGAACAGACCCGCGGTTTTGTAGTAGAAAAAGAAACTCATCAAGAACAGGTAGGCGTTGCGAAGCGCGGGGCGACGATGAACGCTTCCGTAGAAAAGAAGCGCGACGAGCAGAAAGCCCCAGAAGTAAAGGCGCGTGAAAATCAGCGGCTCTTTTGGCGAGTAGGCGAACGCTTCGCGCAGCAGCGTCGCAAAGTCGAGTTGCGAGAGAATCTCCATCAGAAACGCGAGCGTTTTGCCGAGCGCGCTCCGAAGCGCGTTTCGTAACTATCGATGATTGCCTCGAACATCAACTTGCCAATCAGGCGATAGCCCTGACGGTTGAAGTGGACGCGGTCTCGTCGGGCGAGATTGGCGTCGCGCCACAGTTTGAACGAGCCCAATCCGCCCATCACGTTGAACAAGTCCCAAACCGCCGCGTTGTGCCGTTTGGCGAGGCGAATCAAGACGTCGCGCGCGATGGGCGTGTTGGCGTTGACGCGCCAGCGTCGTCTGAAATTGTCGCTGTTCGTCGTGAAGAGAATCGCCGCGTTTGGTGCCGCCGCCTTGATGATCGCGATGAGCGCGTCGTAATTCTTCTCGTAAGTCTGCGCGATGAACGGCACGTAGCGCGAATCGTTCACGCCGAGCGAGAAGATGACCAAGTCGGGCTGAAAGAGCCGAAGATGTCGCTCCAATAGCGAACAGCGCAAAAACGCGCCAACCGTCGCGCCATTGACTCCGACCGCCGAGTAATTGAACCCCGGCGCTTCGTTTTCCAAACTGATTCCATGCAAAGCGAATCGAACTTGATGCGGCGCGGTCTTGCGAATTCTCAACGGCAATCGCGTTTGCGGCTCTTGAAAGGAAAACTCCGCATAGCCCCACTCTGCGCTCGTGAGTTTTTGATGCGCGACGCTCGTATCGAGCGAGACCTCGAAGCTGGCGCTATCGGCTTGGTGAAAAATTTTCGCTCGCGTGAAACGATACTGGGGATATGGAAACTCCGCGTGATTTTCGCCGACGAGCGTGATGACAAGCCGCGCCAGCGTGTCGCTCGTCGATGCCGTCACGCCCGCAAGCCCAATGGGTTCTCGCGTCGTTGGGGAAATGTTTTTGCAATGCGACCAACGCCCCGCGTAACTGACAAGGAAATTCGGCGAACCGTTGCTGCGCGCGAGTTTCTGCGGAAAGACGAATCCTCTTTCGCCTTCGACTCTCGACCACTCTCGAAGCAAGCGGCGCGTTTCGCCCGACCAAACGTCCGCCTGAACATGAGAGCCGCCGATGTGCAAAATCTTGATTTTCCGATTCTTGCCCTGACGCACCTCGTCCATCGCTTTGAAAAACTCCGCGTAACCGCTTCGCTCGTAATCCTTGCCATAGAATCGCAATTGGTTTTCGGCGTAGCGAATGAAGGGGTAGATGGAATCAATCCGCGCCGAGCTGGGTTCAATCGCAAGGGAATCGGCTGCGATGAGCGAATCGGCGATGGCATCCAAAACGTGAAGCGAATCCAAGTCGAGCGATGGCGCTTTGCGTTCCTGACCACACAGGAACGATAGGTTCAAAGCGCAAAGGGCAAGCAGAACGAGCTGCGGTTTGAAGACGCGAATGCGGCTTGATTCAACGGGGCGCGGCTGGCGATTTTCAGGCACGATTAGTCGAAAATTTTGCTCTTTTTGATGGCTTCTTTCGCCTTTGCGGCATGGCGATAAGCGTCATGCACGTCTTGATGCGAAACGAACTTCGCGCAATTTTCTATCTCGCTGAACGGCTTGGTTCGCAATCGCTTTTGAAAAGCGGCGCGACGCTCCTCCGAAGAGACGACGAAAAAAGTGGCTTTGAAATAACGCAACGCGAAGGCGCGCAGCAACGCCGATTGAAAATTCGTCGTCCGCTCCACGTCAAAGGTCTTCGCGGGAAACCCGTCTCTGAGCCACGCGACGTCAATCATTGCGGCGGATTTGAGAATCTCCGCGCAGGTAAAGTTCGGAAGCGCGTTTTGCGAACAAAGGTCGCGCAGACTTTTCCCGTTGAAAATCACGTGCTTGTCAGGCGTATGGGTGTCGAACTCAGTCGCGTTTCCCAACTCAATCAGCATTCCTTCGACGAAGCCGTGAATTTCGTTTTTGGCGAATTGCGTTTTCACACGTCGTCGCATCGTTTCTTTGCGTCGCTTCACGGCGTTTTGGAAAGCAAGGCTTTGCGCTTGATGCGCGTTTTGTATTCGGCGTAGTCTTTCATCAGCGACTTGACGAAGAGATGCGCCATTTTCGCCGCGCCCTCTCGCGTGAAATGCACGTAGTCGTCAATCGCCAGCGGCGGCGAGGCTTCGACGAATTCGGGCATCGAGTTTTCGCCGCCCATCGCTTCATACATATCCCAAAAAACGCCGCCAACTTTGTGAACCTCCTCTTTCGTGACGTCTCGCACGGCGGGCAAGTAGCGATACGTAACCATTTCGCCGCGCTCGCTCGTCGACATATCCGCCAAGCCAATCATAATCACGTGCAATCCCAGATTTTTGAAAATCGCAAGTTGTTTGGCGAAGTTTTCTCGATACCAATCCAAATCCTTTTGTCCTTTGATGACGGGCACGACGTTGCCGCCGAATTGCAGAATCACGGCTCTCGCGTCGAGCGCGCGAATGCTCTCGGCGAACAGCGCCGAATCGACCTTCGTGAAATCGAGTCCCGACGAGCCGCGAATCGGAATGTTATCGACCGCCACGCCCTTTTTCGCGTCCAGCGCGATGGCGTAGATGTCGGGGCTTTCGCCCGAAAATTGCAGTTTGATTTCTTTCGCGGCGGAATCCAATTGCCACTCGGCGACGTGGAGACCTTTGCCCGCGCGCAAGAGTTTCGCGCCGCGAGGAACGCCGTCGGCGACGAGCGTCGCTTCCGCGAGACTTTCTCCGTATCCGTAGAAAATGCGCGCGCGCTCGATTCTGCGGCTCGTTTCAAAGGCGAGTTTGTTCTCCTTGAACGAAATCGTCGCCGCTTTTCCTTCGTATTTGCCAAACGCGCACATCACGCCGTAGCGGTTGTGCTCGGCTTGGTTCCAATAATTTCCAAACGCCACGTAACGCTCGAAGTTATCCGACCACCAATGCTGAATCGACATCGGCACGGCGACGGGGACGGGGCACATCAATCCCGGTCCCGAGCCGCCAAATTCCTGTTGCAAGCGCGCCCGAATCACGCCCGTCATTCGGT
Organism: Chloroherpetonaceae bacterium; assembly: GCA_025055975.1. Classification (GTDB taxonomy): domain Bacteria; phylum Bacteroidota; class Chlorobiia; order Chlorobiales; family Thermochlorobacteraceae; genus JANWWM01. The sequence continues at coordinate 4,508 of JANWWM010000062.1, read as the reverse complement.
CTTCTTCGATTTGCGAATCGCCGTAATGCAAGATGCGAATCGAACCGCCGTTTTCCTTGACGCTATCGAGCAAAGCGAAAAACGGATAGAGAACGGATTTGTCGTCGTTGGGGTAATGCAGGCGCGTCGCGTCGGTCGTGTCGATTTCAAACTCGATTTTTTCTTCTCTGGCGGGCTCAATGGCGAGCTCGAGGCTATCGCGTCTCAACGCTTGAATCACCTTTTCTGCCGCGAGGTTGCGCTTGTGCGCTTTTGGCAAGAAGATGTCGCGCGCGCTTGGAAAGCGGAGCGTTATCGAGTCCGTTATCTGAACGCCCTTTTCGGGAAAAATCGCCGCAACGCATAGAAGCGTGACGAGAACGGCGAGCAAGAAGAAAAATTTTTTCAGTGGCGACACGATGGCGATGCCTTAAACAAGCGTTGAGCCTGACTTTAAGATTTGTTCGCGCTTTCTTTGAGGGCGACCAAGCGCCCGTTGTCGTTGGCGGCTAACGACCCGATTTTTTCTTCGGCTTGTGGTTTAGGTATTCTTGAAGCGATTTGACATCGAAGTCGGCTTTGCGCAACTGTTCGATGCCGGCGACGGCGGCTTCCGCGCCTTCGATGGTCGTAGCCCACGGCACGCCCGCCAGCACCGACGCCGCGCCGATGGCTTGTTCATCGAAGCGCGATTTTTCGCCAAGCGGCGTGTTGATGACGAATTGCGCCTTGCCCATCATAATCACGTCAAAAATGTTCGGGCGACCCTCGCCGACTTTGAAGACGGTTTTGCACTCCAATCCGTTTTCTCGCAAGAATTTCGCCGTGCCGCTCGTGCCAATCAGGTCGAAGCCCATTTCGTAGAAGCGACGCGCGATTGCCAGCGCGCGCTCGTTCTTGTCGCTATCGTTGACGCTGACGAACACCGTGCCGCTCGTCGGCAGTTTGCTTCCCGCCGCCAAAGCCGATTTGGCGAAGGCTTCGCCGAAGGTTTCGGCAAAGCTCATCACTTCGCCCGTCGAGCGCATTTCGGGACCGAGATAAACGCCCGCCTTCAAAAACTTCGCAAACGGAAACACCGGCTCCTTGATGGCGATGCGTTTGAGTTTGAGGTCGTCGCAATCCTTGAGCGCGAAAGTTTTTTTGAGTTTGGAGAGTTTCTCGCCCAGCATCAATCGGCAGGCGACTTTGACGAGCGGCATTCCCGTCGCTTTCGTCACGAAGGGCACGGTGCGCGAGGCGCGCGGATTCACTTCGAGCACATACACGTTTTTGCCTTGCGCCGCAAATTGCACGTTCATCAGCCCCACCACCTTCAAGGCTTTCGCCAATCGGCGCGCGTATTTCTTCATCGTCTTGACGACCGACGGAGGCACGTTCAGCGGCGGCAGAATCGAGGTCGAGTCGCCGCTATGAATGCCCGCCGCCTCAATGTGCTCCATAATCCCCGCCACGACGCAATCTTTCCCGTCCGACAGCGCGTCGACATCGAACTCTTTGGCATGTTCAAGAAAGCGGTCGATTAAGAGCGGATATTGGTCGGAGACGTTCAAGGCTTGCCGAACGTAGTTTTCGAGAGATTCGTCGTTGTAGATGATTTGCATCGCTCTGCCGCCCAGCACGTAAGAGGGACGCACCAAGATGGGATAGCCGATTCGCTTTGCGACCGTCATCGCTTCTTCGAGCGAAGTCGCCGTGCCGTAATCGGGGTGCGGAATGCCGAGCTTGTCCAACAGCGCGCCAAACTTTTTGCGGTCTTCGGCGACATCGATTCCCTCGCTGGACGTGCCAAAGATGCGAATCCCCGCCGCTTCCAGCGACGTTGAAAGTCGCAGCGGCGTTTGCCCGCCGAAACTCACGACGACGCCTTCGGGCTTTTCAAGTTCCAACACGTTCATCACGTCTTCGAACGTGAGCGGCTCGAAATAGAGCTTGTCGGCGACGTCGTAGTCGGTCGAGACCGTTTCGGGATTGCAGTTGATCATAATCGTCTCGTAACCCGCGTCCCGAAAGGCATAGACGGCTTGCACGCAACAGTAATCGAACTCAATGCCTTGCCCGATGCGGTTCGGTCCGCCGCCCAAAATGACGACCTTTTTTTTCTTGCTCGGTTTGGATTCGTTTTCTTCGGCGTAGGTGGAGTAGTGATAGGGGGTTTCGGCTTCGAACTCGGCGGCGCAAGTATCGACGGTTTTGTAGACGGGCAAAACGCCCCACTGCTTGCGCAGAGCGCGAATCTCGCCTTCCGAAACGCCGAAGATGCGCGCCAATTGAACGTCGGAAAAGCCAAATTGTTTCGCTTGCAAAAGTTTTTCTTTGGGGAGTTTCTTGGAGAGACGTTGGAGCGCGGTCGTTGATTCCGTCATCGATTGTTTTTGTTCGTTGAAATCGATGGCGCGAAAATACGAAAGCCAACGCACATTTTGGGCGGCGTGGTTAAATTCCGCGAAACCTCTCGCCGATGATTACGCTCGAAGAAGCCTTGTCAATGGGAATCAACGCGCCGAAAGCGCATCAGCGCGTCATTGCCAAACTGACCACGCGCCTTATGAATCTTTACGAGCAGAAACGAATCTCGCTCGAACCTTTGCCCAAAACGATGCTCGACGAATCTCAGACGAGTCCAACGCCCGATTTGAGCCTCTACGACAATCAGAACGCGCAAACGCCCGTCATCATTGAAGTCGCGCACAGCGATGGAGTCAAAAACGACTTGAAAAAGATTCGTCGTTTGATTGAAGAAACCGAATACGGCATCGTGGAAGGTTTTGTTTATGACTACAAGAAGAACGAGTGGCGCAAGCACAAGAAGGGCATAGGCGACATTCACGACAAACCGTCGTTTTGCGACATCTTGAATCTTGATTTTTCAACCTTGCTGGAACGATGATTACGCTAAAAGAAGCAACCGCAATGGGAATCAACGCGCCTTGGTCGCATCAGCGCGCTATTGGTCGCTTGATGGCGAAGCTCGGCACGATGTATTACGAGCAAAAAAGCATTTCGCTCGAACCTTTGCCCGAAACGATGCTCGACGAAGATCAAACCAGCCCCGTGCCCGACTTGCTTCTCTACGACCCTGAACGCGACGTCGTTCCCGTCATTATTGAAGTAACTCAAACGCGCAGCGTCAAAAACGACCTCAAAAAAGTGCGCGAACTCATTGCGGAAACCGAATACGGCATCGTGGAAGGTTTTGTTTATGACTACAAGAAGAACGAGTGGCACAAGCACAAGAAGGGCATAGGCGACATTCACGACAAACCGTCGTTTTGCGACGCTCTGAACCTCGATCTCGCCACGTTGCTCTAACGACCCGTCTCGCCGATGACCGATTCCGACCTCGCTCGCGCGCTTGAATCCAAACTCGGCAAATCCGTCTCGATTCTCTCTCGCCGTCGCGTCGGTGGCGGATGCATTCACCGAGCGGAGCGCGTTGAGACGAACATCGGGACGTTTTTCGTCAAGCATAACGACGCTTCTCAGCGCGAAAACTTCGAAGCCGAAGCCGATGGGCTGAAAGTCCTCGCCGAAACGGCGACCTTGCGCGTTCCCCAAGTCATTGCCGTCTTGGCGACGGAGCGCGAATCGGCGCTGGCGATGGAGTTTGTCTCGACTGCGCCGATGCGCTCGGATTTTTGGGAAATCTTTGGAGAGCGATTGGCGCGATTGCACTCCCATAGCCGCGAGACATTTGGCTACGAGCGCGACAATTTCATCGGTTCTTTGCCGCAGTCCAATCGCGCGCATGCCGAGTGGAGCGATTTTTTCCGCGAGGAGCGTCTTTCGCCGATGCTTCGCCTCGCGTTGAAGACGGGCAATCTTTCGCCCAGCGACGCGCGGCGTTTTGAGCGATTGTTCCCGAAACTTGATGGACTGATTCCAAACGAAAAGCCCGCGCTTTTGCATGGCGACTTGTGGAGCGGAAATTATCTCGTCGACGAGCGCGGCATGCCCGTCGTGATTGACCCCGCCGTTTATTTCGGACACCGAGAAGCCGAACTTGCGTTTATGCGTCTCTTCGGCGGCTTTGACGAGCGGCTTTTCGAGGCGTATCATTCGGCGTTTCCGTTGGAGCGCGGCTGGCGCGAGCGCGTCGCGTTGTTCAACTTGTATCCATTGCTCGTTCATTTGAACTTGTTCGGTCGCTCGTATTGGAGCGCGATCGACGCGGCGCTGAAAAAATTTGGCGCGTAGGCTTCAAAATTTTATCTTTGTGCCCCTTGAACTTTCGGCGTGTGGCGCAGCCCGGTAGCGCACTTCCTTGGGGTGGAAGGGGTCGCTGGTTCAAATCCAGTCACGCCGACGATGCCCCCTTGCCTTTCAGTTTTTCGCAGGTCGGGTATTTGTCCCTTTGTCTCCCTTATCTTCGGGGCGCGTTTGGTTCGCAAAACGATTTTCTCGAACTTTTGACCGATTAAGGTCTTCCATAACCCAAACGGATTGAAGCGGTTTCTCCCGACTTCAAGTCGAGCGACTTCAAAGACGAAAACGAAGCGTTGGATTTAATTTATGCGATTGATTATTCC
>JANWWM010000049.1 GCA_025055975.1 Chloroherpetonaceae bacterium | reverse complement strand
AATTTCGGATTGCGAATTGAACGCGCCTCGTTTCTCGCTCCTCAATTCTCGCTTCTCTGAAAATGGATTCTTCACTTCGCTTCGCTCCGTTCAGAATGACATCGAGTCTTTTCCCTTCCCCTCGTCATTCTGAGCGCAGCGAGGAATCCACGACGGATTGCGAATTGCGAATTTCGGATTGCGAATTGAGCGTCCGCGATTCTCCATTCTCGCTCCTCAATTCTCGCTCCTCGCTTCTCCGAAAATGGATTCTTCGCGCCGCTTCGCTTTTTCAGCGTCTGTTTTTGTCATTCCGAGCGAATGCGAGGAATCCACAACGGATTGCGAATTGCGAATTTCGGATTGCGAATTGAACGCGCCTCGTTTCTCGCTCCTCAATTCTCGCTTCTCTGAAAATGGATTCTTCACTTCGCTTCGCTCCGTTCAGAATGACATCGAGTCTTTTCCCTTCTCCCTCGTCATTCCGAGCGCAGCGAGGAATCCACGACGGATTGCGAATTGCGAATTTCGGATTGCGAATTGAGCGTCCGCGATTCTCCATTCTCGCTCCTCAATTCTCGCTCCTCTGAAAATGGATTCTTCACTCCGCTTCGCTTTTTCAGCGTCTGTTTTTGTCATTCCGAGCGAATGCGAGGAATTCGCTTTGCCGCCAATCTCCGCGTTCAGCGTCGTTTTCCGTCGCCAACGGAGTTGAATCAACGGAGCGGATTGGTTTTGGCGGCGAGGCTTTTGAGGCGATCTTCTTCGCGGCGGTCTTCGTGTCGGCGTTCTTCGTGGCGACGCTCTTCTTTGGGTTCTTTTTCGCGGGCGCGGTTTTCGTAGGCTTCGATGATGTCGCGCACCAAGCGATGCCGCACGACGTCGGATTTGTCGAGATAGACAAACGAAATGCCTTGAATGTCGCCCAGAAGCGTTGGGGCTTCGGCAAGACCCGAATCGGATTTGCGCGGCAAATCGATTTGCGTCACGTCGCCCGTGATGATGGCTTTCGAGTTGACTCCCAAGCGCGTTAGGCACATCTTCAATTGCATGCTCGTGGCGTTTTGCGCTTCGTCCAAAATGATGAAGGCGTTGTTGAGCGTGCGTCCGCGCATATAGGCGAGCGGCACGACCTCAATGACCTTTTTTTCCATATACTCTTTGAGCTTTTCGGGCGTGAGCATGTCGGAAAGCGCGTCGTAGAGCGGACGGAGATACGGGTCGATTTTTTGTTGCAAATCGCCGGGCAAAAAGCCCAAACTTTCGCCCGCTTCGACGGCGGGACGCGCAAGCACCAACCGTTGAACCTGCTTGGCTTTGAGCGCGGCGACGGCGATGGCGACGGCGGTGTAAGTTTTTCCCGTGCCCGCTGGACCAATCGCAAACACGATGTCGTTGCGCTTGGATTCCTGAACCATTCGCTTTTGTCCGAGCGTCTTGGCGCGCACCGCGTCGGTTTTGGTTGCGACGATTACGTCGCCCTCGTCTTCAATCCATTCTTTGCCCACGTCTTTCGGCTGTTGCGAGCGAGTTTCGTCGAGCGTCGAGAGGCGAATCACCGCTTCCACGTCGCGCGTTTGCAATTCGCCATTGCGGTTGACGAGGGCGAGCAGTTCGATGAAAATCTTTTCGACTCGGCGCACGTCTTCCTCGTCGCCGCGCAGGGTTACGTCGTTGCCGCGCGCGACGATGCTCACTTCGCTGAACTCCGACTCGATGCGTTTGAGGTGCGCGTCTTGCGCTCCGAAAATCAGAATCGGCTCTACGCCTTTGAGCGAAAGTTTCTTCTCGCGTTCCAAGCGTCTTTTGAGTTAAGTTGATGGAGAAAGCGTGATTTCCGACGAGCGTCGCTCGCCGCGCAACGCGACGGCTTCAAGCCCCGAAAGGTCCGAGACGAAAGCGCGTTTGGCGCCATTCATCAAACTTTCTCGCGCGAATTTTTCTCGCTCCTCTTTTTTTCCGCTCCCGCAATCATCGATGAAAAAAATCATATCGGCGCGGAGTTCGCCCGCGAGCCTTGCGGCGACTGCGTCGGCGGAAACGAAGCACAATCGCCCGCTTTTCGTCTTCGTTATGGGCGCGAGAATCGGCACGACGTTTTGCGCGAAGAGTTTTTCCAAAATTTCCTTTTTGACGGCGACGATTTTGCCAAGCGTCGACTCCCCCTCTCGCTCCGCTTGAACCAAGCCCAAGTGATGCGCGTTCATTTGCATGGCGGGAACGAGATCTTCGGAGAGTTTCGTCGTGAAAATTTTGCCGAGTTGAACGAGCGAATCGGCGTAGCGTTCAAGGTCGGCTTCCGTTGGCGCGTCGGGGAGAGGGCGTTTTTCTTTGCGCTCGAATTGAAACCGCGCGTCGTGCGCGACGACGAGGCGAAAGCGAGACGAGAGTTTCTTGACGTCGGCTTTCAGACGATTGAACGAGAGCGCGTCGTCTAAATCTTTTCCGAGAACCGAGAGCGCGAGCGTTTGCATCGATGTTCGTCAAGTCGTTGCCGCGCGAAGCTCAATCGTCGATTGCAACTCTTGCGGCTCTTGAAGCAAGTGCGAGCGCACGTAATCAAACACGCTTTCCTCGAGCGAGCGAAATTGCACGGGACAACCAACGGAGGCGAGTTTCGTCATGTCGGCTTCCGTGAAGTATTGATACTTGCCCCGCAAGGCTTCGGGCATTGGCACGTATTGAATCTTGACGGGCTTTTCCATCGCGTTGAAGGTCGCCGTAACCAAGTCTTTGAAACTTCGCGCTTTGCCCGTTCCGAGATTGAAAATGCCATTGACGGATTCGTTCTCCATTAGCCAATGCATCACCTCCACGCAATCTTTCACATAGACAAAGTCGCGCATCTGTTCGCCGTCGGCAACGCCCTCCTTGTGCGATTGGAACAGTTTGACTTCGCCCGTCGCCTGAATTTGATTGAAGGCTTTGTAGACGACGCTCGCCATGTCGCCCTTGTGATATTCGTTTGGTCCGAAAACGTTGAAGAATTTGAGTCCGACGATTTTGTCGAGCAAACGATGTCGATGCGCCCAAAGGTCAAAGAGGTGCTTGGAGTAGCCATAGGCATTGAGCGGGCGGAGTTTGAGCATCGTGGCTTCGTCGTCTTTGTAGCCATGTTCGCCCGCGCCATATGTTGCCGCGCTGGAAGCGTAGATGAATCGAATGCCGCGCTGAACGGCGTAGATGGCAAGGTCTTTTGAGTAGGCGTAGTTGTTTTCCATCAGGCTCTCGACGTCGCGCTCGGTGGTGGAGCTATTCGCGCCAAGATGAATGATGACATCGATGCGCGGAAATTTTTCGTCGAGGAGTTTTTGCAGGAAGAGGGTTTTGTGAACATAATCGGCGAAGCGCAGACCGACGAGGTTTTTCCATTTTTCCGTCTCGCCAAGTTCATCGACGACGAGCACGTCATCGATGCCGACTTGGTTGAGTTTCCAAAGCATCGCGCTTCCGATGAAGCCTGCGCCGCCCGTGATGACGATCATTTCAAGAGCATTGCGGTTATGAGTTTGGGAGCGAGGAACAATCCTCGCTCCGCGTTTCTCGCTTGTTGGGTTAGTATTTGCGTTCTTTCGGAACGAATTTGTCGCGGTATTCCCAATCGCGTTCCGCCAAAGCCATATTGACGGGCTTGTATTTGATTTCGCTATGACCGCCCTCATCGACGAGGCAGAGCGTATGTTTCATAAAGTTCGCGTCGTCGCGCTTGGGATAATCTTCGCGCGCATGCGCGCCACGCGATTCTTTGCGATGATACGCGCCCTCAATGATGGTTTGCGAGTAATCGATCATAAACTCCAACTCGATCGCGTCGAGCAAGTCGGTGTTGAATTCTTTGCCTTTGTCTTGCACGACGGCGTTTTTGGCGCGCTCGCGGAGTTGTTTGATTTCGCGGCAAGCGCTTTCAAGGAGTTCTTCCGTGCGAAAGACGGAGACCTTGTCCATCATCATTTGTTGCAGGTCGGCGCGGATTTTGCCAACGGACTCGCCTTTGGTTCTTGAAAGAATCGAATTGATTTTTTCGCGCACCTTTTTGTCCGCGTCTTTCTGGACGGGCATTTTGCCTTTGGTCTCTTTGACGAACTGCACGATGTCTTTGCCCGCTCTGCGTCCGAAGACGATGAGGTCGAGTAGGGAGTTCGTGCCCAAGCGGTTCGCGCCGTGCACGGAAACGCATGCGCATTCGCCCGCCGCCCAGAAGCCGACCTTGACGGTATTTTTCTCGTCAATCACGACGCGCCCGTCGATGTTGGTTGGAATGCCGCCCATCGCGTAGTGGCATGTGGGCTGAACGGGAATCGGATTTTTGGACGGATCGACTCCGAGATAAATTTTGGCGAAGGTGGAAATTTCGGGCAGTTTGGTTTCGATCTGCTTGAGCGACAGGTGCGTGAGGTCGAGATTGATGTAATCTTTGTTTTTGCCCACGCCTCTGCCCTCGCGGATTTCTTGATACATGCAGCGCGAGATGAGGTCGCGCGGCGCGAGGTCTTTGACGGTCGGCGCGTAGCGTTCCATAAAGCGTTCGCCCAGGGCGTTGCGCAGCACGCCGCCTTCGCCGCGCGCGCCTTCGGTTACGAGAATCCCCAAGCGATACAGCCCCGTCGGGTGAAACTGTACGAACTCCATATCTTCAAGCGGAATGCCGTGTCGCATGGCAATCGCAAGTCCGTCGCCCGTGTTGGCGTGCGCGTTGGAGGTCGTCTTGTAAGCGCGTCCGAATCCGCCCGTTGCGAACATCACGGCTTTGGCGTTGAAGATGTCGATGTCGCCCGTGCGAATGTTGTAAGTAACCACGCCGCAAATCACGCCGTCGGTTTCGCACAAGTCCAAAACCTGAAACTCGTTGTAGAATCGCACCTTGCGCTTGATGCATTGTTCGTAAAGGGTATGCAAGCACACATGTCCCGTGCGATCGGCGGCGTAGCAGGCGCGACGGACGGGCGCTTCGCCGAAGTTGCGCGTGTGTCCGCCGAAGGGGCGTTGCGCGATTTTGCCGTCTTTCGTGCGCGAGAACGGCACGCCGAAATGCTCCATTTCGATGATGGCGCGCGGCGCGTCGTTGCACATCACTTCAATGGCGTCTTGGTCGCCCAAGTAGTCCGCGCCCTTGACCGTATCGAAAGCGTGCCAAATCGGATAGTCTTCTTCTTCGTTGCCCAACGCCGCGCAAATTCCGCCTTGCGCCGCGCCGCTATGCGAGCGCAGCGGATGCAGTTTGGAAATCACCGCCACGTCGCAGTATTCGGCGGCTTCGACGGCGGCGCGCAATCCCGCCAAACCCGCGCCAACGATGACGACATCGTGATTGATGACCGACATAATGCTTACTGCCTTTTGGTTTTGAGAAAATCGTAAAGGTCGTTGATGGACATCTCAAAGCCGACGGATTCGATCCTTATCGTCGGATTGGATTCGTCGTAGCGAACATACCGCCACTCGTTTTTGGTTTCCTTGCGAAAGATCTCCACGAGCGGTTTCTTCTGCGACACCAGCGCGTATTCTCTGAGCGAGGGCAACAGTTGGTATTCCTCAAACTTTATTGAGCGCGTCTTTTCTTCGGTCGAATCGGACAACGCCTCGATAATCACGAGCGCGTCGGTCGCCACGTCTTCCTCAACGAATGGCTTGTCGCCGCAAATGATGGAGCAATCGGGATAGTAGTAGTTGCCCGTCGCTTCCACGAGAATTTTTTGGTCGCCGTTGTAGACAACGCAGTCGCTCTTGTTCCGCTCTAAAAAGTCAAACAAACGAGCGGAGATTTTCATCGCAAGCCAATTGCGCGTTCTCGTTCCGCCTGCCGCCGCAATAACTTCTCCGTTGATGTATTCGTGTTTTTCTTCGGAGTTGCGCTCGAACTCCAAATACTCGGCAGGGGTCATCTTGGCAACCGCCGTCTCCGACGCGCTCGGCGATTTCAGCGATGGCATTGGCTCATCTGAAAATTTCTTCGATCGTTAGAGAAACGCCCGTTTGCTCGTCGCGGATTTCGCCGCTCGTGAAGACTTTTGGCAGTTGGTTCGGCAGATAAACGGCGACCGCGCGCAACGACGGAAAAACCACCCAACACGATTTTGCGCCCGCGTCCAAAAGCGATCTTACCTTCGTTTCCAAATCGTGCCAAACTTGTCTTGGCGAAAAAATCTCAATCGCAAGAAGCGGCATCTGGGTTACTTTGATTTCGTCGCGCAACCAATCATTAGGCGATTTCGGAAAGACGCAAATGTCGGGATGCTTCGTCTCTCCCTCGACGACGAGCGAGAGTTCGCTGAACACGTCAAACGCCTCCTCATACTTTTTAAGGAGCAGATGCCCGATTCGCGTCTGCAACTTTGAATGGTTTTTGCTCGGCATCGGCTTTCCGCGTTCAAGTTCGTAGTCCGAGATCGGCTCCGTCGCCACGTTCGCTTCGCGTTCCGTCAGTTCTTCGGTCGCGCTCATCGCTCGCGTTTGTCAAGGTTTCGGAAAGCGTCAGGGCAAAAGTTCGGTCAGACTAAAACTCGGCGGATTGTATGGGCTTGCGGTCAAGACGGTTTGCGCGCCAATCACGAAGAGCGAAATCGCCAACACCCAACAAACCGCGACGAGCGTCAAGCGCACGCCCTTGTTTTTGGCGTAATCGTCGATGATGTTCAGCATTCCGTTGAAGCCGTGATACAAGCCAAAGATCAGAAACAGCATATCAAAGACTTTCCACAGCGGATTGGACAGGCGCTTCGTGACTTTTTCGTAGGTAATGATGTGTTCGCCGAACTTCGGGTCGGTAATCAATCCTTCCTCGACGGCTTTGCGGTATTCGGGATTTTTGGCGGCGTAGGCTTCGCGTATGGCGAGGTATTCTTGTTCGTCGGCAAGGTAATCGGTCGGCATGTGTTGAACCCAGAAATGTCCAATCAGCGTGGCAAGCAGCACGATGCCTGAAATGCGTTGCATAAACCAGCCAAACGCTCCGCTTTTCTTTGCGCTTCTATCCGACATTTTCGAACTCCTTTTGATTTTCGGTTACTTGAAGAAAGGCGCGATGAAATACGGCGCGATGATGGGATAACCGCCAAGCAAGATGATGATCGCCGAAAGCGCGAGCGTCGCGTAAAACATCTTCTTCTGCTTTGGCGACCAGCCCAAGAAGTCCACCATCACGATTCTGAATCCGTTGATGGAGTGATAGGTTACGATGGCAAGCAACGCGAACTCGCCGATTTTGAAGAGCGGACTGCGATAGGTCGACATCAGCGCGTCGAACTTCACGGGGTCGTAGAGCGCGCGCAGTCCGAACACGTGAATCGTGAGATAGACGACCATTCCAACGCCGCTCAAACGATGCAGAATCCACGCCCACATTCCTGGGCGCCAGTTGTAAGAGAGAATTTTCCGAATCGCGTTTTGAAACGAGGCAACGTAAGGGAGTTTGGCGGCGGTTTTGGGACTTTCTAACGAAGGCATACTGCTTACTTCCTTTCTGCGCGATTAGAGTTTTCAAGGCGCGATGAAAATAACACTTTCGCGCAAACATTCGAAAAACGCGCGCAAGCCGTCGCCGCAAGCGCAGATAGCGCGACGAGATTTTCCCTCGACCATCGCCTCGAAACGGAACGGCGCTTCACGGCGCGTTCATCTACTCGATGCGAATCCGAATCGAATTTTCTAACTTCGCTCGGAACATTAACGCGATTCTAACTATGTCGAAATTCGTTTTGGATTTTGAGAAACCCCTCGTTCAGTTGGAAGAAAAACTCGCCGAGATGCGCGCCTTCGCGCAGAATAGCAACGGCAATCTGAACGCGGAACTCGCCAGCGAAATCAGCGCGATGGAACGCAAGGTCGAGGATCTTCGCGCCTCCATTTATCGCAACCTGACGCGATGGCAGCGCGTTCAACTCGCCCGACATCCAGAACGCCCCTACACGCAGGATTACGTCTATATGATTTTCCAAGATTTCATTGAGCTTCACGGCGATCGCGCTTATGGCGACGACAAAGCCATCATCGGCGGATTCGCCAAGCTCAAAGACGGCAAAGGCTTTTCGCAGAGCGTCGCCGTCATTGGTCATCAAAAGGGACGCGACACGAAGACCAATCTTTATCGCAACTTCGGAATGGCAAATCCCGAAGGCTACCGCAAAGCCTTGCGCATTATGAAACTCGCCGAAAAGTTCAAAAAGCCCGTCATCACTTTCATCGACACGCCCGGCGCCTTCCCTGGCGTTGAAGCCGAAGAACGCGGACAAGCCGAAGCCATCGCCCGAAACCTTTTTGAAATGTCTCGACTCGAAACGCCCATCATCTGCGTCATCATTGGCGAGGGCGCGTCGGGCGGCGCGATTGGCATTGGCGTGGGCGATAGAATTTTGATGCTTGAAAACGCTTGGTATTCCGTCATCTCTCCCGAAAGTTGCTCCTCGATTTTGTGGCGGAGTTGGTCGTTCAAGGAACAAGCCGCCGAAGCCCTGAAACTCACCGCCGCCGACCTGATCGAGTTTGGCGTGATTGATAGAGTCATTCCCGAACCGATTGGCGGCGCGCATCGCAACCCCGAACAAACCGCGCAAACGCTCAAAGCCGCCTTGATTGAGGAACTTTCTCTCCTTCTCCAAAAAGACCCCCAAAGTCTCGTCGAAGGACGCATCGAAAAGTTCGGCAAAATGGGCGTGTTCGTCGAGTGATTCGTTTCGCTCGCCCCGCCCAGCCTCGATTTTCGGTTTAGACGATTTCTAAATTAAATCTTCAAAAAAAGGCGAGTTACAGGCTTGACTTTGGAGAGTTGCCGTGTTATATTGACCGCGAAACAAAATCGATAACTCAAATCCGAAGGAGGAACTATGACGCATCACAGCAAAACCCCCGTTCTCGACGCGATTGACGAGGTCTACAATCTGGCATATTGGATGACGGGAAACGAAGCGACGGCAGGAATGCTCGTAAGCCAAACTTACGACGCGCTCGACAAGAACTCGACGCTCGTCGACCTTTACAAGTCGTTCCGCAATCGTTACTTGAAAGCGTTTGGTCAAACGCCCGTGATGTCCGACGAGGAAGCGGCGGAAATCGCCGACTCCGACGTCGCGCGCGCCGTGATTATGCTTCCGACCGACTTCAAGATGGCGGTTTTGCTCGCCGACGTGGCGGGGCTTTCGCACCACGACATCGCCGCCGTGCTTGAACAGCCACTCGCAACGGTGCGCGAATGGTTGCATTGGGGACGCAAACTCATCTCGAAGGAACTCGCGGAACAATATCAAAACTGAGCGTCAGCCAAGCCGAGAACGACAAAGCCGCTCCTGCCGAGCGGCTTTTTGTTTTCCGCTGAATTCTGCGCGTCGCTCATTGCGAGGCGACGACCGTCAAAGCGCTGGGAACGCACTCGATGCGAATTTCTCCCGCCACGTTCTCAAACGCTTCGCCGTCCAAGTGTAGCGCAAGCGGTTCGGAAACGCATATCGTCGCCGACGTGATTTTGTGGTAGCGAACGTTGGCGTGGCGAATCTGACTGCCGCGAAGGTAGCGCAAGACCCAAATCGGCAACTGCCACTTTGGAAAGGCAAGCAGCAACCCGATGTTCAAGAAGCCGTCGCTGACGCTCGCGTCGGGCGCGATTTTGAATTTGCCGCCCTCGATTTTCCCGTTGCCAACCGTTAGCGCGAAAATGGATTCCGAGTAGGTCAGAACGCCGCTTTCGGCGTTGAGCGAAATTCGCATCGGCGCGGCGGAATAGGTTTTGCCGACTTTCCGAAGCGCATCGAGGTAAATTAGGTTGCCGCGCCGTTTCGAAACGCTCGCCTCTTTGGCAATCGCGCCCGTGAAGCCCAAGCCAAGCGAGTTAAGGAAGTAGCGCGAGCAAGTTTGACCGTTGAACGAGAACGAGACTTTGCCGACATCGACCTTGCGCGTCTTGTTTTGAAGCGCGGCTTTGAGCGCGTCGTCGAGTTTTTTCGTCGCGGAAACATTTTTGAAGAAATCGTTGCCCGACCCCAAAGGCAGAATCGCAAGGCGCGTTTCGGAGCCAACGAGCGATTGAGCGACCTCATTGACCGTGCCATCGCCGCCGCATGCGACGATGGTTTCGGCTTTGACTTTCGCCGATTCCGAAAAGGCGATGCCGTCGCCGCGTTTGCTGGTGAGCTGAATGACGCCCTCCTCGCGTCTTCCGAGCAAAACTTTTTCGAGCCACTTCAAGCGAGATTTCGCGCGACCTTTGTTGGCGGCGGGATTAAAGATGAACCAGCGCGGAAACTCTTTTTGCTTGCGCGCTTCAAGCGCTTCGAGCGCGAACATTTCGGGCGTAATGGGCGCAGACGACGAGCGTTTCAGGTCTTTTGACGGCGTTTGCATCGGCAGAATCCAATAAGAGTTCAAACTGCGAAAAGGTAAAGAAAATCTTGCGAAAAAATACGCCCGCCTTCGCGTCCCGATTGTGATTTGGCTAACAATTTCAGCCGATAGCCGCTTTGGTTGTTTTGACGGGCATCGCCTTGCAATTCGACGCTTCGTTTTGGACGGGCTGAGCGAGATTTCTTGGCGCGAGGGCGCGTTGAAAATGAACTTTCTGCTAAATTGCGATGGTTTCAGTAGCGTTTGTCGTCGGTTGTTTTGAAACTCTACTGACCGTTTCAGCAGGCGGTTCAGCAGTTTAATTTCAAACAAACCTTAAACTCGTTTCAACGCTATGAACAATTCATCATTGAAACTCGCGGGAGCCGTGATTTTAGGCATCCTTGCGATATTCGGTCTCTATGCGTTTTCGGGGGCGACTTTGGGCGTGCCGATTTCAAAGGTTGGCTACACGTTCATTCGTTACGTCGCGCTCTTCTTGGTCGCAAGCTTGATGGTATGGGTCGCGGGCAAGTTCGTCGCGCAGTATAATTCAGGATGGTTCTTGCAAATCATCTTCGTGGGCATGGCGTCGGTCTTCTTCGCGTGGATCGCGCTCGTCGCCTCGTCGGGCAACCGCACGCAAACGATGCCAGGGCAACCGCCCGCGCCGCGCACGGTTCAGCAATTGGAAAACTTCGTTTCAGGCGGCGGTTCGAGCGAAGCGACCGCCGTTCCGACGGCGGCAAGCGCCACGACGGGCGAAGAAGCCAAGAGCGAACTCGAAGCGATTATGCAAAAGTATAATCTGCCCGAAGAGCTTGCCAAGTTTGACGACGCGCAATATGTTTCAACGACGAAGATTTATGAAGTCGTGCCCGCCAAATTCTTGAACGCAAAGGACAAGAACGGTCAGCCCGTCAAGATCGAAGACGCGGATATGTTCAAGATCATCAATCATTTCGTCAACGAGCTTCGCAAGCGCGAAGAGGCGAAGGCTTCGAAAGAAACTTCCGCCGTGCCTGCGCCTGCCGCGCCGCCCGTCGCCAAAGCCGAAGCGCCCGCGGTTGAAACGCCTGCCGCGCCCGAACCCGCTCCTCCCGCCGCGACCGTCGCCGCCGTCTCGACTTCGGACGACCCCAGCAAGTATGAAGCGGTCTATCGCAAACGTTGCTCCGCCTGCCACTCCTTGACGGCAAACGCGGGCAAGATGAAGCAAAAGTGGATGAAGACCGAAGACAAGACGAAGGAACTCGTCGCGTGGATGCAACGCCTTGCCAAAGGCGACCGCTCCAAAGCGTTCAACGACGCGGAAGCGGCTCAAATCGTGGCGTATATCCGTTCAGGCAACAAACTCTACTAACCAAGTTTTTCAACGCCGAAAGCCCGACCGAACCGTCGGGCTTTTTTATTGCTCCTGCGCCGCGAACCCCACGCGAGTTTTTTGCGACTTGCCGCGATACTCCGCCGTGATGGTCGACGTGATGCCGCCTCGCGCTTTCCACTCCGTTTTGACCGTAATCTCGCGCGGTTTCAACTTGTCAATCAAGTGGTCGAGAATCGTGTTCGTCACGTTCTCGTAAAAAATGCCTTGATTGCGAAACTCCAAAAAGTAGTATTTGAGCGATTTGAGTTCGACGCAGACCTTGTCGGGCACGTAGCGAATCGTTACCGTGCCGAAATCGGGCAACCCCGTCTTCGGGCACACCGACGTGAATTCGGGATTGACGATTTCAATCACGTAATCGCGTTCAGGGAATTTGTTTTCGAAGGTTTCGAGAAGTTCGGGTTTCATCGTTTTGAATCAAGTTTGGCTCGCAAGATACGGAAACTCGGACGGTTTCGCTTTGCGCTTCAATGCGTTCCCGCGAGCGACTTGACGGTTTGCTCGAACTCGGCTTCCGCGTCGCGTTTGGCTTTGACGAGATTGTTGCGCTCGGTGATGAGCGCGCCGATTTTAGCCGCGTCGGTTTCAGCGCCCAACGCGCGCATGTTTTCCGACAGCGCGTCGTCGTAGGTTTGGGCGATGATTTTTCGCGTCGCGTCCAAAAACGCCATCAAGCATCGCCGCGCGTAAACGCTTGGCGGTTCGGGTTGCCATCGCTCCGAAATGCCTTCGTCGATGAGCAGTTCCGAGACGAAGTTGCGCAAGTTTTCGTCGTCCAAGTAGTTCAATTCGCGCGTCGGGTCGAAGGGAGAGTTTTTGTCGCGGGCTTCGTAGCGTTCGAGAAAAAATCTCGCCAGTTTTTCCGTCCACTCGTGTTTGAAACGCAAGATTGGGAGCTTTTCCTTGACGAACTCCAAGACCTCGTTGCCGTGATAAGCGCTTTCGAGCATCGCTTTCAGAAAGGTGCGCTCGGCGACGGGGAGCGCGTTTTTTTGAGGCGCGTTTTGCGCCGACGATTCCGCTTCTTTCGGATTTGACGCGGGTTTCGGGACGGGGAAGCGTTTTGGCGCGTCGCGTTTGAGCAGCGCGTTGAGTTCTTTTTGCAACGCGCCCAGCGAGACATCCAGTTTTTCGGCAAGCGATTTCAAATACACTTCGCGCCCAAGTTCGTCGGGAATCTTCGCGATCGTGCCGACCAGTTCGCGCACGGAGTTCCGCGTCCGCTCTTCGTCGCTGAACCCGTCGGACGATCGCAGAACGTCGATTTTGAAGTCGAGAAACGAGGTTTTGCGAGCGTTGGCGTATTTCAAGAATTCTTCGCCGCCGACTTTTTGCGCGAAACTGTCGGGGTCTTCGTCGTTTGGCAGAAAAAGAACCATAGGCGAAATCCCTTGTTCGAGCAGGATATCAATGCCGCGCATCATCGCTCGCACGCCCGCCTTGTCGCCGTCGTAGACGAAGAGCACGTGCTTCGTCAGCCGAGCGATGAGCCGCGCTTGTTCGGTCGTGAGCGACGTGCCGCTTGAAGCGACGGCGGTTTTAACGCCCGCTTGGTGCAAGGAAATCACGTCCATATAGCCCTCGACCAAAATCGCTTCGTCTTTCTTGCGAATTTCGTCGCGCGCGAAGTTGAAGCCGTAGAGGACTTCGGATTTGCGATACAGGCGCGTTTCGGGCGAGTTGATGTATTTGGGCGCGTCCTTTTCGTCGACGAGCAATCTGCCGCCAAAGGCGATGACTTTCCCTGCGGGAGAAAAAATCGGGAACATCGCGCGAGCGCGAAACACGTCGTAGAGCTTGTCGCTTTTTTCGCCGCGCGCGATTAGCCCAAATTCTTCGAGCAGTTTGAGCGACTTGCCTTCTTTTTTCGCCGCGTCGCAAAGCGAATCCCACGAATCGAGCGCGTAGCCCAAGCCGAACTTGGAAATCGTCTCTTTCAGCAAGCCCCGACCGAGCAAATACTCCAAGCCCGCTTTGCCCTCTTTGGCGTTGAGGTTCGCATGAAACCGCTTCGCCGCCCATGCCATCAGGTCGTATTCCTCGCCGTATTTGTCGGCGATTGGAGACGCTTGGCGTTCATACTGCGAAAGATCGATGCCGACTTTTTTGGCGACGAACTTCACCGCGTCGATGAACGAGAGCTTTTCCATCTCTTGAACGAAGGTGAAGACGTTTCCGCCCTTGCCCGTCGAGAAGCACTTGTAGATTTGCTTTTCGGGCGAGACGAAAAACGACGGCGTGCGCTCCGTCGGATTGAACGGCGAGATGGCTTTGTAACTGCGCCCCGACGGCAACAAACGCACGTAGTCGGACACGACATCGACGATGTCGGCGGCGCGACGAATCTCATCGATTTTTTCTTCGGGCAAACGCATCGCTCGCCAAGACTTTTGTTGGAAAATCGCTTTTTCGGAGTTTTCGTCAAAGCGTTTCAGGGGCAGGGACGCTCATTCGGGGAGGGCTTAAAAGTCTCGTCATTCCGAACGTCAGCGAGGAATCCGCGACGGATTGCGAATTGAGCGTCCGCGATTCTCCATTCTCGCTCCTCGCTTCTCCGAAAATGGATTCTTCGCTCCGCTTTGTTCAGAAGACATCCTCATCGAGCGTCTCTGCGTTCAATCAATTCGTCGAGCTTCGCTATCAGCTCCGATGGGTCGTAGGGTTTCTGAATGACGGCGTTCAAGCCGCTTTCAAGCATTTTTTGCACCGTCTCGTCTTGCGCGTAGCCTGTCGCTATCAGAACGATGATGGAGGGGAAAAGCTCTCGGATTTCGGCAAAGGCTTTCGCGCCGCTCATTTTCGGCATATTCATATCCAACACGACGGCATCGATTCTTTCCTGACGGGCATATGCGCTCGTCAAGACCTCAATCGCTTCGCTTCCATCGCCCGCTTCGTAGACGGCGTAGCCTGCTTCCGAGAGCCGCTCCGCGAGCAATTCGCGGATCATTTCTTCGTCGTCCGCCACGAGAACGGATTTTTCAGCCGATGCCTTTTGAGGTTCGCGCCGCGTTGGCGCGTCGCTTTCGCTCGTCATCACGGGCAAATAAATTTCCATCGTCGTTCCTTTGCCGACCTCGGACTCGAAACATACCGCGCCACGATGATTGCGCGCGATGCCATAGACCATCGCCATTCCCAAACCCGTCCCTTTGCCGACTTCTTTGGTGGTGAAAAACGGCTCGAAGATTCTCTTTTGAATTTCCTTCGGAATCCCAACGCCCGTGTCCGAGACCGAAAGACGCACATAGTCGTGATTGGCAAGCAAGCCCAGTTTCATCGCGTCTCGCTCGTTTAGCCTTTCGGTTCTGAGGCGGAAGCGAAGCGTTCCCGTTTGCTTTTCGTCTAACGTCGGAACGATGGCATCGATTGCGTTGACGGCGACATTCAAGATGACCTGTTCGAGTTGGGTTTTGTCGCCCGCGACTTTTGGCAAACGGGCTTCGGATTCAATGACGATGCGAATGCGCCTATCTGCCGTGTGCTCCAAGATGGCGACGATGTCTTGAACGCATGCGAGCAGGTCGACGGGCGCGACTTGCAGTTTGCCTTTTCGCGCAAAGCCCAAAAGTTGCTTGGTTAGGTTGGCGGCACGCTCGCCAGCCGATTTGATGCGCTCGGCGTAACGGCGCAGCTTTTCGTCGGTCGTTTTTTCAAGAATGGAATTCGCGTTGCCCAAAATCACCGACAAAATGTTGTTGAAATCGTGCGCAACGCCGCCCGTAAGCGTGCCGATGGCTTCCATTTTTTGCAGTTGTTGCAATTGCTCGTAGAGCTGCTTGCGCTCTTCCTCCATCGCTTTTTGGCGCGTGATGTCGCGGTTGATGGCGACCACGCCAATCGGTTCTCCCTTCGCGTCGCGCAGCAGCGAAACCGACGCTTCCACGACGATCTCCGTTCCGTCTTTGCGGGTTTGCGCGACCTCGCCAAGCCACTCGCCTTTTTCCATAAGGATCTTCAGCGCGTTTTCAGTCGTTTCGCCGTTGCAAAACCACGTGTTTAGCACGTCGCCAATCCGCTTTCCGATAACCTCCAATTCTTTCCAGCCATAGATTTTTTCCGCCGCTTTGTTCCAACTCGTGATTTTGAACGCTTTGTCGGTAGCGATGATGGCGTCGGAGACGTTTTGAAGCAAATTGGCTTGGTAGCGCAGTTGTCGCTCTATGGCTTTGCGCTCGGTGATGTCGGTTACGGTGGTGACTTTGAATCGCCTGCCATCGTTTAGGACGAGACGAGCGGCGGTTACGAGAATGTCGCGTATGGAGCCGTCTTTGCATTGGACTTGCCATTCGCCCGCGCTATCGTCGGTGCCAGCGGCGATGTAGTCGTCGTGCAGTTTGCGCGCGTAGTCTTTTAGGTGGTCGGGCAGAACGATGGTAAAATGTTGTCCGATGAGTTCGTCGCGCGAGTAACCGTAGGCGCGGCAGTAAGCGGGATTGACCTCGACGAACTTGCCCGTCGCATCGGTTACGCACATGCCGATTTCGGCGGATTCATAGACGGCTTTGAGCAAGGCTTGCGCGTCGCTTGCCGATTTCATCGCGCTCTTTTCTTCGCTCGCGTCGGTAACGATGGCGACGCTTCCGAGAAAATTTTTCTTCTCGTCGAAAATCGGCGACGAATGAATGCGCAGCGTTCGCTCGGCTCGTCCCGGCAAGGCGATTTGAATCTCATAAACGCTCGCTTCGCCTCTCAAACGCTTTTCGCGCTCTTTTTCCAACAGCGCTTTTTGCGCTTCGTAATTTTCCTTGCTCAAAACGGATTCGACCGTTTTGCCAATGATGTCTTCGGGTCGCAGACCCAAAAAATCGGCAAGTTTTTGATTGACATGCGAGATAACGCCATCGGGATTTTTGACGCCAATGGCGACGTTGAGTTGATCGAAGGCGAGTTTCCAAAAAGAGAGCGGCAGATTTTGAAGAGGCGCTTCCATCGGCTGATTTGCGTCGTAGAAGAATTCATTTGCGTTTTGCGGCGAAGGTTTTTCTTCTTTGCTCGGCGTTTTCTCAAATGTTCTTTGGACGCGAAAAGTTGGTCATAAAGTTGAGCGCAAGTTAGCATCCGCGGACTTTGTTCCAAAATCCTATTCCTCTCCTTAACAAAGGCGAGGGGAACGATTCCGACATCGTCGGAATCGGGGGTAAGGTTGTGGATTCTTCGCTCCGCTTCGCTTCGTTCAGAATGACATCAAGTCTTTTCCCTTCTCCCTCGTCATTCCGAGCGTCAGCGAGGAATCCACGACGGACTGCGAATTGCGAATTTCGGATTGCGAATTGAGCGTCCGCGATTCTCCATTCTCGCTCCTCAATTCTCGCTCCTCGCTTCTCCGAAAATGGATTCTTCACTCCGCTTCGCTTCGTTCAGAATGACATCAAGTTCTTCCCTTCTCCTTTGTCATTCCGAGCGTCAGCGCGGAATCCACCTCGCCCTTACCCTCTCTTCTTAACAAAGGCGAGGGGGAACGATTCCGACCTCGTCGGAATCGGGAGCGAGGTTGGATTTCTTTCAAGTCTCGCTCGTTGCGCCGAAGCGTCCGCGGTTTGTCGTATCTTCGCGCGTTTCCGCGTCGTTTCAACATTTCTGAAAGGAGTAACGCTATGAAGCTTGTCTCTGCCGAAGAAGCCGTCAAGGCGATTCAATCCCACAGCCGCGTTTTCGTTCATACCGCCGCCGCCACGCCGACCGTTTTGCTCGAAGCCTTGGCGGAGCGCGCCGACGAATTGGAAGACATCGAGTTCATTCACTTGCACACGGAAGGGCGCGCGCCGCAAGTCGACGAAAAGTTCGCGGGCAAGTTCCGCGACAGTTCGCTTTTCATCGGGGCGAACGTGCGCAAAGCGGTTCAGGAAGGGCGAGCGGACTACATTCCGATTTTTCTTTCGGAAACGCCGCTTCTGTTTCGGCGAGGCATTTTGCCGCTCGATGTCGCGCTCGTTCAACTTTCGCCGCCCGACAAGCACGGCTATTGCACGCTTGGCGTGTCGGTCGATTGCTCGCTTGCCGCCATCGAGACCGCCAAACTCGTCATCGCGCAAATCAATCCGAACATGCCGCGCTCGCATGGCGACGGGTTCATTCACGTCGACAAAATTCATTACGCCGTCGAGGTTAATGCGCCGATTTTCGAAGTCGCGCCCGAACCGCTGGACGAGGTGGCGTTGGCAATAGGGCGACATGTCGCCAACATCATCGAGGACGGAGCGACGCTCCAAATGGGCATCGGCACGATTCCCAACGCCGTGCTCGCCTCGCTGACGAACCACAAGCGCTTGGGCATTCACACGGAAATGTTTTCCGATGGCGTGATTCCCCTCGTCGAGCAAGGGGTCGTTACGGGCGAAGCCAAGCGCGTTCATCCGCACAAAATCGTGGCGACCTTTGCGATGGGCACGCGCAAACTTTACGATTTCATTGACGACAATCCCGAGGTCGTTATGCTCGACGTGCAGTATGTCAACGATACCGCCGTCATTCGTCGCAACCCGAAGGTAACCGCCATCAACAGCGCGGTCGAGGTCGATTTGACGGGGCAAATTTGCGCCGATTCCATCGGAACGAAGATGTATTCGGGCGTTGGCGGGCAGATGGACTTCGTGCGGGGCGCGTCGCTTTCGGAAGGCGGCAAGCCGATTTTCGCCTTGCCTTCGACGACCTCGCGGGGCGAATCGCGCATCGTGCCGCTTTTGAAGCCGGGCGCGGGAGTCGTAACCACGCGAGCGCACGTGCATTACATCGTAACCGAATACGGCGCGGTGAATCTTTACGGCAAGAGTTTGCGTCAGCGCGCCGAATTGCTCGCGTCCATCGCGCATCCGAATCACCGAGAGGCGTTGCTCCAAGCCGCGCGCGAGCGATTTGGCTCAAAACAATTTGCGACCGCTTGACGCGCTACGCGACGATGGTCGGACGAGCCGAGCGCGGAAGCCAACGCAGAACGACGCGCTTCTTCTCGCCGAGATATTTTCGGGCGACTCGCTTCGCATCGTCGAGCGAAACGGCTTCGATTCGGGCGAGTTCATCGTTAATGTGGCTCGCGCTTCCGAAAAACGCTTGGAAATACGCGAGCGTATCCGCCATTCCGAAATTGCTGGATAGCGTTCTGACGAGTTCCATCTCGGCGGCGTTTTTGGCTTTTTCCAACTCGCTCTCGCCAATGTCGCCTTCGACGACTTTTTGCAGTTCGTCGTCGAGGCGTTTTTCCAATTCCGCAAGGTCGGTTTCGGGGTGCGCGATAAGGCTGATGTAGAAGAGTCCGTCGTGTTCGTTTGCCGCGGCGCGCGTCGAGACGGTCTGCGCCAAGCGGTTGTCGTGAACGAGGGCGCGATAGAGGCGCGAACTGCGTCCGTCCGACAGCATCGCGCTCACGAGGCTCAATGCGTCCGCGTCGGGCGACGTGGCGTTGCAAATTCGATAGGCGATGAACAGCGCGGGCAATTGCGCGTTGTCGTAGAGCGCGTCGCGGATTTCTTCGGCGAGCGGTTCGTCTTCGTTCTTTGGTCTTGGAATCGCGCCGTTGCGCGGAATGTCGCCGAAGTATCGCTCGATTTTCTCGCGCGCTTCGTCGGGATTGACGTCGCCCGACACGACGAGCGTGGCGTTGTTGGGCGCGTAAAAGGTTTCATAGAAGCGTCGAGCGTCTTCAAGCGTCGCCGCTTGCAAATGCTCCATTGAGCCAATCGGAATCCACCGATACGGATGACGGACGTAGGCGCGCTTGTGCAGTTCTTCGTAGGCTCTGCCATAGGGCGCGTTGTCGTAGCGTTGTCGCCGCTCTTCCATTACGACTTGGCGTTGATTTTCGAAGTTTTCCTCGTTCAAGTTCAGACTCATCATTCGGTCGGCTTCGAGCCACAAGGCTAAATCGAGTTGGTTGGCGGGCAGGGTTTCGTAGTAGTTCGTGCGGTCAAAATTGGTCGAACCGTTGAGCGTGCCGCCCGCTTCCTGCACATGCTTGAAGTGCTCGGCTTTGCCCACGTGCTTCGAGCCTTGAAACATCAAATGCTCAAACAGATGCGCCAAGCCCGTGCGGTTGGGGTCTTCGTTCTTCGAGCCCACGTGATACCACACGTCTACGGTTACGATGGGCGCGGAATGATTTTCATAAACGACGCCGCGAAGCCCGTTTTCCAATTCAAATTCGACAAACTCGATTCGTTTCATCGCAAACGCGCAAAAGGTTGAGAGGCGCAACTTACGGTTTCTCGTCGGAATTTTTAACCGATTATCTTCGACGCTTCTGAAAACCGCTCAAACGTTTCGCGCGTTTCAAACGAATTTCTCGCGTCAATGGACACGCACCGTTTGCGAACCTTGCTTTTCGCCATTTTAGCCGACGGCTTGGCGCTCAATTTCGCCTTTCTTCTCTACGTCAAGTTCCGCGAGGCGATTCCGCTTATGCGGTTTGCCGACCAAGTTCCGACGCTCGTTTTGCCGATGCTTGCGATGACGCTCTTTTGGTTCGGACTGTTTTGGCTTTTCGGACTCTATGACGTTGCGCAATTCGTTTCGCGCTACAAACAAGTCTCGCTCGTCTTTCAGGCGACAACGACGGGCGCGATCGTTTTGGCGTCGCTGATTTATGTCGATGATTACCTCTACGAGCAATCGTCGGGCGTTCAGGTAACGGCGCGGGCGCGATTTGGAATCTTTTTTTACTGGGCGATTTTGTTTGCCAGCGCGTCGTCTGCGCGAGCGCTCAATGCGACCCTCGTTCGCAAGCGCATTATGCGCGGCATTGGGCGGCAGAACGCGCTCATCGTCGGCACGGGCAAGCGCGCGCAAGAACTCGCCCAAGACATTCAGGAACACCCCGCGCTCGGCTTGAACGTCGTGGGTTTCGTCAAAGAGCGTTGTTCCAGCGACGCGGCGCAGGTTCAAAACGTCGTCGGAACGGTCGACGACATACCCGCGCTCATCAAGCAAAACCGCGCCTCGACGGTCATCATCGCCGTCGAAGTCAATCGGCACGACGAACTCTTGCGAATCATCGGGCTGTGCGAGGGCAAAGGCGTGAGCTTGAAAATGCTTCCCGATATGTATGAAATCGTTTCGGGCGCGGCGCAAACGACGCAGATTTACGGAATGCCCCTCGTGAGTTTAGACCCCAAATTGCTCTCCCCCATCGAAGCGAATTTGAAGCGCATTTTCGACGTCGTCGTCTCGCTCGTCGTCTTGATTGGCGGCTTGCCGTTGTGGCTCGTCATCGCGTTTCTTGTTTGGCTCGATACGAAAGCCTTTCCGATTTACGCGCAAACGCGCGTCGGCTTGCACGGCAAGCATTTCACGCTCTACAAGTTTCGCTCCATGCGCGCCGACGCGGAATCAATGGGTCCGAAACTCACGCAAAAAGAAGACGACCGCGTTACGCCGCTTGGAAAAATCTTGCGCAAGTATCGCATCGACGAGTTTCCGCAATTTTTCAACGTGCTCATCGGCGATATGTCCATCGTCGGTCCGCGACCTGAACGACCTTATTTCATCGAGCAAATCATCAAACAAGCGCCGCACTACACGCGCCTGCATCGCGTCCGACCAGGCATCACGAGTTGGGGGCAAGTCAAATACGGCTACGCCGCCAACGTCGATGAAATGGTCGATCGCTTGAAATACGACTTGTTTTACATCGAGAACATGAGCTTCGGAATGGACATGAAAATCATTCTCGCCACGATTTACGTCGTCATCACGGGCAGAGGACAATGATTCTTTGATTGAGAAACGGAGATAGTTAGATTGCGCCGTTTTCAAAAAACCCAAACCGCAATCGTCAATGCACACCGAATACCACAAGTGGTATAGCCATCGCCTCCATCGAGACATGGAGCTAATGATTTTCGGACACGCGGGCGCGCCGACCATCGTGTTTCCAACCTCTTACGCGCGCTTCTACGAGTGGAAAGATTTCAAGATGGTCGATACGATCGCGGACAAAATCGATGGCGGATACTTGCAACTTTACTGCGTTGATGGCATCTGGTCGGAGACGTGGTATAACTACGGCATTCACCCCAACGCTCGAATGCAACGCCACAATGCGTGGGAGCAGTATATGATTCACGAAGTTTATCCGCTCATTCGCCACAAGAATCAAAATCATTTCACGATTCTGACGGGCACGAGTTTTGGCGCGTTCATCGCCACGCTTTTCGCGCTCAAACATCCTTGGCATGCCAACAAGCTCGTGGCGATGTCGGGCGGATACAGCACGAAAGGCTTTCTCGACGGCTACTACGACCAAGACGTTTACTTCAACTCGCCGCTGGATTTCATTCCGAATCTTCACGACCATCACATTCTCGAAAGAATGCGCCAAATCGACATCAAGCTCATCACGAGCACGTGGGACATTTGGACGTGCCGCGAAACGACGCTCGAACTTTCACGAAAACTTTGGGACAAAGGCGTGTGGAATCAATGCGACGTGTGGAACGACGCGCAACACGATTGGCCCGATTGGCGCAGAATGATTCGCGTTTATCTCTGAACGTCGGAATCGGCTCTTTCCGAGACGCTCCGACCTTGCTTGACCGATGAATCGAGGACGTTTTCGCATTAGAGCGACGCATCGAGCAAGCGCGGCGATTTTGTTTCTCTTGTTGAGCGGCTCGCTATCGGTCGCCGCCCAAGAACCTTACGACTGGCGCGCCCACAAAGCGCGGCTGGAACGCGAGCGCAAACAAGCCGAGCGTTTCGTCGGCGTCTACAAGCGCGGCGAAGACGAGTTCGTCGAGTTTTTCATCGCCAAAGAAGCCAAATACGACTGGTTTCGCATACGATTTTTCGGCGTCGGAAAATACGACTACGAATTCGCCGCCTCCGACATTCTGTTTCAAGACGACGGCGCCATCTTCTTCAAAATCAAAGGCAAGCCCTACAAAGCGAGGCGCATCGACGAATCGCTCGAACTCACTCTGCCCGATGGCTCAAAGCGATACTGCCCGCGCTTGCTTGATCGCTCGGCGCCAACTCGGTTCAAGCGATGATGGGTCAAGCGTCGTCGCGCTCGCTTTCCCGCCACTCGACGATGCGTCCGTTCTCAACGTTCATCTTTTGAAGCGACGGCGTTTCGCCTTTTTTGAGGGCTTTGAAGACGTTGGGAAAATCGCGTTTCAGAAGTTGGCATTCGCGCGCGCCCGTCTCGTCGCAAACGAGCAACGACGCATGCGCCTTGTAGAGACGCGCGTTTCCAATCACGCGCTTGACTTGCGCTTCAAGCGGCGCGATGGGTCGTTTGTCCAAGACGAGATACGACAGCGAAAGGTCGCGCAAATCCACGCGCATCGCTTGCGCGAACTTCGCCCACTTGGATTGCGTGAAGGCTTCTTGCGGCGGCTTGACGACGTGATGACACCAATGCGTTTCGTTTTCGGGCGCGAGCATTCCGCACTTGGCTTGATGCGGGCAGGGCGCGACGACGCGAAACCGCTCGCGCAGTTTCTCTCGAATTTCCACCAACCTTTTCGAAACGCTTTTCAAACTTGGCTCGACCCAAAGAATCGCCGTCGCTCGCTCCATCCGTTCAAGCAACTGGCGAAGGTCTCGCTCTGAAAGTTCGTTCAAGACGTGGCTGACGAGAATGGTCGTTGCGTTCAGGTTTTCCCCTTGGGCGATGGGAAGCGTCGGGAACGATTGTTCGAGTCGCTTGGCGGCGAACCGCATCGCAAGCGCGGAGCGGTCGTAGAGCCACAGAGAATTTGCGCGTCGCGCGATGGCGCTCCGCAAGACTTTGCGCGACGCGACGCCCGTGCCGCACCCCCAATCCAAAACCGCGCCTTCGGGCAACGACCAATCGAGCCGTTCAAGGTCGCGCAACGCAAAGTCCCACTTCCAACCGATGCGCTCGGCGAAGGTTTCGTCGTAGAGCGCGAGCGTTTCTTCCGACGACCAATAATCGTCTTTTTCTCCGCTCGCGTCGAGGAATCGGGCGCGCAAGTCGGCAAGGCGTTCAATGTTTCGTTGAGAAAATTCCATCGCGTCGCGCGTTTTGTTTCGGCGAAACGAACCCCTTTATATTCGCGCTCGCTTTCGAACAAATCAAAACTCCGTTGCAATATGCTCAAAAAACGTTTTGCGTTTGCGCCGTGGTGCGCGACGATTCTTTTGCTTGCTTCTTGCGGCGGCGACTCGAAACAAGGCGCGCCAAGCGCATCGAGCGTCGGCAAAACTTACAACTGGAAACTCGTTACCTCCTGGGCTCCGAAGTTTCCCGTGTTGGGAGAAGGCGCGGAAAAATTCGCGCAGTGGGTCGATAGCGCGTCGGGCGGACGCTTGAAAATCAAGGTGTATGGCGCGGGCGAACTCGTGCCAGGGCTTGAAGTCTTCAACGCCGTAAGCGCGGGCACGGCGGAAATGGGGCACAGCGCGGCGTATTATTGGTCGGGCAAAGTTCCCGCCGCTCCGCTTTTCGCCTCGTTCCCTTTTGGTTTGAACGCGCAACAGTTCAATGCGTGGTATTACGGCGGCGGCGGCAAAGAGCTTTGGGAAGAAGCCTACGCGCCGCACGGCGTCGTGCCGTTTCTCTGCGGCAACACGGGCGTGCAGATGGGCGGCTGGTTCAACAAGGAAATCAAAAGCCTTGATGATTTGAAAGGCTTGAAAATGCGCATTCCAGGCTGGGGCGGAAAAGTCATCGCAAAGGCGGGCGGCTCCGCCGTTACGCTCGCCGCCACCGAAATCTATACGAGCCTCGAGCGCGGCGTGATTGACGCTACGGAGTGGATTGGTCCGTATCACGACTACAAACTTGGCTTGCACAAGGTCGCCAAATACTACTACTACCCTGGTTGGCATGAGCCGGGTTCGGCGCTTGAACTCATCGTCAACAAGAAAGCGTTTGAATCTCTCCCAAGCGATTTGCAAGAAATCATCAGAACGGCGGCGGCGCGCGCGAACATTTGGATTCTTTCCGAGTTCGAAGCCCAAAACAACGTCTATCTGCAAAAACTCGTCAGCGAAGAAAAAGTCCAACTGCGCGAGTTTCCGAAAGACGTTCTGATGGAACTCAAACGCCTCGCCAAAGAGGTTGCCGAAGAAGAAACCGCCAAGGATCCCCTCGCCAAAAAGGCTTACGAGAGCGTTCTGGCGTTCAAGAAAAACATTTTGGCTTGGAACAAGATGTCGGAGGACGCGATTCGTCCCTACCTTGAATGATTGGCTCGGAATGAAAAGGAAAGCGACGTCGGAACAAGGTCTTTCTGTCTATCATTCTGAACGCGGCGAAGAATCCATTTGAGAGAAGCGAGAATTGAGAATCGAAGACGCTCAATTCGCAATTGACAATCCGCGTTCGCAATTGTTTGTGGATTCCTCGCTGGCGCTCGGAATGACGCTTTCGGTCGAGATTGGTTTGCTTTCTCTTTCCCGAAAGGGTATTTTTCGGCAAACGTGTCAAGAACTTCAACTCGGAAAAGGGGGATAACGATGAACGCGACGAAAGGATTGCAAAGTCCGAACTCGGTTTCCGAAAGCGCGTTTCAATCCGTCGTTCACGATAGCGCGGCGCATCTCGACAATCCCGCTGCCGAAACGCTGACTGTCGTTCCGTCCAAATCGCCATATCGCAACGACTTGCTTCCGCCCGAATCCATACGCCCGCTCAAAATTTTGTTCGTTACGCCAAAAGGCAAGAAGGAAGAGGACACGAGCCAAAAGCCGCTCTTCTCGATGGCGATCGGCGTTTTGGTGAGCATCACGCCGAAGCAACATGAAATCGAGTTGGTCGATGAACTCTTCGGCGACAAAATCAACTTCGATGGCGATTACGACTTGGTAGGCATCACGGCGCGCACGATGAACGTGACGCGCGCCTACGAGATCGCCGACGAGTTCCGTCGTCGCGGCAAGAAGGTGATTCTGGGCGGCGTGCATGTGTCGTTCAACTACGACGAAGCCAAGCATCATGCCGATTCCGTCGTTTGCGGCGAAGCCGAAAACCTGTGGGCGTTTGTCTTGCAAGACCTCGCGCTTGGGCAACTCCGACCGCGCTACGACGCAAAAGACTTTCCGCCCGTCAAGGAAGTGCCCGTCATCGATTACGAGCGCATCTTCAAAGCCAGCAAGCGCGACAAAGTCGATGCGCGCAAATCGATTCCGATCTACATGACGCGCGGTTGCCCCTACACGTGCACCTTTTGCGTTACGCCCAACTTCACGGGTCGGCTCTATCGCATTCAATCCCGCGACACCATCAAAGCGCAAATCGAAACCGCCAAGCGCGTCTGGTTCAAAGAATCCAAATACGGCAAAGAGCCTTGGTTTATGTTCACCGACGAAAACTTGGGCGTGAACAAAAACCGAATGTACGAGATTTTGGACGTGCTCGCCGAGTGCAACATCAAGTTCAGTTCGTTCATTAGCATCAACTTCTTGGAAGAGGAAGAAACCGTCAAGCGTCTCGTCAAAGCGGGTTGCGTGATGGCTTTGGTGGGCTTCGAGTCGGTCAATCAAGAAACCGTCGACCACTACGACAAGTGGAAGATGAACAACGTCGCCAAATACGCCGACATCATCAAGCGTTGTCGCAAGCTCGGCTTGAACGTTCAAGGCAACTTCCTCGCCAACCCCGCCATCGACACCTACGAGGATATGAAAGCCGTCGAGAAATTCGTCGACGACAATCTCTTGATGATGCCGATTTATTCAATCCTTACGCCTTATCCTGGCACCGTGATGTATAAAGAATACAAGAAAAAGGGTTTAATCGTCGACGAGGATTGGGACAAATACACGGCGCACAACTTGGTGATTCGGTGCGACAAATACGATCCGATGGAGTATCAGATAAACTATATGCGTCACTTTTTGGGCTTCTACAAGTGGCGCACCATCATCAAGCGCGTGCTTTTGAACCCGAACAAGCTCATCAACTTGGTAACGAGCCTCTACTTCAAGCGCAATTTGAAAGACCAACTTCGCAGCGTTTTGACGGGCAAGAAGGCGCCGCTTCAACATCTGCAAAAGCAGTCGCAAGCGCAAGCCAAGCAGATGGCGAGCGTGGCTTGTTAGGCTCGTTATAGGAGACGGTTTCGCGCTTCCTTCCCGCGTTTTAGTAATCGATCTCTTCCAGCTCGCCGAGCGACAAGCTGAAAGAAGGAAGCGCGTAGGAAACCCCGACGCTAATCGTCAAGCCGTTGAAGCTCGTGTCGCGGAAGCCAGGCGCGTTGAAAGCGATGGAGAACGTTTTGAACCCCTCTGAGGAGAAGGGATTGTTTCGCTGTCTATACTCGAGTTCGCTCAAAATGGGCGGGAAACCGAACTTGTAGTTGCCGCCGAGCGTGAGCAAAATGTCGGGCGTGAGCATCAGCTCGATTCCGAAGTCGGCGCGAAGCGACAAGGTCGCAAACGACAGGCTGTAAAGGTCGCCGTCGTTTTCGCCTCCAACGAGCAAATATAGCCCGTCCGCGCCGACCGAGCCGCCCAAGTAGACGTTCCACCGACGAAGCCAAGATTTTTTCATCGCGCCCAAGTAGACGCTGTAAGTCAATGGCACGATGCCACCGGGCGCGCTTGGCTCAAACGAGGCATTGCCGAAAGCGACGCCAATGTCGGCGGTGGCGAAGAATTGGCGAATGCCTGTTCGCTTGGCAAGGTTGTAATGAAGGGCGAGTTCGATGCCATAGGCTTCGGTAACGTCGGTTTTGAGGGCGAATCGCGGCGGCAGCGATAGCTCGTCGGAAATGCCGTAGTTGCCAAGCATGTCGCGTCGCAAGGGCGTGGTTTCTCTGGACAACCGAAACTGGAAGAACTTGGGTCGCAGAGCGACATCGAGCCCGAAGCGCGGGTGCTCTTTGAGCAAGACGCCGCGCTCGACTCCGCCCGTGATGTGCGGATAGAACGTCGAGACGGCGCGTGGGTCTTTGCGCGTGTCGCCAACGGACGCGACGCGGAAAAAGCCAATGTGTCGCGTTTGCAATTCGCCTTTCGCGTTCTCGAAGACCTCTTCGGCGAAAAATCCGTCGTCCAATCCAATCCCTTCGCGGGTGCCGATGTTGGCTTCGGGCGTTGCGCCTCTGACGCTCAATATCTCGGCTTTGATTTGAAAATCGGGCAGGCGACGCATCGCAACGCTCAAATTCCTCGCCCAAGCGTTGGCGGCGGAAAGTCGAGCGTATTCTTTTCCCGAAAGCGAGCGTCGCCGCGTTTTATAGGATTCGTCAGGGTCAGCCATGGCTTCGCCGCTTTGTTCTTCGGAAGCGTTTTTGAGAAACTGCGCTTCGGCGCTTCCGTCGGGATGCGTCTTGACGCGAAACCAAAGAATGTAGCCCGAAATTTTCGCCGCGAAACTTTCTTCGCCGCTTTCTTCTTCGTAGCGCGTTACGACGGGCGCGTAGAGATACGCGGCGTTGAGCACTTTCAAAACGTCCTCCGCCGTCAAGCCCGATCCTTTGAGCTTGTTGGCGGCGGCGCGCGCCAGGTCTTCTTCTTTCAAATTTCCGAGCGCGCGTTCTTCGGCGACGGCTTTCAGGGCGGCGGAAACTTGCGGAACGATCGTCTCGTTCAAAATCGCTACGAATTGTTCGGGCGACGTGGGTCGAGTGGCGGAAACGCGCTCCCGATACGCCGTCAGCGCGCTGTCGGAAAGTTCGTTGTAATCAAAACGCGGCAGTTGAATGTGATGATTGATGCGATTTTCTATCATCTCTTCGGGAATCGATGCGCCTGAGGCGTTGATCAATCCCAAAGACGAAATTGATTTGCGCTCATATTTGCGTTCTTGCGCAAACGCGGATATGGAAAAAAACAAAAGCAGACACAACGAAAGGCGCGTCATAACGATGGGATTTTTTGACGAAATGCGCGGCAAATCTACGACGAATCGCCGCCGATAACCAAGAACGACGATGATGCGGCTCTATCTCGTCAGACATACCGAAACGAAACACGTCGCGGGCAAGTGCGTTGGTCAGAGCGACGTTCCGCTTTCCGAAAAAGGCGTCGCCGACGTCGTCAAGATCGCGTCGTTTGTCAGGACGCTCGCGCCGAACCGCGTCATTTCAAGCGATCTTGAGCGGTGCGCGCGATTAGCCGAAGCCATCGCAAGCCAATTGAGCGTTTGCGTCGAGTTCGATGGCTCGTGGCGCGAAATGCGTTTCGGCAAGTGGGAAAACAAAACTTGGGACGACATTCGCGCGCAAGACGAAGACATTTTCGAGGAATGGACGCGGGATTTTGTTCGAACCGCCGCGCCCGACGGCGAATCGTTTGCCGATTTGCAGACGCGCGTCGAGCGAGCGTTGGAAAAATTGAAGACGCGCGAAAACGAAACCGTCGTCGTCGTTACGCACGCAGGTCCAATGCGCGCCGCCCTTGCGAGCGCGATGGGCTTGCCGCTCGATCGCGCCTTCTCGATTCATCTGAACTACGGCGCCATCGCGCGTCTTGCGAGCGACGGGACGGACTGGACGCTCTATGAACTCAACAACGACCTTCTAACTCGATGCGACTGAGCGGCGCGCTTCTCGCGTTGATGTTGCTGACGACCTTCGCCTTCGTCGGCTTCGTTGTCTATAAGTTTCTTTCCTACTTGGGAAAGGAAAGTTCGCGCTATCGCGGTCCGTATCGGCAAATCTTCAAAACCCTCTTCGACGACAAGCATCGCTTGAACTGAATGGCGCGATGATTCTCATTTTCAACACCACGAAGCGCAAACTGCCCGCGAAAAAACTTCGCCAAGCGATCGAACTCGTCTTGAAAGGCGAAAAGCGTCGCGCCGAAATGATTTCCGCCGTCTATTGCGGCGACAAGTTTATCAAAAAGATAAACCGCGCTTTTCTTCGCCACGACTATGCCACCGACACGATTTCTTTTCCTCTGAGCGACGGCAAACGCATCGAGGGCGAGTTCTACGTCTCGCTCGATACGGTCGCCCGAAACGCCCGTCGATACGAGGCGAGCCAGACGGAAGAACTTTTGCGCGTTACGATTCATTCGGTTTTGCATCTCGTTGGATACGACGACCAAACGCCCGCTCAAAAGAAACGAATGACCGCGAAGGAAAACGCTTATCTCAAAAAAATCTCTCGCCGACGTCGCTGACGAAGCGCGCCTTTTTTCGCCTCTCCGCTCGAAAATCGTTTCAAAGTGAACCGTTTTTTGCGCGACGTTCAAATGCGTTTTTTCATTGTGAGAAAAACCCTTGAAGCCAACGATCGCTCGAAACGTCCGTCTCGCCACGTCGCCTGATTTTATCGCGCTTGGCGGACGATCGTCGCTCGAACGGAACGACGCGAGAAATTGGCACGCGAGTTGCCAAAGGAAAAGCGGAACAAACTTTTTCAACCCAAACGCTTTTCGTTTATGTCGTCATTGTCAAGCGCGGAGAAACCTCTCGTTCAAAACGTTAGCCTCGATGGAGTCGCGGGCGCGAAGACCAAAGCCAAATCGCCTCGTCGCAAACGCATCGCCGAAACTCGCCACAACGCCTTGCGCCATGCGGGTTCGCATCTCATCAATCCAACCCTTCCGCCGCCCGTCGAAGACGACGAAGACAAAGCGTGGAAACGCCTTTTGCACGAGAGCATCGAAACGCCCGAAGAAGTGAGCGAAAAATGGGGCGAGGACGTGGAGACGATGCGCGCACTTGAAAAAGAATTCAACATTCGAATCAACCCCTACTACGCTTCGCTCATTCAGGAAAAAGACGACCCGATTTACAAGCAAGTCGTTCCGAGCAAATATGAACTCATCAAGGGCTGCTGCGTCGACGATCCTCTGAACGAGGAGCGCGATTCGCCCGTGCCGAGCATCACGCACCGTTATCCCGACCGCGTCTTGTTCCTCGTCGCCCACGAATGCGCCGTTTATTGCCGTTTCTGCACGCGCAAGCGAAAGGTGAGCGATTCCTCGAAGATCAGTTTGAAGCATCTCGAAGCGGGCATCAACTACATCCGCGAGCATAAAGAAGTGCGCGACGTGGTGCTGTCGGGCGGCGATCCCCTGACGCTCTCCGACCGTCGCATCGAGTATATCCTCAAATCGCTCCGCGAGATTCCGCACGTCGAGATTATTCGCATTGGCACGAAAATCCCGTGCGTCTTGCCGCAGCGCGT
This sequence comes from Chloroherpetonaceae bacterium, assembly GCA_025055975.1. Lineage (GTDB taxonomy): Bacteria > Bacteroidota > Chlorobiia > Chlorobiales > Thermochlorobacteraceae > JANWWM01. The sequence continues at coordinate 7,285 of JANWWM010000049.1, read as the reverse complement.
CACGAAAAAACTCGTCAACATCATCAAAAAGTATCACCCCGTTTATGTCAACACGCATTTCAATCACCCGCGGGAACTCACGCCCGAAGCCAAGCAAGCCTGCGAGCGCCTTGCTGACGCGGGCGTTCCCGTCGGCAATCAATGCGTTTTGCTCAAAGGCGTAAACGACGATGTCGAAACGATGCGCGCCTTGATGAAAGGTTTGCTCAAAATGCGCGTGCGTCCCTACTACATCTATCAAGCCGACATCGTCAAAGGCACGGAGCATTTCAGAACCCGCGTCGAGAAGGGCTTGGAGATCATTCAGGGCTTGCGCGGTCATATTTCAGGCTTGGCGATTCCGCATTTCGTCATCGATAGTCCTGGCGGCGGCGGCAAGATTCCGCTTCTTCCGCACTACATTGAGAAGATGGACGACAAGGAGGTCGTGATGCGCAATTTCAAGGGCGAGCGCTACGTGTATCCGCAAGTCCAAGAAAACATTGAGCCTACGCTCAAAACCCTTGAAGAAATCGCCAAAGCCAATGGCTTTCAACTTGGCGCGGAAATTCAAGACTATTTCTGAACGCGAAAGCCTTTCGTCGCCAATTCAGACGAGAGGCTTTCGGTTCGGAATTTAACGCCTTGAAAGTCTCAACTTGCAAGAGACCGCGAAAGGGAGTTCGGCGTTAAAAAAATCTTAACGTGGCAAAACTTTTTTCGAATGTCGGTCGTTACTACCATTGCCTCGCAGTTTATGGTTTCTGCGAGGTTTTCATAGAGCACCTCCTTAAGGTCGTCAAGCGCGCAGGCTTGGCGACCTATTTTTTTGCTTCAAAGCGGGTTAAAACGCTTTGTCAAATAGCCCTGACTGCCTATATTTGCGCCTTTTTTAAGGCAACCGCAAGTCGCATTCGGGAATGGGAAAATTCAAAGAGTTTTCTTCCGATTTCAACTACTACGCCCTCGAATCGGAAGTTCTCAGGTTTTGGAAAGAGAATCGCATCTTTGAAAAGAGCGTTTCCACGCGCAGCGACGGCAAAATTTTCTCGTTCTACGAAGGACCGCCAACCGTGAATGGAAAGCCGGGCGTTCATCACGTTTTTTCCCGCGCCATCAAAGACCTCGTTTGCCGATACAAAACCCTCAAAGGCTATCAAGTGCGACGTCAGGCGGGTTGGGACACGCACGGCTTGCCCGTCGAGATTTCCGTCGAGAAAAAACTCGGCTTGAAAAACAAAGCCGCCGTTGAATCTTACGGAGTCGCCGAGTTCAACCGCGAAGCCCGCGCCCTCGTCTATCACCACATCGAAGACAACAAGGAAGGCTGGGGCAAACTCACCGACGAGATGGGCTATTGGTGCGATTTGGAACGCGCATACATCACTTGCTCCAACGAATACATCGAGTCGGTTTGGTGGGGCTTGAAGCAAATTTTCGACAAGGGCTACATTTACAAGGATTACAAAATCGTTCCGCAAGACCCGAAGTCCGAAACCGTTTTAAGCTCGCATGAACTCGCGTTGGGTTACAAAGAAGTGCGCGACCCCAGCATCTACGTGAAGTTCAAAAAGAAAGGCGCGGACGAGCATTTCCTCGTTTGGACGACGACGCCTTGGACTCTCATTTCCAATGTCTGCCTCGCCGTTGGTCCCGACATCGACTACGTGAAAGTCAAAACCAACGACGACGTTTTGATTCTCGCCAAAGCCCGTTTGTCCGTTTTAGGCGCGCCCTCCGACGAAAACCCGATTGAAATTCTCGACGAGTTCAAGGGAAAAGAGTTGGAGTTTCAAGAATACGAGCAACTGCTGCCCTACATTCGCGTCGAGCAAAAAGCCTTCTTCGTCGCGCTTGGCGACTTTGTCTCCACGTCCGATGGCACGGGCATCGTGCATTGCGCGCCCGCTTTTGGCGCCGACGACTACGAGCTTTCCAAGAAGTATCGCCTGCCGATGCTTCAACCCATCGCGCGCGACGGACGCTTTACGAAGGAAGTTCCGCTCTACGAAGGCGTTTTCTTCAAGGACGCGGACAAGGGCATTATCGAAACGCTCAAACAAGAGGGCAAACTTTACAAGAAGGAAACCTACCTGCACACGTATCCTTTCTCATGGCGCTACGACGTGCCCATCATCTACTACGCCCGCGAATCGTGGTATATCCGCACGACCGAAGTCGCCAAGCGAATGATCGCGCTCAACAAGGAAATCAGGTGGGTTCCTGCCGAAATTGGCGTGGGGCGTTTCGGCAATTGGCTCGAAGAAAACAAAGATTGGGCGCTTTCGCGCGAGCGCTTCTGGGGCACGCCGCTTCCGATTTGGGTTTCCGAAGACTTCAAAATCGGCGATGACCACAAGAGCGGCAAAATGTTCTGCGTTGGCTCCATCAAGGAGTTGAAGGAAGGCTTGATTGACATCGACGGCAAAACCTACAAACTCTGGGAAGCCCTCGACAAAGGATTGGTCGAGCTCGATTTGCACAAGCCCTTCGTCGACCGCGTCTATTTCATCAAAGACGGCAAACGCTTCACGAGAACGCCCGAACTGATTGACGTGTGGTTCGATTCGGGCGCGATGCCCTTCGCGCAGTTTCACTATCCGTTTGAAAACGTCGACCTCTTCGAAAAACACTTCCCTGCCGACTTCATCTGCGAAGGCATCGACCAAACGCGCGGCTGGTTCTACACCTTGCACGCCATCTCGACGCTCATCTTCGACAAGCCCGCGTTCAAAAGCCTCATCGTCAATGGGCACATTTTGGACAAGGACAAGCAAAAGATGTCCAAGTCCAAAGGCAACGTGGTCGACCCGTTTGAGATGATTCGCAAATACGGCGCGGATTCGCTTCGGTGGTATCTGATTTCGTCGTCGCCGCCGCATGTGCCGAAAGCGTTTAACGAAGACGAACTCGTCGAGGGTCAGCGCAAATTTTTCCGCGCCCTCGTCGAGAGTTACAAGTTTTTCGCTCTCTACGCGAATGTCGATGGTTTTGAATACAAGGAAGCCCGCATTCCCGTCGAGAAGCGATCGGAACTGGATAGATGGATCGTCTCGTCGCTCAATACGCTCGTCAAAGAGGTCGAGGCGGCGATGGAAGGATACGATCCGACGCGCGCGACGCGCTTGCTTGAAAGTTTCGTCGTCGATGACCTCTCGAACTGGTATATCCGTCGCAGTCGCCGCCGCTTTTGGAAAGGCGAGATGAATCAAGACAAGCTCGCCGCGTATCAAACGCTTTACGAATGCTTGACGACGGTTTGCAAGCTCGTCTCGCCGTTTGCGCCGTTCATCGCCGACGAAATTTATCGCAACCTCAACGGAGCGACGCGGCTCGAAGATTTCGAGTCGGTGCACCTATCGTTCTTCCCGACGGTCGAAGAAACGGCTATCGACGCGGAGCTCGAATTGCGAATGAAGAAAGCGCAAACGATTGCGTCGCTCGTCAGAACGATGCGCGAGAAGGCGAATTTGAAGGTGCGTCAGCCGCTCCGCCGCATCTTGCTTCCCATCGCGGACGCGAAAGAGCGACGCGAGATTGAAAAAGTGCGCGACGTGATTCTCGACGAAGTCAACGTGAAGGCGATCGAGTATGTCAACGACGAATCGGGAATCGTGAGCAAAAAAGCCAAGCCGAATTTCAAAACGCTTGGCAAAAAGTTCGGCAAGGACGTCAACGCCGTCGCAAACTTGATTCGCAATTTGAGCGCGGCGCAAATTTCGACGCTCGAAAAAACGGGCGAAATCGCGCTCGACCTTTCGGGCAGAGAAATCAAGGCGCAGTTGGAAGACGTGGAAATTTTGCGCGAAGACATCGAAGGCTGGCTCGTCGCGTCGGATAGCGAGCTGAAACTCACGGTCGCGCTCGATACGGAGCTCGACGACGCGCTCAAAAACGAAGGCATCGCGCGCGAACTGGTCAGCCGCATTCAAGCCATTCGCAAGGATTCGGGGCTTGAAATCACCGACAGAATCAAGCTCTACTTGCAGTTGCCCGCTCGGCTTCGCGCCGCGATCGAATCGCACCGCGATTACGTGATGAACGAGACGCTCGCGGTCGACATCAAATTCGAGCTGAACGGACAAACTCTCGCCGCCAAGCAAGACGAAATCAACGGCGAATCGTTCAGCGTCGCCATTGAGAAACAATAACTCTACATTAACCTTAAACGCCTTATCAGCAATGGCTAAGACGGCGAAATCCAAACCAACCAAATCGAAAGCCTCCACCAAGCCAAAGGCGAGCAAGCGCGCGCCAAAGGCGACGACGAAAACGACGACATCCAAATCAAAAGCCGTCAAGAAAGGCGCGCCCTCGAAGAAAGAGACGATAATCGAGCGCAAATCCGTTGCGCCGACGGAGCCCTTGCCCGAACCGTCGCAACGCCTGACGAAAACTTACCTAACGAAAGAAGAACTCAAACACTTCGAGGAAATCCTGCTCCAAAAACGCGCCGAAGTCCTGCGCGACCTCGAAATCATGCGCGCCTCGCTTCAAGAAGAAAACAACAGCGAAGACATCAATTCCAGTTATTCTATGCACATGGCGGATCACGGCACCGAAACGCTCGACCGCGAGCAACGCTTTATGTTCATCGCCCGCGACGAGCGCTACCTGAGCTACATCGACAAGGCGTTGGAGCGCATCAAGAACGGCACCTACGGCATCTGCGTCAAGTCGGGCTTGCCGATTCCAAAAGAACGCTTGGAAGCCGTGCCGCATACCGCCGTGCGCATCGAATACAAAAACCGATAAACGACGCTCGTCGCCGCGAAACAAGCGTCTCCGAAAGAGACGCTTTTCGTTTTCCTCAAATTCTCTTACTTGAATCGCTCAATCAAGGCTTCCAACTCTTGCTTCATCTCCAAGAGCATTTTGCGTTGGCGCTGAACGATGGCGGAAACGCGGGTGGGTCTGAGAGGTTCTTGTCGTTCTTTGAGCAGTTCCTCGACTTTTTGCTCGTCGACTTTCGTGGCGGTTTCTTCGGCGGATTCCTTTTGCATCAAGGCTTTGGCGCGCTCGGCGGTGTAGCCTTGTTCGTAGACGAGGCTTTTGATGGAAAGAATCGTCGCAATGTCCTTGTTGGTGTAGATGCGATTGCCTTTGGCGTTCCGAGCGGGGGAAAGTTGCGGAAATTCGTCCTCCCAAGCGCGAAGCAAATATGCGGGAAGTCCGACGATTTTGCTCACCTCGCCGATGGAGTAGTAGAGTTTTTTCGTCTCGAACGTTTTCATTCAGCCGCTTGATTTCTCGGAGGCGAAGATAAGAATCTCGCCTGAAAGAATTTGCCGATTCTTGCGTAGTTTCGCGCCGCTTTGAAAACTCAAACTCAAATGTTTTTCGCAATGCTCTTTTTCTTGTCGATTTTCGCCGAAGCAATCGAAACGCAAACCCCTAAGCCGCCTGTCGCCAAAGTCATTCCCAAAATCACCGAACTGCACGGCGACAGGCTCGTCGATAACTACGCTTGGCTGCGCGAAAAAGACAATCCCGAAACCATCGCGTATCTCAACGCCGAGAACGCTTACGCGGAAGCGATGACGAAGCGCCTCAAGCCGTTTGAAGAGGCTCTCTACAAAGAAATGCTCTCGCGCATCAAAGAAACCGACGCGAGCGTTCCCACGAAGCGCGGCGACTACTTCTACTACGTTCGCACCGAAGAAGGCAAGCAGTATCCGATTCACTGCCGAAAGTTCCGTTCGCTCGACGCGCCCGAAGAAATTTTAATCGATGAAAACGCGCTCGCCGAAGGCAAACCCTATTTCGACTTGGGACTGTTCAACGTCAGCGACGACCACAACCTTCTTGCCTACGCCGTCGACGAAACGGGCTATCGTGAATACAAACTGTTCTTCAAAGACTTGCGGACGGGCGAACTCCTCAAAGACGACGTGGGCTATGTCGTCACGTTTCAATGGGCTTCCGACAACAAAACGTTTTTCTACACCATCGAAGACGAAGCCAAACGTTCTTACCGCCTCTATCGGCGCGAACTTGGCGCGAAAGAGGGCGCGCTCGTCTACGAAGAGCCTGACGGGCTGTATAGCGTCTATGTCTCGCGCTCGCGCGATCGGCGATTCATTTTCCTCAACATTCGAAGCAAAACGACGAGCGAAGTCCGTTTCGTCCGAAGCGACGCGCCCAAAGAGTCGTTCCGAATCATCTGCCCGCGAGAGAGCGAACACAAATACTCGGTCGAGCACCGCAACGGCGAGTTCTTCATCGTCTCCAACAAGAACGCCAAAAACTATCGCGTTCTGACCGCGCCTGTTTCCGACCCGTCGGAGCGCAATTGGAAGGAACTTATCGCGCATCGACCCGACGCGCTCATCGAAGACCTCGATGTTTTCGCCAATCACCTCGTTTTGACGGTGCGCGAAAACGGCTTGACGCAGTTTGAAATCTTCAATTTCAAAACGCAGGAAACCAAGCGCGTCGCGTTTCCCGAACCAACCTACTCGACCTTCGGCGCGAGCAATCCCGAATTCGAGACGACGAAATTTCGCTACGATTATCAATCGCTCGTTTCGCCCTCGTCGATTTACGAATGCGATATGGATTCGGGCGAATCGGTTTTGCTGAAACGACAAGACGTTTTGGGCGGATACGACCCGTCGGACTACGTTTCGGAGCGGCTGTGGGCGACGGCTTCCGACGGCGCGAAAATTCCAATCTCAATCGTCTACAAAAAAGGCTTCAAGCGCGATGGGTCTTCGCCGCTCTGGCTTTATGGCTACGGCGCTTACGGCATTGCGACCGACGCGACGTTCAGCAGTTCGCGGCTTTCGCTGCTCAATCGGGGCGTGGCGTTCGCCATCGCTCACGTGCGCGGCGGCAACGAACTCGGCGAAGCGTGGCGCGACGCGGGCAAGATGATGAACAAGAAAAACACCTTTACGGACTTCATCGCTTGCGCCGAACATCTCTTCAAGGAAAACTACACGTCGCCAAGCCGTTTGGCGATTCAAGGCGCGAGCGCGGGCGGCTTGCTCATCGGCGCGGTTCTCAACATGCGTCCCGACATTTGCCGAGCGGCTCATCTTGGCGTGCCCTTCGTCGATGTCTTGAACACGATGCTCGACGAATCTCTGCCTCTAACCATCGGCGAGTTTTTGGAGTGGGGCAATCCAAAAGCGAAAGCGGAATATGATTACATCAAATCGTATTGCCCGTATTCGAACCTTGCGCGAAAACATTACCCGAACATCTTGGTAACCACGTCGCTGAACGATAGTCAGGTCGGATACTGGGAGCCTGCGAAGTATGTGGCGAAATTGCGCGCGCTCAAAACCGATTCGAATTTGCT
>JANWWM010000029.1 GCA_025055975.1 Chloroherpetonaceae bacterium | reverse complement strand
TTTGGCATCGAAGCCCGTCCACTTTTGTTTTTCGTCGGAGTAAGCAATCCAAGCGTTGAGTTTGGGGTCGAACCAGTGGATTTCGCGTTTGGCGATGTCGCCGTGAAATTTGCCCAAATCTTTTTCGCAGGCTTTGCGCATCGCGTCGAAATCGCGTTTGGTGCGAAGCGGATTGACTTGCGCGTAGCCATTTTGAACGGTTGCGCCGTTGAGCGTTGCGGAGAGCGTTTCGGTCGTCATAGTTTTGTTGATGAATAAGTTTCTTGCGCAAAAGATGCTTTGGCGTCAAAAAGAGCGTTGGCATCGTGGGCTGTGAGGGAATATAAACGATGCGCGGAAAATGCGGCAAAACCAATGAAACTTGGCGTTGCGCTTTCGCCACCTCTTCGCTCGGCTTCGAATCTCGGAAAACGATTCAACGATTGACGTTTGCGACTTCAAAACGACCACATCGACTTTCGAGAGAAAAGCAAACTTCTTGAATCCCGCTCAAGCGAAACGTATAATTAATCACTAAATAGCAATAAGATTATTTAGCGTTTTGCTTTGATCGCCGTTCTTTCTCTTTCAAACCGAATCCGCTTTCAACTCGTCGCCCGCGCGAAAGATGAGCGTCGCAAACGCTGGTTGCTTTCGCGGGCGCGGATGTCTCTGCGGAGAAAGGTCTCGCCAATGTCGGAGACGCGCGGAGTTTGCGAACATTTCTGCGCACATTTTTTAGCAATCAGTTACTCAAACAGACATCCGATTCGGAGGTAGTTATGGCAAAGCATCATCAAATCGTCATCGTTGGAGGCGGAACGGCGGGCGTAACCGTAGCCGCTTTGCTCTTGCGCAGAGGCGGAAAGAACGGACGCAAGAACGGTCGCCTCAACGGGAACGGCAACGGTCATCTGAATGGGCATCACAACGGTCATTTGGACATCGCCATCGTCGAGCCGTCAGACAAGCATTACTACCAACCTGCTTGGACGCTCGTGGGGGCAGGGGTGTATGATGCGCAAAAGACCGTGCGTCCCGAAGCGAAAGTCATTCCCGAAGGCGTTGTTTGGATTAAAGAGCGCTGCGCGTCGTTTCAGCCTGAACAAAATCAAATCACTCTGGGCAACGGCGAAACAGTTACTTACGATTATCTCGTGGTCGCGCCGGGCATTCAACTGGATTGGGATAAAGTTAAGGGGCTCAGGGAAACGCTCGGCAAGAACGGCGTATGCAGCAATTACAGCTTCGAAACGGCTCCCTACACCTTTGAGTGCATCAAGAATTTGAAAAAAGGCAAGGCGATTTTCCACAGCCCGCACACGCCCGTCAAGTGCGGCGGCGCGCCTCACAAGATTATGTATATCGCCGCCGATTACTTCCGCAAACACGGCGTATTAGACGACATCGACATTCAGTATTGGAGCGGCGGGACAAGACTTTTCGCCGTAGAGAAATATGAAAAAACGCTCTTGAAGGTGGTGGAAAGAGGACATATCAAACTCAATTTCCATCAAAAGCTCGAAGAGATTGACGGCGAGCGGAAGCGCGCCCGTTTCGTCGGCATCGGCGAGCATAACAAGGGTGTGGAAACTTGGGTCGAGTTCGATATGATTCACGTCACGCCGCCGCAATCCGCGCCCGACTTCATCAAGTCAAGTCCTTTGGCAAACTCAGCGGGCTGGGTCGATGTTCACATCAACACCCTGCAACACAACAAATACAAAAACGTGTTTTCGCTGGGCGATGGCGCCGCGTTGCCAACGTCCAAAACGGGCGCGGCGGTTCGCAAGCAAGCTCCTGTCGTGGTCGAAAATCTGCTGAGTCTGATGAGAGGCGAGCCGCTCACGGCTTCCTACAACGGCTATACTTCCTGTCCGCTCGTTACGGGATACGGCAAGTTGGTGCTCGCAGAATTCGATTACAGCAACCAACCTCGAGAAACTTTCCCCTTCGACCAATCCAAAGAGCGCTTTGATATGTATGTGCTCAAAAAGGAATTGTTGCCGCGATTCTACTGGCGCGGAATGGTGAAGGGCATCGTATAACCATCAAGCCAAATAGGCTTTCGCAAAAGGCATGCTCGAAAGGGCATGCCTTTTCGCATTTTTGCAAGACGAGAAAACAAACGCTCTATGGATGAACGCTCGCATTTTAATCGTGGAAGACGATGAACGGCTCGCGTCCGTCCTCGAGAAAGGACTTTCGGAAGCGGGCTTTCTGACATCGCGCGCGCCCGACGCGGAGAGCGCTTTTGAGCGATTCGCGGCGGAAGCGTTTGACCTTGTTCTAACCGACATTATGCTCCCCAAAATGAACGGCATTGAACTTTGCAAAAAACTCAAAGCGCAAAAGCCATCGCTGCCCGTCATTATGCTCACCGCGCTCGGCGAAACCGACGACAAATTGCAAGGCTTCGACGCGGGCGCGGACGACTACCTCGCCAAACCCTTCGACTTCCGCGAACTCTTGGCGCGCATCAACGCTCGACTCAAAGCGCGACCAACGCAAGCGGAAACAAACGAGACGCTCGCTTACGCCGACCTTGCGATGAACTTGCGCACCAAAGTCGTCAAGCGGCAAGGCAAAGAAATTCCGCTCACGGCAAAAGAATTTGCGCTCTTGGAATTTTTCTTGCGCAATCCTGAGCGCGTGCTCTCGCGCGAGGAAATCTCCAAAACCGTCTGGAACACGCACTTCGACACGGGCACGAACTTCATTGATGTCTACATCAACTATCTTCGCAAGAAAATTGACAAGCCTTTCCCAACCAAACTCATTCACACCAAAACGGGAATGGGGTTTTATCTCAAAGCGGAATGAGCCTTCGGACGCGCATCACGTTGCTCTTCATCGCGCTCACGAGCGCGTTGCTCCTCACGTTTTCGCTCGTGATTTACTTTTCCGCCAAAGCCACGCGCGAGCGCGAGTTCTATGAATTGCTTCGCAAAGAAGCCATCACGAAAGCCAATCTTTTCTTCGTCGCCAAAATCCCCGCCGAAACCTTGCAAGACATCTACAAATCCAACCGCAAAACTTTGAACGAAGTCGAAGTCGCCATCTACGACCGAAATTTCGAACTGCTCTACCACGACGCTTACGAGATTGATTTCGTCAAAGAAACGCGGGACTTGATTGACGCCATCTATGAAAAACGCGAAACGCGATTTTATCAAAACGATTGGCAAGTGATTGGGCTGACTTACGCCATCGGCGAAAAAGAATACGCGCTCACGGCGGCGGCGTTTGACGGATACGGATACAGCAAACTCGAAAATCTGCGCAACACGCTCGTCTTTGCGTTGGGCTTGTATGCGCTCTTGGTCTTTGGCGTTGGACGGTTTTTCACGCAGAGGGTCGTCGCGCCGCTTCGTCGCGTCAATCAGAGCGCGAAGCGCGTCTCGGCAAGCAGTTTGAATATGCGTCTTGCGGTTGAGCCAACGGGCGACGAACTCGAGGAGCTTGCGACGGCTTTCAACCAAATGCTTGACCGCTTGGAAAAAGCTTTTGCGTCGCAGAAAGAATTCGTCTCAAACGTCGCGCATGAACTTCGCACGCCGCTTGCGGCGATGATTATGGAGTTGGACATTCTGCTCTCAAAGCCGCGCAACGCCGAAGCCTACGAAGAAACCGCGCGCAAACTTCTCGCCGACGCGAAGCGGCTCAAAAAAATGTTGCAAAGCCTCATTGACTTCGCGCGCGCCAGTTACGACGCGGCTGAAATCAAGTTCGAACCCACCAGACTTGACGACGCTTTGATGTCGGCGCGCGAGTTTGTGATGAACGCACGACCCGCTTCGCGCATTGAAATCGCCTTTGAAACCGATAGCGACGATGAACGCGCCATCACGATTTCCGCCAACCGTTACCTCATTGAACTCGCCTTGCAAAATCTCTTGGACAACGCTTGCAAATTCTCCGCCGACCAGACGGCGCGCGTCGCGCTCAAATCAAAGGGCAAAACGGCGCTCGTAGAGATTTCCGACAAAGGCGCGGGCATTGAAGAAGCGGAGCTTGAAAAAATCTTTGCGCCGTTTTATCGCGGAAAAAATCACGTGCGCGCGGAAGGAAGCGGCATTGGACTTGCGCTCACGAAACGCATCGTGGAGTTGCATCGTGGCACGATTGCCGTCCGAAGCCAACTCGGCAACGGCACCACCTTCACGCTGGAATTTCCAAACCAACTCGCGCAAAGCGAATGACAGAGGTTCAGCATCACGGCTTTGCTTTTGAGCGTTGGGTGAAGGAAACATTCTTTGAGCCCTTTGAAGCGGACTACACGCAAAAGTGGGATGTTCCTGCTGAAAAGAATTGCCGTAACGAGATTCCAACCAAATTTCAAAACCTACCTGTCTCCATCAAGACGGCAAAGTTTGGCTCTCCGATTGGCTTGGGCGATGCGATTCGTCAGTTCAGCATTGACGAAGATTTTTTGCTCATCGTGGGCTTTTGGGAACAGCAAGGAAATCAGAAGCATATTGTTGCCGCGGAAGCGGTGAAGGCAAGCGCGAAATCTTGGAAAGATCTTTGGTCGCCGATTGAACGCGCTGATTTGGAGCGATTGGATAAGCTCATTAAGAATGCGCGCTCTTATCAAACCGCGCGAAACGAAGCCAAAGCGATGAAAAAGGAATCGCCATATTGCGAGGCGAAAATCGTCTTGAATCCCAAAATCGACTCCAAGTCGCAACGGCGATTGCAATGCAGTTTGCCTTTCAAGACCTTTTGGGGAGAGTTGTCTCAAAGAGAACCCTATCAATCTGACTCGGCGACGCTTTTCGGCAAATTGATTCCAAATCCATTTTCTCTCCGCCACGCCAGTTCAAGAAGAAATCGTCTTGAAAAGCGGCGCTTCTTTTTTGGCGCGAAGTTCTGCCAAACGCCGTTCTGCGATTTGGATATAATTCGGGTTGATTTCAATGCCAATCCACTGCCGTTCCAATCGCTCAGCGACGACAGCCGTCGTGCCCGAACCAAGAAACGGGTCTAAGACCACGTCGTTTGGGCGACTCGATGAGAGAATAAGTTGCTCAATAAGTTTTTCAGGCTTTTGCGATGGATGCCCCGCTTTTTCTTTTGAAGAGCCTTTGAGACTGGGCACGCGCAAGATGTTTGTGGCATATTTGCCTTTTTCAAGGTGCAGGAGGCGGGCGGTTTTGTCTTTGTAACGCTTGTCACGCAGGTAGGCGCGGATTTTTTCTTCCTCGTAGGGCAAGCGCACCGCGTCTTTGTTGAAGTAGGGCTTTGCGTCGGTGGATTTTCTTAGCGCTAAAATCATTTCATAGCAAGGCGTGAAACTGTCGTATCGCTCGTTATAGCCGACGGCTCTATCCCAAATAATCATATCGTGAAATTGCAGTTCTTTTGCGACAAGCGAGCAGAAGTGCAGCCAGATGTGTTCGCGCTTGCCGAGTTGCCCGAAAATGTAGAAGAGTCCGTCGTCTTTGAGCGTTCTCGCCGCCGCTCTCGTCCAACGAATGCTCCATTCAAGATAATCGTCTTCGCTTTTCCACTGATTGTCCCACTCTTCGCCCTGCAAGACTTGAAAGTATGGCGGGTCGGCGATGATGAGTTGAGCGCTTCGTTCAGGCAGTTTCAGAAGTTCGGCGATGGCGTCGCCGCAAATGATGTCGTTTGTCGTCATTGCTTGAAGATGATTTGCGAGAAAAGTACGACTTTGCGTCGACTTCGCAATGTGAATGTGCGCGTCAGAGTTGAAAACTCTCGCAATCCGTCAAACGCAGCGACGGCGCGCTTTGACGACATTCTGAACGCGAACTCGGCGAAGGCACAACCTTCACGCTGGAATTTCCAAACCAACTCGCGCAAAGCGAATGACAGAGGTTCAGCATCAAGCCTGTCTTTGTCGCCGAGTGGCTATTGAGCCAAGTTGTTGAATCGTCGAATCGCATATCCTGCGGCTCCGCCCAAACAATCGCTTGCGTTGGCTTGAAAAAAGAACTTTCCATTGCCGTCAATCCAGCGAAATAAAAAATGCTCCGAGAGTTCAATCGCAAAGTAGATGAAGAATAGCCAATGATGCGATTGCGCTATTGAAGCAAGCGCCATCGCCAAGAAAAATGCCGATGCCAATAAAAAAGCGACTTGTCCCAAGCGGTATAAAGCTTGCAAGGCGATTTTGTCAGCAG
>JANWWM010000056.1 GCA_025055975.1 Chloroherpetonaceae bacterium | reverse complement strand
AGTAGCGTGGCGCTGACGGCGGCGGCATTCCCAATTGGCGGCACGATTAACTCCTACGCGATTACGCCAGCTCTGCCCACGGCGATTACCGTAGGGACTGGCGGCGATTACCCAACGCTGACGGGCGCGGGCGGTCTTTTCCAAGCGATTAACAATAACGCGCTTGGCGGCAACACGACCGTTACCATCATCAGCGACTTGACCGAACCCGGCACGCATGCGCTTCTACCTGACGGCATGGCAGGCTTTACGCTCACGATTCAACCCTCAGGCGCGCGCGTGGTGAGCGGCAACGTCGCAGGCGCAATGCTGGATTTCAACGGCGCCGATGGCGTAACCATCAACGGCTTGAACTCTGGCGGCAACAGCCTTACTATCAGCAACGCGAGCACCGCGACGGCAGCAAGCACCATTCGTTTCCGCAACGATGCCACGAACAACACAGTGACCAACTGCACGATTGAAGGCTCTAACACAAACACAGACGAATCAGCGGCGACAATCCTGATTGGAACGGGAACGTCATCAGGCAACGACAACATCACGATTTCCAACAACACGATTCGCGCCGCAGGTAGCAACCTCCAAAACTTTTCTGTTACCTCATCAGGAACAGCGGGCGCTGTGAACGACGGTTTGACTTTCACAAATAATAATGTGGAGGGTTACCTCATTGGATTGCGAGCCGTAACAAATGTCGGCAACAACCTCACGATAACGGGCAACAGTTTCTACCAACCGACGCCGATTACCACGACTACGCTTAACTTCTTTGATATCGTCGTTGGTTCGGCAACTTCGAACAATGTAAATGTCTCCAACAACTTCGTTGGCGGCAGCGCGCCCAACGCAACGGGCACCGCAACTCGAGACGCAGCCGCGCAATACATTGGCATCTTCGTAACGACAGGCGGGGGCACAAACGCGGTCAATAACAACGTTGTGCGCGGCGTAGCGATGACCAGCACGGGATTAACGACGCAAGGCGTCTTCGGCTACGTGCTGAATGGAACGATGACGGCGACGAACAATCTTGCCCAGGATATTTCGCGCTCAAGCGGCTCAACAGGCGTAATGACAGGCATTCAACTGCAGTCAGCGGGTAACATCACGCTCACGAACAGCACGGTGCGAGGGCTAAACTACAACGCCACAGCCGCGACAGGCGCGCTCAACGGCATCTCGGTCATCGCCACAGGCACGGAAGGCGTGAGCGGATGCACGGTGGAAAACCTGACGCATACGGGCAACGGCACGACAAACGGCATCAACTCGTCAGGCACGGTCACATCGCACACGTTCAACAACAACGTCATCCGCGCCCTTTCGGGAACGAACACGGGCGCAACCGCGCAAGTGCGCGGCATTCTCTCGACGGCGGTCGGCACGCTGAACATCACGAACAACGAGGTTCGCAACTTGACGGCAGCGACGGGCGCGACAGGCGGAACGCCCGCCACGGTTGCGGTTGGCGGCATCATCACCAATTCCACAACTACGGCGCAAACGATTACGGACAACCGCGTGGATACCCTGACCGCCACAAACGCAAGCGCTGCGGTGCAAATCAACGGCATTGGCGTTCAAAGCACGAGTAGCGGCGGCACGATTGCGCGCAACCGCGTTTTCCGCCTTTCCGCTCCCTCTTCGACAGGCACGCCTGTGATTGACGGCATTCACGTCTATGACGCGAGCGCATCGGGTTGGACCGTTGCGAACAACCTTGTATCCATCACGAATGGAACGGGCACGAATGCCGTAACGATTCGCGGCTTGCGCTCCGACGCGGCAAGCGGAACGGTGAACTTCTTCTACAATAGCGTTTTTGTGGGAGGCTCAGCAGCATCGGGCTCGGCAAATAGTTTCGGCTTGATGCGCACGTTTGATGGAGCGACATTGAACCTACGGAACAATAACCTTTTTAACGCTCGGACGGGGGGCACGGGTGCGCATGTGGCGATTGGTCGCACTGGCACATCGACGTTTAACTCCAACTACAACGTCATTTTCGCATCGGCAAACTCGTCGCAACAAGCGATGGATGGCTCAACGCCTGTAACCTTCGCAGGTTGGCAAACCGCAACGAGCGGCGATGCGAATAGCGTTAATCAAAATCCGCTCTACCATAGCCCGCTGAATCTCGCGCCGCTTCCAGGGTCGCCCAGCAACAATGCGGGCACGCCGATTGCCGTAACGACCGACATTTTGGGCAATGCGCGCAGCGCTTCAACGCCCGACATTGGCGCCTTTGAGTTCGCGGGCGCAACGCCAACGGGGTCGGGTTCAGCGAGCGCGCCAACGTGGGGAGCGATTCCAGGCGCGTTCCTGACCATCAATTCTGGTCCCTCAAGTCCGCCAACGGCTACGGTAACCGCGCAATTTTTCTCGTCGGGCAGAACGGGCACGTTGCCCGGCGTTTTGAACCAAGCCCAAGAGTATTGGGCAGTTGGCGCAACGGTCATAGCTCCGTTCGATGTGACATTTGACCTATCGGGCGTTGTGGGCGTGGGCAATGTGAACACGATTAAGCTCTTCCGCCGTAGCGATCCTTCTAGCCCGTGGGAAGACATTTCAGCGCTCATCTATAATCGTCAAACGTCGCCCAATCGGTTGTCGGTCAACTTGCCAGGCGGGTTTTCGGAGTTTTCGCTTGGCGGCGATGGCGACAATCCGCTTCCCGTCAATTTGGGCGCGTTCACGGGCGCGAACATTCCGCGCGGCGTGGAACTGCGTTGGGAAACGATTAGCGAGACCGACAACGCGGGCTTCGATGTGCGTCGCGCCGAGGTCATCAACGGCATGGAGCAAGAGTGGCTCACGATTGCCTCATATCGCTCCACGCCATCGCTCGCGGGACAAGGCACGACGAGCCAAGGGCATCGCTACGCCTACATTGACGAGGGCGTGCAAGTGGGCAAAACCTATCGCTACGCCTTGCGCTCGACCGACCTGAACGGCACGGTTCACGACTATCCGCAAACCGTAACGGTCGAAGTTACGCGCCTTGCGCCAAAGACCTTCGTCTATAAGCTCGAGCAAAACTATCCCAACCCGTTCAACCCGTCGACGCGCATCGCGTATCAAATCGCCGCGCCGAGCGACGTCAGGTTGGAAGTGTTCGATATGCTGGGTCGCAAGGTCGCCACGCTCGTGAGCGAGCGCAAGGAAGCGGGCGAATATGTCGTGACTTTTGATGCGACGAACCTCTCCAGCGGCGTGTATCTCTATCGCCTGCAAACCGAGAAGTTCTCGCAAACGAAGAAGATGATTTTGATGAAGTAAAGGCAGATTTAAGGTTGAAGAGAAGAGGGCGGGCTTCGGCTCGCCCTTTTGTTTTTTTGGACTCCGCGACAAGCGTCGTTTCCACGCATTTCCCTTCGTCGTTCTGCGCATCTTCCTTCCGAGCGTCTTTTCGTCATTCCAAGCCTTTTCCCTTGTCATTCCGAGCCTTTCTCCTTTGTCATTCCGAGCCTTTCTCCTTTGTCATTCCGAGCGGCACGCGCGCCCTCTGTTTCTTGTCATTCCGAGCGCCAGCGAGGAATCCATCAAGGATTGCGAATGGCGAATTTCGAATTGCGAATTGAGCATCCTCGCTTCTCGCTCCTCGCTTCTCCGAATGTGGATTCTTCACTCCGCTTCGCT
>JANWWM010000054.1 GCA_025055975.1 Chloroherpetonaceae bacterium | reverse complement strand
GCAAAGCGAAACTTTTGCCAACGGGCTTGCGCGTTATGGCTTGTCGAAAACAAAAGGCGACTCATCGCTGAATCGCCTTTGTTCGCGGTTATTCTCGTTCTTTTACTTCGTGAAAACCATCTTCGCCGTTTGCGTGAACGCGCCCGCTTTGATTTGATAGAAATACACGCCGCTCGCCAAACCCGAACCATCGAACTTGACTTCATAGCGTCCCGCTTCCATTCGCTCGTTGACGAGGGTTGCGACCTTGCGACCAAGCGCGTCATAAACGACAAGGCTCACGAATTCGGGCTTTGGAATCGCAAAGCCAATCGTGGTTTGCGGGTTGAAGGGATTGGGATAGTTTTGCTCCAACACGTAGTCGGTTGCCTTGCCGATGGACGAGGCAATTCCCGACGCCGTCGCGCCACGTCCAACGAGAATCGCAAGCGAAACGCCATTGCCTAAACCGAACACGTTGTCGGGGTCGTCGCTTGCGATGACGACCGTATCGGCAAAGAAGCCTTGCGTTTGCGGCGCGAAGGCAAAACCCAACACGCGCGATTGACCGGGCGGAATGCGAAGCGGGAACGAGAGTTGAATCGGCGACGGCGGATTGACGATGAACGGCGACGGACGAGACGGCGTGGCGCGATTGACGCTGAAAACCGTAACCGTATCCGCGCCCGTATTCACGAGATTCAACGCTTGCTGACTCACGGTTCCAATTCTCACCGTGTCGAAGTTCACTCCTTGCGGCGCAATCGTCAAGCCTTTGGTTTGAACCAAGTGTCCCGCAGGTTGCGTGTAAGAATCGATGAGCGCGCCGAACTCATCGATATAATCGACGCGCACGGAATCGTTGCCGAAAACGCTCACGCGACCGTAAGCGGAATTGAAGTTGTTTCTCGACAAGCCTTGACGCGCGCGATTCCAAACGAAGATGTTGAAGGTTTCAAACAAGCTCACCGCGCGCGAATTGTCTTGGTCCAATCCGCCCGCCATGAATTCAGGGAAGAGCGAATTTGCGCCATCGTCCGTGCCAACGTTGTGCGAGTCGCCCGAAATTATGATGACGTTGCGGATTTGCGCGTTGCGAACTGCTCGAACAAGTTGCGATACGCTTGCGGGAAAGCCGCTCCAACCGTCCGCGATGTCGATGGCGATTTCAGCGGCGCGATACGTGCCTTGCGGCGTGGTGATTGGGTCGAAGCGAGAACCTTGCAAAAGCAACGCCGTTTCGCCCACGCCGCGTTGCGCGGGATTGAAAGTTTCGGGACAAACGATGAACTTCCATGTCGCCGTCGACTGCTGCAACCCCTGAATAAGCCAGTTCATCTGCTCGTCGCTGATGATTTTGTGATTCGGCGGAGCCTCGAAGCGCAGGCGCACGCCATTGGGATTCGTTTGCGAGACGGGGTTGGCTAACCACGCCAAAAAGTTCGGGAAAGCGTTGATGTTGGGCGATCTCGTGGCGCGCGTATCGAGCAAGAAAAACTCCGCGTTGCCAAAGCGAAACTTCTGCCAAACGCCCCCCGACGACGTGCTCGGATTCGCAAGCGGGTAGTGCGGAAACATTCGTTGATAAGCGCGAAGCGTATTGGCGCGTCCAGGGAAAGCGCTGTCGCAATTGTTGTTGCTGTAATCGTGGTCAGAATGAACATATGCAATCGGCATTACCTTGAAAACCGAATCCATCGGATAGGTTCTCTTGTAGTGATCCATATAAGCCGCTTGCAGATTGCGGTAGTTCAAGTTGAAATAGTTGGTTGGATTCGACGGCGTGTCGGTCGTGTCGGGGTAGCCCCAGTCGCCCAAGTGGAGCATAAAGCGGATGTCGGGGTCTGAGGCAAAGCGTTTCAAGTTGCGCGCGATGAACGGAAAAACTCTGCCATTGCCCGACGAAATCGCGTCGCCATCTTGTTGGCACGAGCCAAACGCGAAGGCGAAGTTCTCGACCGTGTTCGGGTTCGGAAACGTTCTAAATCGTCGAACCTCCGACGTTGGAACGCCGTTGATGACGGGGCGATAGAAATAAGTCGTGCTTGGCGAAAGTCCGCTTGCGGGAATTTTGACGAAGAACGTGTCCGCCGCCAACGCCGCAACGGCGCTCGTCTGTATCGGACTAGTAAAGTTTGGACTTGTGCTCAACTCAATGGCGACGTTGGCTTGCGAGCTGACGCGCAAAACGAATTGCGCTTCCGTGTTCGTTACCGCGCCAACGACAGGTCCATGCGTTACCGTTTGCGACGGCGCGGCGATGGAGACGAAAAGGATGAGAAACAGCGCAAGGGTTCTCATAACGATTGCGAGTTAGCGTTGAAGGATTTGGAAAACTTTTCTGAACGCGCAAAGCTAACCGCAATCTGTTTCGAGAGCGTTACGCGGAGATTAAATCGTGGTGAAGAAATTGTGCGCGCTTTGAATGATTTGATAAAACTCGTCGACCTTCAAGCTTGCGCCGCCCACGAGCGCGCCGTCGACGTTTGGCATGGCAAACAAATCCTTCGCGTTCGAGCCTTTGACGCTTCCGCCGTATTGAATCGTCAAGTTTTCCGCGACCGCGCTGGAATAAAGCGACGCGACAAGTTGTCGAATGAAGCGATGAACGTCCTCGGCTTGTTCGGGCGTGGCGTTTTTTCCCGTGCCAATCGCCCAAACGGGTTCGTAGGCGATGACGACGGATTTCATCTCCGATTCCAAAACGCCGTTGAGCGCGCCGCGAACTTGCGTCTCGACCACTTTTTCCGTAACGCCCGCTTCGCGTTCCGAGAGCGTTTCGCCCACGCACACGATCGCGTTCATTCCTTCCGACAAAACTTTTTTGACTTTTTTGTTCACGATCGCGTCGGTCTCGCCAAAGTATTGTCGGCGCTCGGAGTGTCCGACGATGACGTAGTCGCAGCCGACGGCTTTGAGCATCGAGGCGGAAATTTCGCCCGTGTAAGCGCCGTCGTTTTCGTAGTGGCAATTTTGCGCGGCGAGTTTTATCGGAGATTTTTTGATGACCTCGCGCGCGGAATCCAGCGCGATGAAAGGCGGCGCAATCGCAATCTCGCAAGGCGGCGCGTCCGAGCCGATTTTGCGCGCAAGTTCGGACGCTAACGCGATCGCGCCCGCGACGGTCTTGTTCATTTTCCAATTGCCCGCGACAAACTTTTTTCGCATCTGACAAATGAATTAGATTGAGCGAAAAGGTTTTCGCAAAATACAACCCGTCGCATTGAGGAAAAATTAAATCACGATGAAACACGTCCTCGCGCTTGGCGCGGGAATGGTTGGCAGAACCATCGCGCAAGACCTTGCCAACGATTGCGCCGTAACCGTCGCCGACATCAGCGTCGAGAACCTTTCCAAACTTCCAAAGTCCATTCGCAAACTTCAACTCGACGTAACCGACGAGGTCGCCTTGAAGCAAGCGGTCAAAAACGTTGATTTGGTCGTCGGAGCCGTGCCAGGATTCTTGGGATTTCAGACGGCGCGGCGCGTCATTGAGGCGGGCAAAAATCTCGTTGACATTTCCTTCTTCGCCGAAAATTGCTTCGACCTTGACGACCTTGCCAAACGGAAGCGCGTAACCGCCGTCGTCGATTGCGGCGTCGCGCCAGGACTCGGCAACATCGTTCTCGGCTATTGGAACAAGCGAATGACCATTCAGAAATTCATTTGCTACGTGGGCGGATTGCCAACCAAGCGCGAGTATCCGTTTGAATACAAATCGCCCTTCTCGCCCGTCGATGTGATTGAAGAATACGCTCGCCCCGCAAGGCTCGTCGAGAACGGGAAAATCGTCGCAAAGCCCGCGCTCTCCGAACCCGAAATCGTAAACTACCCCGACATCGGTTCGCTCGAAGCCTTCAACACCGACGGACTGCGCTCGCTTCTTTTCACGATGCGGCACATTCCCGAAATGAAAGAGAAAACCTTGCGCTATGTCGGACACAGCGAAAAAATCAAACTGCTTCAAGCGGCGGGATTTTTCAGCGAAAAAGAAATCACGGTGGGCGGCGCAGCCATCAAGCCGCGAGACTTCACAAGCAAAATTTTGTTCGAGCAATGGAAATTGGGAGACGATGACGACGAGTTCACGCTTCTCGAACTCGTCATCGAAGGCAAGCAAAACGGCAAACCCAAACGCTTGCGATATTTTCTTCTCGACCGCACCGACCACGAAGCCAAGCAAAGCTCCATGTCAAGGACGACGGGCTTTACGTGCGCGGCGGTCGCGCGCCTCGTGCTTTCGGGCAAATACAAGCGCAAGGGAATTTCTCCGCCCGAATTCGTCGGCGAAAACGAAGCCTGTTTCAATTTCGTCAGGCGAGAGCTGGAAAAGCGAAAGGTCAAACTCAATCAAACCGAAGAATGAAAAAAGTCTTGTTCGTCTGCGTGGAAAATTCCAATCGCAGTCAGATGGCGGAAGCCTTTGCGAAGATTCACGGCAAGGGCAAAGTGGAGGCGTATAGTTCGGGATCGCGTCCGTCGGGCAAGGTCAATCCAAAAGCGATTGAAGCGATGAAAGAACTCGGCTACGACCTTACGACGCACACGTCCAAATCGCTTAACGACATTCCCGACGTGGAATACGATTTCGTGGCGACGATGGGCTGCGGCGACGAGTGTCCATTCGTGCGCGCCAAAATCCGCGAGGATTGGGCGATTCCCGACCCCAAGCATTTGGAGCCAGACGAGTTCCGCAAGGTGCGCGATTTGATTGAAGAGAAAGTGAAAGATATGCTCAAACGAATCGGCGCGTGAGGAGAACAGGCGGGTCATAACGAACCCTTGCTATCAAGTAGCAATCACTTGTAGATGTCTTTTCTATGTCTTCTTTAAGGTTACTTTATAGGTCATCTCTTGGCTTTGCGCTTTGCTTCAATCATCTCGAATGCGTCATCAATCGGAATGGAAAGCTCGTTAGATTTCTTGGCTTCGTCATAGAACCTTATGTCTTCCAGCTCTTCCAGTTCTTCCATAATCGCCTCGAAAACCTTGATGGGCAGCACGACGGAAATTTTCTTGCCCGTTTTATCGGTGATGAACTGTGGCTCAACGCTAATCATAATGGTTTGTCAAGTTGAAGTTGAAAATTGAAATATGAAAAGGCAATAGAGCGAATTTTACTCCGTCGCAAAAATTTCCTCAAACGAAAGTTCAATGTCGCTGACGCTGTCGCGGATTGCGCCCTCGACATAAGTTTTCGGGGGCGCGTCTTTCGTGAAAACGGAAACGGTCTTTATCGCAGGCTGAATTATCCAAACCGATTTGACCCCGTGATTGAGCATCGCTTTGGCTTTGTCAATGATAGTTTCCATCGGTTGCGAAGGGCTTTGAATTTCAATCGCCAGAATCGGCGGTTCGGAAAGAGCGGGCTTTGTTTCAAACCAATCGACCGCGCGCTTTGGAAAAATGAGCACATCGGGCGTTGCGTCTTTGTCTCCAATGGGAATCGAGACTTCGGAAACG
>JANWWM010000044.1 GCA_025055975.1 Chloroherpetonaceae bacterium | reverse complement strand
TCGCGTGGCGGAAAAGCCGCGCTCAAAGTAGGTAAAGCGCAGGTTTTGCGCGCGGTTGGGCGAGGAGAACATTCCATCGCCTTTCGGGCGAATGTGATACTCGCTCTCGCGGATGTTCTTTTGAACCGTCTCCCACCACGAAGCGGGAACGCCGTCGGGCAGTGGGGTTTTCGCGTCGGGGTTGATTTGCGCGCTAGCGCCCATCGCCCACGCGAGCGTCGTCAGAAGAAAAATTTGCTTCATTGTTCGCGCAAGGATTTTTGTTGGCGAGGCGATGACGCTGCAAACGCTTGAAAACGCGCCACTTCGCCTCGTTGAGCGGCGGGTTTCAAGGGGCGACGAGAGGCAAAACTTGGCGGCGACGGATGTCGCGTGCGAGGAAGGCTCTCGGCGCAGGCGACAACCGACAATGTCAAGGCGCGATGAAGAAAGCAGGCGAGGGGAAGATACGAAAGCGACGCGACGCTGTCAAGGGAGAGCGGTGCCTTGCCCAGTCCGCAAAAAACGCCTCCACCTGATTCCGAGTGGAGCGAAAGCCCTCTGTCATTCTGAACGGAGCGAAGCGGAGTGAAGAATCCATTTTGAGGGAAGCGAGAATTGAGAAGCGAGAAGCGAGGGCGTTCCATTCGCAATTGACAATTCGCAATTCGCAATCTTCGTGGATTCCTCGCATTCGCTCGGAATGACATCAAGAGGGACATTTGGAATCGCAACGGCAATTGGAAGGGCGAATGGTCATTCCAAACGAAGCGAACCACATTCAGAGATTTCATCGCTTGATGGTGTCGCGGAGCGTCGTTTGAGTTGGCGAGGCGCAAAATGTTTTTTTGAGGATTTCGGTATTTTCGCCGTTTGATGAACAGGCAAACGCTATGAAACTCTACTTCCGAGTTCTGCGATTTTTGGCGCCCGAAAAGCATCAAATCGCGCTAACGGTGGCGGTGAATTTTCTCGCCTCGCTGTTCAGCGTGGTTTCCATCGGAACGCTTTTGCCGCTACTGAACGCCGTTTTCAGCGACGCGCCAACGAGCGCGCCCGAATCGACATCGGCGCAACAAGGGTTTCTTCAAGACAAAGCCGACACGTTCAAGAACGAAATCATCGAGGGATTCCAACGCTTCGTAACGGCGGAGACGCGCGAAGGGACGCTGCTCAATGTGTGTTTGTTGCTCATCGCCGCCTTCGTTCTGAAAAATCTCTTCGTTTATTTCAGCAATCAAATCGTCAATCGCATCGAGACGAAAACGCTGAAAAAACTGCGCGACTTGGTGTTCGCCAAAATCGTGCAGATGGAACTGGCATACTTCAACCGCAACCGCGTCGGCACGCTGATGAACTACGTGATGGGCGAAGTCAACGTCGTTCACGGCAACATCGGTTCGAATTTCATTTCGCTGCTGCGGCAATCTCTCAACGCCGCGTTTTTTCTTGGCGTGTTGCTCTTCATTAGTTGGAAACTCACGTTTTTCGCCTTCGCCGTTTCGGGTTTGAGCCTGTGGTCGATTCGCTACTTGGGGCGAAAAATTCGGGCGCAAGCCGACGTCGTGCAAGCGCAATCGGGCGACATGAATTCGCTGTTGCAGGAAGTCTTCAACGGCATCAAGGTCGTCAAGTCCAACGCGATGGAAGAGCGCGAAGCGCGACGCTTCAACGCTTTCACGGACACGTATCGTCGGGCGAATTTGAAGGTGAACGCCTTGCGCGGAATCATCAGCCCGTTCAACGAAACGATGGGCGTAACGGCGATCGCGCTCGTGTTGTGGTTTGGCGGCAAGCAAGTCTTCGCGGGCGAGATCACGTCGGTGGAACTGATGGTCTTCGCCTTCGCGCTCTACTCCGTAATGAATCCCATCAAAGCCATCGCGGAAAACCTCGCGCGCGTTCAAGAAGGGTTGAGCGCGGCGGAACGGCTCTTCGCGCTCATCGATAGCCAACCCGCGCTCAAAAACGGAACGAAGAAAATCGAAAAGTTCGAGCGCGAAATTCGCTTCGAGGACGTGTGGTTTCGCTATGGCGAAAAGCCCGTCCTGAAAGGCGTTTCCTTCACGGTCAAGAAGGGCGAGATGGTGGGTTTGGTCGGGCAATCGGGGTCGGGAAAATCGACCATCGTGGATTTGTTGCTGCGCTTCTACGACGTGGAGAAGGGGCGAATTTTGATTGACGGGGTCGACATACGCGAGTTCGATGTCGCCTCGCTCCGCAAACTTTTCGGCGTGGTCAATCAAGAAGTGATTTTGTTCAACGACACCATCGCGCGCAACATCGCCTACGGAATGCAGAACGAAGCCACGGCCGAACAGATCGAGGCGGCGGCGAAGATCGCCAACGCGCATCAGTTCATCTTGGAAAAGCCGCAACAATACCAAACGTTGATTGGCGACAGAGGCGTGCAACTTTCGGGCGGACAGCGTCAGCGCCTTTCCATCGCGCGCGCGATGCTCAAAAATCCGCCGATTCTCATCTTCGACGAAGCCACTTCCGCCCTCGACAACGAATCCGAAAGAATCGTTCAAGCCGCCATTGAAAACGCGATGAGCGATCGTACCTCGATCGTCGTCGCGCATCGACTCTCGACGCTCAAAAACGCCGACAAAATCATCGTGATGGAGCAAGGCGAAATCAAAGAGCAAGGCTCTCACGCCGAACTTCTGGCGCGAGACGGCATCTATAAGCGGCTCTACGACATGCAATTTGCGGCGCAATCGTCAGCGGAAATCGCAACCTAACGCGCGCGATGGGCGAAGTCAGAGCAAAAGTCAAATTCACCAACGCCGTCGACGAAGCGCTATGCCGTCAGGGCAAGTTGAGCAAAGAAGAGGTCAGAACCCATGTCGCCGACGCGATGATGGACGCGGGCGCGGTTCAAACCGCGATTCCAAACTTCGTTTTGGAAAAATTGGGCGTCGCTCCGCGAAAGCGGCGCGTCGTGGAACATGCTGACGGACGCAAAGACATCGTCGGGGTTGGCGAACCCATCATCGTTGAGATTGACGGACGCGACGCTATTGAAGAAGCTCTCGCGCTCGGCGACGAGGCGCTGATTGGGCAAACGGTTTTGGAGAAATTGGATTCGCATGTGGATGGCGCAAATCGCCGCGTCTTCCCAAATCTCGCCCGCCCCGACGAACCCGTCACGAAAATCAAGCAACTGGAATCGCTAAATGAAACTCTTTCTCAAAAAACTTGAAGGCTGGAACAAAGCCTTTTGGTATCACACGCTTTTTCGACTGCTGTTCAAAAACGAGGTTCTTTCGCCCCCAACGCCGCTGGGCGACGTGCGCAAGGTCTTGATTTTCAAGCACGATTACATCGGCGATATGACGCTCGCAACCTCTTGCTTCAACGTCTTGAAACGAATCAAGCCCGACATTCGCATCGATGTCGTCGCTTCCGACAAAAGTTTTCCGCTTCTCGTCTGCGATTCGCGCCTGACGAAACGCTACGAATACCGCGATTCGCTCAAAGGAATGATTGACCTCGTCCGAGAAGCGCGAAAGGTTGGCTACGATATGATTCTCTGCCTGACCTTTTCCTCGCGCACGAAAGACGGCTTGCTCGCCAATCTCATCGCGCCAAACGCCATCAAGGTTACCATCGCCGACGAGGGCAGAGAAGAGCTCTACAAGCGGCTCTTCAACCTGCAAGTGAAAGTCGAAGACAATCAATTCACGCAACAATACGCGAACGTGCTCATCAAAGGCTTTGGCTTGCCTTTGACGGACGACGACATTCGCCCCTCCGTCGAGCCGTGCAAAGAAAGTTTCGAGAAGGTCGAAGCGTTTTTGAACGCGAATCGCGTTTCGGAGTTCGTTTTGCTCAACATTTCGGGAAGGCTCGCCGTCAAGCGGTGGGGCAGAGCCAACGCGGAGCGGTTTTTGCGAGAATTTTTCCGCCGCTATGGCGAATTTGCGATTGCGCTCTCGGAAACGCCCGACATCGCCGACGACGTCGCCTATCTCAAACGAGCGTTTTCGCAAGAGCGACTTTTTTCGTTCAAGGGAACGATTCTGGACGTGGCGGCGCTCGCCTCAAAGGCGCGGTTGGTCATCACGCCCGACAGCGCCCTTTCGCACTTGGCGGCAACTTACGCGCGTCCCGTCATCGCGCTCTGTTCGCCCGTTACCTACTCGAAGCATTGGCATCCTTACAAAACCGAAGCCATCTTGCTTCACGCGCCGAAGGAGATGGGCATCGATAAAATCGCGCCCGAAGACGTTTTGAACGCCGTTCAAACGATGCTTGAAAAAACCAAAATCGCCGTAGCCTCCTGATGCGACACGCGCTCAAAAAAATCGAGCACGCCAACAAAGCCTTTTGGTATAATCTGCTCTTCAAGCCGCTGTTCCGCAACAAGCCCTTTTCGGGAACGCTCGACATTTCACGATGCGAGCGGCTCTTGCTCATTCGGCGCGACAATTTCGGCGATATGGTCATCACGTCCTCGTTTTTCACGATGCTCAAAGACCTCAATCCCGACGTGAAGCTCGATCTGATCGCGTCGGTCAAAGGCAAGAGCGTAGCGGAGTTCGACGAGCGCTTGGAGAGCGTTTTCGCTTACAACGCGGGGCTAAAAGAGTTTCTGAGAATGTTTTTCGCGCTTCGCAAACGCCGTTACGACGCGGTTCTCTGCCTGTCGTTCAACGGAATGACGCTCGATGGCTTGCTGGGAAATTTGCTCGCGCCCGACGCGCCGAAAATCACGACCTACATTCGCAAAAAGCACGACCTCTACAAAATTCTCTTCAACGCGCAAATCGACATCGGCAAAGACGACGCGGCGATTCCCGTGTGGCGACAATTGCGGCTTTTTGGCGAAAAGCTCTTCGGCGTATCCTATCCCGAGAGCCGACTGCGACAGCGGCTTTTTCTCAAAGCGGGCGCGGAAGAAAACGCCCTCGCCTACCTCGGCGAGCGCGGTCTTGCGCCAAAGGATTACATAACGCTCAACATCTCGGCGCGAATGGACTTTCGAAAATGGGGCGCGGAGAACAACGCGAACTTGCTAAAACTCCTGTTGGGAAAATATCCGTCGCTTCAAGTCGTCGTCTCCGCCTTGCCCGAAGACCGCAAAACCGCCGAAGCGATGTTGAGCGCCGTTGGAAGCCCGAACGTTCATTTGCAACCCGCGCGGTTCGGATTGCACGAAACGATGGCGCTCGTCAAACATGCCGCCTTGCTCATCTCGCCCGACACGGCGAACGTGCACATCGCCGCCACGTTTGGCGTGCCGTGCGTGATTCTCTGCACGCCGATTTCGTCGGGAACGGAGTGGATTCCGCTCAATGTGGAGCACGTCAACGTGTTCACGAAAAACGTCGCGCCGATTTCCGAGATTCCGCCGCGCGAAGTTTTCGAGGCGTTTGAAACGCTGTGGGAGAAACTGCGCGCCTCGCAACCTGCCGCGCTCGCCAAATGAAACGCGCCTTGAAACGAGTCGAATCCGCGCTCAAAGTCGCGCTCTACAAAGGGCTGTTCGCGCGCCTGTTTCGCAACGAGCCTTTCCAAAAGCCGCTCGACGCTCGCCAAGTCAAACGCATTTTGATTCTTCGGCGCGACATGTTTGGCGACATGATCATCACCACGAGCCTGTTCAAAGCGATTCAAGACCTCAATCCCAACATTGAAATCGATGTCATCGCCTCGCGGAAAGGCGAACAGGTCATTCGTCGCAACCCGCGTCTATCGAAAATTTGGGTTCATAACGAAAGCGCGATTGGCTTTCTCAAAACGCTTCTCGAAGCGCGACGGCGGCGATACGACGCGGCGCTATGCCTCTCGATGAGCGGAATGACGAAAGACGGCTTGATAGCCAACCTCGTCGCTCCGCGCGCGCCAAAACTCACCATCAAACAGCCAAAGCCGCACGACCTTTACTCGATTTTGTTCAACAAGGAAGTCGATGCCAATCACCTGCGCGAGCCGCTGTGGATGAGCCAAAAACGAGTTCTCGACGCGCTCTTTGGCGTGGAGTATCCCGAAGAAAATCTCGCGCAAGAACTCTATCCCTCGCCCGAAGCCGAAGCGCAGGTCGCGGATTTTTTGGCGCGAAACGGATTGGAGAAAAAGAAATTCGTCGTCGTGAATCTTTCGGCGCGAATGTGGTATCGGCGTTGGGGCAGAGAAAATTTCGTCGCCTACTTGCGCGAGATAACCTATCGCTACGCCGACTTGAAAATCGTGCTGACGGCAACGCCCGACGAGCGCGAACTCGTTTGGGGAATTTTGGACGATGTGCACGACGAAAATCTTTTCCGATTGCCAAGCGAGTTCGGATTCGATGGGGTCATCGCGCTCACGAAACAAGCGATGCTTCTCGTTTCGCCCGACACGGCGAACGTGCACATCGCCGCCACGTTTGGCGTGCCGTGCGTGATTCTCTGCACGCCGCTTTCCTCGAACGTGATGTGGATTCCGCTGCGCATTCGGCACGTCAGCGTCTACGCGGAAAAGCCCGAACCGATTTCGAGCGTTTCGCCCGCGCGAGTCGTCGCCGCAACCGAAACGCTCCTGAACGAACTTGGCGTTGCGCCCAAGCGCGCCGTCTTTTCGGAAAAATCGACCGTCGTTTTGAAGCCCGACAATCTTCACGGCATCGCGGAAGCGAAAGCCAATCAAAAGCCGACCGAAGCGCGAGAGGCGTTTCAAGCGTTGCGTTGCGCGCTGTTGCGTTGGTTGTTCGGAAACGCGCCGTCGACGCGCAAACTTTCGCCACGGCAAGTCAGGCGCGTTCTCGTCGTCAGAAACGACGCGCTCGGCGATATGGTCGTTACCACGCCGATTTTCAACGCGCTCAAATCGCTCAATCCGCAACTTGAAATCGACGTCATCGCTTCGCCGCAGAACGTTTCGCTCATCGATAGCGACCCGCGTCTTTCGCGCGTCATCGTTTATGAAAAGTCGTTTCGCTTTTGGTTCAAGTTGTGGCGAATGGGCAGAACGCGCCGCTACGACGTCGCCGTGAGTTTGATTTTCGGAACGCCGCAAACGCAAGGCTGGCTTGCCAATCTCGCCTCGACGCGCCAAACGCTCAAAGTGTCGGTTCAGCGACATAGGAAGCACGAATGTTTTTTTTCGCGGACGGTTCGCGTTCCGCAAGAGGCGCACATCGCGGAACAGTGGCTCGCGGTGGCGTTAGATGCGTTTGAACTGAACGGCGCGAGCGCGCCGTGCGTCGTTAGCCTTGAACTGCCACCAAGCGACGCGGTCGAAACGTTCTTGCGCGAAAACGCCCTGCGCGAAAAAGAATTTCTCTTGATGAACATTTCCGCGGGCAAACATTCCGTCAAGCGTTGGACGACGGAAAAATGGGTCGCCTTGATAGAGTCGCTTTCGCAAAAACTCAACCTGCCCATCGCGCTGACGTGCGCGCCGAGCGACCTTTCGACAATGAACGCCATCGCCGAGCGCGTTGGCGGAATCGCAAAGACGTTCTCTCCGACCCAAGACGCGAAGGACGCGGCGAATTTGATTCGGAAGGCGGCGGCGCTCATCACGCCCGACACGGGCGTTACGCACATTGCGTCGGCGTTCAAAACGCCCGTCGTCGTTTTGTATTCGCACTGGACGAGCGAGAACGTGCATCGCTTGTGGTCTGCGTATCAAACGCCCTGCAAGGCGGTGGTCGCGCCGAAGCGTTTGCCCGTTGCGTTCATTGAAGTCTGCGACGTCGAGCGCGCCGTTTTATCGTTGCTTTCGGAGGTTTCGGACGCGCCGCAAACCGTTTCAACTGTCTCGACGCGATGAAACTCGGCTTCACGATGCCGTTTGATTACGGCGGCATTTCGACCTACGCCCGTCATCTGCTTTGGGAACTATCGCGCTATCCCGACCTTGAACTGCATGTCTATTCGCTGATTTCGCGCAAGGCGCATGCGGCGAGCGCGTTCAACCATTCGCCGCGCTTCCGCTATCGCAACGCGCTTCCGCACGACTTGATGCTCGGCAAGCATCTCGCGCTTGCCACGAGGTTCATTCAAGAAGCCGTTTGGCTCCGCGAATCTTTCGTGATGGATTTGATTCATCACGCAAGCCCGTTGGACGTGCCGCAGTGGGCGCGAAACACGGTCGTAACGGTTCACGACATTTTCCCGCTGTATATGCCCGCGCTGCCAGGAGTGAAGGAAAAGTTGGAACAAAAGTTTCAGGCGATTTTTCATCGCTCGCGGCTCATTTTCGCGCCGACGCAGTTCGTCAAGAACGACATTGCGAAGCGGCTTGGCGTGCCGCCCGAAAAAATCCGCGTAACCTACGAAGCCGCTTCGCCCGATTTTAGGCGCATCGAGCCAGATTGGTCCACGCTCAAAAAATATGACCTCTCGCCCGAAACGCCGTTTCTTTTTCACGTCGGACGAATCGACTATCGGAAAAATTTGGAGCGAATGGTGGAAGCCTATTTCGCTTTGCCATCGAGGTTGAAGCGGCGCGTCGAGTTCGTCGTGGCGACGAGCGGCGACAAAACCGAACTCTACCGCGCCATTGAACGCGGCAAGGCGCGAGGCGAGGGCGGAACGGTCAAAGTCATCGGTTCGATTCCGTTTGAGGACTTGCTCAATCTCTACAACGCCGCGCTGGGCTTTGCCTTCGTTTCGATCGCGGAAGGCTTTGGCATTCCGCTGTTGGAAGCGATGCGATGCGGTTGCCCCGTCATCGCTTCGACCGAGACGAGCTTGCCCGAAATCGCGGGCGACGCGGCGCTTTTTGCCAACCCGCTCGATGTCGAGGCGATCTCCGAGGCGATGCGCCGCTTGATTGAAGAACCTGAACTGCGAGACGCATTGCGCCGAAAGGGCTTCGAGCGCGCCGAGCGATTTTCTTGGGCGAAGATGGCGCAAGAAACCCTCGAAGGCTACAAAGCGGCGTTGCGAAGTTGAACGCGCTATTTCTTCTCTTCAAAATCCAGCGCGGCGGAGTTGATGCAATAGCGCAATCCCGTCGGCGTTTGGGGCGCGTCGTCGAAGACGTGTCCCAAGTGCGCGTCGCACCGCGCGCAATGCACCTCGATGCGGGTCATAAAAAAGCTTTTGTCAATCGAAGCGCCAATCGCTTCTTCGCTGATGGGCTTGTAGAACGATGGCCACCCCGTTCCCGAATCGAACTTGGTTTCGGAACTAAACAGCGGCTCGCCGCAACAGACGCACTTGTAGACGCCTGCCTTTTTGTTGTTCCAGTATTTGTTCGCAAACGGCGGCTCCGTGCCGTGTTTGCGCGTTACGCGATACTGCTCGTCGGTCAACTGCTGTTTCCATTCCTCGTCGGTCTTGACGATTTTGCGCGGCGACGTTTGTTCCATCGTTGGAGTTGATTTGGTTTGCGATTCTGCTTGGTTGCAAGAAACGAAGAAGAGAAACCCTGCGCAAGCGAGCGCGGCGAAAACGACGCGAGAATTTGAGCCACTCGTCATCTGCGTTCAACTTTCCGTCGAGACCAATTTCAAGCCAATGATGGAGCCGATGAGCAAAACGAGAAACGCGACGCGCAGAAAGTCGGCGGATTCCTTGAAAAACGCGATGCCAACGATTGCCGTGCCAAACGCGCCGATGCCCGTCCACACCGCGTAAGCCGTGCCAATCGGTATTTCCTGCGCCGCTTTGGCGAGCGAAAGAAAACTCGCCCCCGCAAACAGCAGAAAGAGCGCGACGTAGCGCCAATTTGAAAATCCGTCGGAAAGTTTGAGCGCCGTCGTAAAGCCGACTTCGCACAGTCCCGCGAAAATCAAAAGAAGCCAAGCCATCAGGATTTCGCGTTTTCGCGCTGAAGCGCGCGCATTTTTTTGTAGAGCAAATATCGGTCTCTGGCGTGAAAATAGGCGTAAATCAATCCCGCCCTGCCATCGAGAACGCTCTTTTTGAGCGCGAACTTTTTGACGAAGCCCGCCACGGCGCGCAGCGGCGGGGCGAGCGCCGAGACGGGCTTGGCGGTTCGAAACTTCTTTTCCGCCTCGATGCTGGCGTAAAACTCTTGCTTTCGTTTGTAAGCGTTCCAATCGGTCGCCGTCAGGTGAATCAAGTCGCCCTTCAAGCGTCCGACTGGTCCGCGAACTTTTGCGCTTTCGTGAACGGCGAGCGGCTCCATCGTGAAGCGGTCGCGCCGAAACAATCGCAGTTGATAGTCGGGATAAATCTCGCCATGTCGAACCGCGCCGCCGAAGTAAAGGTTCAATCGCGGCATTTCGTAGCCGTTGGCTTCAACGACGTCTTGCGACAACAATCGTTGGATTTCGGTTTGAAGTTCGGGCGAAAGCCGCTCGTCGGCATCGATGTAGAGTATCCACTCGCAAGACGTTTTGGAGAACGAAAACAAGCGCTGCGTTCCAAACCCATCGAATCGACGCTGAAAGACGAGCGGAGTGAATGTCTGGGCGATTTCGAGCGTGCGGTCTTCGGAAAAGGAATCGACGACGACGACTTCGTCGCACCACTTGACGCTTTCGAGGCAATCTTGCAACAGGGCTTCGGCGTTGTGGCAAATGATGGCGCAAGAAATCGAGCGTCGTCGCATCAGACGCGGATGAGTTTTCGGCGAAATTGAAATCGCACGACGATGGCGGCAAGGTTGAGCGTGAAGGTCAGCGCGAGCAGAACGAGCGTCGTCGCGTATTGAATCGGAAGAGTGGCTTCGACATCGACGGACTGCGTCGCCAACACGTAAAGGTGATAGCCCAAGTGCATAAATTGGTCGTCGAGCGAATCGGGGAGTTTGGGCAAGAAGAACGCCGCGCCGGTGAAAAGAATCGGAGCCACTTCGCCCGCGCCGCGACTCACGGCGAGAATCGCGCCCGTCAGAATGCCGCCCGTCGCGTTGGGCAAAACCACGTTCCATATCGTTTGCCACTTCGTCGCTCCAAGCGCCAGCGAGGCTTCGCGGTATTCGCGCGGCACGTTGCGCAAGGCTTCATCAACCGAAACGATGACGACGGGCAACGTCAAAACCGCCATCGTGAGCGACGCCCACAGAAGCGATGGCTTGCTCCACACAGGCTCGTCGGGCGAAACGACCGAATCAATCCCCGCGCCAACGAACTGAACGAAGAATCCCAACCCGAACAGCCCGAACACGATCGAAGGCACGCCCGCAAGGTTCGAGACCGCGAAGCGAATCCATCGCGCCACGCCCGTTCGCTCGCTCGCGTATTCCGAAAGGTATATCGCCGTAATCGTGCCAAGCGGAATCCCGACGATCGTCATGATCAAAACGAGAGCCACCGTGCCGTAAATCGCGGGAAAGATGCCCCCTTCGGTCATGCCTTTGCGCGGCGCTTCGGTCAAGAACGACCAGCTAATCCTGTCGGCGCCGCCTTTGATGGCATCAAAAAGAATCACGAGAAACGCCAACGCGATGAAAAACGCGGCAAACGCGGTGATGCCGACGAAGAAGTAGCCTAAAAGTTTCTTTTTCGTCATTGCCCGTCGCGGTTAAGCGCGTCGAATCAGGCGAGAGAACGCATCGCGCCGCTCTCTCGCCCGCAAATGAACGGCGAGTTATTTTTTGCCGGAAAGTTCCTTATACTTTTTGATGTAGGGTGCCGCTTCGGCTTTTTTGCCCATGTTTTCCAAAAGCGTGCCCAACACTTCGTAGCCGCGCGCGTCGTCTTTTTTCTGCTCGACGGCGTTTTTGAGCAAATCCAAGACGATTTTTTCTTTGCCGTAATCGTAGGCGAATTGGAACATCGCGGCGTAGAGATCCCAGTTGTGAGGATCTATTTTCAGGCTTTCCTGATAAACATTCAGGACTTTGTCGATCGTTGCGGCATCGAGGTCGGGGACTTTGATTTCGTTGCCTTTGTCGTCTTTGCCGAGCGATTTCATTTTCACGCCGTTGGCTTCGGCTTGTTTTTGGACGCTCTCGGCGTAGAAAAGTCCGATGTCGCGCAAGTTTGCCACGACGTCGGGATTGTCCGTGCGTTCATAGGCGAATTTGTGCAATTCCAGCGCCTTTTCGAAGGCGGGCACGGCTTCGTTCCAACGCTTGTATTTGTGAAGCAAGCCCGCATACTTGAAGCTCGCCGTGGCGGCGTTGACCGCGAGATAGTCTTTGACCCTTTCAGCATGTTCCGCCGACTTCTTGGCGTAGTCGAGAGATTTGTTGATGTCTTTGTCGGCGAACTTCTCCGTGGCGTAAAGGTCGGAGAGGTCGCGGTAACAAATGCTTAGGCTGTTGTTGAACTTGGTGTAGAAGTTTTTGAGCGAATCGGTCGTGTAGGGCGGAGGCGGCATGGCGGCTAAACCTTTTTCATAAAGCTCGATCGCTTCCATAAAGAGGTCGAGATCGGCAAATTGAGTTTTGGTCGGTTTCGCGATCGCTTGCATCATCACGGCGGTGTTGAAATAGGCGGAAAGGTTCGTTGGATCGAGAGCGATCGCCTCTTTGCCGAGCTTGATGGCTTGCTCTTTATACTTTTCCACTTCCGCCATAAACATTCCGCGCGATTTCTCAGGCGCTTTGTTGGCTTTTTCAAGCGCTTGAGTCGCTTCATCGTAAGCCAAAGCGGATTGCTTGAGCTTTTCCATAGACTTTTCGAGGGGCGAGCCGCAACCGAAAGCGACGGTTGCGCAAACGAGCGCGAGAAGAAGGATTTTTTTCATAGGTCAAAAACGAATTAGAGTTTGACGATAGGCAATTTACGTTCAAGCGCGAAAATCGGGCGTTATGTTTTCGTTTCGCGTTCAAGCCCAACGAGTTTGAAGAGGCTGTCGACTTCCTGAGGCGAGAGGTATCGCCATTCGCCGCGCCGCAAGCCTTTATGCGCGATGCCCGCGTAAGCGACGCGATCAAGTTTTTTCACGTCGTAGCCGAGCGTCCAAAACATTCGGTGAACTTGGCGATTTTTTCCCTCGTGCAATTTGAGCCACACGTGGTAGCCGTCGTCGAGAATTGCCGCTTCGCATGCGCCGACTTTTTCGCCCGTGTCGGAAAGCCGCATGCCGCCCTTGAGCTTTTTGAGGTCGGCGCGCGTGATTTTTTTGTCGAGTTCGGCGACATACTCTTTTGGCGCGCCAAACGAGGGGTGCATCAGGCGATGGGCGAGTTCGCCGTCGTTGGTGAGCAGAAGCGCGCCCGTCGTGTTGCGATCCAAGCGTCCGACGGCATAGACGCGCTCATCGATGCCAATCAAATCCAGCACGGTTCGGCGGTCGAGTTCGTCGCGCGACGTGGTGATGGCGTCTTTGGGCTTGTTGAGCAGAATGTAGATTTTGCGTCGATGAAGTTTGGCGACGCGCCCGTTGGCGACGACCTTGTCTTTGGTCGGATCGATTTTGAAGCCCAGTTCGGTAACGAGTTTGCCGTTGACTTCGACCTCGCCGTTTTGAATCATCTCGTCGGCTTTGCGACGGGACGCGACGCCCGCGTTCGCCAAGAACTTGTTGAGCCGAATCAGAGAGGGCGCGCTTGCCGTTTGAGATTTTGCGGGTCGGTCGATGGGCTTGGCGCGGTTAGGCGTTTTCGCTTTGGCTCTCTCTGGCTTTTGATGCGTCGGCTTCGACATCGCGTTCCAGTTCGACTTTGAGGCGTGAATTAAGCTCCTGTTTCAAGAATTCCTGCGCGTCGTCTTCGCGCATCAGCTCGTCGATTTCGCGCGGTTTGGGAAGTTCGGAGAGCGAGGGCAGGTTGAAGTAGTCCAAAAACTCCTTCGTCGTGCCGTAGAGCAAGGGTTTGCCAACGCCTTCGCTGCGTCCGCAGACTTCAATCAAATTTTTTTCGAGCAAAATGCGAATCACGTAATCGGCGTTCGTGCCGCGAATCGCCTCGATTTCGGCTTTCGTGACGGGTTGTTTGTAGGCGATGATCGCCAGAGTTTCCAGCGCGGCTTGCGAAAGTCGGCGCGCCAACTTGGGTTGCAAGAGCCGTTGAATCGGGCGATGAAATTGCTTTTCGGTCAAGAATCGGTAGCCTTGCGCGATGCGATGAATTCGGAACGTGCGTCCCGTTTCTTCATACTCGCGATTGAGCGCGGCGATGAGGTCGGCGATGCGCTCGTCGGAAAGGCTCTCGTCATCGAGCGCGACGCGAATGAGCTTGTTCGGCACGGCTTCGTCGCTGGCGAAGATGACGGCTTCCAGTCGTTGCTTCAAGTCTTGTTCGCTTTGCGCCTCGAGACTTTGAGAATCGCTCGCAATGGAAGAATCGAGCGGCGGCGCGTCGCTTTCCGCCATTTCGCCGTTTGGCGAGGGCGCGTCGGAAATCGCGTCGAAGTCGCCGATGTTTTCGCTGGTCAATCTTCAAACGATTTGAGTTAAGCGCGCAAATATACGACGACTTTCGGGGTTGCGAAATTCCCAGCGTCGCGCTTGCGTCGTCTCCGCGCTTCGTTTTGAAATCACCTTTGCTTTCGTAACTTCGCGCTCCAATGACCAAACCGTGACGATGAGAGCCTTTCTCCGACATTCTCGCCGCAACGATTTCTCTTGCCTTCATTTCCACAGTTCATTCTAAAAAGGAGATAACCGCTATGCCAAGCGTTCCTGAAACCTCTATCTACAAAGAGCCTGCGCCCATCAAAGACATTGAGAATCCGTTTGAATCGATGATGGAGCGTTTCAACGTCGCCGCCAAAATCTTGAACCTCGAAGAAGGCGTGTATGAGTATCTCAAAACGCCCGTCAAGCAAGTCATCACCTCGATTCCGATTCAGATGGACGATGGCAGAATCGAAGTCTTCGAGGGCTATCGGGTGGTGCACAACGACATACTCGGTCCTTCGAAGGGCGGCATTCGCTACGCGCCCGACGTAACGCTCGACGAGGTCAAGGCGCTCGCCGCGTGGATGACGTGGAAATGCGCGATTTTGAACTTGCCGTTTGGCGGCGCCAAGGGCGCGGTCAAGTGCGACCCCTCCAAGCTCTCGCGCGTCGAGATAGAAAAAATCACTCGTCGCTACACGGCGAACATGATGTCGGTTTTCGGACCCGACAAGGACATTCCCGCGCCCGACATGAACACCAACGAACAAGTGATGGCGTGGATAATGGACACTTACTCGATGCACGTGCAACGCACCGAGACCGCCGTCGTAACGGGCAAGCCGCTCATTTTGGGCGGGTCGCTTGGGCGCAAAGAAGCCACGGGGCGCGGCGTGATGATTTGCACGCTCGCCGCAATGGAACGCTTGGGAATGAACCCGCTCAACGCCAGCGTGGTCGTGCAAGGCTTCGGCAACGTTGGCTCGATTTCCGCGAAATTGCTCTACGAGCAAGGCTGTCGCATCGTGGGCATCAGCGACGTCAATGGCGGTTGGCATAATCCAAATGGCATCAACATTCCCAAAGCCCTTGAACATGTCGCCGCGCACGGCACGCTTGATGGGCTGAACGACGGCGAGCGCATCACCAACGCCGAGCTTTTGGAGCTGAAATGCGACGTGCTCGTGCCTGCGGCGAAAGAAGACCAAATCACCTCGCGCAACGCCGACCGACTCAACTGCCGCCTGATTGTCGAAGGCGCAAACGGTCCGATGACCGCCGACGCAGAGCCTATCGTTTATGAGCGCGGCATTCGCACCGTGCCCGACATTTTAGCCAACGCGGGCGGCGTTACGGTCTCTTACTTTGAGTGGGTGCAAGACAGGCAAGGCTATTTTTGGTCGCTGGAGCGCGTCAATCGCCGCTTGGAGCGCGCGATGAAAAGCGCCTTCGAAGCCGTTTGGGAATCGGCGATTCAACATAAAGTGTCGCTACGCATTGGAGCATACATTTTGGCAATCGATAAAGTCGCCAAAACGCTCAAATTGCGCGGCATCTACGCTTGATGTTACGAAAAGTGATTTACAAACGTAAGCGAGGGTTACGATTCGTAATTCGTTCTCGCCAAAAAAGTCCAAATTTTTCGAGCAAAAACGCGAGGCGAGTTTGGCACGGAAGTTGCGCATTCATAGAAGCAGAAGAAAGCAGCAGCTTATCTTTGTGTTTTGTTTTGGGTGATGAGGGGGCTCGCTGGCGCAATGCGCTGGCGGGCTTTTTTATTTCGAGTTGAACGCGACGAGCATCGTCAGACGGAGGCGGCTTGTCGGTTTCGGCGCAAATTTCGTTTGCAACGATGCTGGCGCGTTTGACGAGACGAGCGTCTTTTTTACGTTTGCGCCCTTCAAAGCGTTTCAGGGAAATGAACGTCCTTTCTACGCCGCTGTCGGGCGTTGTCGCGCTCGAACCCAAAGTTCACGGCGACGCGCGCGGATTTTTCTACGAGAGTTACAATCAAAAAACCTTCGCCGACTTGGGCATAGCGGCAACCTTCGTGCAAGAGAACGTCAGTCGTTCCGTCAAAGGCGTGGTGCGGGGCTTGCACTATCAACTCAAGCCCTTTGCGCAGGCAAAGTTGGTGAGCGTGTCGCTCGGCGCGGTCTTCGATGTGGTTGTCGATATTCGCCGAGGGTCGCCGACGTTTGGCAAGTGGTTCGGAATGGAGCTCTCCGAAGAAAACAAGCGAATGCTCTTCATTCCCGAAGGCTTCGCGCACGGGTTTCAAACGCTTTCCGACATCGCTGAATTTCGCTACAAAGTTACTAACTTCTACGCGCCTTCTGCCGAGCGGTCGATTCTGTGGAACGATTCCGCCATCGGCATCGAGTGGCGCGACATCGGCATCGAGCCGATTCTTTCCGACAAAGACCGAAACGCCAAACCGCTCGCCGAAGCGGACATCAACTTTACCTTTGAACGACAATGAGCCAAGCAAAACTTCCCGTCCAAGACTTTGACCACGTAGAGTTCTACGTGAGCAACGCCAAGCAAGCCGCCTTCTTCTACAAAAACGCGATGGGCTTCGAGCTCGTCGCTTACGCAGGTCCCGAAACGGGCACGCGCGACCGAGCGTCCTACGTGATGCAACAAGGCAAAATTCGCTTCGTTTTGACCTCGCCGCTACGTTCCGATTCGTTCATCTCCGAACACATCAAGAAACACGGCGATGGCGTGCGCGACATCGCCTTCGAGACCGACGACGCGAAAACATGCTATGAGCTTGCCCTTGCGCGCGGCGCGGTCGGCGTTCAAGAGCCGACGACGCTCAAAGACGAATACGGAACGATTGTCCGAGCCGCCATCAAAACCTACGGCGACACGATTCACAGTTTCATTGAGCGCAAAAACTACAAGGGCGCGTTCTTGCCGCCCTTCGTTCCGAAACCTCGCGCCAACGGCGCGCCAAAACGACCAATGCTGGCGGCAATCGACCACATCGTTGGCAACGTGGGCTGGAACGAAATGCAAAAGTGGGTCAAGTTCTACTTCGATGTCTTCGGCTTTCATCAATTCCAGAGCTTCGACGACAAGGACATCTCGACCGAGTATTCCGCTTTGCGCTCCGTCGTCGTCGCCAACGAAAGCGAGCGCATCAAAATGCCCATCAACGAGCCTGCGGAAGGCAAACGCAAATCGCAGATTGAAGAGTATGTCGAGTTCTACGAAAGCCCTGGCGTGCAACACATCGCAATGCTCACGGACGACATCGTTGCGACCGTCGCCACGATGCGCGAGCGCGGCGTAGAGTTCATCTCCGTTCCCGATGCGTATTACGAAATGCTCCAAGAGCGCGTCGGCTCGGTCAAGGAAGACCTCGCCGCCCTCAAAGCGCAAAACATCTTGGTCGACAAAGACGAGCACGGCTATATGCTTCAAATTTTCACCAAGCCCGTCGAGGACCGTCCGACTTTGTTCTACGAGATCATTCAGCGTCGGGGCGGCAGAGGATTCGGCAAGGGCAATTTCAAAGCCTTGTTCGAAGCCATCGAGCGCGACCAAGCGGCGCGCGGCAATTTGTGAGAAGCGCAAAAAACGGAGAGATCAATTCCTCGCTACGCTTGGAATGGCGAGAATGAAGCGTCGCAACCGATTTCGAAGCGCGGTTCGACGCGACCCGCTAACGCAACTCGATTTCAAACGAATCTAAAAATCCGCGACGACAATGAAACCAATTTTTGCCTTGTCGCTTGCGCTTGCGATTGGCGCATCGAGCGTATTCTTGCCGCCCAGCTCCAAGTCAAGCGACGCTTCGCTGAACGCCGTTGCGACAACCGATGGCAAAGCCGCGCCCGATTTTTCGCTCACCACCACCGACGGAAAACCCCTGAAACTTTCCGATTACAAGGGCAAAGGAGTCATCGTGAATTTCTGGGCGACGTGGTGCCCGCCCTGCCGCGCCGAGATTCCCGATATGAT
The DNA here is from genome assembly GCA_025055975.1 of Chloroherpetonaceae bacterium. Lineage (GTDB taxonomy): Bacteria > Bacteroidota > Chlorobiia > Chlorobiales > Thermochlorobacteraceae > JANWWM01. The sequence goes on along the minus strand of JANWWM010000044.1, from coordinate 14,185 downwards.
GGAGTTGCAAAAGGAATACGAAGGCAAGGGCTTTTCGTTCATCGGCATTGCGATTGGCGACGAAGAGGAGAAAGTAAAAGCCTTCGTCTCCGCGCAAAAAATGAATTACCCCGTCGCCGTCGGCACGCGCGAATTGGCGATGAGTTACGGCAAACTGACGGCGGAAGGCGCGATTCGCGGCATTCCAACCTCGTTTGTCATCAATCGCAAGGGCGAAGTGATCGGCTACTTCGTTGGCGCGCGAGACAAAGCTACCTTCGCCGAAGCCATCAAGCAAGCGATCGCGAATTGAGCATTCAGGAATCAATCGCTCCTCAATTCGCAATCGTTTGTGGATTCCTCGCTAACGCTCGGAATGGCAAGGAGAGGAGGCTCGGAAAGACGAAGCAAACGAGCGGTCTTTCTGAACGGAGCGAAGAATCCATTTGAGAGAAGCGAGGAGCGAGAATGGAGAATCGCGGACGCTCAATTCGCAATTCAAAATCCGCAATTCGCAATCTTTTGCGGAACTTCGCTGGCTCTCGGAACGACAAGGAATTTCGGCGCGATGCGGCTTGACGGGATTTGCCAACGCTACCTGACGGCGCATCGTCTCGCTCTTCAATCTCTTTTCCTCGCGTTTTGCTTTCGATTCTTTCAGGAACTTGAAACGACGCGCTTCGCAATTCGACGCTCGCGTTGTTATTTTGCGTTTCCGAAAATTCATTTTGCCACAACGTTCAAAACCAATTAACGCAATGAATCTCGCGGTTTGCCTCAATCAAGTTCCCGACACGTCGATGAGAATCAAAATCGCGCCCGACGGCAAGGGAATCGATAACGCAGGCATCACTTACGTCATCAACCCCTACGACGAATTCGCCCTCGAAGAAGCCTTGAAACTCAAAGAAAAATTTGGCGGCGTGGTTACGACGTTCAGCGTTGGCGACGATTCGTTTCAACAGAACATTCGCAAAGCGTTGGCGATGGGCGCGGACAAAGCGGTCTTGATTAAATCGCCCGTCAGGGACGCAAGCGACGTCGCTGGCGCGCTTGCCGAAGCCATCAAATCTCACTTTGGCGGAACGCCCGATTGCATCTTGCTCGGCAAAGAATCGACGGACTTCAACGACGCGCAAGTCGGACCAATGCTCGCGGAGATATTCGACATTCCTTGCGTTACGGTCGTCGTTGGGCTTGAAACCGATGGCGCAACGGCGAAGCTCGAGCGCGAAATCGAAGGCGGGAAGGAAATCGTCGAGGTCAAGTTTCCCTTCGCGCTCACGGCGCAAAAAGGCTTGAACGTGCCGCGCGTGCCGAATATGAAAGGCATTATGGCGGCGAAAAGCAAGCCAATTGAAATCAAAGACGTTCCGCTCGCGTCCGCCTCGAAAACCGCCTTGCTGGCGCTCGACAAGCCGCCGCAAAAGCAAGCGGGAAAAATCGTTTCGTCGGCGGCGGAACTCGTTAAGTTGCTTCGCTCGGAAGCGAAAGTCGTTTAGCGCAAGGGTTCTTCGTTTGCGCTCGAAATCAAAGGCAAACCGTCCAAATCCAACGATTCAACTCAAAACTTTCAGCGATGTCAAACGTTTTGGTTTTCGTTGAACAGCGCGGCGGGCAAATCAAGCGCGCCTCGCTCGAAGCGCTGTCCAAAGGCGCGGAACTGGCGCAAGGCGGCGCGGTCGTCGCCGTTCTCATCGGCGGCGCGAAAGAACTTGCCAGCGGGCTTGGAAAATTCGGCGCGACGAAAGTCGTCGTCTTTGACCATTCGCAACTTGCCAACTACGCGCCAACGGCGTTTGCCAAGCTCGTAACGAAGGTCGCCAAAGAAGAATCGGCGAAAATCATCTTGCTAGCGGCGACGGCGATGGGCAAAGATCTCGCGCCGCGCGTCGGAGCGCGGCTCGGCGCGGGCGTGGTCTCCGACGCCATTAGCGTCAAAGAGGAAAACGGCAAGCTCGTCGCAATGCGATACGCCTATTCGGGAAAAGCGATCGCGACGATCGCGTTGGAAAGCGACGTCAAGGTCGTTACGATTCGTCCAAACTTTTTCCCCGTCAACGATGGGCATAGCGACGCGGCGGAAGTCGTCGTCTCCGACTACAATCCCGAAACGACGGATTTGCGCGACATCGTCAAGGAAATCGTCGCGTCGGCGGGAAAGTTGGACGTGGCGGAAGCCGACATCGTGGTCAGCGGCGGGCGCGGATTGAAAGACCCCAACGGCGAAGGCAAGCAGAATTGGGAAAACCTCGAACGCTTGGCGCAAGTCTTGGGCGGCGCGGTCGGCGCAAGCCGAGCGGTCGTCGATGCGCACTGGCGACCGCACTCGGAGCAAGTCGGGCAAACGGGCAAGGTCGTCTCGCCGAAGCTCTACATCGCTTGCGGCATTTCGGGCGCGGTGCAGCACCTTGCGGGAATGGCGTCGTCGAAGGTCATCGTCGCCATCAACAAAGACAAGGACGCGCCGATTTTCCAAGTCGCCGATTACGGCATCGTCGGCACGGTCGAAGAAGTCTTGCCGCAACTGATTGAAGAGTTCAAAAAAGTCGTCTCTCACAACTAACGACTTGGCGAAAGGCGGCTCGATTGCAAGTCGCCTTTTTCAAACGACCTTCGAGCGCGATGGCAAGTTTTCTTCTGCGACGGCTGTTTTACTCGTTGCTTATCGTCTTCGGCGCGATGACGGTTACGTTTTTCTTGATGCACGTGTTGCCCGGCGACCCTGCGCGTTTGATGTTGGGGCAGCGCGCCGACGTGCAATCCGTCGAGGCGATTCGCGCCGAGTTGGGTCTCGATAAGCCTCTCTACGAGCAGTATGTTTCGTTTCTCGCCAAAGCGGTTCGCGGCGATTTGGGTCGCTCTTTCGCCACGGGACGCGACGTGTTGGAGACGATTTTGGAGCGTTTTCCCGCGACCGCGCTCCTTGCGATTTCCGCGCTGTCGCTCTCGGCGATTTTGGGCGTTGCGATTGGCGTGATTTCCGCGATTTATCGCAATACGCCGCTCGATGCCGCCGCAATGCTTTTGGCGCTCTTGGGGATTTCCGCGCCCGGATTTTTCGCCGGGCTAATGGTGGCGTGGACGTTTGGCTTCGTTTTGGATTGGTTTCCGATTTCGGGCTATGTCTCGGAAGGTTGGGAGCATCTCGTTTTGCCAATGCTGACGCTCGCCCTGCGTCCGCTTTCCATCAACGCTCGCCTGACGCGCTCGGCGATGCTCGACGCGCTTTCGCAAGATTACGTTCGAACCGCGAGGGCGAAAGGGCTTTCGGAGTGGACGGTCGTCGTCAAGCACGCCTTGCGAAACGCGCTGAACCCCGTCGCAACGAGCGTGAGCGCATGGCTTGCGGGATTGCTCGCGGGCGCGTTTTTCATTGAGTTCATCTTCAACTGGCCCGGAATTGGGCTTTTGGCGATCGATGCGATTCAGAAGTTGGATTTTCCGATGATTCAGGGCGTGGTGCTCTTCACGGCGGTCGTGTTCATTTTCATCAATGTTGCCGTCGACGCGCTCTACGCGCTGCTCGACCCTCGCGTCAAGTTGGAGTAGGATTGTCGCCCGTGACGCGCGGTTGCGCTTTGGGCTTGCAAAGCCAATAAATCGTCGAGTTCAAAAATTGTTTTGCGATGGGGAACGGACTATGTTCGGTGGCGAGAATGTCGAAGCGTTCCAAGACGAGCGCCCGAAGTTTGCGATAATCGAATCCCTTGTGTCCGCGATAATAAACGTTGGGAAGATTGTGAGAGCACTTCAAGTTTTGCGTCTTCCAAAAGACTCCCGCTTCAATGATTTCTCCAAGCGAGTAGGTTTCCTCGTCGTTGAAATGACGATAAGTTTTGTCGAACAAGCCCGTAACGAAGCGTCCGACGAGTTTCATCAGGAGCGACGGGCCAATTTCAATCGGAACGGAAAAGAGCGCGACGGCGTCGGGGGCGCAAAGTTGTTGAAGGTGCGCGAGGGCGACTTTCGCGTCGGCGACATGCTCAAGCGTTTCCATTGAGACGACCAAATCAAACTTGCCGAAATGATCGCTCGAAAGGTCGGTCGTTTTGATGAATTGGAACGACGGAATCTCGGCAAATAACCTTCGGCTACGCGCCAAGTCCTCCTCGTTGATGTCTATGCCCATTCCACGTTGCGAGAGGTTCTCGTCGTAAAGCGCTTTGAGAAACCATCCGTCTGCGCACCCATAGTCGACGACGTTGTCAAATTTTTCGCGCCCCGTCGAGCGCAGAAGGTCAAGCGCCTTTTGAGCGCGAGCGCGATGCGAAAACCGCGTAAGCGCGCTTCCTTCCTTGAACAAACGATCGGCATAACTCATTGGAATACGTGAAGCGGGTTGAGTTCTCTTTTCGCAAAAATAACGCTTGCGGCGAGAAGCAACCGCTTCATTGCACGCTCCCGACGGATTGCGCGATGGCGTTGCGATCGCTTTCCTTGATGGGATTGTTGGAGATGACGATTTTCGTCAGGCTCGGCAGGCGGTAGATTTTTTCCGAAATGGTTTGAAGTTGATTGCTCCGCACATCGAGCAACGTGAGTTTGGAAAGATGGCTCATTGCGTCGGGCAGGCGCGTCAGTTGATTCACGCCAAGGTTGAGTTTTTTGAGGTTCGTCAGCTTGCCAACGCTTTCGGGCAGAGCGGAGAGTTTGTTGTGATGCAAGTCCAAAAATTCAAGTTCCGAAAGGTCGCCGATTTCGTTTGGAAGCGAGGCGATTGCATTGACCCGAAGGCGCAATTGCTTGAGCTTTTTGAGCGAAAAAACGACGCGCGGAATTTCGTCAAAGTAGTTGTTGGAAAGGTCGAGAATTTCCAAGTTTTTGAGATTGGCGATGGATTCGGGCAGGTCGCTAAGTTTGTTGTCGTTCAAATACAATTCGCGCAAGTTCGTCAGTTTGCCAATGTCGCCCGAAAGTTTGCCGATCTGCTTCGCCGAGAGATTGAGTTTGTAGACCTTGTCGGGCTGAGCGAGGGCTTCATCGAGCGAGACGAATTCGGGCGCGTTTTCAATGTCCGCTTCGGACTGCCCTAACGCGGGAAAAACGACCGCGAGAAGCAATGCCAAAAGAAAACCACCATGCTTCATCGTTTCATCATCGCGTTTACGTTAGCCAAACCTTGCGCGAAAGTAACGCAAGTCGCGGAAAGGAGTTGTAAAGAAATCGTTAAAAATTCGCGTCGTCTTTGACCCTCATCTGTCCGCTCGCCTTGAAGATGCGATAATTTTTGAGATTTTGATCGCTCTCGAATCCGTAACCTGAAATCGTCTCCGTCGGTTTCGTGATGGTAACGAACTTGTCGGAACGGATTTTCCTTTCGAGCGAAACCCACTTCATATACTCGGTCGTGATGCGCGTGCAATCGTCGGAGACGACCACGACGTTCTCGAAGGCTTCCATATCGTTGTTGGGGTGAATGACGGCGCGATTGGCGGTGATGACGGACGAATGCCGACCCATGTCGTCGAAAAAATCCACGCGGAACGAACTATCCATTCTTCGCTCCAACGTGCCTTGACGCGAGTACTGCGCGATGTGAGGAGCGACGAGAATCGCCTTCACGCGACCTGAATCGCTAAAAACGATTTTCGCGTTCCATGTTTCTTGCACGGGATAATCGTCGCCAACGTAGGTCATATCCACTTTGGGCGGCTCGCTCTTTTTGCCGCACGCGGTAGCCAAGAGCGCAAGGCACAAGATTAGTCGCTTCATCTTGACGCGAGAGTTGTTATTTTCTCCTTCGCAAGTTATCAGAAAAACCATTTCCAATTTGACGATGGCGACCGAAACCACTCTCGTTTTGGAGCATTCCCCCGAATTTTACGCCCGCGAAGACGCTTACAAGACGCTTTTGAGAAAACTGCAATGCATCTCCGAGCAAGTCAAGTTGGGCGGCGGCGCGAAAGCCATTGAAAAGCACAAAGCCAAAGGCAAACTCACGGCGCGCGAGCGCATCGCCAAGTTGCTCGACGAAGGCTCGCCGTTTTTGGAAATCGGGGAACTTGCGGCTTACGGAATGTATGAGAGCGAGGGCGGCTGTCCCTCGGCGGGCGTGGTCGTTGGCATCGGCAAAATTCACGGGCGGAATTGCGTCATCGTCGCCAACGACGCGACCGTCAAGGCGGGCGCGTGGTTTCCGATGACGGCGAAGAAAAACTTGCGCGCCCAAGAAATCGCAATGGAAAATCGATTGCCCGTCATTTACCTCGTCGACTCGGCGGGCGTGTATCTGCCATTGCAAGACGAAATTTTCCCCGACAAAGAGCACTTCGGCAGGCAGTTTCGCAACAACGCCAAGATGAGCGCGATGGGCATTCCGCAGATTGCCGCCGTGATGGGCGCATGCGTCGCGGGCGGCGCGTATCTGCCGATTATGTGCGACGAGAGTCTCATCGTCGAAGGCACGGGAAGCATCTTTCTTGCCGCGTCGCATCTCGTCAAAGCCGCCATCGGCGAAGTGATCGACAACGAAACGCTCGGCGGCGCGACCACGCAAACCGAAATTTCGGGCATCATCGACCACAAGATGAAAAACGACGACGAGTGCCTCGCGCGCATTCGTCAAATCGTCTCCGCCTTCGGCGCGACGGCGAAAGCGGGTTTCGATCGCATCGAACCAAAACCGCCCAAGCGAAACGAATCCGAAATTTTGGGCTTGCTTCAACTCGACCTTTCCAAGCCCTATGACGCGCGGGACCTTTTGGATTGCGTGTGCGACGAAGGCTCCATCGTGGAATACAAAGCCAACTACGGCAAAACGATTCTCTGCGCCTACGCGCGCATCGATGGCTGGGCGGTGGGCGTCGTGGCGAATCAGCGCCTCGTCGTCAAAAACGCCAAAGGCGAATTGCAAGTGGGCGGCGTGATTTACTCCGACAGCGCCGACAAAGCCGCTCGCTTCATTATGACGTGCAATCAAAAGAAAATTCCGCTTCTCTTTTTGCAAGACGTGACGGGCTTTATGGTCGGCAGTCGCGCCGAGCACGGCGGCATCATCAAAGACGGGGCGAAGATGGTCAACGCCGTGGCGAACTCCGTCGTGCCGAAAATCACCATCATCGTGGGCAATAGTTTTGGCGCGGGCAACTACGCGATGTGCGGCAAGGCTTACGACCCGCGATTCATCTTCGCCTATCCGCACGCGCAAATCGCGGTGATGGGCGGCAAGCAAGCCTCCGAAACGTTGCTCGGCATCAAACTCTCGCAGGTCGAAAAGGGCGGCAAGCAAATCAGCGAAGAAGAAAAGCAAGCCTTCCTGAAAGAAATCTCGGAGCGATACGAAAAACAGATGAACCCGCTTTACGCGGCGGCGCGGCTTTGGATCGATGGCATCATCAATCCCGTCGAGACGCGCAAAATCGTTTCCTACTGCATTGAGCTTGCCAACGAGAATCCCGACATTCCGAAGTTCAACGTGGGCGTGATTCAAACCTGATTACGCCGCGCGCGCTTTGCGCAACGAGGCGAATTTGCGAGCGATGGCGCGATGATTCGCCGCCTTTTCCGCCTTGACGACTTTGACGAGACGCTTCAAGAGCGCGTATTCGCCGACGCTTTTGCGCAGCAGGCTTTCCTTGAAAGTTTTGGCGCGGCGCTCGAATTGATGCAAATCTTGCCACTTGCCAAGAAGCGAGCAAAGCTCGTCGATGTCTTTCAAAAGTTTCTGCCAAGATCCATCGCGTTCAGGCAAGGCTTGCGCGCAGTAGAGAATCCACTTCAACGCTTTGCGCAGATCGTGCAAGGTTTCGGCGTCGTCTGGCGGATCCGACGCTTCCACGCTCTCCCAACGCTCCTCAATGACGCGTCGAATGGGTTTCAATCGAGCCGAAGAAACTTTTGTCGCGGGCATCGCTTGCTTCAAGGCGCGCCAATCTTCCGTCGAGACGGGGCAAGCGGAAAGCGCGTATCGCAAGTAGCGAAGGTCGGATTGCATCGCAAAGCGCAAGCGCGCATCGAAAAGCGGGAACTCGCATTCGAGTTTTTGGGCGAACTTTCGCGCGAGTCGGAGCGCGTTGTATTGGTCGCGGCAAGCGCCTGCGGCGCGGTAGAGCAGGGCGAATTTTTCCACCGTTTTGCGGATCGCGGAACCCGTCGCGTCGTCGTAGAGCGTCGCGTAACTGCGCAATTTCTTCATGGCGAGGCGCGCGTCGTGAATCGCCTCGTGATTTGCGCGACGCGCGATCGCAAGCAAGTTTTTCTCAAATGCGTCGGCGGCGCTTTGCCAATGCTTTGCGAGCGAGTTGAGTTCGAGCGCGTCTTGCCTTGCCATGGTTCGTCAGCGTTTTGTCGCCTTGCGTCGTTGTCGTTCCGCGATGAGCAAGCGAAGTTCGCGGCTGGCGTAGCCCGCGACGGCGGTGTTTTCCTGCGCTCTGCGAATGAGATACGGCAGAACGAACTTGACCTCGCCATAGGGCACATACTTTGCGACGTTGAAGCCCGCTTTGGCGAGGTTGTAGCTGATGTGGTCGCCCATTCCGTAGAGTTGCGAGAAGTGCACGCGCGGATGATTCAACGGCAAGCCTTTTTCGGCGACAAGACGCGCCAATTTCAGACTGCTTTCTTCGTTGTGCGTGCCCGCGCAAATGCCAATTCTATCGATGCGCTCGACGCAGAACTCGATCGCAAGATTGAAATCGCGGTCGGTCGCTTCCTTCGCGTCGTGAATCGGAGAGGGGTAGCCCATCATAGCGGCGCGCTCGCGTTCTTTTTCCATATACGCGCCGCGCACGAGTTTCGCGCCCAAGTAGTAACCGCCTTTTTCGGCTTTCGCAAACGAGGCTTTCAAGAACGCGAGCCGATCTTTGCGATAGAGTTGAATGGTGTTGTAGACGAGCGGCTTATGCTTGTTGTAGCGCTCCATCATTTCGTCGGCGAGCGAATCAATCGCGGCTTGAATCCACGATTCTTCCGCGTCAATCATCACGGGCAGGTCGGCTTCGAGGGCGGCGTCGCAAATTTTGCGCAACCGCGCTTTGACTCGCGCCCACTCGGCGACTTCTCCCGACGAAAGCGTTTGCGCCGCGCTGACTTTTTCAAGCAAGCCAAACCGCGCAATGCCCGTCATTTTGAAGACGGCAAACGAAATCAATTTCTCTCGCTTTGAAAGCTCGATCGCTTGAAGAGTTTTCTCGACGACCGAGTCGAAGCTGGCTTCGTTTCCCTCGCCCTCGACGGAGTAGTCGAGAATCGATTTGACGTTCGCTTTGCCAAGTTCGGCGACGACGGGCAAACATTCCTCAATCGTTTCGCCGCCGCAGAACTGCTTGAAAATCGTGGCTTTGACGAGACCCTTGATGGGCAATCTCCGACGAATCGCCCACGCCAAGAGCGACGTGCCAAGTTTGGTGAGCGTCGGGTTGTTCATCGCTCGGAAGAGCAGGTAGCGCTCGGCAAGTTGCTTGTCGGATTTGCTCTCGAAGGCGACGGCGACATCGTTGAAATCGAGCGTCGGAAGAGTCGCAATGGGCGCAAGCGTTTCGTTCATAGTTCGCAATGGTTGAAGCGAAAAAGACGGTTTGGCGGAAAATATCAAAGTTCGCCGTCGCGCAAAACCCTTTGAGCGAAAGAGACGTTCAGCGCGTCAGATGGTTTGTTCGGCTTGCGCTTTGAGGCGTTCGGTTTGGTCGTGCAGCCGCAGGGCTTCGATGAGTTCGTCCAAATCGCCGTCCAAGACTTGCGCGAGGTTGTGCGTGGTGAAGTTGATGCGATGGTCGGTAACGCGCGATTGCGGAAAGTTGTAGGTGCGAATTTTCGCGCTGCGGTCGCCCGTCGAGACCATCGAGCGACGCATATCGGCGCGTTCTTTTTCGAGGCGCTCGCGCTTCATATCGTAGAGTTTGGCGCGAAGCATTTTCATCGCGCGCTCGCGGTTTTGGAGTTGAGACCGCTCTTCTTGACAAGCCACGACCACGCCCGTCGGAATGTGCGTGATGCGCACGGCGGTCTCGACTTTGTTGACGTTCTGACCGCCTCTGCCGCCGCTGCGATAGGTATCGATGTGCAAATCTTCTCGGCGAATTTCGACATCAATCTCTTCGGCTTCGGGCAAGACGGCGACGGTCGCCGCAGAAGTGTGAATGCGTCCTTGGGTTTCGGTTTCGGGGACGCGCTGAACGCGATGCACGCCGCTTTCGTATTTCATCGCGCCATAAACGTCTTCGCCGCTGAGTTCAAACGCAATTTCCTTGTAACCGCCGATTCCGCCCGCGTCCGCGTAGTCCAAAACGGAGCACTTCCAGCCTTTGCGCTCGGCGTAGCGTTGATACATTCGGAACAAATCGAGCGCGAAGAGCGACGCTTCGTCGCCGCCCGTTCCCGCGCGAATTTCCACGATGACGTTGCGCGAATCGGCTTCGTCTTTCGGAAGCAACAAAACTTTCAACTCCTCTTCCAACTTCGGGACGCGCTTGGACAACTCATCGAACTCGGCTTGCGCGAGCGCTTTGAGTTCCGCGTCGCGCTCGTTGGCGAGAATGTCGCGGCTGTGCGCGAGATCGTCTTTGGCGCGCTTGTATTCTTGATACTTCTTGACGATTGGACCAAGTTGCCTGTATTCCTTGTTGAGCGCGCGAAATTTCTCTTGATTGGCGATGATGTCGGGGTCGGAGAGTTGGCGTTCAATTTCCGCGTATTTCGCCGCGATCGAGTCGAGTTTGTCGAACATGGTCAAGTTCAGATTTTCGAGAGCGGCAAATATACGGCGATTGAAGTTGACGCGGTCGAGTCCTCAATCGTTTGGAACGGAGAGGAACGCAAGGGGAAAAGGCTTTGATTTCAACCTTGCCGAAGAAACCTCTGCCACGAAATTTGGCTTGTCATTCCGAGCGCAAGCGAATCGCCTTGCCCCCGTTCCCCTCTCCTCATCAAAGGAGAGGGGACGATGCTGACTGCGTCGGAATCAGAGGCGAGTTCGGGTTGCGCGCTTCGCTTGTTTGAAACAAACGCGGTCGTTCAGAGCAAAAGGCTACGCATTGACGCTCTCGCCGTTTGCGCTGATTTTGTCCTCGACGATTTTGTTTCCAACGAGTTTGTGATACTCGATTTGGAAATCGGGGTAAGCAAGGTCGCCGTGTTCGCCAATGTCGAGACCGACGTGCTCTTCGTCGGCAGAGACGCGAATGCCCATAACGAGTTTAAGCAGGCTCCAGATGGCAAACGAGACGGCGAAAGCAAAAACGCCCACGAGCGCAATGCCTTTGAGTTGTTGGAGCGTTTGCTCCATCGGCGAAAGCCCCGTGTGAAGCGCGGCGACGGATTGGGCGATGTCAGCGTCATAAAACAAGCCCAACGCCAGCGTGCCCCAAATGCCATTGACAAGGTGCACGGGAACCGCGCCGACGGGGTCATCGAGTCGGAACCTGTCCATTGCGAAGGTCGCCACTGCGACAAGCGCGCCTGCCACCAAGCCAATGATGGCGCCCGAACCAATCGAGACAAACGCGCACGGCGCGGTAATCGCCACGAGTCCCGCCAAACAACCATTGAGAATCATCGTGAACTCAAACTTCTTGGTAACGATGAAAGCGACCAACAGCGCGCTGAGCGAACCCGTTGCGGCGGCGATGTTGGTATTGACGACGATGTGCGCGATCGCCGAACCATTGCCCGCCGCCATCGTCGAACCCGGATTGAAGCCGAACCAACCGAGCCAAAGAATGAACACGCCAAGCGCGGCAGAGGTCATATTGTGCCCAGGAATCTGATTCACTTTGCCGTCCTTGTATTTGCCAATGCGCGGTCCGAGAACGATGATGCCCGCAAGAGCCGCCCAACCGCCGACCGAGTGCACGACCGTCGAACCTGCAAAGTCGCGGAAGTTGCCGAAAAACGCGCCTTCTTCGGGCGTCATTCCGAGTATGCCGCCGCCCCAAACCCAGTGTCCCGAAATCGGATAGACGAGGGCGACGAGAATGAAACTGAACGCGAGAAACGCGCCGAACTTGATGCGCTCGGCAACCGCGCCCGACACGATGGTCGCCGCCGTCGCCGCAAACGCCAATTGGAAGAAAAACTTCGCCCAAAGCGGAACGGGCGACCAATTCAACGCGGAATAAACGCCTTCATAAACCGTCGTCGAGAAGGGATTGGCTGAAGCGTAATCGCTGCCCAGCGCGGGCGAATTGTCCGCGCCGCTCACGAACCACAACCCTTTCAAGCCGACCCACGCATTGCCATCGCCAAACATCAAGCCCCAACCCAGAACCCAAAACGAAATCGATGCGGCGGCAAACACGATGAAATTTTTGGCGAGAATGTTCACCGTGTTCTTGGCGCGCGTCAAGCCGCTTTCGACGAGCGCGAACCCCGCGTTCATAAAAAACACCAACATCGCCGCAATCAACACCCAAACCGTGTCCAAGCCGACGCGCAAATCGCTATACGCCTTCATCAGCGACTCCGCGCTCGGCGGCTGGTCGGGCGCGCCGTGAGCATATGCGATCGAGGCGGACAAAAGCGCCGCAAACGACAACGAAACGGTTTTCTTCATCGCTTAAAAGTTTTAGGTTTGAGAGAAAAAAACTGTTTCTTTGTTAAGAAACGACGGCAAAAGTATAAGCAAAAAAGGATTTTTCAAAATTTTCCTAAAAATTTTAGGATTCTTCGAGAAGAGCGAGTCGAATCGAAGGCATGTCGGGCTTAAAGCGTGGCAAAACAGGCGATGCGCGTCAAGTGGGTTGAAATGAATGGCGGGACGGGTTTTGGGCGAGGGTCGCTTCGAGCGATTGAAGCGGTTTTCGTCGCTCGCTCCGCAAGAGCGTTATGCCTCAACAAGCTCAATCTCCGCTTCGGTCAAGCCGTAGAGTTCATAGACCGCTTTGTCGATTTGTCGATCGAGTCCTTCTGCCATTCGGTTCAGACGCAGTTTCTCTTTTTCCGTTTGGGCGCGCGATAGTTTTTCCATCGTCGCCATCATCTGATCGACGAGCTTCACGATGCGGTCGTGAATCGCCTTCTCCGCAGGCTTTGAAAGGTCAAGCAGGCGGATAGGCAATTGCGCTAATTGATACGCCTGAATCTCAGGAAAAATGTCCGCTTTCTTCGTGGTGAAATACGTCTTGAAGAAAAAGCGAAGCGCAGAAGAATTGAGCAACGCAACAAGGTATTTAAGATCAATGCGGTCAGATGTAATCGCGTAGAGATTTTTGGTGAAGGCAAACCGCGCCAAATCCAGCGCGGCGACAAGCGTCGGCGCTACGCGGCGAACCAGTGCTTTGGGGCGATGGATTATCTCAGCAAGTCGCGTCGCTTCCTTGTGGCGTTTGGGCGCAAAAGTCTGCTGATAATCAATTCGATATTGACTCACATCTTCGCCGATGAGAACAGGCATGCCGCTTTTTGTCGCTTTGATTGCCGTCTTTCCGATTTCCATTCCGCGCTTGATGTCGCAAATCGTTCCTAACTCAACGCCAACGCTCATCATCTTTTTCATCAAATCCAATGCAGGCGGCGTGAGATAAATGTTGAAAATTTTGTTCGGTAGTTGCCTAAAAAACTTTGGATAAGCGGAACGCATAAACGCAAAATCTTCGCCTTGCCGCTCGTAGATGCCCACTTTGTAACCATCAACAGATTCTTTTCTCACCGTTAGAATGACGCACTCCGTATTGACATTCTCAAACGCTTTTCCAGCATCCACAATCTTTTCTATGTGAAGCGCAAGCAATTTCTCGCGCAGTTTTTCCGAATCAATGTTGAACATTAAAAATCGTGGCACGATGTAGCCCAAATAACCGCGTGGTTTCAGAAGCGACAAGGCGCGCTCAATGAAGACCGAATACAAATCGAACTGACCAACTGCCGTTTCGTAACGCTTTGCCAAGTATTGTTTTGATGGCTCTTCAATCAGAGCGGCGCGCACATATGGCGGATTGCCCACGATGGCGTCAAAGCCGCCGCGCTTCATAATGTCGGGGAAAGCGTCTTCAAAATTCATCGGGTTGAGCTTGCGCTCCTCGTCTGGCTCGAAAAGCGCGCCCTCCAAGATGTCGGTTTCAATGAGCGAATTGCCGCAAACGATGTTGCGCGAAAGGTTGGGCAAAATGGCTTCTTTGAGCAGACTGAGTTGATGCGCTTCTCCTGTCGTAGCGTTTTCCAAGAGTTTGAGATAAAGCGAGAGTTGCGTGACTTCAACGGCTTGATAATCAATGTCGCAACCAAAGATGTTGCGGGCAAGAATCTCGCGTCGCTTTTTGAGCGAGAGCGC
>JANWWM010000026.1 GCA_025055975.1 Chloroherpetonaceae bacterium | reverse complement strand
CTTTGCGCTCACTCGTCGTTTTTCTCTTTTTCCGTCGAGACCTCTTCGATGGGGAGAGGGTGAGCGCCGCTGAAACAAGCCGTGCAGTAACTCCCCTTTTCGTCTTCGTATTTCGGCACGCTCGCCAGCAAGCCTTTCATTGAGAGATAGACGAGAGAATCCACGCCCAATTCTTCGCGGATTTTTTCGATGTCGCCGCCAAGTTGATTGGCGATGAGATGGTCTTTCGTGGGGAAATCCATTCCGTAGAAGCACGGGTTCGTGATGGGAGGCGAACTGATGCGCAAGTGAATTTCTTTCGGGTGGGCTTCGCGCAGAAGTTGCACGAGCATTTTCGAGGTCGTGCCGCGCACGATGCTATCATCGACGACGACGATGCGCCGCCCTTTGAGCACGCCGCGCACGATGTTGTATTTGGAACGCACCTTCAAGCCGCGCTCGTGTTCGCCGGGCTGAATGAACGTTCTGCCGACGTAGTGGTTGCGAATCAACCCAAGTTCGAGCCGCGCCGCGTTGCCTTGCTTGTTGCTTTCGGTTACGAAGCCCAGCGCCGCCGTGTTCGATGAATCGGGCACGCTGATGACGGTTACGTATTTCTCGTCGTCTTTGGGTTTCAAGCCGCCTTCGTGCGAGAGATTTTTTCCGAGTTTGCGACGCACTTTGTCGACCGATTCGCCGAAAATCACGCTATCGGGGCGCGAGAAATAGACATACTCGAAAATGCATCGCGCCTTTCGCTCCGATTTGGGCAAAAAGACCGATTTCGTCTCCCCCGTCCGCACCGTTTCCTTGTCGATGACGACGATTTCGCCGGGCAAAATTTCGCGTTTGTATTTGGCGGAGATGATGTCGAAGGCGCACGTTTCGCTGGCGACGACGTAGGCGGGCGGCGTTTTTTTGCCGTGCTTGTCTTTGTTTTCGCGGATTCCAAGCGAGAGCGGTCGGAAGCCCAAAGGGTCGCGGGCGGCAATCAAAGCGTCGTCGGTCAGAATCACGAGCGAGAACGCGCCCTGAACCTGCGTGAGCGCGTCGTAGACTTGCTCGACGACCGTCGTCGCCTTGCTTCGCGCGATGAGGTGCAAGATAATTTCGCTATCGGACGTGGCTTGAAAAATCACGCCGTCTTCGATGAGTTTTTGGCGAAGCGGTTTTTCGTTGGTGAGGTTGCCGTTGTGCCCCAGCGCCAAGTGCCCCGATTTGTAGGTCACGAGGAAAGGCTGAACGTTTTGAGGCGTTTTGGCGGAGCCCATTGTGGAGTATCGGTTGTGTCCGATTGCCGCTCGCCCTTTGAGCGTTTCGAGGACGCGCTCGTCGCGGAAGACTTCGGCGACGAGTCCAAAGTTTTTGACGATGCGAAATTGCGCCTTTTTTTTCGTCTCGTCGTAGTCGGCGGCGACGATGCCCGCGCCTTCTTGTCCGCGATGTTGAAGCGCATACAAGCCGTAGAACGTGTCCATCGCGGCGCTATCCGAGTTGTAGATGCCAAACACTCCGCACATCGTTCGATTCGCAAAAGTTGGTTCAGACGCGGCGATACCGCCCGTGCCGATAAATGCCTCTTACGCCATAGAAAAGCGACGCCAACGCCAAAATCGCGGCTGAAAGGGAAATGGCGAACAGCGTTTTCGGACTGGCGTAAAGCAATGCGATGAACGCTATGCCGATTCCCGCGATGAAAAACAGCGCGAGCGCGAGCTGATGCGAGGCGTTTCTGGCGCTTTCGTCTTGATAGGCTTTGCTCCTGCGATACACTCGATAGCCCGCCGCGCCAAACGCCGCGATCCACGCGCCGAAGTGAATCATCATCGCATAGTAAGTGTTTTTGCTGTGTCTCAGCCAAAGATGCTCTTCGCCAAAACTAAACGGCATTTTGGCTTTGATGTCGTAGCGCGCCGTTCCTGCGGCGAACCACAAAATTTGTCGCCAAGTCCAATCGTTGTAGGTAAGGCTCAAGACCGCCGCCAGCAAGATGAGCGTCGTGATGAAATACACGTCGTAACTTTTTCGGTCTCGCACGAATCCCAACGCGAACAATAGTCCGAAAAATACAAACCACACGAGCGACAGTTGCCACCCCAGCCAGTAGAGTTGCCCGTAAAGATGCGCGGGCAGAGCGTTGGCGAGCGTCAGCGTGGCGACGATGAAAAACAAGCCCTTCGTGGCGAGAGCCAAGAGCGCGAAAGCCGCCATCTGCAACGCTCTGCCTTGAAGTTGGTCGTTGCGCTTGGCGCGCTTGGCGCGCAGATAAAGCAAGTAGGCGCAAATCAGTCCCCCGACCAAAAGCAAGAGCGATTCAAAGAACGGCAGGCGAAGTTCGGGAGAGAGAGCCTTTTCGAGCCAGACGGAAACCGCCGAGCGTCCGACGTAAAGCGTGGAGTCTTGCGCCAGTTCCAGAGCGCGCAGTTGTCGGAGCGAATCGCCAACGAGCGACTTTTCGTCGGGCATTGTTCCGGGTTGAACGTTAAGGTTTTCGCGGCGCGGAAGCCTTGCGCGTCAGTTTCACCACGTCGATTTTCGTTTTGCTGGCTTTTGAAATCGTGATGGTGAAGGGCTCGATTTCAATGACTTCGCCCTGCTTGGGAATGCGTCCGCAATTTGCCAAAATATAGCCCGCCAGCGTTTCATAATCGCCTTTGGGAATCGAAAGCCCAAACTTTTCGTTGATGCGATCGATTTCCAGCCGTCCGCTCAAAAGATAGGTGTTTTCCGAAAGCGCGCGAAAAACCTCGTCGTCTTGGTCGTATTCGTCTTGAATGTCGCCGACGAGCTCCTCGATCAAGTCTTCCGCCGTAATCAACCCCGCCGTTCCGCCAAATTCATCGACCACGATGGCAAGGCTCTGCCCCGTTTGCAAAAATTCCGACAGCAGCTCGACGGCTTTTTTCGTTTCAGGCACGAACATCACCTCTTTGATGACGCTCTCCAAACTTTTCGGCTTCTTGAACAAATCTTGCACGGCGACGACGCCGACGATTTTGTCGATGGTTCCGTCATAGACGGGCAAGCGCGAGTAGCCTGAGGTTTCAAAGCGTTGGAGGGTTTCTTTTACGCTCGCCGATTTTTCGATCGCCACGATTTCCGTGCGCGGCACCATCGATTCCCTGACGCGAATTTCGCCGATGGCGAGGGCATTGGAGAGAATCTCCACGTCTTGTTGTCGCGCCTCGACGAGCGCGTTTTCGCGCAAGAGAACCTCGAAATCTTGCTTGCGATAAAATTCCGTTGGGCTTGGCAAAGTCGCGCCGAAGGCGTTGGCGAATTGGCGCGCCGCCCATTCCGAAACGACGATGAACGGAAACAGCGTTATCCGCGCCAGCCTCAGTAGCGGGGCGCAGACGAGGACGGCGTAGTCGGCAAGTTCTCGGAAAATCGGCTTGGCGACGACGTCGGCGACGAGCGAGAGCAGGAGCGCGGCGATGAGCGTATCGACCAGAATCGAATTGCGCCCGAACCAATCCGCGAAAAGCCCCGACAAGAGCGTCGCAAACAGCGTCGCAAACAGCGCGCGACCGACCAACGTGGCGGCGAGCGCCTTGTCGATGCGAGCGAAGTAATGATTGGCTAACGCCGCGCCGAACACGCCCTTGCGTTCAAACATTTCCAAGCGGACGCGATTGGCGGCGATGAAAGCGGTCTCCGTTCCCGAAAAAAACGCGGCTCCTATCAGCGTGGCGAGAAGCAAGATGAGTTCGGTCATATCGGCGGTCGGCGTTCCTAAGCGGCGGTCGCGTCGCTGTTCGAGGAAGGGCGTCTCGCTTTCGTTCAAGTGGAGATAAGGAGATTCGAACTCCTGACCTCTTCAATGCCATTGAAGCGCTCTACCAACTGAGCTATATCCCCAAAATTTTTTGAGGCGCAAAGATAGCAATTCTCTCCAAACGCGCAAATTTCTTTCGCGCTTGAAACTTTCAACCCCTCGAAGCGTTATGCTGACCGCGAGTCATTTTCTAACTCGCGGTCAGTTTTTCGTCGTTTTTCCAACTTCAACTCAACGGAACGCACGCGAAAACGCAGTCGAACCCATCTATGAGAGACGCGACCGTCGCCTTTTTGGCTCTGCTCTTTTCCTTTTCGCTTTCCGCGCAACCGCGCGCCCTGTCCTTGAACGACGCCGTCACGCTCGCCTTGCAAAACAATCGAGACCTCATCGCCGCCCGCCTCGATCGCGACAAATCCGCCGAAGGCGTCAGGCAAGCCTACGGTTTGGCGATGCCCAACGTCGCGCTTGGATTCGTTTATGGTCATTCGTTCCGACAAACGCAATTTTTTCCAACGAACCTTTTTCCGACGGGCGGCGCCAATCGCCCTTCTGGCGCGGGCGGAGCGGGCTTTGCGGCGATTCAACTTTCCAACATCAACTCTTACACGGCTTCCGTCACGCTTCAACAGCCGCTGTTCCGTCCGCAGATTTTCACCGCGATTGGCGTGGCGAGCGCGATTAAAAAGCTCTCGGAACAATCTTACCAAGCCTCTCGCGCCGAGACCATCGCCGACGTCAAAAAAGCCTATTACGACGTTCTCATCGCGCAGGAGCAAACCAAGCTTATCGCGCAAAGCGTCGCTCGCGGCGAACAAGCGTTGAACGACGCTCGCCTGCTCTACAAGCAAGGACTCGCCGCCGACATCGACACGCTTCGCGCCTTCGTCAATGTCGAGAACCTTCGTCCCGCTCTCGTCAAAGCGCAGAGCCTTGTCGAGATTGCCAAAACCCTTCTGAAAGCGAAGATCGGGCTTGGCGCGTCCGACGACTTCGTTCTGACCGATTCCCTCGCCTACGACGGCAATCCGCCCGTTTTGAGCTTCGAGACCGCTTACGCCGAAGCGCTCGACAATCGTCCCGAAATTCAACAATTGAAATTGCAAATCGACGTCGCCGAGGCTCAAATCGACGCGGAAATGGCGAACTTCCTTCCCACGCTCGACGCGCAAGCGCAGTATCAACGCCTCACGCTTGCCAACAATTTTCGATTCGACCAATACAGTTGGGGCACGAACTTGGCGGTTGGATTGCAACTCTCGATTCCGCTTTCGATTCCTTTCGTTACGGGGAACTTTATGCAAACTTCCGCCAAAGTTCAGCAAGCCAAGTTGGAGAAGAAAAAAGCGGAGACGCTGTTTGACAACGTCCGCGAGAACGTTCGCGCCGAAGTCAAAAACGCCCTCGCCGCGTTGGAAGAGACCGTCAAACGCCTGCAAGTTCAAGCCACGACCGTGCAAAGCGCGGAGCGTTCCTACGCCATCACGCGCCTTCGCCGAGCGCAAGGCGTTGGCTCCGCGTTGGAACTGACCGACGCGGAACTGGCGCTCACGCAAGCCAAGAACAACTACCTGCAAGCCGTTTATGATTACCTCGTCGCCAAAATCAACCTCGAACGTTCGCTCGGCAGAACGGCGAAACTCTACGCCGACTTTCCGACGAAGCGATAGGTTGCGCCGTTGATTCTTGAATCGGCGTTTGTGCGTAACTTCTCCGCTCATCAAGGCAACTCGTTCAATCCGCGAAATGTCGACGCAACTTGAAACCTCGCGCCGCGCTTTTACCACGAGCCAAGCGATCGAGATGAAGAAAAAGGGCGAGAAAATCGCCGTTTTGACCGCATATGATTTCACCATCGCGCGCCTGTTGGACTTGGCGGGCGTGGACATCATTCTCGTCGGCGATTCGGCGAGCAACGTGTTCGCCGGCAACGAAACCACGCTCCCGATGACGCTCGACGAGATGATTTACCACGTGCGCGCCGTCGTCAAGGGCGTTCATGCCGCCACGGGCAGGGCGATGATCGTCGCCGACATGCCGTTTATGACCTACCAACTCTCGCCCGAAGACGCTTTGAAGAACGCGGGACGCTTGATGAAGGAGACGGGTTGCCATGCGGTCAAGTTGGAAGGCGGGAAGGTCGTCGCCGACGCGGTCAAGCGCATCACCGACGCGGGCATTCCCGTGATGGCGCATTTGGGGCTTACGCCGCAATCCATCTACAAATTTGGCTCCTACAAGGTGCGCGCCAAAGACGAGCGCGAAGCCGAAGAACTCTTGCGCGACGCGAAACTCTTGGAAGAATGCGGCGCCTTTGCCGTCGTGCTCGAAAAAATCCCGACCGCGCTCGCCGAAAAGGTTACGCAGAGCCTTGGCGTTCCCACCATCGGCATCGGCGCGGGCAGCGCATGCGACGGGCAAGTGCTCGTCATCAACGACATGCTCGGGCTAAACAACGCCTTCCGACCGCGCTTCGTGCGTCGCTACGCGAACTTGGAACAAATCATCAGCGACGCGGTTCGACGCTACGTCGCCGACGTCAAAAGCCGCGATTTTCCGAATGAAAGCGAAAGTTATTAAGTTCAGCCCGACGCATTTTGCAACCTACAACCTATTCCAAAACTATGACAATTGATCTGGGATTCGCTCCGCAGAAGCCCGTTCATCGCAATTTGAGCGTCCATCATCTCATTGAACGCGCCGTCAAGAATGGCGAGGGTCATCTTGCGAGCACGGGCGCGCTCGTCGTCAAGACGGGCAAAAAAACGGGTCGCTCCGCCAACGACAAATTCACCGTCCGAGAGCCTTCCTGCGAGAACGAAATTTGGTGGGAAAACAACAAGCCTTTCGATCCCGCGCATTTCGACGCGCTTCATCAAAAGGTTTTGAACTACCTTGCCGAGCGCGAGTTCTACGTGCAAGACATGCTCGTGGGCGCGGACAAAACTTACGGCTTGCGCGTGCGCGTCGTTACCGAACTCGCTTGGCACAGCGCGTTTGCCAAAGCCTTGTTCATTCGCCCGACGAAAGAAGAACTCTCGAACTTTTCGCCCGACTTCACCGTCATTTCCGTTCCGAACTTCAAAGCCAATCCCGCCGAAGACCACACGCTCACGGAAACGTTCATCATCTTGAACTACGCCAAGAAAGTCGTTCTCATCGGCGGCACGGGTTACGCGGGCGAAATCAAAAAGTCCGTTTTCACGATTATGAACTACTTGATGCCCTTGCGCGGCGTGCTCTCGATGCATTGCTCCGCCAACATGGGCAAGAACGGCGATAGCGCGATTTTCTTCGGGCTTTCGGGCACGGGCAAAACGTCGCTTTCCGCCGACCCGACGCGAGGCCTGATTGGCGACGACGAACACTGCTGGTCGGAAACGAGCATCTTCAACATCGAAGGCGGTTGCTACGCCAAGTGCATCAACCTTTCGCGCGAAAACGAACCGCTCATCTACGACGCGATTCGCTACGGCGCGATCGTCGAAAACGTCGTGATGGACGAAGAGACGCGCGTCATCGACTTCGCCGACGATTCCATCACGGAAAACACTCGTTGCGCCTATCCGCTCGATTACATTCCCAACGCGGTTCTGCCGAGCATCGGTCCGAAGCCCAAGAACATCGTCTTTCTCACGTGCGACGCTTTTGGCGTGTTGCCGCCCATTTCGCGCCTTACGCCCGCGCAAGCGATGTATCACTTCCTTTTGGGCTACACGGCGAAGGTCGCGGGCACGGAAATCGGAATCAAAGAACCGACGATGACGTTCAGCGCTTGTTTTGGCGCGCCCTTCTTGCCGCTTCACCCGACGCGATACGCCAAGTTTTTGGGCGAAAAAATCGCCAAAGAAAACGTGCGCGTTTGGCTCGTCAATACGGGCTGGACGGGCGGCGGCGTGGGCGTGGGCAAACGAATGAAAATCGCCTACACGCGCGCTATGGTCAATGCCGCGCTCGCGGGCGAGTTGGACAACGTCAGTTGCATCGAAGACCCCATCTTCAAGGTCTCCGTCCCGACCGCTTGTCCAAACGTGCCCAGCGACGTCCTGATTCCGAAAAACGCTTGGGCGGACAAAGACGCTTACGACCAAAAAGCCCTTTGGCTCGCCAAGGAATTCGTCAAGAACTTCAAGAAGTTCGAGCAATACGCGACCGACGACATCAAAGCCGCCGCTCCCAACGTGGAACTTGCCGTCGCGTAACCCAATTCCCGCGTCGCTCGCAACGCCACGACGAAATTTTTTCGAGCGGCGCGGGACTTTTTTATCTCGTTTCGCGGTTCGTGGGTTGGCTTTTCGTTCAACCCAAACAACGCTCTGATGAAACAAACGCTTCTCGTAGTTATCGCGCTTCTGCTCTGCTCGCTCACGACCTTCGCGCAAAATCGAAGAGAGATGGTGCAAGCCCGCAACGACGACAACCTTCCGCCTCGCAAACTCTCGCAAATCGACAGCGTCATCGTCAAGCATCAACTCGCGTTGGAAGAATGTTACCGCGAAGCCAAAAACTATGATCCCAGCGTCAGAGGCAAGTTGGTGGTTCGGCTTTCGGTTACGCCCGATGGTCGCGTCAAGAACGTCTCGATTCCCCGCGACGACATTGCGAACACGTCGCTCGATAGTTGCCTGACGCGCAAGCTCAGACGGCTACATTTCACGCGCACGTCGTCAAAAGAAGGCGACCAGACTTTCGATTTGCCGCTCAACTTCTCCGACGCCGACGATGAGTAGCTCGCGCGCCGTCGTTTTGGTTCACGGCATTTTCGAGTCGAGTTCCGCGATGAAATCCTTGCGACACGTCCTTGAATCGCAAGGGTTTCGCGTTTATGCGCCCGACCTTGCGCCGCATGATGGCTCGGCATCGATCGCTTTTTTGGCTGAACGACTCGCCGCATTCATTGAGGAGACTCTCGCTTCCGACGAATCGTTTTCGATCGTGGCGTTCAGCATGGGCGGCTTGACGTCGCGCTACTACCTGCAACGCTTGAACGGCGTTTCGCGCGCGCAAACGTTCATCACGCTTGGAACGCCGCACCGCGGAAGCGCGCTCGCTTTTTTCAGAACGGGCGAAGGCTTCCGCGATTTGAGGCAAGGCAGTTCTCTGCTCAAAACGTTGCGAGCCAACGAAGACTCGCTCCGTCCGCTCAATCCGCTTTCCATCTACACGCCGTTCGATTTGATGATCGTGCCGTATTCCAGTTCGATTTGGCGCGTCGCCCAAAATCTCTCGCTTCCGATTGCGACGCACTGCGGATTGTTGTCGTCGCCTCGCGTTCATCGCGTCGTTCTCGCCCACCTCTCCAAAACGTCGGAATGAGCCTCCCGCTCTTTCACGATTTTTAACTTTCTCTTAACGTTCTTTCGCTATAAATTTCAGCCATTCCTTCTTGCTCGTTTCACGGAAGTTTTCGGTTTCCGTTCAACTTCAATCAAAACCCATCGCTATGAAGAAGACTTATGCCTTCGCGTTTTTGCTGCTGATGGCAAGCGTCTCGTTTGCCCAAGATCGACCGACGCAACCGTCGGTGCGCGAGATACTGAATCCCGACGGCACGCTGCGCCTCGATCGCGACGGGAGTTATAGCCTTGACGGATTTGAACTGATTTTGGACGCGCACGGCAGACCCGTAGCGACGCCCAAAGACGACGCGCAAACTCAAAGCGGCTCAGGCAATTGGGGAACGGGGTTTAACGTGCCGAATGGATTAGACGATGCCGTGCTTGCTCTCGCGGTCTATGGCGGCGAACTCTATGTTGGCGGCAGTTTCACCACCGCAGGCGGCATTTTTGCAAATGGCATAGCCCGTTGGAACGGCTCGGCTTGGAGCGCCGTCGGCACGGGCATCAGCGGCGGACTCAGCCCCTCAGTTCTCGCCCTTGCCGTCTATGGCGGCGAACTCTATGTTGGCGGCAGTTTCACCACCGCAGGCGGAACCCCCGCCAACAACATCGCTCGTTGGAACGGCTCGGCTTGGAGCGCCGTCGGCACGGGCATCAGCGGCGGACTCAGCCCCTCAGTTCTCGCCCTTGCCGTCTATGGAACGGAACTCTATGTTGGGGGCAGTTTCACGACCGCAGGCGGAACTCCCGCCAATAACATCGCTCGTTGGAACGGCTCGGCTTGGAACAGCGTCGGTTTAGGAACAAGCGGTCCGATTCATGCCCTTGCGGTCTATGGCGCTGACCTCTATGTCGGTGGCAGCTTCGGAACTCCCGCCAACAACATCGCTCGTTGGAACGGCTCGGCTTGGAGCGCCGTCGGCACGGGCATCAGCGGCGGAAGCGATCCCTTAGTTCTCGCCCTTGCCGTCTATGGCGGCGAACTCTATGTTGGGGGTCGTTTCACCACCGCAGGCGGAACTCCCGCCAACAACATCGCTCGTTGGAACGGCTCGGCTTGGAGTGCCGTCGGCACGGGCATCAGCGGCGGAGTCAGCCCCTCAGTTCGCGCCCTTGCCGTCTATGGAACGGAACTTTATGTTGGGGGCAATTTCACTACGGCAGGCGGAACTCCCGCCAACAACATCGCCCGTTGGAACGGTTCGGCTTGGAACAGCGTCGGTTTAGGAACAAACGGTCTGATTAGAGCCCTTGCGATCTATGGAACTGACCTGTGCGTTGGTGGCGAATTTGGAATCGCGGGTGGCAGTCTATCAATATTCATTGCTCGCTGGAACGGTTCATCGTGGAGCTCTTTGGGTTCGGGAACAGGCAACGGCTTGAGTGGCGCCGTTCGGTGCTTTGCCGTGTATAATGGAGAATTATACGTTGGCGGTCTTTTCACGACCGCAGGCGGCATTTCCGCAAATCGCATCGCCCGTTGGAACGGTTCGGCTTGGAATACCGTCGGTTCAGGACCGAACAACGGCGTGAATGGCTCTGTCCTTGCCTTGACGGTCTATGGCGGCGAACTCTATGTTGGCGGCAGTTTCACCACCGCAGGCGGCATTTCCGCAAACCGCATCGCCCGTTGGAACGGCTCGGCTTGGAATACCGTCGGCACAAGCCCAAACGATGGCGTTAGCGGCGGTTCTAATCCCATCATCTCTGACTTCTTGATTTTCGGAGGGCGACTCTATGTTGGAGGCCGTTTCACCACCGCAGGCGGCAACTCCGCGAACAACATCGCTTGGTGGGACGGCACGACTTGGAGCGCCGTTGGTTCAGGATCGAACAACGGCGTTAGCGGCGGAAGTTCGCCGTCCGTCAATGCGCTCGCGGTTTATGGCGGCGACCTCTATGTCGGCGGCAGTTTCACCACCGCAGGCGGAACTCCCGTCAACAACATCGCTCGCTGGAACGGTTCGGCTTGGAGCGCCGTCGGCACAAGCCCAAATGACGGCGTGAGCGGTGGCATCCTTGCCCTTGCCTCATACAATGGAGAACTGTATGCGGGCGGTCTTTTCACGACTGCGGGCGGAAATCCCGCGAACAGCATCGCCCGCTGGAACGGCTCGGCTTGGAATGCCGTCGGTTCTGGTTCGAACAATGGCGTAGGAGGTTCGTTGCCTTTGGTCAATACGCTTTCAGAGCATTATGGCGAGCTGTATGTCGGCGGCATCTTCTCGACAGCAGGCGGCGTTCCCGCGAACAACATCGCCCGATGGAACGGCTCGGCTTGGAATGCCGTCGGTTCGGGTGGTGGCAACGGAACGGGCGGCGGCAGTATGTCTGGCAATGTTAGTTGCTCAGTAGTGTATGGCGATCACTTGTTTTTCGGCGGCGATTTCACGCTGGTCAATATCGGCGGCAGTCCAGTCGCTTCGTCAAGAATCGCGCGATGGACGGTTAGTTCTGGGGCGGACGCGGGCGATGCTTACACGATTTCAGGCGACGGTTCGCACTCGTTCTTGACGACGGGCGTGCGCATTGTTTTCCTGGGCGTTTCGGGCGAGGGCGTTTGCGCCGTGCGCCGCTTTGATTCGCCTGCGAGCAACGTTTCATTCAGCTCGCCGCCCGCGAATCAAAGCCAATACAGATTCGTCATCACGACTTCAGGCTTCACGGTGTCCAATGCGATATTGCGATTTATTGGGACGCAAATTCCCAATGCGGGCATTGGCAACCCGCAAACCGTCGTCGTCTATCGTCGCCCAAACGTTGGCATCGGGACGTTCACGGCGCTTCCCAACGCTTTCAATTCCAGTTTTCCAAACGAGGTGCGCGCCACGACGAATGCGTTTGGAGAGTTTGTCTTGGGAAGCAACGATTTGGCTAATCCCTTGCCCGTCGAGCTTGCGGAATTTTCGGCGCGCAGAACCGATGGCGGCGTTCTGCTGGCGTGGCGCACCACCTCCGAACTCAACAACGCGGGCTTTGAAGTTCAAAGAAAACTCGCCAACGCTTCCGACTGGCTCACGCTCGGCTTCGTCAAAGGTCATGGCACATCTTCCTCTCCCAAATCCTACTCCTTCTTGGACAAAACCGCCGTCGGCGCCGTCCAATACCGCTTGAAACAGATTGACCTTGACGGACGCTTCAATTTCTCCAACAGCATTGAACTGGACGCGGGCTTGCCCAAAACCTTCGTCTTGGAGCAAAACTATCCCAATCCGTTTAACCCAACGACCACCATCGCGTATCAACTTCCCGTCGCCAGCGCGGTAACGCTCAAAGTCTATGATGCGCTGGGCAAGGAAGTGGCGACGCTGGTGAATGCGCGTCAAGAGGCGGGAGCCTATCAGGTGGTTTTGAACGCGGGGGCTTGGTCAAGCGGGGCGTATTTTTATCGGTTGCGAGCGGGAGCTTTCGTTCAGACGCGGAAGATGATGCTCCTCAAGTGAGAATCGGAGTTTGAACCGCAAAGGGCGATTTCAACCAATCGCCCTTTGCGCTTACGCTCTTGGATGAAACGTCGAGTGCGCTTCTTTCAAGAAATGTCGGTCGATGTGCGTGTAAACTTGCGTCGCCTTGATGGTGCTATGTCCCAACATTTCTTGCACGGCGCGCAAATCCGCTCCGCCTTCGAGCAAGTGCGTCGCAAACGTGTGTCGCAACGTGTGGGGGCTGATGTCTTTTTGAATCTCGGCGCGTTTGGCGTTTTCGACGATGATGTTGTAGAAGCTCATTCGCGTTAGCTTCTTGCCGCGCGCGTTGAGAAAGAGATAATCTTCGGAATGGCGACCCGCCAAGCGAACGCGCAGTTCGGTTTGATAGCGCCTCACCCACTCTATCGCGGAACGACCGACGGGCACGAGCCGCTCCTTTGAGCCTTTGCCAAAAACGCGAATGAAGCCCGCTTCGAAGCAAAGATTCTGTTGCGTCAGCTCGACGGCTTCGCTCACGCGCAAGCCCGTCGCATACATCAACTCCAAAATCGCTTTGTCGCGCAAGGCGAATTTGGGCGAGGGATTCTTTTCGCTCATTGGCGCGTCGAGCAGACGAAAAACCTCGTCGAGCGTGAGCACGGTCGGCAAGTATCGTCCCAACTTCGGAAGCGAGACGTCTTCGGCGACGTTTCTGGACAGCGTTTTTTCGGCAAACAAAAATTTGTGCAGAGAGCGAATCGCCGATATGTTGCGCGAAATCGAGGCGGATTCCAAGCCGAGTTCGGCGAGTTCGTTGAGAAAGGCTCTGATGCAATCGCTCGTCGCGTCGTTGAGCGTTGGGCATTGGCGCTCGTTCTGAATGAAGAGCAAATACCGCGTCAGGTCGCGCTTGTAGGAATCGCGCGTGTTGTCGGAAAAGTTGCGTTCCAATTTGGCGTAGTTGAGAAAATCGCGCAGGTAAGTTTTGTATTCCGAATTGAGTTCGGTCGTCTTCATATCGAAACGGGTTTTGAATCGCCAGGTCGCGTTTGCTTCAATCGGTTTTCGTCGTTCCGAGCGAATGCGAGGAATCCGCAAAGATTGCGACTTGCGAATTTCGGATTGCGAATTAAGCATCCTCGATTCTCGCTCCTCGCTTCTCTCAAATGGATTCTTCACTCCGCTTCGCTTCGTTCAGAATGACCGCGCTTTGCCGTCATTCCGAGCCTTTCCCCTTTGTCGTTCCGAGCGAATGCGAGGAATCCGCGACGCAAAGGCTTGTTCTCCGTTCAAACGCCAATTTTGGTTTGCAACGCCTGCGTTTCCGCGAGGCTCTTCAAGATTTTCGTCGTCGCTCCGAGCCGTCGCTGAACGAACTCCGCCGCGCGTTTGCCCGCTTCGCGTCTTTCGTCGTCGCGCTCGAACAAGCGTCGCAACGTGGGCGCGAGCGATTCTTTCGTTGCGATGAACGCGCCGCCCGCTTGCGCCAATTCTTTCGCCTCGCGCGATTTCTGAACGTTGCCGCCAAACACGACGGGAACGCCGTGCGCCGCCGCTTCGAGCACGTTGTGCACGTTCGCGCCGAATCCGCCGCCCACGTAAGCCACGCTCGCCAAAGCGTAAAGCTCCGCCAAGTATCCGATTTCGTCGATGATCAAAACGCGCTCGCTCGAAAAATCTTCGGGCAGTTTCGTCGCTCTCGCATAGCGCAATCCCTTCGCGTTCAAGAGCGATTCGAGCCATCGCAAATGCGCCTCATCGACCTCGTGCGGCGCGACGATGAGCGCGACGCGCTCTAAATCCAAGAAGGCTTCCGCGATCAGTTCTTCGTCGATTCGCCACGTGCTCCCGCAAACGAGAACGCGCGTTTCGCGGTAGAACGCTTCCAAACGAGCGATTTTCGTTCTGCGCTTGCTTCGCTCGAAAACTTGGTCGAAGCGCGTGTCGCCCGCCGCTTCAACCGTTTTCAAGCCGAAGCCTTGGCTAAAACGCCGCGCGTCGCTTTCCGACACGGCGAAAATTTTGTCGAAAAGTTCGAAAACCGCCTTGTAAAACGATTTCAAAATCGGCTTGAAGTAGTTGTTTCGCGCTTGAATCGACGCGGCGATTAGAACGAGTTTCGCGCCCGACGCTTTCGCTTCCGCGAGATGATTGAGCCAAAAATCGTAGCGGACGACGACGGCGACATTGGGCTTGACGAGCGCGCAAAATCGCTTCGCGTTCTTGGGCGAATCTTCGGGCAAATACGTGACAAGGTCGGCGTCGGGAAAATGTTTTCTCGCCTCGTAGCCCGACGCGGAAAGAAACGAGACGACGATGGCGACGTCGCCTCGTTTGCGCAGTTCGGCGATGATGGGACGGGCTTGCTCAAACTCGCCGACCGACGCGGCGTGAAACCAAACGCGCTTGCGCCCTTGCGGCAACGCTTGAACGCTCTCGGAAAGCCTCTCGAACAATCCGACCCGACCTTGAAGCGACGCTCGAATTTTGGGATTGAACCAAGCCAGAACGCGCGCGAGCAAACGAAACGCGGGAAAGAGCAGGTTGTAAATCGCTCGCCAAAACGTGAGCATTGAAATTCGTTGGAATGTTGTAAGTTGAACGTTCGGTTTGCAAGATAACTTTTCAACTCTTCTCAAACTCGCAATCCAACGCCATGCGACTTTTCTTCGCGCTCACGATTCTGGCTCTTGCGCTCATCGGCGCGTTTCTTTTTTTTCTTCGCGGATACGCTCGAACTCCCAAGCCAATGGGCAACGCCGCCGCCAATCCAAGTCCCGATTGGATAAAAAGCGCGGTGATTTACGAAGTCTTCCTGCGCAACTTCTCGTCCGACGGCACGTTCAAAGCCGCAGAAGAACGTCTCGAAAGCCTCAAACAACTTGGCGCGACAGTCGTTTGGCTGATGCCGATTCACCCCATTGGCAAGTTGAAGCGCAAAGGCTCTCTCGGCAGTCCTTACTCCGTCAAGGATTATTTCGATGTCAATTCCGAGCACGGCACGAAAGAAGACTTCAAGCGTTTCGTTCACGCCGCTCACGCTTTGGAACTCAAAGTCGTGATGGATTTCGTCGGCAATCATACCGCGTGGGATTGTCCGCTCGTTCAAGAACGCCCCGATTTTTACGCGAAGGACAAGAAAGGCAACATCGTCTCGCCCAACGATCAATGGACCGACGTGGCGCAACTCGATTACAAAAATCCCGACGTTCGCGCCTACTTCGCCAACGCGCTGAAAACTTGGGTCAAAGAATTCGATGTCGACGGCTTCCGATGCGACGTCGCCGAGGCGATTCCGTCGGACTTTTGGCAAGCGACCATTGCGGAACTTCGTCAAATCAAGCCCGACCTCTTGATGCTCGCCGAAAGCACGTTGCCCGAACATCACGTCGTTGGCTTCGACCTCACTTACAGTTGGAACGTGCATGGCGCGCTGCTCGATATCGTCAAAGGCAAAAAGCCCGCGCATTATCTCGACGAAGTTTTGGAGAACGAGGAAAAGGTTTTTGCGAAGCATTCGCTTCGGTTGCGTTTCAATTCCAATCACGACCTTGCGCTTGAACACGGTCCGCCCGTCGAAGCCTTTGGCGGCTCGGACGGCGCGAAAGCCACCGCGACGCTCGTCTTCACGATGGGCGGTTACGGCACGATTCGCTCCGTTCCGCTTCTTTACAACGGCGACGACATTGGCTACTCAAAGCGCATTTCGCTCTTTGAAAAAGACCCCATCGATTGGAACGCGCCTCGCGCCGAAGAGTTCAGGACGTTCTATCGCAATTTGATTTGGTTGCGCAAAACGCACCCCGCTCTCGTTCACGGCGCGATGGAAAAGGTCAAATCGTCAAACGACGAAGCCATCTACGCTTTCATTCGCTCGACGGCGGAAGACAAGGTTTTGGTCGTCGTCAATCTGCGCAACGCGCCTTTCACGGGCTATCTGCGTCTTGAGCCGAATCAAACGCTCTACGACTTTTTTGAATCCGAGCGACAATTCGCCACGAAAGACGGCAACCTAAAACTCGCGCTGAATCCGTTTGAGTTCAAGTGTTTGGTTTTCAAGCCTTGAACGGCGCGAAGCGGACGGGCGAAAAAAGCAAAGGGCGGTTTCGCCCCGCCCCTCGTCCAAAAAATTCCGAGCGCGCTATTCGGCTTGCAGAGCGTTTGCGCCGCTGACGATTTCGATGATTTCCTTCGTGATGGCGCCCTGACGCGCTCGATTGTAGGTGATGGAAAGGACGCGCAGAAGTTCTTTGGCGTTTTCGGTCGCCGTATCCATCGCCATCATGCGCGCCGCTTGTTCGGCGGCGAACGATTCGAGCATCACGCGCCACATCTGCGTGGCAAGGTGTCGAGGCGCAAGGTCGTTGATGATGGCTTCGGGCGATGGCTCGTAGATGTAGTCTCCGCCCTCTTTGGCGCGTTTGGGGTCTTTGGTCTCTTTGGCTTCGCTGGGTTGGATGGGCAGAAGCACGTCGGTTTTCAACTTCGAGGACAAGAGCGACTTGAACTCGTTGTAGACGACGATGACGCGATCGACCTCGCCCTTCAAATAGAGTTCCGTCGCGCGTTCCGCGATGGCTTTCGCCGTGGCGAACTCCATTTTGCTGAAAACGCCGCCGTATTGCCCGATGACGTCGTAACCGCCTTTGACGAAGTGATCGACGCTTCGCTTGCCGACGCAGAACATTTTGACCTTGCCCGCTTTGCGCAGGTCGGCGTAATCGCCATCGATGACCTGCCGCGCCGTTTTGAACAGATTGGAATTGAACGCGCCGCACAAGCCTCTATCCGCCGCAACCGCGATGACCAAAACGCTCTTGACCTCCTTGCGAGGCGAGAGCAGCGGAAACTGCGACGTATCGACCTTTTGCGAGAGCGACTCCAACAGTTCTTTGAGCTTGAACGCATATGGACGGGCTTGCAACACCGCGTCTTGCGAGCGTCGCAATTTCGCCGCCGCCACCATTTTCATCGCTTTGGTTACTTGTTGCGTCGTCTTGACGCCTTTGATGCGACTGCGAATTTCTCTCAGCGTGGGCATTTTGAACGAGCGTTTGACGGTTCTTTCTCTCTTACAAGCCGTGCTTCGCTTTGAAGCCTTCCAAGAACTTCATGGCGAGCGATTTGAGCGAGGCGGCAATCTCGTCGGTGAGTTCCTTCTTTTCCGCGATCGCCTTGATGGGACTCGGCTCTTGACGCTCGGCGAACTCGATGAAATCGCGTTCAAACTCGCGCGCCAGATGAACGGGAATCGCGTCGAGAACGCCGATGGAGCCAACGTAAATGATCGCCACTTGCTTCTCGACGGGAACGGGCTGATACTGACCTTGCTTCAAAATTTCGACCATTCGTTGACCGCGCGTGAGTTGAGCCTGCGTGGCTTTGTCGAGGTCGCTTCCGAACTTGGCGAAGGCTTCGAGGCTTCGGTAGTTGGCAAGGTCGAGCCGCAAGGTGCCCGCGACTTTTTTCATCGCCTTGATTTGCGCCGAGCCGCCGACGCGCGACACCGAAATGCCGACGTTGATGGCGGGGCGCACGCCGCTGTTGAAGAGGTTGGATTCAAGATAGATTTGCCCGTCGGTGATGGAGATGACGTTGGTCGGAATGTATGCCGACACGTCGCCCGCTTGCGTTTCGATGATGGGAAGCGCCGTGAGCGATCCGCCGCCCTTGACGAAAGGCTTGATGACGTCGGGCAGGTCGTTCATCGCTTGGGCGACTTTGTCGTCGCGGTGAATTTTCGCCGCTCGTTCCAGCAAGCGCGAGTGCAAGTAGAACACGTCGCCCGGATAGGCTTCGCGTCCCGGCGGACGGCGGAGCAAGAGCGAGAGCTGGCGATAGGCGACGGCTTGCTTGGAAAGGTCGTCGTAGATGACGAGCGCATGCCGACCCGTGTCGCGGAAGTATTCGCCAAGAGCCGCGCCCGCAAACGGCGCGATGTATTGAAGCGGCGCGGGGTCGCTTGCCGTCGCCGACACGACTGTCGTGTATTCCATCGCGCCGTATTTTTCCAACGCCGCCACCACTTGCGCCACCGTCGAGCCTTTTTGACCGACGGCGACATAAATGCAGTGCATCGTTTCGCGTTTGCGTTCAGGCGGCAGCGAGCGGTTGATGATGGCTTGGTTGATGATGGTATCGATGGCGACGGCGGTTTTGCCCGTTTGACGATCGCCGATGATGAGTTCGCGTTGTCCGCGCCCGATGGGAATCATCGCGTCGATGGCTTTGATGCCCGTTTGGAGCGGTTCTTTGACGGGTTCGCGGTAAATGACCCCTGGCGCGCGACGTTCGAGCGGCAAGCGCATCTTCGTCTCAATGGCGCCCTTGCCATCGAGCGGCTGACCGAGCGGATTGACGACGCGCCCCAACATCGCCTCGCCAACGGGAACGGATGCCAAGATGCCCGTGCGCTTGACTTGGTCGCCTTCACGAATCAAATCCGTTTCTCCGAACAACACCGCGCCCACGTTGTCTTCTTCAAGGTTGAGCGCCATGCCAATGACGCCGCGCGGCAACTCGATCAGTTCGCCCGCCATCACCTTTGAAAGCCCGTAGATGCGAGCGATGCCGTCGCCGACTTGAAGCACCGTGCCCACGTCGTAAGCGTCGGCTTCGCTGTCAAACCCTGCCAGTTGTTTGCGGAGGATCGCGGAAATTTCGTCGGGGCGAACTGCGGCTGATGCTGACATATATCGCTTTGGTTTGGAAGTTTTGCGGTTGAAACTCTCAAAAAGAGGCGGCAAAATTACGAAACGCGCAAGGCGAAATCAAATCCTTGCCTCGTCGCTTCCCTTTCGAAAGCCACATCGGAGAGATAAACATCGTCTTTATTTGTTGCGAGCGTTTCTCCCCTGTCATTCCGAGCGAATGCGAGGAATCCATCAAGGATTGCAAATTGAGCGTCCTCGCTCTTCAATTCTCGCTCCTCGCTTCTCCGAATGTGGATTCTTCACTCCGCTGCGCTTCGTTCAGAATGACATCGCTTCGCCGTCATTCCGAGCGAATGCGAGGAATCCACGCATTGCGAATTGCGAATTTCGAATTGCGAATTGAGCCTCCTCCATTCTCGCTCCTCGCTTCTCCGAATGTGGATTCTTCACTCCGCTTCGCTTCGTTCAGAATGACATCGCTTCGCCGTCATTCCGAGCGAATGCGAGGAATCCACAACGGATTGCGAATTGCGAATTTCGAATTGCGAATTGAGCCTCCTCCATTCTCGCTCCTCGCTTCTCCGAAATGGATTCTTCGCTCCGTTCAGAACGACGCAACGCTCTCAAAGCAGGCGCTTGATTTTTTCAATCGCCGCTCGCATATCGCTCGGCAACGGCGCTTCGAAGGCGACGCGCGTTTTCGTTTTGGGGTGAATGAACGCAAGAAACGCCGCATGCAAAGCTTGTCGAGGCAAAATCTCAAACAGGTTCTCGACGAACTTTTCGCTCTGGGAGAAGCCAAGCGAGCGAATCGTTTTGCCGCCGTAGGTCGCATCGCTCACGATGGGATTGCCGATGAATTGCAGATGGGCGCGAATCTGATGCGTTCTGCCCGTGTGAAGCCGAAGTTCCAACAGCGAAAAGTAGCGGTAATCTTCCTTGACGACGTAATCCGTTATCGCGGGTTTGCCCTCGCTCGATTCAAACGGATACGCCGCCATCGCTTTGCGATTTTTCTTGCTTCGCCCGATGTTCGTCTTGATTGTCCCGCTTGGCGATTTCGGAACGCCCCAAACGAGCGCTACATAACGCTTCTCGGTGGAGCGTTGCGCGAACTGCTTGGCGAGCGCCAGATGCGCCTCGTTTTCTTTGGCGATGACGATCAAGCCCGACGTGTCCTTATCCAACCGATGCACGATGCCCGGACGAAACGTGTCGCCTTGCGCGTCGGATAAGCGTTCTTGCGCATAGTGCAACGCGGCGTTGGCAAGCGTGCCCGTCCAGTTCCCAAACGCGGGGTGAACGACCATTCCCGCAGGCTTGTTGACGACGAAGAGCGCCTCGTCTTCATAGACGACATCCAACGGAATCGCTTCGGGCTTCATTTCGGGCGCGGGCGGACGGGTGAGCGTGATTTCAATCACGTCGTTGGGCGAAAGCCTGTGATTCGCCTTGACGGGCTTGCCATTGAGCAACACGCGCCCTTCCTCGATGGCTTCTTGGACTTTGGTTCGCGTCGCGTTCTCGACTTGCCGCGTCAGAAACTTGTCTATTCGCTCGCGCGCGCGAATGTTCGGCACGACGAGCGTGAGCTTTTGCCGCTCTTCAAGTTGCGATTCAGGATTGGACATTTTCGGTCGTCTTGTCAAAAACAATTGCGAATTTCGGATTGCGAATTGAGCGTCCGCGATTCTCGCTTCTCGCTCCTCGCTTCTCTGAAATGGATTCTTCACTCCGCTTCGCTCCGTTCAGAATGACAGCGCTTTGCCGTCATTCCAAGCCTTTCTCTTTTGTCATTCCAAGCCTTTTCCCCCTGTCATTCCGAGCCTTTTCTCCTTGTCATTCCGAGCGCCAGCGAGGAATCCACAAAGGATTGCAAATTGCGTCCGCGATTCTCGCTTCTCGCTCCTCAATTCTCGCTCCTCGCTTCTCCGAATGTGGATTCTTCACTCCGCTTCGCTCCGTTCAGAATGACATCAAACACATCGCTTCTTCGCTCGCG
>JANWWM010000012.1 GCA_025055975.1 Chloroherpetonaceae bacterium | reverse complement strand
GTGGTTGGCGGAGCGCGGGGCGGACTTGAACGCCAAGAACGACGAGGGCGACACGCCGTTGCACTTGGCGGCGCGTGAGGGCAAGTTGGAAGTGGCGAAGTGGTTGGTGGAGTGCGGGGCGGACTTGAACGCCAAGAACGACGAGGGCGACACGCCGTTGCACTTGGCGGCGCGTGAGGGCAAGTTGGAAGTGGCACGGTGGTTGGCGGAGCGCGGGGCGGATATCCACGCCAAGAACGATGCGGGCAACACGCCGTTGCACGAAACGATAAAGAGGCACAAGTGGAAAATAGCGGAGTGGTTGGTGGAGTGCGGGGCGGACTTGAACGCCAAGAACGACGAGGGCGACACGCTGTTGCACCTTGCGGTGCGTCGGGGCAAGTTGGAAGTGGCGCGGTGGTTGGCGGAGCGCGGGGCGGATATCCACGCCAAGAACAATAAGGGCGAAACGCCGATTTCGCAGAGAGGTGTAGGCGGCAACACGCCGTTGCACAGGGCGGCGCGTCGGGGCAAGTTGGAAGCGGCGAAGTGGTTGGTGGAACGCGGGGCGGATATCCACGCCAAGAACGATGCGGGCAACACGCCGTTGCACACGGCGGCGCTTTGGGGCAAGTTGGAAGCGGTAAAACTCTTGGTGAGCAAAGGCGCCGATATGGATGCCACAAACAAAGACGGAAAAACCGCCTTGATGCTTGCCAAAGAAAACAAACAAAAAGAAGTCGAAAACTATCTTGAGAGCATTCTGCTCAAAAGAGGGAATTGAAGCGATGCTCAAGCTCAAGAGCAAAAATCCTTGACGATGGTGGCGGCGCGTTTTCGGCTCGCCAAACGCAGAGAAAGCCTGTCGTTTGATCCAACCCGTCGAGCGCGTCCTAACCTGTCAAGCGCGCCTTTCTTTGAACTTCCACGAAAGCGAGGGAGCCAAGAACGATGATGGCGAGACGCCGTTTGCAAGTTGCCGTTACGAACAAGATGAGGTCATCGCGCATCGGCGCGGCGTAAAGCGAGGTTCCGCAAGCAGGTCAAAATTTAGACGGCTTGCGGGGCTTTAAGTTTTGGGTTGATGAGCGATGCGACGGCGCGCAAACCTGCCGCCATTTTGCTGAGAGTTTCTTGGTATTCGCCGTCGGGAGTGGAATCTGCCACGATGCCGCCCGCCGCCTGAAAGTAAATCGTGTGGTCTTTGACCACCATCGTGCGAATGGCGATTGCCGTCTTGATGTTGCCGTTGAAGTCAAAGAAACCGACTGCGCCGCCGTAGAGACCGCGTTTTTCCGCTTCGAGTTCGGCGATGATTTGCATTGCGCGAATTTTCGGCGCGCCCGTTAGCGTTCCTGCGGGAAAGCACGACCAAAAAGCCTCCATCGGCGAAAGCCCCTCTTGGAGCATTCCGCGCACATGGCTGACAAGGTGCATCACGTGCGAATACTTTTCAATCACCATCATTTCAGTCGTTTCAACCGTGCCGATTTCGGCGACCCTGCCCACGTCGTTGCGCGCAAGGTCGATGAGCATCAGGTGTTCGGCGCGTTCTTTTTCGTTGGAGAGCAAGTCGCGCATCAGCGCCGCGTCTTCTTCGGGCGTTGCGCCGCGCGGGCGCGTGCCGGCGATGGGGCGCGTTTCGACGACGAATCGCTCGCCTTGCTTCGTTACGCCGACCAAAAGTTCAGGCGACGAGCCGATGATTTGCGCCTCGCCGAGTTCAAAAAAGTAGAGATGCGGCGAGGGGTTGATCGTCCGCAACGCGCGATAAACGTCAAACGGCTTTGCCGAAAGCGCGCGTCGAAGCCGTTGCGAGAGTTGAACTTGAAAGATGTCGCCCGCCAAAATGTATTCCTTCGCCCTCAACGCTTTCTCCACAAAGGCGTCTTTGGAGAGGTTGGATTTGGTTTTGTCGCGCCGCTCTCGGCTCAAGCGAATTTGCGAGGGCTTCAACGGAGAGAGGAGTTTCTTGCGAATGCGCCGAATTTTCTTTTCGGCATTGGGCTTGTCTTTCGCCGAAAGGTAGTTGGAGACGATGAAAAGCTTGCGCTTGACGTTATCGAAGACGACGAGCGTATCGAAGAACATCAAGAAGATGTCGGGCAGGTTCGCGGGGTCGGGCTGTTTCGGGAAGGGAATTTTCTCGATGAATCGAACCGCGTCGTAGCCAATGAAGCCAAACGCGCCCGACGTGGTCATCGCGCGAGGCGGGTCGGCGTTTGAGAAGGCGGCGAGCGCGCGTTCCAACGCTTGCTTCGCCGTCGGGGCTGATTTGACGAGGCGTTTGAGGCGGCTGAATTTGTTGTCGAGAATTTTGAGCTTGAATCGCTCGCCTTGTTTCTCGTCGATGCTCGCTTCGAAGAGCGCGAAGGGTTCGAGACCGATGTAGGAAAATCGCGCAAGGCGTTCTTCGCCCTCGACGGATTCGAGCAAGCACGAATGCTTGGAGCGCAGTTTGAGATAGAGCGAGACGGGCGTTTCCGTGTCGGCGATGAACTCTTCTTGAACGAGATGAAAGACGAATGACGGCGAGGCCGGTTTGGCGTTGGAAGTAGGGTTTCGCATTTTTGAGTTGGCGCAACGCAAAAGGTTTCCGCGAAGATATGCCTCTCGACAGACAATTCATACGCTACGGCAAGTCGGTTCGCGTAGGGTTGTTCGTCGCGTTTTTGGTGAGCGTGGCGGCGCTATTTCCGCGGAGCAAAATTTCGTCGCTCAATTACGAGGTGGGGGCGGCGTGGTATCATCAAGATTTGGTCGCGCCGTTTGCGTTTGCGATTCAGAAGAATCGGAGCGATTACGAGCGCGAGCGCGAGTTGGCGCGGCAGAGCGTTCTGCCCGTCTTTCGCAAGTCGGGCGAGGGATTTTCGGCGGAGCGTTATTCGGCGTTCTACGCGGCTCTCGCCGAGAGTTTGCGCGCGGAGCTTTCAAGCCGAAAGGACGATTCGCTTTCGCCGCCCTCGCTCTCGGCGTTGGCGCTCGCGGCGAGCGAAACGAGAACGCTCGTCCAAGATTTTCAAGCGCGGCTGAAAAGCGGCGCGATCGAAAAGTCGCTGTTGCTGGCGTTGCCGCAATCGCTCAAAACGACGATTCAAGCGATGCTCGGCGACGGCATCATCAACGTGCCGAAGAGCGCGTTCAGGCAAACGGAGTTCGTGATTCGCTCGCGGAACGATCGAGAGGAGAAAGTTTTGAAGTTCGCCACCGTCCGCGACAGCCTTGAAGCGATGACGACGCTTCGGGACTTGCTCCTGTCGCGCTTTCAAACGCCAACGAGCGACACGCTTTGGATCGCGCTGAAACTTGCGCAACCGTTTCTGCGCCCGAACATTTTTTACGACGCGGCGCAAACGCGCGCCGACCAAGAGCGCGCCGCCAATCAAGTGCCCATCGGCGAGGGCGTGGTGCGTCAGAACGAGAAAATCATTTCGCGCGGCGAAATCATCACGCCCGAAATCAAGCGCAAGTTGGATTCCTTCGTTCAAGCCAAGATGGAGCGCGAAATGCCCTACGGCGCGCTGCAACTTTACATCGGCAAAATTCTCGTCATCTTCATCGTCGTGGGCGTGTTCGCGGCGTATTTGCGCATCGCGCGTCCGCGCATTTTCAACGACAACTTGATGTTGCTCTTGCTTTTGGGCGTTGCGCTCTTGGAGCTGGTCGCCGTGTGGCAATCGCTCCAATTCGAGAACCTTTCCCCATATGTCGTGCCGATTGGGTTGGCATCGATTCTCTTCACGGTGATATTCGATTCGCGGGTTGGCTTTTTTGCGACGGTTACGGTGGCGCTATTGGCGGGAACGATTCGCGGCAACGATTTTCCGTTTGCGTTGGCGACGATTTTCGCGGGGAGTTTGGGCGTGTTCGCCACGCGGGGCATTCGCAAGCGCTCGCAAGTCTTCGTGCCGATTCTGCTCGTCTTCGTCGGCTATGTGGTTTCAATCGTCGCCTTCAACTTTTCGCGCTTGGCGAGTTGGAGCGAAATGTTCAACGACCTGTTTTACGCCGCCATCAGTTCGCTGCTGTGCTTTCTCGTCTATCCGATTTTGCTCGTGATTGAAAAGGTCTTCGGCATCACGACGGATATGACGCTGATGGAGCTTGCCGACGTCAATCACCCCCTATTGCGCGAGATGGCGGCGAAAGCCCCAGGCACCTACGCGCACACGTTGCAAGTGAGCCTGCTTGCCGAAGAAGCGGCGGCGGCGATTGGCGCAAACCCCTTGCTCTGCCGCGTCGGCGCGTATTTTCACGACATCGGCAAAATCGCCCAAGCCGAATACTTCACCGAAAACGAAAACGGCAGAAGCCTGCACGACGACCTGCAAGCCGTTACGAGCGGACGCATCATCGGCGAGCACGTCAAACGCGGCTTGGACATCGGTCGCAAGCACAACCTCCCCGAAGAAGTCCTCGATTTCATTCCCGAACATCACGGCACCACCGTCATTCACTTTTTCTACGACAAGGCTCTGAAAACCCTGCCGCCCGACAAAATCGACATCGCGGACTTCCGCTACCCTGGTCCGAAGCCGCGCCGCAAAGAAACCGCCATCGTGATGCTCGCCGACGGCGTGGAAGCCTCCGTGCGCTCGCTTAGCAATCCGACCGAAGAAACCATCTCGCAAATCGTCGATGTCGTCATTCGCAAACGGCTCGATGAAAATCAATTCAACGAATCCGACCTGACCTTCGCCGATTTGGAAAAAATCAAACAGAGTTTCATCAAGACCATCGTCGCCAACAAGCACAGGCGCGTGAAGTATCCGGGTCAGGAGATTTAGAACGTCATCTCTGTTGCCATCGCGCTTTGACTTTCTTGAAGTATTCAGTGCGCTCGGAAATCTTCTCTATCTCCTTCGGATAAAACTCGAGCATCGCGTCGCACAACTCCAGCATCCACTTTTTGCGCGTCGCGTTTTCATCAATCACAAGCCGATTGGCATTGGCGAGTTGAATTTGTCCCCAGCCTAATGCGCCGATTGTCAAACACTCCCAAGAGAGATATTCGATTGGGACGAAATGCGATTGGCTGACGGATAGCCGCGTTTCCGAAATTGCGTAACGAATGAAGAGAATCGCAAAGTGATTTTTATCGTCCTCGTAGAACCGCGCCAATCGTTCAACCGATGTGAGATTGGGCATGTTGAAATGCGTGCCTTCACGGTGCGTTTTGACATCGACGACGCAATAATTACCGTCTTTGTCAGTGAAAGCGAAATCCGCCATTGCGCGACGAGCGAATTTCGGCGAATACTCTTCCGAAAAAGGCTTGATGAGGTCTCCGAAATGTTCCGACAAAATTTCTTGAATCGCGTCGCCAACGGCTCTTGGGCTATTTGCCGTCGCGCGAGATAGGAAGTCTTGCTCTCCGTTGAGAATCTCCGCAACGCGCTTTTCGATCGTTTCACGATTGGCTTTTTCAAAGACTATGCTCATAGCAGTTTGGGTTGATGTTCAAGCGCGTCGCGCTTCGCGGCTGTTTTGCGTTTCGTTTGTTCGTGGAGCGAATTGCGCTCCCAAAACACGCCATCTTCATAGCCTTGAATGGATTGGTCACGCTCGGCGATGTCGAGCCGCTTTGCCGCAAGACAGCAGTAGGTTGGGTCGATTTCAATTCCAATGAAGCGGCGACCGAGTTTCTTTGCCACC
>JANWWM010000027.1 GCA_025055975.1 Chloroherpetonaceae bacterium | reverse complement strand
TGAACGCTGGATGGATGCCCTTACAGATACGGCCGACGAAGTCAGTCACCTCCTGCTCGCCCATGCCATTGCCCCGTCGCCCGCTGAACGTGCCCATTGGGAGAAAATGCTCCGGGAAACCACCTCTCAGGTTTTAATGACTCCTGAGGAATTGTTTACATCCCTTAAGATTCTCCGCAAACGTCGGCGGAAAAAATCCTCGCCTTGAACAAACAAGCGGAATCCTTCATCGCAATCGACCCAACTATGCGCTCGCGCTTGCTGGCATCTGGGAGAAATCCAAGGGCAAAGTCGCCACGTTTTTCATTGAAACTTCCTATTCAAAACGCCGCGCCCAATCTATGACCTACGCGCAACTTGCCGATGCCATCGTCAAAACGGGGATTCTTTCAGACCCTTGGCTCAACGGCGACGAGCGTTTCCGCTTGGAGCCCATCGTTCTCACCCAAGACGCTTACGCTCGACTTTGCGACGCGGCGGAAGCCATCGGCAAGGCGTATCACGAACTCGCCAAAATCGTCTGGAACGCGCCAACGCTCTTGGACGACTTCTTTCATCTGACCCCGTTTCAAAAATTGATGTGGTTCTCGTCGGGCGGCATGTGGCATGTAATCGCGCGGCTCGATGCGTTTCTGACGAGCGACGGACGCATTCAAATTTGCGAGATGAACAGCGACACGCCCAGCGGCGAAGCCGAAGCCGTCTTGCTCAACGAATTGCTCCAACAAGAGAACTTGACGAATCCAAACGCCGATTTTGAACGCGCTTTCTGCGACGCGGTCTTTGAATGTTACCGCCGAAACGCGAGCCAAATCAAACCGAATCCGACCATCGCCATCGTCTATCCAACCGACCTGCCCGAAGACCTTTCAATGATTGAACTCTATCGGCGATGGTTCGAAAAGCGTGGTTCGGAGGTCGTGCTGGGCGCGCCGCAAAATTTGCGCGGAACGAAACAAGGAAGCGTCGCGCTCTTTGGGCGAGAGGTCGATATTCTCATTCGCCACTACAAAACCGATTGGTGGGGCGAGCGCGAATCGGCATGGCTCGATGGCGAAGCGTTCCTCGACCCCGACCCGCTCTCGACCGAACTGCTGTGGCTCATTGAAGCCGAGCGCAAGGGCAAACTCTGCCTCGTCAATCCCTTCGGCGCGGTTCTGACGCAAAACAAACTCTCGCTCGCGTTCTTGTGGGCGCATCTCGATAAATTCAGCGCCGAAAACCAAAACGCGATTCGCGCGCATATCCCGAAATCGTTGCGTCTCTGCGACGTCGCCGACGCTCGCGCCCTCCGCAAAGACGATTGGGTTCTGAAATCCGACTACGGTTGCGAAGGCGAGGAAGTCATCGTCGGCAAAGACGCATCAGAAGAAGTTTGGCGCGAAGCGCTCCGAAAAGCCAAGCCAACGCGATGGATTCTGCAACGCTACTTCGACGCTGAAAAAGACGGCGAGATTTCAAACTTCGGAATTTATCTTGTCGCAGGACGCGCGTCGGGCGTTTTCGCGCGCGTCTCCAAGTCGGCGACCGATGGCGCCGCCAAATGCGCCGCCACGTTCGTAAAACCATAACGCGCGAAAATCGTAGAGAAAACGCCATCTCGTTCCAAACGAAGCGCGCCGCTTGGCTCGCAACGACGAGCGATTTCAGCTCTCGCGCGCCGCTTGGCGCGATTCATTAGCGCAGCGCAAAACGACGATGAACGACGACGTCAAAAAAGAATCGTGGTGGGAAGAAGCCATCACGCGACGCGAAGCGAACTTGCGCCTTGCCAAACTTGGCACGCTTGCCGCTTTGCTTTCCGTTTCGGGCATAACGCAAGGGTGCGATAGCGACGAAGGGGTCGTCGAGGAAAACGACGCGCTCGAACTGCAAAAAAAAGAAGGCTGGAACGTCGGCGCGACGACGGATTCCATCACGTTGCCCGACATAGCGCTCACGGATAGCAAAGGCTCGCTCTCGTGGTCGACCTATCTCGAACCGTCTGAACTGCTCAAAGCCTACGAGCCAAAGCGAAGCGAGTGGCGACCTTTCGTCGTGGCGACGCTCGCGCAATCGCTCTCGCAACCGACGCTCAAAGCGCAAATCAAGCCCATTCTTACGCCCGAAATGAAGGAAGCCTATTCGCGCGGCTTGGGAATGCGCGAACTCATCAAGCGAAGCAATAATCCCGAAAACATCTTGATCGTCGTCGACTTGGACGGCAAAGAATCCGTCGCGCTTGCCGCCGCAA
The DNA here is from genome assembly GCA_025055975.1 of Chloroherpetonaceae bacterium. Taxonomy (GTDB): domain Bacteria; phylum Bacteroidota; class Chlorobiia; order Chlorobiales; family Thermochlorobacteraceae; genus JANWWM01. The sequence continues at coordinate 4,256 of JANWWM010000027.1, read as the reverse complement.
TGAGCGAAGTGGCGGACATCGCGCTCGGCTTCGACAACTATCCGCACCCAAAAGGCGTGGTCAAGTCGCACGAAGTTCTTGGCGCGCTCGTCTATTACGCCGCCGAAGTCGAAGCCAAAAAAGAGAAGCGTCCCGACAAAGCCGCGACGGTTTTTCTCTTGGACAATCGTCGCCTCAACGCGCCGCAAAATCCCGAAACGGAGTTCGACAATCGCTATGTCGCCAAACTGCCATCGGCGGAAAAATTGCAAGCGCTTGGCGTGAAAAGCATAGTCTATGTTGCGCCATCGGAATCGCAAACGACGGAACTCGACGACCTGAACGACGATTTCGCCACGTTCAAGGAAAAAGGCATTCCCGTTACGATGCTGGCGGCGACAAGCTTCAAGCCGACCGTTCCCCTCTCTGCCGCCGCCACGTCCGACGCGAAGCCCGAAGAAATCGAGCAAGCCAAGAAAGTCCCGACGACCGAAACGTTGCCCAACGGACAAACGACGAACATCTACCACTACGGCGGAAGTCCGTTCTTTTTTCCGTGGTTCTTTTGGGCGTTTCCGATGTTCGTGCCGTCGCCCGTATTTTACCCGTCGTTCAACTACGGCTACTACGGCAGTCGCGCGCCCGCGAGAATTTCTCGCCCAACCTACGAGCCTGTTCGCCGTCCGACGCTCTTTTCATCGCGCTCGACGGGCGGCTTGGCGGGAATCGGCAAAACCAAGCCAAGCGGGTTCGGGCGCGTCTCGACCAACGTCAGCCGAAGCGGAACGCGCTCGCTCGGAACGAGAAGCGCCAGCCGCTCTGGCTCGTGGGGACGAAGCGGCGGCTTCTTCGGCGGATAAACGATGGTCAAAAGTTGACGATGAACGAGCTTAAAAGCGAATTGAAACGGCTCAAAAAGAACGATTTTCCCAAATGACCCGAAGAAACTTTTTCTCGAACCTTTTTGGCTCGCGGCGCGGCGAAAGCGTCTTCATCGGAATCCAAGTCGCCATCAACGCCTTTGGCGACGAAGGCTTGCGCTCGAAAGTTCACCGAATGATCGAAGAAAGCGCCGATGACGAAACGCCCGAAGAAAAACGTCGCTTCTACAAGCGGCTCGTCGCCACGCTCGTCGAAAACCAGCACTTCTTCGAATACGGCTACTGGGACGTCATCTCGGAAACCGACGCCGCCGAAGCCGAATTCGAAAACTGGGTAACCGAAATCGAAGCCAGCATCGCCACCGAAGAAGAGGAAATGGGCGAGCGCGTCAACGAAATGTATCGCTTCAGCAGCGCCAAGTATTACGTCGTCATCACGCTTTGCTTGCTCTTCGAAGACAACCGAAGTCTCGATCCGTTCTTCGAAGTCGTCGATTCCATTCCCGAATCGGAGCATTGGACGCAAAAAACCTTCGGCAGAGTGCTCGCCGCGCTCAACTATTTGGACTTCGAATTTTGTTTGGGCGACGCCGCCTTCATTATGCCCGGCAACGAAGAAGACGGCATCTCGATGGAAGACATCACGGGCGAAGGATGGGATTATCTCAGAAGCCTGTCGTAAAAATGAATAGCGCGCTAAAACGCTTGTGGCGAATCCTCAAAGCCAATGCGTCGGCAAGGGCAAACGACGACTTCCTGCGCGAGTTCGAGCAGTGGGAAGAACGCCTGCGCCGCAAAATGAAATTAGACGATGACTTCGAAACGCGGAACGATTTTTGCCGCGCCTACGAACCGCCAAAGCAAGAGCCGACGCGAGACGAAAAAATCGCGGGCTACTACGCCAACTTGGAACTGCCTTACGGCGCAAGTTTGGAAGAAGTCCGAAAAGCCTATCGCAACTTGATGAAACGCTATCACCCCGACAAGTTTTCGGGCGACCCTGAAAAACAAAAAACCGCGACCGAAATCGCCAAAGGGCTGAACAAAGCCTATCGAGAATTGGAAAAACATTTGCAATCTCGTTCAACCTAAACCCAACCGCCTTATGACCGAAACCACGTCTGACAAGTTCGTTCAAATCAAAGACATTCTGCTCGAAATGGACTTGAAAATCGTCAAAGAAGACGAGCGAAACGAAGCGTTTGTCGTCGAGAACGAAGAGGACGGAATCAAAAATCTCGTCATCGATTGCGCGCCGCCGTTGCTCATCTTGGAGCAACTCATTATGCGCCTTCCAAGCGACAAAGAAAAACGCAACGAACTCTACAAGCGGCTCTTGCAGATGAATCAAACCCTCGTGCACGGCGCGTTTGCCATCGACGACGAAGAAAAGCATCTTTTCTTCCGCGACACGCTCCAAATCGAAAACCTCGATGCCAACGAGCTGCAAGCCTCCATCAACGCGCTCTCGCTCGCTATGGCGGAGCATAGCGCCGAACTGTTGAAATACGCCAAACAATAATCAACCCTAATCCATCAAAGGAGAACGCAATGGCTGGAATTTTCAAGCGATTGTTCAGATGGGGTCAATCCGAAATTCACGCGGGCATCGACAAGCTCGAAGACCCCGTCAAGATGACCGAGCAAGGCATTCGAGAATTGAAGCAAAATTTCGCCGTCTCGATGCAAAGCCTCGCGCAAGTCAAAGCCTCCGCGATTCGCCTCAAAAAAGACGGCGAAGACCAACTGCGCATCGCGCAAGATTACGAGCGCAAGGCGATGCTCCTTCTGCAACGCGCCGCCAAAGGCGACATCGACCCCGCGGAAGCCGACCGACTCGCCACCGAAGCCCTCAACAAAAAAGCCGAATACGAAGCCCGCGGCAGAGACTTGCTCGCCCAACACGCCACGCAACAGCAACTTGCCGATAACTTGCAGGTCAAGGTCGACAAGCTCCGCCAAAACATCACCAAGTATGAAAACGAACTCATCACGCTCAAAGCCAGAGCGAGAACGGCGGAATCGATGCGCAAAATCAACGAGCAACTTTCGGGCATCGATTCCGACGGCACCGTGGCGATGCTCGAAAAAATGAAAGAAAAAGTCAATCAAGAAGAAGCGCTCGCCGAAGCCTACGGCAAAATCGCCGAAAACGCCACGAGCATCGACGAGCAAATCGAGAAAGCCTTGAAAGCGCCGTCCGTCTCAGGCGCGCCAAGCGATTCGCTGCTCGAACTCAAACGCAAAATGGGACTCTTGCCCGCCGAAGAGCCAAAGCCGCAATCGTAGCGAAACGAAAGGGCTTCCAAAAGCGGAAGCCTTTTTCGTTTGCGCAAAGGTCGCTCCCGTCCAAAACGGTCGCAACGCCAACGGCGCGCGCTACGCGGCTCTTTTGATTCTTCAAACCTCGTCGTAACTTGACGCGAGGAGAAGTTTGGTCGAACCAAAACTTTAACGTTTCAAAGCGATGCCAATCACCAAATCTGGAAACGCCGTTCATAAATTGGACAAGTATTTCATCACCCAAGCCAAGCGCGATCCAAACGGAAAATTGCGCCTCACGATCGCCTCGGCGGCGGGCTATGGACGGCATACCAACACCGAAGAAATCAAGCGCAAACTTGCCGACAAGCAAATTCAACTCGTCGTGCTTTCCAGCAACGAAGACATCAAGTTCCCGCTCGACGATTGGGTCAAACTCAACGAGGAACGCTACAATATGAACTTCGACGGACGCGGCGTGCAATGGACGGTGCGCGAAATTCAAGTTTTCGTCAATCCGAACAACAACGAGCTTTCCGTCGAACTCAACGGCAAGGTCTTGACGCTCGACGAACTTTTCAAGTGAGCCGAAACGTTCGCTCACGACCCGAAAGCGACTCGCAAGAGTCGCTTTGTCGTTTTTGGCTTCACTCCGCTTCGCTCCGTTCAGAATGACAGAGAAAGCGTTTCGCTTCGTTCAGAATGATGCCCTTTGCCGTCATTCCGAGCGATAGCGAGGAATCCACAAAGGATTGCGAATTGCGAATTTCGGATTGCGAACTGAGCGTCCGCGATTCTCCATTCTCGCTCCTCAATTCTCGCTCCTCGTTTCTCTCAAATGGATTCTTCACTGCGCTTCGCTCCGTTCAGAATGACAGAGAGGGATTTCGCTCCGTTCAGAATGACAGAGAAAGCGTTTCGCGCCGTTCAGAATGACGATAAGTCAAAAAAAGCGAGCGACTCGGCGCGGTCAGACTTGCGGGGGCTTACGCTTCATAAACCTTCACCACTTCATCGCCATAGTGATTGATGACCTTGACGGCGATTTTGCCCGTCTTGGGCTTCTCAAACGGCATTGAGACCGTGCGGTAGAGCTGCGCCCACTTTTCTTCGGAAATCTCTGCCTTTAAGGCA
>JANWWM010000002.1 GCA_025055975.1 Chloroherpetonaceae bacterium | reverse complement strand
CGTTTCTTTCGTATATTCCTCGCCTTTTGAACTTGACGCTTTGGCGAAATGATTGAAAGCATGACGGGCTTCGGAAGCGGCGAATACGCCGAGTTCGGGCTTCGGGCGACGGCGGAAATACGCTCCGTCAATAGCCGCTTCATCGAGATCTCCGTCAAGTTGCCGCGTCAGTTCAGCGCGTTTGAGTTGGAAGCGCGCGAGCTGGTGCGCAAAGAATTGCAGCGCGGAAAAATCACGGCGGCGGTTCAATTGGAGCGCGAGAACGGAGCCGACGTTCCGATTAAAATCAACCCTAACGCCGTCAAAGCCTACATGGCGATGCTCTCGGAACTGCGCGCCGTGTCGGGCATCGAGGAGCCGATTCGCCTCGAACACTTGTTGAAGTTCTCTGAAATTTTTGAGGTTGCCGACGAGGAAAGCGCGGAATTGGAGCGCGAGTGGAAGGTAATCAGCCAAGCCTTGAAGCAAGCCATCGCCTCGCTCCGAGACATGCGTCGCAACGAAGGCAAGCAACTGGCGCTCGATTTCAAAGCGCGAATCGCCGCCATCAACCAAGCCCTCGACGAAATCGAAGCCATTTCGCGCCAAACCCTTGCGGCGACGAAGGAAAAACTTCGCCAAAAAGCGCGAGAACTCATCGGCGACGAATCCATCGCCAAAGAACGCTTGGAAATGGAAATCGTGCTCTTGGCGGACAAGATGGACATCACCGAAGAGTGCGTCCGATTCAGAAGTCACAACAAGTTTTTCTTGGAGGCGTTGGATTCGGGCGAACCTGCGGGACGCAAACTCAATTTTCTTTTGCAAGAGCAAAGCCGCGAAGCCAACACGATCGCGTCCAAGTCGCAAAACGCGGAAATCTCTCAAAAAACCGTTTTCATCAAAGAGGAGCTCGAGAAAATCCGCGAACAAGTGCAAAACATTGAATGAACCTTCGCACCTCGCGCCATGGCGGAAACCAAAGGCAAACTCGTGGTCTTCACGGCGCCATCGGGAACGGGAAAATCCACGATCGCCAAAGCGATTTTAGCCGACATTCCGACGCTGAAATTTTCGGTTTCCGCGACGACGCGCCCGAAACGCGACGGAGAAGAAGACGGACGCGAGTATTACTTTATGACGAAAGACGCTTTCGAAGCGCTCATCGCAAAGGGCGGATTCATTGAGCATTCGCGCCACTTCGACAACTACTACGGCACGCTCAAATCCGAAGCCGAAAAGGTCTTGAACGCGGGAAATCATCTGCTGTTGGACTTGGACGTCGATGGCGCGCTGAACGTCAAAAAAATTTACGGCTCTCGCTCGCTCCTGATGTTCATCAAGCCGCCGAGCCTCGAAGCCTTGCGCGAGCGTTTGCTCAAACGCAAGACGGAATCGGAAGAAAAAATTTTGATGCGACTGGCGCGAGCCGACTACGAACTGTCGCTCGCCGACCAGTTCGATGTCTGCGTCGTCAACGACGACCTCGACAAAGCGATCGCCGAGATTAAGCGAATCATTCAAAATTTTCTCAACTCATAACTTCACGCGCTATGGCAATCAAACCCGTTGATTTGGAAAAGCTCAAACATCAATCGACGAACCTCTACGAAGTTACGGTCGCAATGGCGCGCCGCGCCAAGGAAATCAACGAGCAATTGCGAGCCGAACTCGAAGAAAAACTCGCGCCCTTCAAAATGAAGACGCGCAACCCCGCCAACGAAGCCGAAGCCGACAAGGTCTTTCCCGAACAGGTCAAGATCAGCGAGCGCTACGAGAAGATGCCAAAGCCGACCATCACCGCCATCGAAGAATACGCCGAAAAGAAATACACGTTTGATTACCGCGAACAGCGCGAGGGCGGACGCAAAACCAAAACCTAACGCCAACCCGACATGCTCAAACTCACGGGCATCAGTCAAATCACGTTGCGCGTCAACGACTTGCGCAAGTCCGAGGAGTTCTACATGAAAATCCTCGGATTCAAACTGCATCATCGGCTCGGCATCAACATGACGTATCTCGTCGCCGAAAGAGATTCGCTCGTGCTCGTCAAAGCCGAAACGCCCGCGCAAAGCGACCGCGATTTTCACTTGGATCACTTCGGCTTGCGCCTTGAAACCGACGCGGAGGTCGACGAGGCGCACGCTTACCTGAAAGAAATGGGCGTTCATCTGCTCACGTCGCCCGCGAATCGGCGCGACGGCAGAGCCTTCTTTTTGCAAGATCCCGATGGCAACGTGATTGAGATTTATTCGTCGACGGGGGAAATTTTCCCGACCGACGACACGAATCCCGACCAGCCTTCGTCGCGTCGGCGCGGCAGGAAAGCCAAGCCTGGATCCGTCAAGCCTGAGCGACCCGCCGTCCCGAAGCGTCGGCGCAGTCGGAAATGAAGCGGAGTTTCATCGGCGCGTGTCGCGCCTAACATTTTTCGTTAACCTTTTCCAATTAACTGTTTTCGCGTATGCCGGCGTATTCCGCGCTTGAATCCATATTGCCTGTGGCTATGTCGCAAGTATCCATCAGCACGACCGTCCGTCAGCCAATGTTCGCGGGGCAACTGTATCCCGCCGACCCAAACGTTTTGAGGGAGCAAATCGATGCCGCGCTTTTGGAGGCGAATCGAAACGCCAAAACGCCCGTCATTCCTTACGTCAGAACGCTTCTCGTGCCGCACGAAAACTACAAATACGCGCTCCCGATTTTAGCCGAAACGTATCGCCACGTCGAGAAGGCGAAATACGACCTCATCGTCTTCGTCGCGCCAACGGTCGATACCTTCAACCGCTTGGTGATTTCGGGCTATGGCTATTTCGGCACGCCGCTCGGCAACGTCGAGCTGAGCGACTACGTGCGCAACGAACTCTGCGACGAGGACGACGATTTTTTCATCTCGGAACTCGGTCTGCCGAAAGGCTCCTCGATCGAAATTCAATTGCCGATTCTGCAACGCTCGATTGGCAAGCATAGTCCGCTTCGCATCGTGCCGCTGTTGGTTGGCAATCAAACGGTCGATTTGTGCAACGAGGCGGCGAGCGCGCTTTCGGAGATTTTGATGTCCAAAAACGCTCTGCTCATCGCGGTCAACAACTTCAACCTTTCCGCCGAAAACACGCCGCTGATTGAAGAGTTTATGGAAGCGATGCGCGAGCAAGATTACGCCAAGTTGATTCGAATGACGGTAACGAAAGGCGCGAATTTGGGGTCGGGCTTGGGCGCGTGGGCGATTGCGGCGCGCGCGTCTCGCTCGCTTGGAGCGCGCAATTTTCACCTCATCGCGCAAGAATCCAACGTGGCGGTCGGAAAGCGTTTCGTTTCCGCTTGCTACGCGCAGCAATGAGGGCTATATGCCCAATCGGTTCGCCAACAACGCCAGTTGCGGGTCGACGGTGTTGTCGGTTTGAATTTCGCTGAACGGAATGGCGTATTCTTTGCCCGCGAGCACGGCGGGCATCATTTGCGTTTTGCCTTCGAGGACGAGTTCGGCGAGTTTGCGCGCCATGCGTTGCGCGAGCGTCATGTCCATATTGTTCGGTCGCGCCCCGCGAATGTCGCGCGAAAAGGCTTCGCAGATGACGCGCTGCTTGGTCTCCAATCCCGCCGCTTTGAGTTCTTCGTAGAGATACTCCGCCGCGTTAAGCTTGCAGCCTTTCTCTTTTCGTTCTTTTGCCTTGTAGCCCTCGGCGACGACGATGACGGTCGAGGAGCGATGCTTCAAGGCTTTGGCGATGGCGGCGGGGTCGTAGTTCGTCGAGGGCAAAACCGCAAGGTGCGCGCCCGCGCCCAAACACGAATGAAGCGCGTGAAAACCGCCCGACGCGCCCATCAGCTCGACGATGTAACAGCGATGATGCGTGCGAGCGTCCGCCATATAGCAACGAATCTTCTCCGCGCCAACCTCCACGCCCGTGTGCTGACCAATGCACTCCGTTCCTGACACGTCGCTATCGATCGTAACGGGAATGAAGAAAATTTGCATCTCTTTCGGGAGCAATTTGGCGAGCGCTTTGATGCCTTCGAGCGTCCCGTTTCCGCCAATGCCGACGAGCACTTTGACTTTTTTCTTGACGATGTTTTCGGCGGCGCGTTTTTGATTTTCCAGCTCTTTGAACTCCTTGTAGCGCTCGGTGCGAAAGTCGGCGCCGCGCGCTTCGCGCAAGGGCGGCGCGAAAATGACCCCGTGAATGTGCTCGATTTGGCGATAGAGATTGAAACTATACACGAGACAACGAAAATCGTCGCGCTGACCGCTCACGAGCGATTTGAAGCCTTCTGCCGCAATGAAGACGCGCCGTCCCGCCGTTTCCAGATACTCGGTGATGTAAGCCGTAACCGAATTGTAGCCCGGCGCGCAACCGCCGTCTTGCACGAGCAACACGTCCATTTCGCTGTATAGGCGATGCTCTTCGTGTTCGCTCGAGCTCGTCAAGCGGGCGAGATGTTTGTAGACCTTCAAGCACAAATCGCTGGGAACAAGGTCGGGGTTTTCCAGATCCTTGTTGGTGATTTTGAGCAGAACCGTCGGCTCTTCCGCCCAAACGTTCGCCGTGCGCGGCGCGCCATCGATGAACCGCCGCTCGCCGAGCACGTCGCCCGAATGATAGTAGCCCGTGATGTAGCCCTTCTTTTCGAACGCGAGGCGACCGCTCCGCACGATGAACGCCGCGCCGCTGGGATCGCCCGCCGAAAAAACGATCTCGCTCGCTCTGTATTCAAGCGGCGTCAAAATGTTGGCGATGATTTTGAGTTCCGCTTCGCTCAGCTCTCGGAACGGATGGACGGTTTTGAGAAACTCAAACGTGGCTTGCGGGTTTGGCGAGAGTTCTCGTGGCATTGGACTGCAAACGATTGGCGTTAGAGACGTTCATTTTTGCTCGAAAATACGGCGAATGAGGCGGTTCGGTCAATTTAAGTTTTCGCAACGCCGTCGACTTCGGATTCGCAACGCCGCGACAGTTTGGCGAGAAAAGTTTTGGCGACGCTTTCGCCCGCCAGCCACCCCGTCGAGTAAGCCGCTTGCAGATTAAACCCGCCCACTTCGCCCGCCACATCGAGCGCTTCGCCCGCGAAATGCAAGCCTTCCACGAGACGCGAGCGCATCGTTTTCGGGTCGATCTCTTTGAGCGACACGCCGCCCGCCGAAACTTCTCCGCGCTCGATCGGAACTTCTTGCGCCTCGCCCAAAAAGAACTTTTTTGACGCCTCGACCAATCTCTTGCGCGAAGACTTTGGAAGAACGCTCCACTTTTGTTCGAGCGCAAGGTCGGCTTGCTCAAAAAGCGACGGAACGATGGCGTTGGGCAAACGCTCCTCGAAAAACGTGCGGACGAATTGCGCCGCGCGCTTCGTCTGAAACGCGACGAAGGTTTTATCGAGCGTTTCCGTCGTCTCGTCGGGGAAAAGGTCGGCGAAGATTCGAACGCTCGCATGGCGAAGTTCTTCGGCAACCTCGCGCGAAATGGAAAGACAAGCGGGACCCGAAACGCCCCAGTGCGTTATCAAAACGTCGTCTCGGCGAAAGAATTTGTGGCGCTCGCTTTCGGCGATTAAGCCGACATTCCGAAGCGAAACGCCAACAAGATGACTCAAAGGCTTTTGGCGGAAGCGAATCGGCGCGAGGGCGGCGATTGGCTCGATGATGGAATGTCCGAGCTTTCGAGCGAAGCGCAAGCCGTCGCCCGTCGTGCCCGTTTTGGGGTAAGACACGCCGCCCGTCGCAATCAGAAGAAAATCGGCGCGAAATTCGCCGCGAGACGATTCCAAAACGAAGCCCGACGAATCGCGTCGAACGTCTTGCACATGCGCGTTGAGCAAGACCTCGACGGCGCTTTCGTTCAGCATCGCTTCGAACGCCGCAAGCACATCGCTGGCTTTGCCTGAACGAGGAAAAACGCGCCCGTTTTCGCGCGCGTAGGTCTCGACCCCTTTGGCGCGAAGCCACGAAAGCACGGTTTCGTTGGAGAGCGCGAAGAAGGCAGGCTTCAAGAAGCGTTGTTCGCTGGCTCGCAAGAAGCCTTCGGAAAGAACTTGCCTCATGTCGCCCGCGTGCGTGACGTTGCACTTGCCGCCGCCCGAAATGCGAATTTTGATTCCCAAGCGGTCGTTGCGCTCGGCGATGGCGATGCGAAAAGCGGAGTCGGGAACGCCCTCGCCGCGCAGGCGCGCTCTTGCGCCGAGAGCCGCGCAGATGCCCGCCGCGCCTCCGCCCACGATGAAAAAATCAAAGCGATTCACGGTCGAACCGTCTTGCAAGCGTTGCTCAAATCTGACGGCGATGGCGCGCGTTTGCCTCGAGCCATCGTCTTTGCATTCGATTCACGTTTGTTATTATCTCGCGTTTGAACGGAGTGCGTTCTCGCTAAACGAAATGTCCAACAAACAACGAAACCCCATTGACGCGCTCTCGCGGGCGACGGCTTTCGTCGTCGGCGCGGGGCTTATCGTCCATTTGTTCAAAGACGTCGAGTTTGAAAAAGTCTTCGGCTTGATTGGCGAAATTGGTTTCCCCGTCGTCTTGGCGCTTCTGCCTTATTTGGCGATTGGAATTTTCGATTCGCTCGCTTGGAAAATTACGATTGAAAGCGTGAGCCAAAAAGCGCCGTATTGGCGATTGCTCTACGTGCGGCTTTGCACGGAAGCGATGCTGATGAGCCTGCCCGGCGGCGCGGCGATTTCGGAGGCGGCAAAGCCGTATTTGCTCAAACGCAACGTCGGCTTGCCAATGCCCGAAGGCATCGCCATCGTCGCCGTCAAGAAAGGCTTGCTCGGCGTGGCGCATGGGCTTTACTTGTCGCTCAGCGCTTGGCTGGGGTTCGGCGCGCTCAAACTCGTTTCCGAAGACGTCATCGGCTTTCGCGGATTGGAATGGCTCGCTTGGCTTGCGGCGATGATGATGTTCGCGCTCTTCGGCGGCGGAACGCTGTTGTTCCTCTACGGCGGCATTTCGCAGCGCGTCCATCAACTTTTGATGTTCATTCCCGTGGAGCGTTTGCGAAATTGGCTTTTGGAAAAAGAAAAACACTTTCTCGAAACCGACTCGCACTTTGCGCGCTTTCATCGCATCAAAAGGCGAAAAATCGCCTTGGCGATTTTCACGTTCTTCGTTGGCTGGCTTTTCGAGACCGTCGACACCTTTTTGATTTTGACGCTACTGGGGGCGAAATTGCCGTTTGGCGCGCTAATGTCAATGGAAACCACGATGTCGCTCATTCGCGCGATGTTGTTTATTTTGCCCGCTGGATTGGGCGTTCAGGATTACGGCTACGTGCTGTTCCTGAAATCGTTTGGCGTGCCGGACGCGGAAAGCGTCGGAGTCGCCTTCGTGCTGATTAAGCGCTCCAAGGAATTGATATGGATTCTCGTTGGCTACGCTTTGTTGGCGTTGGGCGGCGTAAAAGCGTCGGAATTGGCGGAGCAAGAAAGTCCAACGATTTGATTATCTTGCAGCTTTCATTAACCAAAATCACGGACGATATGGCTCGTAAAAAAATCTTTTTCATTTGCGGCTCGACCAACCAAACGACCCAAATGCATCAAATCGCCCAATGCCTCCCCGAATACGACCACGTGTTCTCCCCGTTCTACGGCGATGGCTTGCTTGACATTTTGCGCCGCTACAACATCGACCAAATGTCCGTCGCCTGCAACCGAATGGTGAATCGATGCTTGTCGTATCTCAAACTGCACGACCTTGCGATCGATTATCAAGGCAAGCATATCGACGAATACGATTTGGTTTTCACGTGCTCCGACCTCGTGATTCCGAAGAACATCGTCAACAAAAAAGTGATTTTGGTTCAGGAAGGAATGACCGACCCCGAAAACTTCGCGTATCATCTCGTCAAAGCCTTTCCCTTTCTGCCGCGCTGGATTGCCAGCACCTCGACGACGGGATTGAGCGACCTTTACGACGTGTTCTGCGTCGCCAGCGAAGGCTATCGCGATCTCTTTATTCGCAAAGGGGTCAAGCCCGAAAAAATTCGCGTTACGGGCATTCCGAACTTCGACAATTGCGTCAAATACTACGACAACGATTTTCCGCACAAGCATTTCGTTCTCGTTTGCACCTCCGACTCGCGCGAAACGCTCAAATACGAGAACCGCAAAGCCTTCATCAAGCGCGCCGTCGAGATCGCCAACGGTCGCCAACTCATCTTCAAGCTTCACCCCAACGAAAACGTCGAACGCGCCACGAGAGAAATCGAAAAATACGCGCCCGGCGCGCTCGTCTATTCGTCGGGGAGCGCGGAGCAGATGATCGCCAATTGCGACGTGCTCATCACGCGCTTTTCGTCGACGGTCTATGTCGGCTTGGCGTTGGGCAAAGAGGTCTATTCCGAATTCGACATCAACGAACTGCGTCGCTTGATGCCGATTCAAAACGGCGGAACGTCGGCGCAGAACATCGCCAACGTCGCCCGCGAACTTTTGGACGACAACGTCAAGCCCGTCCGCGACGAGAAGACGCTCGAACTCTTGAACTGGATGAACACATAGCGCGACGCGACGCTCGACGAAGGCTTCGAGATGTTATCGATTGGCGTGGATTTGATTGAAATCGCTCGCATCAAGCGATCGTGCGAAAAATACGGCGAGCGTTTTTATCGGCGCGTGCTCACCGACGACGAGGCGCGTTACTGTTTTCAAAAGGCGAATCCTTACGAGAGCGTCGCGGTTCGTTTCGCGGCGAAAGAAGCCTTTGCGAAGGCGCTTGGAACGGGCATTTCCGCGAAAGTCGGTTGGCGCGACCTTGAAATCGAGCGCGAATCGAGCGGCAAGCCCGTTCTGAAACTCAACCGCGACATCGAAGGCGTAAAGCCCGAACAAATTTCGCTCTCGCTCTCGCATACCCACGAATACGCGATCGCAATGGTCGTCATCGCGCGCTGAAAAAACGACGACGGTCGTCTCAAAGCGTCCTTGAGTAGCGAATGCCGCGCGTTTCGGCAAAGGCGATGGCTTCGTCGTAGCCCGCGTCGGCATGGCGCAAAACGCCCATCATCGGATCGCTGGTCAGAACGCGCGACAGGCGTTTGTCCATTTGCGTCGTGCCGTCGGCGACGATGACCATTCCCGCGTGAATCGAGTAGCCAATGCCCACGCCGCCGCCGTGATGCACGCTCGTCCAACTCGCGCCATTGACGGAATTGATGAGCGCGTTGAGAATGGGCCAATCGGCGATCGCGTCCGAGCCGTCCTTCATCGCTTCGGTTTCGCGGTTGGGCGAGGCGACGCTGCCGCAATCCAAATGGTCGCGCCCAATCACGATAGGGGCTTTGACTTTGCCTTTGCGCACAAGGTCGTTGAAAAGCAAGCCCGCCTCTTCTCGCTCGCCGTAGCCAAGCCAACAAATGCGCGCGGGCAATCCCTGAAACGCCACGCGCTCCTGCGCTTTTTGAATCCATCGCGTCAGGGCTTGGTTTTGCGGAAAGAGGTTCAGAATCGCCTTGTCGGTCTCGTAGATGTCTTGCGCCTCGCCGCTCAACGCGACCCATCGAAACGGACCCTTGCCCTCGCAGAAAAGCGGTCGGATGTATTCAGGCACGAAGCCTTTGACGTTGAACGCATCTTCCACGCCCATCTTGACGGCTTGCCCGCGAATGTTGTTGCCGTAATCAAAAACGATCGCGCCCATTCGTTGCAGCTCGAGCATCGCGCGCATGTGCGTGGCGATGGATTCCATCGCGCGACGCTTGTAGACATCGGGTTGTTTTTCGCGCAATTCGTTCAAATCTTCGTCGCTTGATTCTTGAATGGGCACGTAGCCGTAAAGTTCGTCGTGGGCGGAAGTTTGATCGGTGAGAATGTCGGGCACGAAATTTCGTTTGACGAGTTCGGGCAGAATTTGCGCCGCGTTGCCAAGCAAGGCGACGCTTCGGGCGACGCGGTTGCGCTTGTAGTCTTCGACTTTTTTCAACGCTTTGTCCAAATCGGTTTCGAGTTCATCGACGTAGCGCGTCCGCAAGCGTTTTTCGATTCGGGCGCGGTCGACTTCGATGGCGAGGACGGTGGCGTTGTTCATCGTGCCCGCGAGGGGTTGCGCGCCGCCCATTCCGCCAAGTCCGCTCGTTACGATGAGCCGCCCCGAAAGGTCGCCGCCGAAGTGTTTTTGCGCGCAGGCGGCGAAGGTTTCGTAAGTGCCTTGCAGAATGCCTTGCGTGCCGATGTAAATCCAACTGCCCGCGGTCATTTGTCCATACATCGTCAAGCCCATCGCTTCGAGGCGACGGAATTCGTCCCACGTCGCCCATTTCGGCACGAGCATCGAATTGACGATGAGAACGCGCGGCGCTTCTTCGTGAGAGCGCATTATGCCGACGGGCTTGCCCGACTGCACGAGCAAGGTCTCGTCGTTTTCAAGCGATTGGAGCGCGCGCAAGATGGCGCGATACGCTTCGGGATTGCGAGCGGCTTTGCCCGTGCCACCATAAACGATGAGGTCTTCGGGGCGTTCAGCGACTTCGCTATCCAAATTGTTTTGAATCATTCGGTAGGCGGCTTCTTGATGCCAGCCTTTGCACGAAAGCGTCGAACCGCGCGGCGCGCGTTGCGG
>JANWWM010000078.1 GCA_025055975.1 Chloroherpetonaceae bacterium | reverse complement strand
TAACATCGTCGCAGAGAAAGGTTGATTATGTCCTACGTTCCAAATCCATACTTCTACCGCCGACGCGAAACGATCGAGGTCGGCTTTGGCGTCATCAAACTGGGCGGAATGAATCCGATTCGCGTCGAATCCATGACCACGACCGACACGATGGACACGGACGCGACGGTCGAGCAATGCCGCCGCCTTTACGAAGCGGGGTGCGAGATTATCCGCATCACCGCCCCGTCGATGAAAGAAGCCGAAAACTTGGGCGAAATTTCCAAACGGCTTCGCAAGATGGGCATTCAAACGCCGCTCGTCGCCGACATTCACTTCACGCCCAACGCCGCGCTCAAAGCCGTCGAGTTCGTCGAAAACGTCCGCATCAATCCGGGCAACTACGCCGACCGAAAAAAATTCGCCGTCCGCGAATACTCCGACTCCGAATACGCCGCCGAATTGGAGCGCCTGCACGACCAATTCAAGCCGCTCGTCTTGAAGTGCAAGGAATACGGTCGCTCCATGCGCATCGGCACGAATCACGGTTCGCTTTCCGACCGCATTATGAACCGCTACGGCGACACGCCGCTCGGAATGGTCGAATCCGCGCTCGAGTTCGCTCGCATCTGCGAACTCTACGGCTACTACGATTTCATCTTCTCAATGAAATCCTCCAATCCGCAAGTGATGATTCAAGCCTATCGCCTGCTCGTCGAGAAAGCCGACAAGGAGTTGAAGCATCGCTATCCGTTGCACTTGGGCGTCACCGAAGCGGGCAACTGCGAAGAAGGGCGCGTCAAGTCCGCCGTTGGCATTGGCGCGTTGTTGGAAGATGGCTTGGGCGACACGATTCGCGTTTCGCTCACCGAAGACCCCGTCAACGAAGTTCATTTCGGCTTCGAACTCGTCAAGAAATACAACGACAAGCTTTGGATTCGCGCCGACAACGTGAGCGAGTTCGCCAAGCGTTTCGTTCCGCTCAAAGACGAAGAGCCGCCGTTCTCGCCCTACGAGTTCAATCGACGCGAGTCGCAAAAAATCGTGGTTGGGAATTTGGAAGTTGGCGGCGACGCCGTTCCGCGCGTCGAGTTGGAGGTCAAAGAGCCGCTTGCGAACATCGAGAAAGTCCGCGACGAGATCATCTTTTCCGCCAAGCCGTTTCTTGCCGAAGGCGCAAAGTCGGAATTCACCTCGATCGAGACCGATTTCATCGACGAAGTGCGAGCGATTCAAAAAGCGCTCGATGAAAAATTCGTCTCGCCCGTTCTTTCCGTTTCCGTGAGCGAAATGCTGACGGCGCAAGCGCTTGTCAATTCGGTCGATAAAATTCGCCTCAATGTCAAGCGCGGCGACGCGCCGTTTGAGACGGACGGTTTGAAACATCTCGTTGGCAAAGCGGCGATCGAGTTTTCGTTCGTCAAGGATGAAGAATCCGACGCGGCGATCGCGGAAATTTTGACGCGCCTTGCCGAAAAGTGCAAAGCCGTCGGGCTTGAAAAGGCGATGTTCTCGATTCAAGCCAAAGACATCATCTTTCCGTATCGACGATTGGCGCAAGCCTTCAAGCGAGCGGGCATCCAGTATCCCATCGCGTTGCGCTACGACGCGCGCCACGTCAAGCCGACGGAAAATCCGAGCGCGAAGATTCCCGACTCGACCGTCGACGCGGCGACGCTTTGCGCCGTTTCGGTTCAACTCGGCTCGCTTCTCTGCGACGGCATTGGCGACGTGGTGGCGTTGCGCTCGAACCTTTCGCGCGGCGACGAACTCAATCTCGTCTACAACATCTTGCAAGCGACGCGCTACCGAATGACGAAGACGGAGTTCATCTCTTGCCCCTCGTGCGGACGGACGCTGTTCGACTTGGAAGAAGTTACCGCCAAAATCAAGGCGCGCACCGCGCATCTGAAAGGCTTGAAAATCGGCATTATGGGGTGCATCGTCAATGGTCCGGGCGAAATGGCGGACGCGGATTTTGGCTATGTCGGCACGGGCGTTGGCGTTGTCTCGCTCTATGTTGGCAAGGAAGTCGTCGAGCGCAACATTCCCGAAGCCGAAGCCGTCGACCGATTGGTCGAGCTTATCAAGCGGCATGGCAAGTGGCGCGAGCCTGAGGAAGTCCCCGCCGAAAGCGAGGCGCAGACTTAACCTTCCTCTCGAGTTGAAGCTCAACCCTGCGCTTGCGATTCTCTTTTCCTTTCTCGCGTCGACGCTCGCGGCGCAAGCGCGCTTGGAAAAATTCAGCGAAGCGCGAGAGATTCTCCAATCCGACACGCTCGTCAGAGCCGACGGCACGATGGAGGTGGTTCAGATTTCCAAAACGTCGTTGCGCTTCAAGGTTACGCCCGACACGGGCTTTTTTTACGCCGTCGCGCCATCGGCTTCCGTCGTGCAAAGCGCGTTCGTCAATTGGGTCGAAGGCGGCACGAACGCGCTGGCTTGGTCGATCGGCTTGGAAATCGCCACGCGCTATCAGACGCGCAAAATCATCTGGCGCAACGATTTCACGGGGCGATTTGGACAGACGAAAAACGAAGGACAAGAATTCCGCAAGACCGTCGACAACTTCGAAATCATTTCGCAACTGCGCTACAATCTCGTCCGCTCCGACGTCTTCTACCCGCAATTTTCCTTCACGCTTCGCTCGCAGTTCGCGCCTGGGTTCGACTACTCAAAACCCAACGCGCCGCAAATTTCCGCTTTCTTCGACCCTGCCTACGCCGTGCAAAGTTTCGGGCTTTTCTACGAAGAGCCGTCTCGCGCGTTCAACGCCTCGATGGGCTTTGCGTTCCGCGAAATCATCGCGCGGCGATTCACGTCGTTCAGCGACCGACCCGAAACGCCTCGCATCGAGCGCGTCAACTTCACGACGGGCATCGAGATCAAATCGTCTTGGACGCTGGACCTTACGGAAAGAACGCGCTACCAAGGTCGCGTTCAACTCTTTTCTTCGTTTGAAAATCTGCGCGTTTGGGACGTGAATTTTCGCAACGCGCTCACGACGCGCCTTTTTGAATCCCTCCAAGTTCAGTTTCTTTTCGCGCTCGTCTACCAAGACCGATTGAGCAAACGGGTTCAACTTTCGCAAACGCTCGAATTGGCGTTCCGCTATCGCTTCGCCAACCATTAAACCGCGTTTCAAGACGCTCAAAGCGGCAGTTGAACGGCGAAAATGGGCTGCGGCTCGATTGAAGCGGGCGCGTTTGACTTCGCCGCCTCGTCGTTGACGAGTTTGCCGATGGCAAGTCCGACGCTCGTTCCGATCGCCGCGCCGAAAACGACGTCCGAGAGCCAATGCTGGTCGTCGTAGACGCGCTGCGCCGCCGTGAGCGTCGCCAACGCGAAGAAGCCAACGCTCGCCAAAGGCTTTCTGACGCGCGTGGCGAGAGCCGACGAGGTCGCAAACGCCATCGTGGCGTGTCCCGACGGCAAAGACCATCGCTCGTTCGTCCAAGAAAGTCCGTTGAAATCCCGCGCGCCTTTTCGCGCGTAGGGACGGCTTCGCCCGATGGTTATTTTTAAGATTTGGGTCAGGAGCGCGGCGTAGAGGACGGATTCCAAAACGGCTCTGCCCGAAAGGCGGGTCGATGCGTCCCCGCTCGCCAATCCGCTCGCATACAATCCGCCGCCAATCAAGCCCGCGCCGAGAGGACTGCCGTAGAACTCGCCAACGGAAAAAACGAAACTTGCGACTCGACTGCGACGCTCGCGCGCAAATTCTCGCAAAGGCTCGTCAAGAACATGCGCCGAAACGCCAAGGCTCAAAATCCCTGCGACGACGAGCCACTGCGACTTTTGATAGCGAAACGGAGAGGAAAAGATCTCTTTGGCGTTGCGCCAAGCCTGCGTCGCGTCTTCGGAAACGGCGACTTTTCGCTGCGCCGCAAGCGGCGTTGCGCTCAACAAAAACGCGACGAGAAGCGACGCTCTCACTTGCTACTTTTTTTCGCTTTTGCTTTCGGGGCGGATTTCTTCGCGGGCTTTGCGGTTGATTTGGCGGGCTTTGTTTTTGCGGCTTTCGCGGTTTTTGCGGCTTTCTTCGCTCGGCTTTTTTTCTTCGGCTTTTCTTCTTCTTCGACGAACTCCGCCTCGCTTTCGTCGGCAAATTCGGGCTCGCCCAACTCCTCTTGCGCAATCTCAATTTCTTCTCCCGGAAGGTCGACTTCGGGAATTTCAGGGATTTCGTCTAACTCATCCTCTTCGTCTTCGTCGTCGTCATCGATTTTTTTGGATTTCACGTCTTCCTCGTCGGTCTCGACCTCTTCGAGATTTCGCAGAACTTCCTGCACGGAGGAGAAAATGTAGAGTTGCTTGTGCAGGTGCGTCATTTGCAGAAGGTCTTTGACGTTGCCGTGCACGCCGATGAACGCGGCGAAGCCTTCTTTTTCGGCGGTGTGGCGATGCGCGATGAGCAACGCGCCAATGCCGCTCGAATCTATCGCGTCGACTTGCGAAAGGTCGATGATGAGATACTTTTTGCCTTCGGCGACGAGCATCAAAATTTGGGTTTTCAGTTCGGGGGCGATGGCGGCGTCCAAACGCTTTTCTTTGAGGCGGAAAATCGTAATGTCCTTTTTGTTTTCAATGACGAAGTTCATTGATGGCAGACGTTTTTGCGCAGAGCTAAGTTAAGCGCGTCAATATAGACGAAATTTGATTTAATGCAAATGAAGGCGACGAGGCATCGATCCAACGAACCGCGAACTGATTTCTGAAAAACGTCAGTTGGCGCTTGGCGTAGTTGCGCGTATGTTGTTTGACGAGGTCAATGGCGACTTGAAGCGCGATTGTTCCGTCAAGGAAGCTGAACAGTTCTTTGTAGCCGACGGTTTCGAGCGCGTTGATTTTCGCTTGCTTGCGTCGCTCGCCAAACGTTTCGTAGAGCCATTTCGCCTCGTCCAAAAGACCTTTTCGCATCATCTCGTCGACGCGGCGGTTGATGCGCTCGTAGAGCCGTTCTCTTGGAAGATCCAAGCCGACCAGCTCGAACTCAAACGGCGGCGCGCATCGACGCTCGGCTTGAAGTTCCGACATCTTCCTGCCCGAAAGCTCAATGACTTCCAAACTGCGAACGAGGCGTTGCGTTTTGGTGTGGTCGAGCGTTTTGGCGCGTTCAGGGTCGAGCCGTTTCAAACGCTCGTAGAGCGTCTCCGAGCCCAGCTCCTCCAATTCCTTGAAGAGACGCGCGCGAACCGCGTCGTCGCCCGACGGCAGTTCCGAAAATCCGACGACGAGGCTTTTGAGATAGAGCGTCGAGCCGCCCACGACGAGCGCGTTTTTGCCGCGCGCCCACACGTCGGCGATGCGTCGCCAAGCGTCTTGCGCAAACGACGCCGCGTCGTAGTCGTCGAGCAAATCTTTTTCGTTGATGAAGTGATGCCGCGCCATCG
This sequence comes from Chloroherpetonaceae bacterium, assembly GCA_025055975.1. GTDB lineage: Bacteria > Bacteroidota > Chlorobiia > Chlorobiales > Thermochlorobacteraceae > JANWWM01. The sequence continues at coordinate 7,874 of JANWWM010000078.1, read as the reverse complement.
CCAGTTCCTCGCTCGATGGCTTGGCGCTGCCGATGGAAAGTTCGCGGTAAATCTGACGCGAATCGGCGGAGATGATTTCGGCGTTGAATTTCAAGGCGAGCTCGATCGCCATCGAGGTTTTGCCCGAAGCGGTCGCGCCAAGCAGAACGAGAACTTTTTTCATTGAAAGGTTATATTCGGTCAAATTTTTGCGACAAAGGAGACTCCGTGAACCCGCTCCAACTGCTTGCGATGTCGTTGCCGTTTTTTCTGCGAAGTTTTTTGCCCGCCGCCGAAGTGGGCGGCAGAGTCGAGTTGAAAACCTTTTATTCGTCGTCTCTCGGCGTTGAAAAGCGCTATAACATCTACTTGCCCGAAGGCTACGACGACTCGCGCGAGCGCTACCCCGTCGTGTTCTTTTTGCGCGGACACGAGCGCGAATGGTTCAATCCCGACGAGGATTCGACGCGCGAGGGCAGAACGCTCAAACACGTCGCCGACGACCTCATCGCCTCAGGCAAAATCGGCAAGATGATTCTCGTTGGCGCAAGCACGGCGAGCGACGACAACCGCGTTCCGTGCGTCGGGGTCAACATGCTCAATCCGCGCTGCGTCAAAGCCGACGGCATCGGAACGGGACGCTTTGAAGACTACCTCACGCGAGACCTCATTTGGCACATTGATTCCTCTTATCGCACCATTCCAAGCCGAACCAAGCGCGGCATCGATGGATTTTCTCTCGGCGGCTACGTGGCGGTGATGTTGGGCGTAAAACACCCCGAACTTTTCTGCTCCGTTGGCTCTTACGACGGCACGCACATGTGGTTCGACTTCGACGACCTTCGGCGCGACGACGACCCGCCCGACGATTACACATGGCTTCGAACCGACCTCTTCAACGCCGCCTTTGGCGAACCGCGCGACATCGCCTATATGAAACAATACAACCCGCTCAACATTTTGATGAACGCCACCCCCGAACAGTTGCGCAAAATCAAATCGGTCAAGTTTCACATTCTCGCCGCCGCCTACGATGGCGACAAAGGCAACATCGATCGCGCCAAGCATCTTTTGGAATTTTTTCGCAAAAAAGGCATTATGAACAGTTTCGACGACGTCAGATTGACTCCGACGGCTCTGCACGATTGGCGACACGCCAATCTATACGCGGAGAAAACTTTGCAAAAACATTGGCAAGCGTTCTCGACGCCATGAATGCGACATTAGAGCGACATCTCTTCTCCGCCGAAACCGCGCCGAAAAAGCCGGAGGGCGTGGATTCGATCGACCGAATTTTGGAAACGTCCGCTTCGCAAGCGGAAGCCATTTCTCGTCTCAATCAATCCGCGAGAACTCTCCTGCGATACGATTCGCAAGAAGCCCTGACCTACGCCCGAAAAGCCAAAGAACTTTCCGAAAAAGCCGAATGCAAAGCCAGTCTCGCGCTCGCGCTTGCGACGGCGGGCGGAGCGCATTTCAATCTCGGACGATACGACAAAGCCCTCGATTGCGGCTATCGCTCCCTTCAACTTTACGAAGAACTCGGCAACGACGAGGGCAAAGCCTTCGCCATGCAAGTCATCGGATGCGTCAATTTGCATCTTGGCGAAAGCGACCAAGCGCATCACTATTTTCAACAAGCCGCCGACATCTTCAAATCCGCGCAAAACCATTTCGCTTACGCGGGCGCGCTGATGAATCTCGGCAGCGCCTTTTTCCACAAAGGCAATCCCCGCGAGGCGCTTTCCTACTACTTCAAGGCGTTGGCGATGCGCGAAGCCAGCCAAGACGCGATCGGAGTCGCCGAGACGATGTCGAACATCGGCGCCGCTTATCACGCCGCAGGCGACCCCGAACAAAGCCTTGAATGGCTGAAAAAAAGCCTTGAACTCGCCAAGCAAACGGACAACGTGCCGATTCAAATCACGACCCTCATCAATTTGGGCGAGGTCTACTCTTCCGTCAATCGCAAATACAAAGCCATCGACGCTCTGCAAGAAAGCGTCGCCTTGGCAAATCAAACGGGCGTCAAAACGCATCTCTGGGTCGCGTATCTCAATCTCGCCGAGACCTACAAAAAAGTCGAAAAGTATCAGGAAGCGACCGAGTGTTACGAGAAATACATTCAAATCAAGGAAAAAACGCTTGGCATCGAAATGGAGCGCAAGATCAAAGCCGTCGAGCTTGCCTACGCGATCGAAAAAGCCAAGCGCGACGCGGAAATGCAATTGGCGCAAAAGAAAATCAAACATCTCGAAGAAATCGTTACGATGTGCGCTTGGTCAGGCAGAATTCAAATGGACGGCAAGTGGGTAAAAATCGAAGAGTTCCTGCACAAACGCTTCGGCATCAAGGTCTCTCACGGCATCTCCGAAGACGAAGCCGCCAAAGTGATGCGGCGATTGCGCGACGAGGGACAACTTCCGCCCGAAAAAGCGTGAAGACTTCGAAAACTCAAAACCCCAAACGCAAATGAAAATCTTGCACACCGCCGACCTTCACGTCGGCTGCTCGACGCACGGCAAAGACGACCCGACGCGCGGCATCAATTCGCGCTGGATCGACTTCGAAAAATGCTTGGAGTTTATGGTCGACTACGGCATACAGGAAAACATCGACCTTTTCCTCTGTTGCGGCGACGCTTATTACGACTCAAGCCCTTCGCCGACGGAGCAAGACATCTTCGCTCGTCAGATTCGCAAACTTTTCGACAAAAAAATTCCCGTCGTGATGCTCGCGGGCAATCACGACATATCAGGCTCGTTTGGAAAGGCAAGCTCGGTGCGCATCTTCGGCAACCTGATTGACGGCGCGCGCATCGTCGAGAAGCCTACGAGCTTTGACCTCGAAACCAAGTCGGGCAAAATCAGAATCGTCGCTCTGCCGTGGGCGCACAAACATAACCTTATGGTCAAAGATGAATTTTCAAATCTCCCCTTCCCTCAAATCCGCGAAAAAATGACCGAAATTTATTCGGGATACATTCAGGCGGAAGCCGAGCGCATCGCGGAAGAGAAGATCGACTTCCCCGCCATTCTCGCCCTGCATGCGCATATTGATGGCGCGACCGTAACCGAAGGCTCGGAACGACGGCTCTTTGAATCCGACATCACCCTGCCGCTTTCCGTCGTGGCGCGACGCGAGTTTTCCTACGTGGCGCTGGGGCATTTTCACCGTCATCAAGACTTGAACGAAGGCTCCGCTCCGCCCGTCGTCTATTCGGGTAGCATTGAGCGCATCAGTTTCAGCGAGGTCGATCAGAAAAAAGGCTTCGTGATGGTGGAAATCGACGGGCGAAAACAGGCGACCTACAAGCACATCGAAACGCCCGCCCGAAAAATGCTCGCCTTCGAGTTCGACGCGCGAAACGAAACCGACCCGATGCGAAAAATTCGCGCCGAGATTGAGACAAAGAAAGCCGACATCGACGACGCCATCGTTAGAGCGCGCATTCGTTGCAAAGCCGAACAAAGAAACCAAATCAACTCGAAAGATCTGCGCAACCTGTTTGAAAACGCTTTTCTCGTCTCAGAATTGAAAATCATAGCGGAAGAAGACGTTGCGAAAGCGCCCTTGAATCCCGACGCTCTGCGAGAAGACAAAATCTTGGAGACCTACATCGATAACAACCCCGAACTGAAGCCGAAAAGGGATGAACTTCTCGCGCTTGCCAAAGAGTTGGAGCAGGAATTGCTTAGCGAAGACGCGCGATGATTTTTCTCAATCCCGCAATCTTGTTCGGCTTGCTTGCGGCGGGCGTTCCGATTCTCATTCACCTGCTCAATCTGCGACAGCGCAGGCGAGCGGCGTTTAGCTCGCTGATGTTGCTCAAACAAATTCAAACGAGCGCGCTTAAACGCTTCAAAATTCGAGAGTGGCTCTTGCTTGCGATTCGCAGTCTTGCGCTTTTCTTTTTGGCGGCGGCGTTCTCGAAGCCCGTTTTTCCCTCGCTTCAAGCGGGAGGCGGCTTTGCGACGCAGACCAAAACGAGCGCGCTGATTCTGCTCGATGTTTCGCCTTCGATGGCGTATCGAGATGCGTTTGGAAGCGACCAATTTCGTCAAGCGAAAGCGGCGGCGCTTCGGATTTTGGATTACTTTTCCGAGAACGACGAAATCTTCGTTCTGCGCTCGAACAATTTGCAAGAACCTTTGGCGCTAACCCCGTCGGAAGCCAAGAAAATCATCGCGCAAGCCTCCGTCGAATCGTTTGGCTATCCGCTCCAAACCTGCCTTGAAAAGAGCCTCGAGTGGCTTCGCAACGCCACGCATCTGCGACGCGAGCTGTATGTCGTTTCCGACTTTCAACGCGCGGGCGTTCTTTCGGGCGATAGTCTCAAACTCAACGCCGAATCCATCAACGTTTATTTGATTGATGTTTCGCCAAAGCGACGGGACAACGTTGGCATAACCGACATCGAGATTTTGACGAAAGTCTTTGAGCCTGAAAAGCCCATTCGGACGAGGGTTTTGGGCTTGCGGTCGGGAGAAACCGCGCGCGAGACGGAGCTTTCGCTCTTGCTCGATAAGAAAGTGGCGGCGCAAGGCGCGCTTCGTTTCGAGGGTCAAAACGTCGGCGAGACCGCGCTCATCGCCTCGCCTACGCGAGCGGGCTTCATTTGGGGCGAGGTTCAACTGCCCAAAGACAATTTCGAGCTCGACAACGTTCGACATTTCGTTTTTCGCGTTCCCGAAAAGTTGCGCGTTTGTTTGGCGCATAGCGACGAGCGCGAGGCTCTCTACGTCAAACTCGCGTTGCAAAGTTTTTTCGAGGGAAAGTTTTTCGAGCTGACGCTCGCGCCCGAATCGACGCTCGATAGCCGCAATTTCGCGCGATTCGACGCGCTCATTCTGTGCGGCGCGAAGACGCTCTCGTCGGCGACGATTCAGAAAACGGTCGACTTTGTCGAGCAAGGCGGCGGTTTGATCGTGTTCGCGCCCGTCGGCTCCTCGCTCGCTGCGCACAACGAATTGCTCAAACGCTTGGGTTGCGGCGAACTCAAACCAATGTCGCTTTCCGCGCCCTCGCCCATCGAGGTGGCGGAAGTTCAGCATCCGATTTTCGAGGGAATGTTCGCCTCGAATCGCGCGTCGCGCGCGCCACTTTTTTCGAACGAAGAGGGAATTGGCGCGGTTTTCAAAACGAATGACTACCTGAAATCGCCGACGGAATCGCGGGTTTTGGGCTATCAAGGCAACAAGACGTTTCTTGCGACGTCGCGTTTCGGAAACGGCGGCGTGGCGGTTTTTCCGACCGTTCCGACGCAAGAGGCGACGAATTTCGTTCTGCAACCGCTTTTCGCGCCGCTTTTGTTTCGAGCGATTTTCATTTCGAGCGCGGCGACGCAATCCAAAAACGAATCGTTCATCGCGGGCGAGCAAGGCAGTCTCGCCTTGCCGGCGAGCCTTTCGTCGAAAGACGAACTGCTCGTCGAAAAGCCCAGCGGCAAAACGCTCGTCCCGACGGTTCAAATTCGCGCGGGCGAATCGCGTTTGTTTTTTTCGCCCGAACTCTACGATGAAATCGGCGCGTATCGGCTCTACAAGATCGCGGGCGACGAGCGACTTTTGCTTGCCATATTCGCCGCGAATCTCTCGCCCAAAGAATCGGATTTGGAAAAAATTTCGCCCGACGAGTTAAAAGCGCGACTTGTCAAGGCGGGCATTGACGACACGCGACTGCGCTTCGTCGATGCGTCGGAAAAACTCGACGAGGTTTCGGACGCGATTTCCAGTTCGCGCTACGGCTTGGGAATTTGGAAACATCTGCTCGCCCTCGTCGCCATTCTGCTTGTCGTCGAAAGCGTTTTGGGCAGAAAAACCGAAGCGTGAAGGCGCGAGCGAAGTCTAAAACGACCGCGCTTAAGTCCTCATTTATTGGCAACTTAACGCCCTCTTAACGCCCAAAAGGCTATATTCTCCCGAAGAACTTTCGCGGGGCGACAATGCTTCACTACAAGACCTATTTTCTCGGCGAGGACAAGGCTTGGGTGGTTTTCGTGCACGGCGCGGGCGGAAGCTCGTCGATTTGGTTCAAGCAAGTGCGCGACTTCAAGGCGCATTTCAACGTGTTGCTCGTCGACCTGCGCGGGCACGGCAAATCCAACGCTTTTCTTCAACGCTACCGAGACGAAGATTACACGTTCCGCAAAGTAAGCGCCGAAATCATCGAGGTGCTCGATCACCTTCGGATTCAAAAGGCGCATTTCGTTGGCATCTCGCTCGGCACGCTCATCATTCGCACGATTGGCGAAATCGCCCCTGAACGCATCAGCACGATGGTGATGGCGGGCGCGATTACGCGCCTTAACGTTCGCTCCAAAATCCTCATCTGGCTCGGACATCTCACCAAACGCTTCATTCCGTATATGTGGCTCTACAAACTTTTCGCGTGGATCATTATGCCGCGCAAACGCCACGCCGAGTCGAGAAATCTCTTCGTGCGCGAAGCCAGAAAACTTTGTCAAGGCGAGTTCATTCGTTGGTTCAGAATGACCTACGAAGCCAGTCCCTTGATGCGCTACTTCAACGAAAAAGAAATTCCCGTCCCGACCCTTTACTTGATGGGCGACGAGGATTATATGTTTTTGCCGCCCGTCAAAGCGCTCGTTCAGCGACACAAGTTCGCCACGCTTCGCGTCATCGCCAATTCGGGACACGTTTGCAACGTCGACCAGCCCGAAGAGTTCAATCGGCTCTCGATCGCGTTCATTTCTGAGCACGCTCGGTAGTTTTCCGAAGCGGCATTCGCTTGTTGGGAATGGCGCGCGTCGAACCCAATCAGCAAGTCAGGGCTTCGCTTTGACCAGAATTTCATTTCACGCCACTGCTCTGAACTTGAAGAGCGGCGCAAAGTCCGTAGAGCGTGGCGGGTTTTTCACAATCGCATCGATTGCTTTGACGGTTACAACATCAAAAAGCGTGTCGCCACAAACGTTGCACGCCAGAGCGGGAACGTCTGTAACAACGATAGGCCTGCCATCTCGTCGCTCAACGTGGTGATTTGGCGCGAGATTGAGCTAGACCGCCTGCTGGATTCACTCATCGCAAAAAAGAAAATCGTAGAAATGGTGGTCGTGATGCCCAGCGAACATCAGTCGTATTATGTCAACTCAAAGGATGGAAAGCGAGCATTTGAAAACTTTTTCTTGGAAGAGCTGCCCGACTTAGTGGAAGAAGATTATCGCGTAGCGCGGAGGCGAGAAGCAAGAGCCATTTCCGGCGTCTCGTGGGGTGGCGCCGCAGCGCTCTTTTTGGCACTGAAAACGGAGAGAGGGCAGAGACTTTTTTCCGCAGTCAGCAGCTTAATGGGAATGATAGGCTACATGCCAAGCCGCAAACCAGAAATTGATGGAGGCGACACCGCATTCTGGCGACCCTATCTTGCTGACACCCTGCTGCAAGCCCTGCCAGACACCAGCTTAGCGAAAACTGACCTTTTTTTGCTCACAGGCGATCAAGACCCTTTTCTACAAGGCAATCAGAAAGTGGCAGAATGGCTGCGCAAAAGAAAACAAAAGTCTGTGCTCCAAGTGCTCAAGGGCTCGCATGACTTTTCATTTTGGACAATGCATCTTGACAAAATCTTTGAATTTCACTCCGAATCCTTTCGCAAAAGGCTAAGTCAGAAGTGAAGACAGGCTGCAGCAGGAAATGCGCCGCAAATTGGAACCAACTTACTGTGCAACAAAACGCTCCGCAAAGGCAAGCGCAGTAGTAGCAAGGTTCAATGCGGAGGGGATGTCAAGGGTGGTCTCGAGCGTATCGTATCGCAGTTCGACGGCAAAGTCGGTCAGTTGAGTGGCTTCGTTGAGGGCAGGGTCGTAGGGAATGTTGTGCGCCGCAAGCAAACGCAACAGTTCGCCAAGGTCGTGCGTTCTCGGAAAGTGAATGTCG
>JANWWM010000067.1 GCA_025055975.1 Chloroherpetonaceae bacterium | reverse complement strand
TCGCGTGGCGGAAAAGCCGCGCTCAAAGTAGGTAAAGCGCAGGTTTTGCGCGCGGTTGGGCGAGGAGAACATTCCATCGCCTTTCGGGCGAATGTGATACTCGCTCTCGCGGATGTTCTTTTGAACCGTCTCCCACCACGACGCTGACGCGCCCGCAGGCAAGGCAACGCCGTCGGACTTGGGCTGCGCAAAAAGAAACCCCGCATAAAAAACGAAGACGGACAAGACGGGCAACAGAGAGAACGAAAGCGATATGGTTTTTTTCATAGAAGCGGCGTTTGATTGAAGAATCGTTGAAAGCGTTTTGCTCTGAAAGCGTGTTGCTCGCGTCGGCTTTCGCTTGGCGAACTTCGTTCAATCTCTTGCGGCGCTGATGACCGAGCGCGTCGTCGTTGCAAGCCAGTTTTGGTTGCGGCAGAACGAATCTTGCCGCTTCCCGCTTTGAGTTGAGAGGGTTAAAAGTTTTCGCTGAAAATGTCGGAAATGTCGGGCTAGGAGCAATATGCGAAAACTCCGCGACTTGCGGAAATTTTGCCGACGGCAAGCGTCAAAAAAAATCAAGCGGGTTGGAAGAATCTCTCGATGCGCGCGCAGGATAACTTTCCGCAAGGCGCATCAGTTTTGGGCGGAGTTGCCGCCGATGGCGAATGTCTCGCAAACAAGATGCGAGTGAAGAATCCACATTCAGAGAAGCGAGGGCGTTCCATTCGCAATTGGCAATCCGTCGTGGATTCCTCGCCGCGCTCGGAATGACGAGGCAACGAAAAGCGGGAAGGCGCTGCGATTTTGAACGGCGCGAAACTCTCGCCTCTGTCCATCATTCTGAACGGAGCAAAAGTCTCGCCCTCTGTCATTCTGAACGAAGCGAAGCGGAGTGAAGAATCCATTTTGAGAGAAGCGAGAATTGAGGAACGAGAAGCGAGGGCGTTCCATTCGCAATTGACAATCCGTCGCGGATTCCTCGCTGCGCTCGGAACGCAGGCGTTTTCCGCGCTCACGATGCGAGGCGTGTTTGCCAAGCGCGGTTTAGCGGATGATTCGCCCGATTCTTTCCCAACGAATCGAGCGCAGTTTCTCCAAGAAGGTCGGCGCGTCGGGATTCCAAGACCAGTAAATCAAGAGCGCCGAGCCGATGATGTTCGATTCGGGCACGAAGCCCCAGTAGCGCGAATCGTGCGACGCATCGCGGTTGTCGCCAAGCGCGAAGTAGTAGTTTTGTTGAACCACGTATCGCGTCGCGGGCTTGCCATCGACATACGCCACGCCGCCCATCAGGCTCGCCGAGCGACCCTCGCGCTCCAAGACGAACTTGCAAAGATGAAACGAGCGCTCATCGAGCGCAAGCGTGTCGCCTTTTTTCGGAACGCGAATCTTGCCGTAATTGTCCCGATTGAAGTTCATATAGAGCGGAAAGATCGCCTTGTCGACTTTGCCCGCAGGCTCAATCTCCGCGCCAATTTTGGCTTCTGGCGGAAGAGGTTGCTCAACGCCGTCGACGAAAACGATCTTGTTTTTGATTTCGATCGTCTGACCCGCGACGGCGACGCATCGCTTGATGAAAATCATCTCTTCGTCTTGCGGAAACTTGAACGCGATCACGTCGCCTTGCGCAACCTCTTTAAGCGCGGGCAATCGCCAATCCGTGAAGGGAATTTTCGCGCCGTAGAGAAACTTGTTCACGAGCAAATAATCGCCCACGAGCAACGTGTTCTCCATTGAGGCGGAAGGAATGCGATAGGCTTCCGCGACGAAAGCGCGAAGAACGAAGGCGATGACGATGGCAAACAGCGTCGCTTCCAGCCAATCGCGCCACCGTAGCGACGACGCAGGTTCTTCGTCGGAACGAGGCGGCGTTTGTTCGTCGCTCATCGTCGCTAATTCACGATCGTTCCCAATCGGCTCCATCGCACCGACGCGAGTTTTCCGACGATGTCGTAGAGAGGAAGGTCGGGATTCCACGACCAATAGATGAACAGCGGCGCGCCCAAGATGTTCGATTCGGGCACGTAGCCCCAGAAGCGCGAATCGAGCGAATTGTCGCGGTTGTCGCCAACCATGAAGTAGTAGTTTTGCTGAACGACGTAGGTCGAAGCGGGCTTGCCATCAATGATGACTTGCCCCGCTATCAAGCGCGCCTGATGCCCTTCGTATTCCAAGAGATAGCGATAGTATTCGTAGTTCTGCGCCGAGAGCGCGAGCGTGTCGCCCTTTTTCGGAATGCGAATCGGACCGTAGTGGTCTTTGTTGTAGGGCGCGTAGCGCGGAAAGATCGCGGGGTCGGGATAGTTTGGCGGCATCGGCTCGCCGATGAATTGTCCCTTTTCGGGCAGGGGCGATTCCACGCCGTCGACATACATCGCGCGATTGCGAATTTCCAGCGTTTGACCCGCGATGGCGACGCATCGCTTCACGTAGTTTTCGCCCGTGCGCGGCTGAATGAAGACGACGATGTCGTTTTGCCTTACTTCACGAAACCCAGGCAGGCGCAGTCCGACGAGCGGCAAGCGCGGTCCGTAGGTGAGTTTGCTGACGACGAGAAAATCGCCAGGCAAAATCGTGCGCTCCATTGAGCCGGTGGGCACGTTGTAGTTTTGAAACAAGAAGGTGTTGATGAGAAAGGCGGCGACGACGGCGAAAACGAGAGCGTTCAGCCACTCTCGCAACGCGGACGGCTTCTTTTCCGCCTGCGATTTTTCCGTCGCTTTTTTGACTTTCGCTTGCGAACTCATCTGAAAGCGTTTAGAATGAATCGATGGCGCGCTCGTCGCTTTGGCTCGCGCTCGCCGACGAAGAGACGACAAAACGTCGCCCGCGAGTTTTCGCGTTGACGGAACGCGAGCGGTCAATCTTCGTCGATGCTGAGCACGGCGAGGAAGGCTTCTTGGGGCACTTCGACCCTGCCCACTTGCTTCATTCGCTTTTTGCCTTCCTTTTGCTTTTCAAGCAGTTTGCGTTTGCGCGAAATGTCGCCGCCATAGCACTTGGCGAGCACGTTTTTGCGAAGCGCGCCAATCGTTTCGCGGGCGATGACGCGACTGCCAATCGCCGCTTGAATCGCCACCTCGAACATCTGTCGCGGAATCAACTCTTTGAGTTTCTGCGCGACCTTTCTGCCCCACTCGTAAGCCTTCGAGCGATGCACGATGATGGAAAGCGCATCGACAGGCTCGCCGTTCAGAAGCATATCGAGCTTGACGAGGTCGGATTCGCGGTAACCGACATATTCGTAATCGAGCGAGGCGTAGCCTTTGGAGATGGATTTGAGCTTGTCGTGAAAATCGAAGATGATTTCCGAAAGCGGAAACTCGAAGGTCAGCTCGGCGCGCGTCGGATCGAGATAGCGCGTGTCTTTGTATTCGCCGCGCCGTTCCATCGCAAGTTTCATAATGTTGCCGATGTAATCCGTCGCCGTGATGATGGTGGCTTTGACGAAAGGCTCCTCGACCTTTTCGATTTTGCCCGCGTCGGGCATCTGCGCGGGGTTATCGACCTTGATAACGTCGCCGTTTGCGCAATGGACGAGATATTCCACGCTGGGCATCGTGGTGATGATGTTCATTCCGTATTCGCGCTCCAAGCGCTCCTGCACGATTTCCATGTGCAATAGCCCCAAAAAGCCGCATCGAAACCCAAAGCCGAGCGCGACGGAACTTTCAGGGACATAGACGAGCGAGGAATCGTTGAGCGAGAGTTTGGCGAGCGATTCGCGCAGTTCTTCGAAGTCTTCGGAATTGACGGGATACACGCCGCTATACACCATCGGCTTGACTTCCTTGTAGCCGGGCAGGGGTTCGGTCGCGCCGTTTTCCGCCGTCGTAACCGTGTCGCCGACCTTCGTGTCCTTGACGTCTTTGATGGAGCAAATCAAATACCCGACGTTGCCCGTCTCCAAAATGGGCGCGGGCTGGCGCGTGATGCCGAGCGTGCCGATTTCTTCGGCGCGAAAAACCTTGCCGTTCGAAAAGAATCGCACATAGTCGCCGACTTTGAGCGACCCATCGACGATTTTGATGTATGCGATCGCGCCCCGATACGAATCGAAGACGGAATCAAAGATGAGCGCGCGCAAGGGCTTGTCGACGTTCGCGGGCGGCGGCGGAATGCGATGCGCGACCGCTTCCAAAATTTCCTCAATGCCAATGCCCGCTTTCGCGGAGGCTAAAATGATTTCCTCGTCTCTTGCGCCGATGAGGTCTCGAAGTTGCTGTTTGACTTTCGGAATGTCGGCGGAAGGCAAGTCGATTTTGTTGATGACGGGAATGATCTCCAAACCCGCGTCGATGGCGAGATATAGATTGGCGATGGTTTGCGCCTCGACGCCTTGGGCGGCATCGACGACGAGAATCGCGCCTTCGCACGCGGCGAGCGAGCGCGACACTTCGTAAGCGAAATCCACGTGCCCAGGCGTATCGATCAAATTGAAAATGTAGGGCGTTCCGTTTTTCGCCACGTAGCGCATCTGAATCGCGTGCGACTTGATGGTAATGCCGCGCTCGCGTTCGAGTTCCATATCGTCGAGCAATTGATCCATCATCTCGCGCTCGGAGACGGTTTTCGTAACTTCAAGCAGGCGGTCGGCGAGCGTGGACTTGCCGTGATCGATGTGCGCGATGATGCAAAAATTCCGAATGCGCTCTTGAAGCGAGAGCGACGAGTTGGTTGTCGACGCAAGCGATGCGGTTTCCATCTTTTCCTCGTGGTTTCTTCTGAAATCGCGTTGGAAACGGAAAGCGAATATACAAAATCGCGTTTCGAGATATGTGGTTTCAAAGATGCGAGCGCGTTCAATTCGCAATCCGTCGCGGATTCCTCGCTGCGCTCGGAATGACAAGGCAACGAAAAGCGAGAAGGGCAGTGGCGAGAAGGGCAATGCGATTTTTGAACGGGTGAAACCCGTTTCTGCCTGACTCTGAATGGCGCGAAACTCTCGCCTCTCTCCGTCATTCTGAACGAAGCGAAAAGGTCTCTCTCCGTCATTCTGAAATTCGCAATTCGCAATCTTCGTGGATTCCTCGCATTCGCTCGGAATGACGAGGCAAACCAAAAGGGCGAGCCTTGCGCCCGCCCTCTTCATCCGCTCCTTCAAACCAGCTCACTTTACCAGCATCATCTTTCTCGTCTGCGTGAATCCCCCCGCTTGCAAACGATAGAAATACGTCCCGCTCGCCAACCCGCTCGCGTTGAACTGCGCTTCATATCGCCCCGCCTCTTGCCGCTCATTCACCAGCGTCGCTACCTCCCGACCCAACGCATCATATACCTTCAAGCGCACCTCGCTCGCTACGGGCAACTCATACCCAATCACCGTCGTCGGGTTGAACGGATTGGGATAGTTCTGCGCCAACGCATACCGACTCGGCAAACCCGCGTTGATTTCAACGATGGGACTGTATTCAAACGCCCCGTCAAAATCCACTTGCTTCAACCGATACGCCACCACGCCCGACGCGCTGCGGTCAAGGAAGGAGTAACTTTGCGCCTCGCTCGTCGTGCCTCTGCCGCGCACAAAGCCCAACGCTTGCCACGCCTCGCTCCAACCGCTTGGCGTCTTGCGTCGGCGTTGCACTTCAAAGCCCGCGTTGTTTTGCTCGGAGGCGGTGCGCCAAGCAAGCTCAACGCCCGTTTGCGCTTTGCGCGCGACGAACTCCAAGAGTTCAACGGGCAGTTGGTTTTGGGCGGAGTTGCCGCCGATGGTGAATTCGGAGAAGCCCGTCATTCCCGATTGGACGATGGTGGGGTCAGCAGGCGTGCCCGCATTGGCGTTGCCCGTGCCGATGCCCGTTGCGGACCAGTTGCCGCCGTTGGG
>JANWWM010000011.1 GCA_025055975.1 Chloroherpetonaceae bacterium | reverse complement strand
GCCGAGCGCTGTCCGTCGCCCCACGATGAGTAGCGTTCCCACCACATCCGTCAGGTTCGTCGTCAGCACCAGCGCATCGCGCAACGCTGTGTTGGCATTTGCGCCATCAAAACGCAAGGTCGGGCGACCATTGACGGCATTAGCAATGTAGAGCGGTTGGCGGTTGGCATCCGACTGCGTGGCGTGGTTGTTGTTGCCTGACTGGTCGTTCCACGCGCTCACAGGCGTGCCATCTACCGTCGTCGATATCCCCGCATCCGCTCGCAACCACAACCGGTTCGTAGAACTGTTCCCAACGCCACCAGGTCCCGTTTGAGCAAGCGCGGAACTTGCCGCAGCAATGAACGCAGCAGAAAAGATGATCGCTCTAAACTCGTTTTTCATCCGGTTCGCTAGATTAGAATTTGACGAGAAAGGATTTTTTTGAGTTTTTTGGGTTTTCGGAATTTAAGCAGCAGTCGTTTTTTCAGAAAATTTCACTGGCGTTAAAGGACGTTTAACGCCTGAGACGCGCCGCGCCAACTCATCGCGCAAGACGATGCCAAAACCTCGCCCAAACGACCGCTTTCGCGCCTTGTTTGAAGCGGGCAAAAGCCTCTACGAAGGCGGCAAGTTCAAGGACGCAGTCGTCGCGCTGCAAGAAGTTGCGACGCTTCTAAAACCCCTTTCCGAGCGAAGGGCTTTTCGCGCCGATTACGTCCTCGCGCTTCATTACCTTGCCAGTTCTCACTTAGCCCTCTACAACCATAGCGACTCGTTGCCGCTTCTGAACGAGTGTTTGGAACATTATCGCGCGCTGAACCAGCGTCAAGGCGAGTTCGACGCGCTCTGCGATTTGGGGGTTCTTTATGAACGCTTGGGCGCTTTTGACGTGGCGCTCGACTACCACTTCAAAAGTCTCGACATCGCCAAACGCCTCGACAGCCAAGTCTCGACCGCCAAAGCCTACAACAACATCGGCTCGGTCTACTACGGCTTGCGTCAATACGACGAGGCGCGGGAGTTCTACCTCAAAAGCCTCGCCTTGAAAGAAAAATTATCCGACAAAAAAAGTTTGGCGCTTACGCAAAGCAATCTCTCGTCGGTCTATTCCAGTCAGGGAAAGCATCAAGAGGCTTTGGAATTGAGGAAGAAAGTTTTGGCGATACGGCGCGAACTTGGCGACAAGACGGGCGAGTGCATCGTGCTTCGAAATCTCGGCTCGAGCGCGTTGCGATTGAAAAACTTTCAGAGCGCGCGGCGATATTTTTTTCAAAGCCTCAAACTTGCCGAAGCGCTGGACGACCGCCGAATGCAAGCCGTCATCCATCACGATTTAGGCGACTTCTTCGCGGCGCGAAGGGAACATAACAAAGCCAAAGCGCATCTTTGCGAAGCGCTGAAACTCGCGGAAACGTTGGGATTGAAACCGCGTCAGTGCGACGTGCATCTCTCGCTGTCGCTGCTTTTCAAATCTCAAAAGAAATACGCCAAGTCGCTTCGTCATTACGAGGCGCATCATCGGTTGCGAGAAGAAATTTTCAACGAAGAATCCGACAGGCGTTTGAAAAATTTGCAAGTCCTGAACCAACTCGCCGAAGCGCAACGCGAAGCCGAAAAAGCGCGCGTCGAGAAGCGCGACCTTGAACGCGAAGTCGCGCAGAAATCCGCCGAAATCGCGCGCTCGGCAACCTTCTTGCTCAAACAAACGCATCTCTTGGAACATCTGGCGACCGAACTTCAACACGTCGTCTCGCGCTTATCGGGACGGAAGACGAAAGACCGTCGCTTGCTGGAAATCATCGCCGACCTTCAATCGCGGCAATCGTCGAAGCAAGAGTTGGACGCTTTTCAATCGCTTTTCAATCAACTTCACCCCAATTTCATTCGTCGCTTGTCGGAGCGCAGTCCTTCGCTCACGCCCGCCGAACTCATCGTTTGCTCGCTCATTCGCTTGGGGCTTTCGTCGAAAGACATCGCCAAGATTTTTTACGCCGCCGACGCGAGCGGCAATCGCCATCGCAACATCGACAAATACCGCCTCCACATTCGCAAAAAACTTGGGCTGACGAAAGACACCCAACTTTTTCCCTTTCTTTCCGCCGTTTGATTTACAGGCTAACTCCTCATAAAACAATCACTTGCAAGAATAAGGCGCATTCAAGTAGCGTTGCGCCCGCGCGATTTGAAAGGTAAGTTTGAGCGTCAAAAGTTGATTTTTTCTAACTCAAACGCTCGAACAATGGCATTTCAAACGATACGCTTTTTACTGCTGCTGACGCTTGCCTTTCTTGCCGCTATGAGCAAGACGCAAGCCCAAACGCCCGGAACGCTTGACAACACCTTTGCGGGAACGGGCGCGACGACGATTGATTTTTCATCGGTCTATCAATCTGACGATGTCGGCAGGTCAACATTGGTTCTGCCCGACGGCAAAATCTTGGCTGGCGGCATTACGGAAAACAACGGGGTGATTTTGATGCGCCTGAACACCAACGGAAGCACGGACTTGTCGTTTGGAGACAACGGCTCAACAGTTGTGCGGCAGTTTAACAGACTCAACAAGTTGGCGGTTCAATCCGATGGCAAAATCATTGCTGTTGGTCGGGGCGCGAATGGTTTGAATGTCTATCGCTTCACGTCCAACGGCTTGATTGATTCCACGTTTGGCGGGGGCGACGGGGTTTTTACATACCTTCCGCAAGTTGTCGGAGCGGATCTCGGCGCAGAAGCGTTCGATGTTGCGGTTCAACCTGACAACAAAATCGTTGTTGTGGGATACAGTAGCATTCAAACGGTCTCTCCGCCGCCGCCGTCTCCGCCGACGACGCAGACTCGTACGGAAGACCAACTCATCATTCGCCTGAACGCCAACGGAACGCTGGACAACACGTTCAACGGCACGGGGATACAGACCATCTTTCGAAATTCCGCAAGCGGTCCGCCATCAAATTTCATCATTTTCCAACCCACGCAAGCGCTTTCGGTCGCGCTTCAATCCGACGGAAAAATTGTCGTGGGCGGTTTGCGAGGCGCGGTCTTGTCGCAATCCCCGCCAATCGCTCATTCTAACATCACGTTGGCGCGCTTTCTTGCGAGCGGCGCGTTGGACAATACGTTCAGCGGCGATGGGTTGGCAGAGTTCAATCTCCGCAGCGCGACGATTCAAGGCGTCCCCGCCGCAAGCAACGAATCCGCAAAAGACATCGAGATTCTGCCTGATGGACGGATATTGATTTTGACGACGACGCAAGACACGGTCAGGCAAGGTCCAACGGTTAATTTGGCATTGGGCATTGGGCTGGTTCGCGTCACCGCAAATGGCAACTTGGACGCAACCTTCGGCAATGGCGGAATGCGCGTCGTCGCGTCGCGCGATATTCGCCCGATGGCGATGGCGCGCACGACGCAAGGCAGGATATATCTTGCTGGGCTTGAACGCGAAGTTTTCGCAAACGATTATGCGCCCGTCCTTATCCGCGTCGATAGCGTAGGAGCGCTTGATAGTTCGTTCAACGGGACAGGGTCAATTCGCATCACCCAATCCTTGTTGCCAAGCAACAGCGATTTGATTCTCGACTTTGCCCTTCAATCCGACGGCAAGCCACTGTTGCTTGGAAACAATGGCGGCAAATCGATTGCGGCGATTCGTTTGAACGCGAATGGCAGTTTTGACAACTCGTTCAACGGCAACGGGATTCGGATTTTCAACAACCCCAATCCTAAAACCGATGATACGCCACAATCCATCGCCATCGCACCCGACGGAAAAATCGCCATAGCGGGCAATGCAGGCAATTACCTAATTGCAATTTCACTGCTCAACGCCAACGGAACGCCCGTCGCAAGTTTTGGAAACAACGGGAAATCGCTCATTCAGATCACATCCAGCGTTGCGTTTTCAGGCGCGATGGCGGTGCAACATGATGGCAGAATCCTTTTGACGACACCCTCGAGACTGCGTCGCTTCCGAACAAACGGACTCGTTGATAGCGCATTTGGTTCGAGCGGAACAAGAGTGATAGGAGATGTCATTGCTCCCGAAAAAATCATCGCGTTGAACAACGGAAAAATTTTGTTGGTCGGCACTCAAAACAATAGGGCGCAATTGGCGATGCTCAACGCCAACGGCTCAAACGACAACGCATTTGGCTCAAACGGAGTCGCAACGGTCATTTTCGGAACGAACGCCGTTTTCCGAGACGCGCTCTTCTTGAACGACGGCAAAATTCTCGCACTTGGCACGGCAACGATCAACAATGTCCCTCAAATCTTGCTTGCTCGTTTCAATAGCAACGGCGCATTAGACTCATCGTTCAGCGGCGACGGCATTGCTACGATAGCGAACTTGAACGCAAACGCCACCTGCGCGTTTGTTCAAGGCGACGGCAAGTGCGTGGTCGGCGGGTCTTTGGGACAACAAGCGCAACCTTCGGCTTTTGTCGCTCGCTTTCTTGCGAATGGCGATTTGGACACGACTTTCGGAATGAACCAAGACTCGACCTTTTTCAGAAAGGGCGTGGCGCGCATTGTCCTTGCAAATACTTCTGGCGGCATCGCAAACGCTCTCTTCGTTGAAGGCGATGGAAAATTGCTGATAACAATGCGCGCGTCAGACGGCGCGGTCATCGTGCGCGCTCGCGAAAACGGAAGGAGCGTCGCCAACAACGCGATTGATTCCACGTTTGCAACCAACGGCATCGCGCGATATGTGATGCCCTCAGGCACGACTTTTCAATCCAATTACTGCGTCGCCACGCAACCCGACGGCAGAGTTCTTCTCGCGGCTCAAACGACGGGAAGCAACAACACGAAAGACTTTTGGGTTGGTCGCGTCTTCAACTCGGTGCGTTTCGGCGCGAGCATTTCGGGCGGACAAACGGGACAAATCGTCTTGGGTGGTTCAGGCGCAACGGTAAACATCACGGGCAACACGGGGTCGGGCGGCTCAATCACGGCAACGGTCGGCGTTAATCCCAACACGGTCGGCGCGCTGCCGCAAGGCGTCAATCAAGTCCTCAGAGACCGCTATTGGACGATTACGACCAACGCCACAGGCTTGACCTACAACCTCACGCTTGATTTGAGCGGCATGTCGGGCATTCGCAATTTCAACTTGCTTCGCGTCTTGCGTCGCAACGATTCGTTGAGCCAATGGCAAGACGTGAGCCGTCCGCCCATCAACGCGAGCGTCAGTTACAACGCGCCGTTCATAACGGTCAGCGGGTTGCGAAGTTTCAGCGATTTTGCGATTGGTCAAGATTCCACGACGCAACTCTCCGCGAATGACGCGCCCGCAAAGCCGAAGTCTTTCGCGCTCGGTCAGAACTATCCAAATCCGTTCAATCCGACGACGGTCATTCCTTACGAATTGCCCGTTGCCAGCGATGTGCGCGTCGAGGCGTTTGATGTGTTAGGCAGAAAGATTGCAACTTTGGCGAATACGCGAGAGGAGGCAGGCTATCACAGCGTTACGCTGCATGCGTCGTCGCTGGGTTTGACGAGCGGGGTTTATTTCTATCGGATACAGGCGGGGCAATTCGTTGCGACGAAAAAGATGTTGCTCGTGAAATAAACTTGCGTCGTTGCAAACGAGAAAGGCGCGAGGGGTCGCGCCTTTTCTTTTTGCGACTCGTCTTGCGCCTTCCGCGCGGCGCGTTAAATTTCGCTCGCTTCAATCAAACATTTCCGCTTCAAATGCGAGACGACATTCCGACCAATCATCAAAAAAAGCAAGAGCGCATCGGTTGGCACGAATACTTTATGAGCGTGGCGCATCTGATTTCGCGTCGCTCGACTTGCGAGCGGGCGCAGGTGGGCGCGGTCATCGTGCGCGAAAACAACATCCTCGCCACGGGCTACAACGGCTCGCCGTCGGGACTGCCGCATTGCGACGGTCCGAATTGCCTCATCTACAAATCCATTCACCCCGACGGCACGGTCGAAGAAAATTGCATGCGCACCATTCACGCCGAAATCAACGCCATCGCGCAAGCCGCCAAAAACGGCACGTCCATCAAAGGCGCGGACATCTACGTTACCGCAAGCCCGTGCTTGAATTGCCTCAAAGTGCTCATCAACGTGGGCGTCAAGACCATCTACTACGACAAGCCATACAAGATGGAGAACATTATGGAGCTCGTCGCGCTTTCGGGCGTGAGATTGATTCAGGTTCATGTCGACGCGCCGTGATTTCGTATCTTTGCGCCGAAGTTTTCGCAACAAAAAATCACGCGCCTTGAAGCTCGACTTTGCGCTTTGGAAGGAGCGATACGGCTTAAACCCTCATTCTTTGACGCAATCCGCAATCGATAAAATTCGCGTCTCGTCCGAGTCCGAAAGACCGCTTTACGTCGCGCTTCTTCGATTTCTCTATGCGTTGGGCGTGGCGAAAGCCGAGCGATTGGACGCGGAAGCCAAAGCGACGCTCATCAAATTGGGCGACGCGAGCGCCGTCGCGCCCAATCCGCTCAGACTTCGAGACGAGGCGGAAACGTTGCTCGCCGAACTTGGTCAAGACGGCAACAAGCCGCTCAACGATTGGGAAATCAAGGGATTTCGCCTTGCGTCGCTCTTGGCGCAACTGCCTCTCGACACGAGCGCGTTGGAACTCATCTTGGACGCGGCGACCCTGCTGAGTCGCGCGTCCAACGTTCCCGCCGATTGCGCTTACGCGCTTCTCTTTCACATCTACGAGCAGACCAAAAACCCCGCGACCAAACGCGCCTTCGCTTCCGTCGAGCCTGATTTTTGGGAGAATTATTTGGCGATCGTGCTCAAAACGATGGGGCGATTTCTGCGCGACGCGGCGATGGAATACATCTACTACTACGAACTTCCTCTCGGCAGTTCCGACGAAGCGCATTTGAAACGATGCGAAGCCCTTTGCAAAGTCGCCGTCGAGTGTTGCTATCTGGCGCACAAAGCGTCGGGAATGGTCGAGAGCGAACTCGACAAAAAAATCTATCAATTCTGCTCCGACGCGATTTTGAACAAAGATCCCAAGCCGCTCGTCATCTACGCCTACCGCTTGCTCGATTTGTCGAGCGAGGATTTCTTCATCGCTTTGCCGAAAGAAACCCTCAACAAGTATATTGCGTCGGCGATCGAAGCGTTGAACGACTGATTGACTTTTCGCCGTCAGCAAAGCCAGCGCGAGCATATGCCCAAAAAACCAAGAGGCAAAGCGACCTTCGACGATTCCAAAGACGAATTTTTCCTCTCCAAATGTTTGTCGCTCGCCTTGCGCGGCGCGGGCAAGGTTAGTCCCAATCCGATGGTTGGGTGCGTCATCGTCCGCGACGGCAACATCATCGGCAAAGGTTGGCACGAGCGTTGCGGCGAAGCGCACGCGGAAGTCAACGCGATTCGCTCGGTCAAAGACGAATCCCTCCTCGAAGATTCCACGCTGTATGTGAATCTCGAACCGTGCTCGCACTTTGGCAAAACGCCTCCGTGCGTCGATTTGATCATCGAGAAAAAAATTCCGCGCGTCGTCGTTGGGTGCGTCGATCCGAATCCGAAGGTCGCGGGCAAAGGCATCAAGAAGCTCAAAGAGGCGGGCGTGGAGGTCAAGGTCGGCGTTCTGAAAGAAGAATCCGAAGCCTTAAACGAAGCCTTTTTGAAAACGCATCGCGCGCGATTGCCTTTCGTGGCGCTCAAATTCGCGCAATCGCTCGATGGGCGAATCGCCACGAAGACGAAGGATTCAAAATGGATTACGAGCGAAGAAGCGCGCGCCTACGCGCATCACCTCCGCAACCACTACGACGCGACGATGATTGGGTCGGGCACGGCGCTCGCCGACAACCCCGAACTCACGGTCAGGCTCGTCGCGGGCAGAAACCCGAAGCGCATCTTGCTCGATCGGCAACTGCGCGTGCCGCTTCAAGCCAACGTTTTCAACGCCGACGCGCCAACCCTCGTTTTCACTTCGCGCATCAACAAACGCCACCCCAAAGTCAAAGCGCTCGAACAAAAAGGCGTCAGAGTTTTCTTCGTCGGCGAAAAAAGCGAGCATCTCAATTTGCTCGATGTGATGAAAATTTTGAACGCGGAGCAAGTGCTTTCCGTGATGGTCGAGGGCGGCGGGCGGCTTTTCGCGTCGCTCATCAAGGCGGAGCTGTGCGACAAACTTCACGCCTTCGTCGCGCCCAAACTCATCGGCGGCGACGGCGTTGCGAGCGTCGGCGACTTGGGACTGAAAAAAATTTCCGAAAGCGTCTCGCTTCGCAATCTCTCGCTCAAAATTCTTTCCGATTGCTTCGTCGTCGAGGGCTACTTTTAGACAAGCGAAACAAAAACGCCTGAACGATTTTTGGTCGTTCAGGCGCGAGAAACGAACAATGAAGCGCTAGCTTTACGGATTGTGCAAGATGATTTCCGCGCCAAGCGCTTGCGCGCCCGCGCCGCCCAAGAAACCTTTGGCGAAGACGGTATAGATTTTTCCCGCTTCAAGACGCACGTTTGGCAAGTTGAGCACGACGTCCGTCGTGCCTGCGGCGCGCACTTGCAGATTCACCGTTCCCGAATCGACGGGCGTGAAGGCTTGTTGCGCCGCCGTTACGGTTCGGTTGAACGAGCGGTTCGTAAAGAGACCTTGTCCCGCAGGCTGATTGGGCAAAGAGATGTCGACCGCGGGCGCGTTGGGCGAAAGATGCAAGAAACGCACGTGCGCCTTGCCCGCCGCGGGCGCGGTCAAATCGTCCGTCGTAACCAACGCGGCGATTTTCCTGAGCGAGTCAACCGCGAACACGGAGTAATTCTTGTTGCTTTCGAGCGTGAGGTTGGCGTTGATGACGCTCGTCGTCGTGCCCGCTGCGTTCACTTTCACGTTGCGCGATCCCGCGTCGACGGAAAGGTAGCCCGTGTTGTTCGGGAACGTAAGCGGCTGTTGATTGACCTTTTGATTGTCGACGAGCACATCGACCCCAGGCGCGTCGGGCGACGCATGAACGACAAGAACCCTTGCGCGCTGAGGGGTTGGAGTCGCAGGCGAGGAATCTTCGCCGCAACCTATGGCTATGAACGAAAACGCAGCAGCGATGAGACCGAACAGGAGACTTCTCACAACGACTTGTTTGGAGTTGAGTTGAACAAACGAGGCGTTCCGCGCGACATTCCGCGAAACGCGAGAGGGAAAACGCATCTGAAAAACAAAAGTTCCAACGTTTGATTGTAGGGTATGACTTCGTCCCCATCGTTTCTTGAAAGAATCCGACTTGGCGACAAACGCGCGCTTTCTCGCCTGCTCACGCAAGTCGAGAACGACGACGCCGAAGTCGCTCCGATTCTTGCCGAGCTATCTTCGCCCAATCGTCGCGCTTATCGCATCGGCATTACGGGACCACCGGGCGCGGGCAAAAGCACGCTCGCAAAGGAATTGGTCAAAGCCTATCGCAAATCGCAGCAGACGGTCGCCGTCGTCGCCGTTGACCCGACAAGTCCCTTCACGGGCGGCGCGCTCTTGGGCGATAGGATTCGAATGAGCGACGTGATGCTCGATTCGGGCGTGTTCATTCGCTCGATGGCGACGCGCGGCAGTTTGGGCGGATTAGCCGCCAAAGCCGCCGAAGTTTCGCGCGTCTTGGAAGCGGCAGGCTACGACATCATCATCTTCGAGACCGTCGGCGTTGGACAGTCCGAGCTCGACATCGTCAAAGCCGCCGACACGATCGTCGTCGCGCTCGTGCCCGAATCGGGCGATAGCGTTCAAGCGATGAAAGCGGGCTTGATGGAAATCGCCGACGTTTTTGCGATGAACAAAGCCGACCGCGCCGATAGCGACAAAGCCGTTCAAGCCCTCGAAAGCAGTCTGGAATTGCGCGAGCGTTCCGTCGACGCTTGGCGCGTCCCCGTCGTCAAAACCGTCGCCATGAACGGCGTAGGAATTTCCGACTTGCGTTCCGCCATCGAGACGCATCGCGCTTATCTGCAATCCAAAGGCTTGCTCGAAAAAAAGCGCCAAGCCCGCGACCAAGAACTCGTCGAGCGGCTCGTCGAAGAAAAGTGGCGACGCGCTTTCTGGACCGAATCGCGCCGAGAATTTCTCGCGCAAAAACTCTCCGAACGTCTTTCGCCGTATCTGGTCGCCGACCTGCTTTTTTCCAACGATGAACAAACTTGAACGATTGGAACGCCTGCGCCCCTACTGCCATCAAGACATTCGCGGCGTTTTGATTGAAATTTTGCTCGAAGAAAAAGTCGACTTATACGAGCGCTTGGAAATCGTCGTCAGCCAAACGCTCGAAGCGCATCGTTCCAAGTTGCTCGCGGGCTACGATTGGGACGTGGGCGAAAGCCGATGGCGCAACGCCTATCTCGTGCATTTGTGGTCGGACGAGATCGACCTCGATCGATTCGAG
This sequence comes from Chloroherpetonaceae bacterium, assembly GCA_025055975.1. Taxonomy (GTDB): domain Bacteria; phylum Bacteroidota; class Chlorobiia; order Chlorobiales; family Thermochlorobacteraceae; genus JANWWM01. Next base: position 22,047 of record JANWWM010000011.1, on the reverse strand, counting down.
GACTTCGACCGACATTACTCCGCCGAAGAACTCGACGAACTCTTGGGCTTTCTTGACCTGCTCAAAGCCGCCATTGCCGAAGAACTCGCCGACGTGGATGGCTGGGAAATTTTGCCACGGTGACCGTTTTGTCGCTACGAGCGCGTTTGGCGATATTCGGGCAAGCCTTCGTCAAGTTCCCAAATCGCCTTGCGATGAATTGGTGGAATCGTTTTTCGACGAGAGCCTCGTTGCTCCGAAGCGAAACGCTCGCCCTTGCCGCGCTCGTCGGATTGATGTGCGTCGGGTTGCTTCTTTCCACGCTCAAAGGCGTCATAGAAAAAGAGTCGCTTCTTTCTCGCCTCGACGAAGAAGCCTTCGTCGGAACGGAAGCCGACAGCGTCATCGCCCGCGAACTTGCGGCGTTTGAGGCGCAGAAAACGGATTCGCTCCCCAAACCAAAACTCAATTTCAACGAAGCGACCGAAGCCGAACTGCTCGCGCTTCCCGACATTGGCGCGACCCTTGCCGACAGGCTCGTTCGGTTTCGTAAATTCAAAGGCGGCAGATTGAAATCCATGGACGAACTCTTGGAAGTCAAAGGCGTTACGCCTGAACGCTTGAAGCGTCTGAAAGAGCATTTGGAGACGCGATGATGAACGACGTCGCCGTCTTTTTCAAAACGCCAATCATCAACGTCAATGACGCATCTTTCTCTCCTGCTGGAAACTCGTCGCGCTTTGCTCGTTCAACTTTCGCCGACGGCGACGGGCTTCGGCGTGTCGAGGGTGGACTCGATCGATGCGACCGTCGATCTTTACCGAGATCTTCTTGACCGTGGCGATCCGAAATCAATGGCGGAGTTTTCGCAAACGCTCGCTCAAAAACTTCGCGCCTATTCCGAGACCGACATTTTCGCGTGCTTGAATTTGATTGGCGTCAAGAGTCTGACGGCGCGCTTCAATCGCAATTTGAGCGAGGAAGAGTTCGCGGAGGAATGCGCGCTCGAAGCGAAAGCCTTTTTGAGAGACCCCGACGAATGCGCGATCGAAAGCCTCAAACTCGCCGAGCCGCCCAACGCGCCGTTTGAAAATCACCTGCTTTTTTTCGCGCCGAAGCGGTTTCTGACGCGCTTGCAGATGATGCTGTTGCCGTCGGGCAAAAACGTCGCGCTCATTGAGCTTTCGCACGTCGCCGCGCTTTCGCTCTACCAAGCCCGATCGAACTTCGTCGCTTTGGAGCTTGGAGAAGGTTACTTGGCGATTTCGAAATTGACGGGCGGAACGCCCAGCGTTTTCAAGCATTGGACGATCGAAGCCGAAACCGACATCGCCTTTTTCGCCACGAAGGAACTCAAAGCGTTGAGCGGCGCGACCGCCGTGAGCGTTTTCGGAAAGCTTGCCAACGACAGCGTGTTGGGATTTCTTCGGGACGCGACGGGCTTGACGATTCAAGCGGCGACTTTGCCCGCTGGCTTCAACGTTCCGAGCGAATTTCAGCCGTTTTTGCCCGCCATTCTTCCCGCGATTGGTTGCGCTCTGAAAGGCGCGGAAGTTTTGGAGTAACTTGACCCAAACGCGATTCAGCGATGCCAAACTTTGCCATCATTTCCGATTCGTCTCAATCCGCCGCGCTCATTCAGCATGCGATTTCGACGCAGACGTTCAAATCGTCTCGATTCGCGCGCAGCGCCGCCGACCAAATTTCAAGCGACGTTGACGCGATTTACTTTGAGGTCTCGCGCCAAAGCGACATCGACGACCTCGAACTGTTGCAGTATCGCTTCTACCTTACGCCCATCGTCGCTTTTCTCAAAAGCGACGAGACGTCGCTCATCGTCAAAGCCTTCCGAGCGGGCGCCAGCGACGTGGTCAGCCTTTCGGGCGACGTGTCGCGCGATTTCATCGAGGTCGTCAATTCCATCTATCGCGCCGTGCGCAAGCGCCAATCGCTCGTTGCGATGCATCAACTTTCGCAAAACATCTACGCGCTCGCGCAACTCGAAGAAGCGCATCTTTCGCCCGAAGTCTCCGCCAATCGCTTCATTCAACAAATGGAGCAAGCCGTCGTCGTCTTGGACAAATCGCTTCACATCATCTCGCTCAACTCGTCGGCGGAAAAAATCATCGGCGAGGACGAAAGTTACTTGCGCGGCAAACGCATTTCGCTCTTTCTCAACATTCCCGAAACGCAACTGCAATACGTTCTGCAAGGGCACAGTTACAGAGGCGAGATTTTCTTCCGCAACGATCCTCACCCCGTAACGCTTGGCTATTCGCTTTCGGCGAGAATCGACGAGACGGGCAAACCCAACGGCGCGATTCTGCTCTTCAAAGACATCACGCGCGAAAAACAGCGCCGACAGGAAGAGGAAAAAGCCGAAAAAATGCAAACGCTCGGCGAAATCGCCGCCGCCATTTCGCACGAGGTCAAAAATCCCCTTGCGGGCATCAAATCGATGGTGCAAGCCATCTTGTTCGACGTGCCCCCCGACTCCGAAACGCATCAATACATCAAGCGCATCGGCGCGGAGGTCGATCGCATCAACAAATTCATCGAGGAAACCTTCGCCTTCGCGCGTCATCGCAAACCCAAACTCGTGCGCGTCAGCGTCGCCGACGTCGTTCAATCCGTCGCGCAATTGCTGGCGCAAAACTTCAAAAACGGTCAAATCGAGTTAAGCGTCAACATTCCGCCCGAACTGCCCAACATCAAAGCCGATAGCGACCAAATTCGCCAAGTCATCTTGAACATTATGCTCAACGCCATCGAAGCCCTCACGCAACAACCCAACGCGAAAGAAAAACCCAAGCGGCTCGATGTGTTCGCCAAACAAATCATCTACTTCATTGACGGCGAGCCAACGCCTTTCGTCGAGTTGAATTTTCAAGACAACGGACCCGGGATTCCCGAGTCGATTCTCGCCAAAGTCTTCGACCCTTTCTTCACCACGAAGCCCAACGGCACGGGGCTTGGGCTTGCCATCTGCTTCAAAATCGTCAGCGAGCATCACGGCAGAATCGACATTTCCAACGTTTCCGAAGGCGGCGCTCTCGTTACGATCAAGCTTCCCGCTTTCGCGCCGCCATCGAACCTGACGTCCTCGATTTCCAACGCCGCGCTTTCTTCGACGACCTAACCGAGCCGCGCGAGCGTTTTTTCCAGCGCGTCGGCGTAGATGCGATGCTCGACCTCGAGCACGCGCGCCGCGAGCGTTTCGGGCGTGTCGCTTGGCAACACGGGAACTTTCTCTTGAACGATGATTTCGCCCTCGTCGTAATTTTCCGTGACGAAGTGAACCGTCGCGCCGCTTTCTTTTTCCTTCGCTTCCAGCACGGCGCGATGCACGTTCAATCCATACATTCCCTCGCCGCCGAACTTCGGCAGGAGCGCGGGGTGAATGTTCAAGATCCGCTTCGGATACTTTTGCACGACTTCCTTCGGCACGCGCTTCATATAGCCCGCGAGCAAAATCAAATCCACCTTGCGCTTTTCCAATTCGTCCAACATTCTTCTCGTCAGCTCGCTTTCGTTTGGAACGACCTTGCTCGATAGATGCACCGCGTCGATGCCGTTTTCGCGCGCGTATCGCATCGCGCCGCATTGCGAGTTGTTCGAAAGGCACATCACGATTTGGCAGGGAAGATTTTTTTCGAGGATGCGCTCGCGCAAGGCTTTGAAGTTCGAGCCGCCGCCCGAACAAAACACGGCGAGGTTTTTCTTCGCGGTCATTTTTTCGGAAAAGAAAAGAGCGCTTCGGATTGAAACGCTCTTTGAAACAATGGTCGAGACGAGCGTTTGGCGCTATCGCTTCGCCTCTTCGCCGACGTATTGGTCTTCGGCTTTGCGGACGGCGTTTTTATACGCCCTCAAAAATTCCAAGCGCGCCTTGACGCGCTCCATCGGCACGAGCAATTTCTGCTTGTCCATAATGGCTTCTTCGCGCGACTTGTAGTTGATGTCGTATTCGTCGCTCATCACGATGGCTTCTTCGGGGCACACTTCTTCGCAATAGCCGCAATAAATGCAACGAAGCATGTTGATTTCGAACTTCACGGGGTATCGTTCTTGCGGCAGGTCGGTTTCGCTGGCTTGCAGGCTAATCGCCATTGGCGGACAAGCGCGAGCGCACAATCCGCACGCGACGCATCGCTCGCCCGTTTTGTCTTCGCGCTCCACCAACACGGGACGACCGCGAAACGCGCCCGACGGTTTCCACTTGACTTCCGGATACTCGGTCGTGAAGCGCGGGCGAAACATCTGCGCGAAGGTGTATGCCATTCCTTTGAAAATTTCGGGCAAATACAGCCGCTCCCAAAAGGTGAGTTTCGTCCGCTTGATGTTCGGGTTCTTGACTTGCATAAACTACTCCAAGAAAAATTTTCGTCGCCAAGATACGAAGAAAACCTTGACGCGCGAGAACGTTATCTTCGTCGCTCGCAACAACGACGCGACGCGATTATTCATTCTCGCCGTTTTCAAATGAACCTTCGCTACATTCTTTCGGAAAGCGTGTCGGGATTTCGACGCGCCAAGCTGGCGAGCGCGATTTCCGTCGCCACGATTGGCGTTTCGCTCGTTTTGTTCGGAGCGTTTGCGACTCTTGCTTTGAACGCTTCGCGGGTTTTGTCGGAGATTCGCTCTCGCGTGGAAGTGGAGTTCTTTTTGAGCGAGAGCCTGAAAGAAAAAGACGCGCGAGCGCTCGCCGCCTCGCTTCGCAACGAAACGCCCGTTCAAACGGCGATTTACGTTTCGCGCGACAGCGCGGCGCAAATTTTCAAGGCGGAGTTCGGCGAAGACATCGTCTCGATTCTCGGCTCGAATCCCCTGCCCCCGTCCATCAAAGTCCGATTGAAATCGGACTACGCGACGCTCGATAGTTTGGAGCGATTCGTCGCGTCGGTCAAAGGGCGCGAAGGGGTCGTCGAGGCGCGTTACAACCGAGAATTTTTGGCGGGTCTCGATCGCAACGCGCGCGTTTTGTTCTTCGTCGCCGTCGGCGTTGGCTTGTTGCTTTCGCTCGCTTCGATCGCGCTCGTTTCCAACGCGATTCGGCTCATCATTATGAACAAGCAAGAGATCGTTCGCACGATGTTTCTCGTTGGGGCGACGCAGAGTTTCATTCGCGCTCCGTTTTTGATTGAAGGCGCCTTGCAAGGGTTCTTGGGCGGCTTGTTGGCGATTGGCTTGTTGGCGGCGCTGAACGTGTCGGTCTATCAAATCCGTCCCGACATTTACGAAGCCATCGCCTTGCCCGATTATCGCGTTTATGCGCTTCTTGCCGCGCTGGGCTTTCTTTTGGGCTTGCTCGGCAGCGCGATCGCCACGCGCAAGTTTTTGAGCCAATAGGCTTTAACTTCGCCTCAAATTCAAACGCGAGATGAGTTGGAACGACATCCTCGGACAAGAAAAACAGAAGGAAGTCTTGCGACGCGCCATTCGCTTGGGGCGCTTGCCGAATGCCTATCTCTTCATCGGGCAAGAGGGCGTTGGCAAAGAAGCCACCGCGCTTGAAGTCGCCAAAACGTTGAACTGCGATTCGTCCGACGCGCTCGACAACGCCGAAGCCTGCGGCGTTTGCGACAGTTGCCAAAAATTCGCCGATCTTGCGCACCCGAACCTCGAACTCGTTTTTCCCGTCGAGGGCGTTTTGCTCGAACCAATTTCCGAGAGCGGCTCCAAGCGCGAAAAACAAGAGGAAGCGTTGGAAAAATTGAAGCGTCTCTACGACGAAAAACGCCGCAACCCCTACTTCACGATGCAGATGGACAAGGCGATGGGCATTTTGACGAGGCAAATCGAGATTTTGATCGATAAGTCCGTCTTCAAGCCGTCGGGCAACAAGAAGCGCGTTTTCGTTCTCTCGCAAGCCGAGCGAATGAACGCAGAGGCGGCGAACAAACTGCTTAAACTGCTCGAAGAGCCGCCTCCTTACGTGCTGTTCATTTTGATTTCTTCTCGCCCCGAACAACTTTTGCCAACGATCGTCTCGCGCTGTCAGCCGATTCGCTTCTCGTCGCTCTCGGTCGAGCAACTCGCGGACGGGTTGCGCCGTCGTTTTCCCGACCGCTCCGAAAGCGACATTATGTTCGCGGCGCGGTTTGCGCGAGGCAATTTTCTTTACGCGCAAAAAGTTTTGAGCGATTCTTCCGCGAAAGAATTGCGCGACAAGGCGCTCAACTTCCTGCGCTACGCGCTTTCGCCAAGCAAGCAGTTGGAACTGATGCGCGAAATCGAAGACCTCGCCAGGCGCAGCCGAGACGAGCAACTCCAAACGCTTTTGGCGACGCTTCTTTTCTTTCAAGACGCGGCGCGATTTTTGGCGACCAAATCCGAAAGCGTCGTCGTCAATCAAGACGCGCTCGATGCCGTCAAGCGATTCGCGCAAAACTTTCCGACGGCGGACTTCATCGAAATCGATCGAGAAATCGAGCACGCTCGATACGCGCTCTCTCGCAACGCCAATCCGACGCTCACGTTCGCCGCGCTTGCGATTCGCCTCAAATCGCTCATTCGCAACGAAGCGCTCGTTTGACGATTTTCATCAACGCCAACATTGCCAACGACGATGATTGAAACGAAAGTCTATACCCGCGAAGAATATCTCGCGCTCGAAGAAGCGCAAAAACGGCGATACGATTTTTTCAACGGAGAAATCATCGATATCGAAATGGGCGCTTCGGAACAACATCAAATCATCTGTTTGAACTTGGGCAGCGAATTGCGCGCCGCTCTCAAATCAACCAACTGTCGCGTTATGGGGACTGGAATGCGCGTGCAAACGGGCAACGGGCTGGACACTTACCCCGACGTCGTGGTCGTTTGCGGCGAGTCGCAATATGTCGAGCCCAAAACGGGAACGGGGCGCGACACGCTTTTGAACCCCATCGTCTTGTTTGAAGTCCTCTCCAAAACGACGCGCGATTACGACCGAGGCGACAAGTTTCTTTCCTATCGGACGATTCCGTCGCTTCAAGAGTTCGTTGCCGTTGAGCAAGACCGCGTCTTCGCGGAGCATTTTGCGAAAATCAAATCGGGCGAATGGCTTTTGCGCGAATACGCCAGTCTCGACGACGCCCTCGCGCTCTCCTCGCTTGGCGTTTCGCTTTCGCTCAAAAGCGTCTACGAGAAAACCGCCCTTGCGAAATAATCGCGCCCTGTCCGAAACATTTGCCTTGACGCGCCTTTCAAGCCGAATGTATATTGCTCGCAAATTTGATTGCTTTATGCGGCATTTGCTCGCGCTCGCGCTTGTCTTTTGTTCGTTGGCTTCTTTGCGCGCTCAAAACGGATTGAGCGTTCTTCGCAAAGACGAAACCAGCCTCGTCGTCGCGTTCTCGCCCGAATGGCAACCCGAAGACGCGATTGAAATTAGCGGCGCGACGTATCGGCGATTTTCCTTTTTGGGCGGAGCGTCCAGCGCGGCGCGCGTCGGGTTGCCCGACATTCCCACGTTTTCGTTCTCGATTCTCGTCGGCTCGAGCCAAACGCCGCGCGCGGAAATTCTTTCGCAGGAAAGCGTTTGGCTTTCAAACGTTCTGCTTGCGCCAACGCCCGCCTTCGATCGAGAGGGCAACGCGCTTTACGAGTTCGCGCCCGCTTATGCGAGCGCGCCCTCGCCGAACGTCGTCGAAGCTTCAACGCCCGAAATCGCTCGCGGCTATTTCGTTTCCACGATCGCGCTTCGCCCGTTGCGATACGACGCGCGAACCAAAACGCTCCAAAAGTTCACGAAACTCGTCGTCCGAATTTCCTTCGATCGCTTCGAGTCCGCGCAAGCGTTTCAAGCGCGCTTTGCGCCAAAAGCCGACGAGACGTTCTCGCATTTTCTCAATTACGACGTCGGCAAATTCTGGCGCGTTCCGCCGTTGCGAAACGACGCGACCGACACGGTTCGACAAAGCGTTTTGCGTTCAGGCAGGTTCTACAAGTTGGAACTGCGCGAAGAAGGCGTTTATCGCTTGGATCGCGCTTACCTCGAATCCATCGGCATCAATCCGAATTCCGTCGATCCGCGCAAAATCAAGATTTATTTCAACGGCGGCGAGGAATTGGATTCGCGCGTCAACGCGCCGACGATTCCCGACCTGCGCGAGCAAGCGATTTTCGTTTCGGGCGAAAGCGACGGCAGATTCGACGCGGGCGATTTCGTTCTTTTCTACGCCAAAGGCGCGCAAGGCGTTCGTTACGACGCGAGCCAACGACGCTTGACGCATTACAACAACCGCTTCACGAACTCGGCGTTTGCTTTTCTCGCGCTCGATGGCGAAAACGGCAGGCGCGTTTCTTCTCTGCCCTCCGCTCAATCGCAGTCGCCCTTCGTTCCGCAATCGTTTCAAACCCAAGTTTTCGTCGAAAACGACCGCGTTCACTTTGCGAACTTCGGGCTTGATTTTTACGACGCGCCGCTCACGTCTTCGCGTCGGAGCGCGCTTTATTCGTTTGCCACGCCGTCGGTCGATGCGTCTCGTCCCGCTCGGTTGCGCTCGCTTTTCGTTCTCGCCAGCAACCAAGGCGAAAATTTTTCCATTCGCTTGGGCGGCGCGACGCTCGGTCAAATGACGACGTTTGGCGGCACGGTTGGCTCATATGTCGTGGGCGGCACGTTCAGCATCGATGTCTCTTCGTTTCCGATTCCGTCGCAACCGAGCCTTTCGCTCGCGGTCGAGTTTTCGGGCAATAGTCCCATCGCGTCGCTTTATCCCGATTGGATCGAGGTCGATTACTGGCGACGCTTCGAGGCGGAAAACGGCTTCTTGAAGTTCAATTCGCTCGTGGGCTTGACGGCGGAGCGAACCGTTGAGTATCGTCTTTCGGGATTTTCGTCGTCGCTCGTGGTCTGGGACGTCTCGTCGGGACAAGCGATTTCGGGCGTATCGCCAAGCGGCGCGTTTCAGCGCGACGAATCGCCGAGCGTCTATCGGGAGTATGTCGCCTTCGACAATTCCTACTCGTTCAAGCGACCCGTTTCTGCCTCGCTCGTGGCGAATCAGAACATTCGCAGTTTGACGGCGCAGAGTCCCGAATACATCATCGTTTATCCGAAGGAATACGAACAAGCGGCGACGCGGCTGTTCAACCATCGGCGCGACAACGCGCGTTGGGGGTCGCTGGCGCTCCGATGCGCGATGGTTTCCACCGAACAAATCTACAACGAATTTTCGGGCGGCAAGCAAGATTATTCGGCGATTCGCAACTTCGTCAAGTTTCTTTACGACAACGCGCCGAGCGACGAACTTCGTCCGAAATACGTGGCGCTTTTGGGCGATGGCGATTGGGATTTTCGCAACCTCGTCAGTCGCGCCTATCCGAAAGTTCCCGCCTTCGCTTCGGCGGAGAGAACGAATGAACTCGCGCCTTACAACTGCTCCGACGATTTCTTCGTCTCGGTGCAAGGCGAGGATTTCCGTCCCGAATTGGCGATTGGTCGGCTGACGGTTCAATCGGCGCGCGAAGCGGAGTTTGCCGTCGAGAAAATCATCGGTTACGAGACCAATTCCGACCTTGGCGATTGGCGCAATCGCTTGGGGCTTGTTGCCGACGATTACCCCAACGGCGCGGTGCGCTTTCCTGGACACGCCCGCGATCAATTCACGCGCGATAGCGAAGCGACCTTGCGCGAGGTTCGTTTAAGCGCGCCGTTCATCGACGCCGTCAAACTTTACGCCCCGTTCTATCGCCCCGAAAGCATTGGCGGCGGCAGGCGCTTCCCCGCGCTCTACAACGACATCATCAACCAACTCAACGCGGGCTTGCTCATCACGAACTTCATCGGACACGGCAACCCGAACGTGTGGACGGCGGAACGCATTTTCGAGCCTGCCACGTCGCTGCGGCTTTTGAACAACCAACGACGGCTGACCTTTTGCGTTACGGCGACGTGCGATTTCGGCAGAAGCGACGATCCGTTTTTTCAAAGCGGCGCGGAGCAGATGTTTCTCGCGCCCAACGGCGGCGCGGTCGGGCTTTTTACGACCTCGCGCGCGATTTTGGTAACGAGCGGCTCGCTCGCGCCGCCCGCGCTCATTCGGCAACTTCTGACGCGCCAAGCCGATGGCTTGACTTCGCCCGTCGGTTTGTCGTTCTATCGATTCAAGCTCAACAACGCGGTCGGAAGCGACGCGGGATTTTTCTTTTTGCTTGGCGACCCCGCGATGCGTTTGGTTTCGGGCAGAGCCATCGCGCAGATTGATTCCGTCAACGGCGTTGCGCTTCAAGGCTCGCCGACGTTCTCGCTTTCGGCGTTGAGCCGCGCTCGTCTTTCAGGCTCGATTCGCTCGCCGCAAGGCGCGGTCGTCTCGGATTTCAACGGCAGAGTCGCAACCGTCGTTTTCGACGCGGCTCGCGCAACGCCCGCCGACCACGAAGGCGACGGCGCGATTGACGAATACTATGACGTTCGAAACGCGCTCGTTTATCGCGGAGTCGTCGAAGCGCGCAACGGCAGATTTGCGATTCAATTCGTCGTGCCGAAAGACATCTCTTACGACAGCGTCAATTCGGGCAGAATCAGCCTTTATGCGTGGAAGAACAATCACAACTTGGGCGACCTTTCCCTGACGGCTTCGGGCGCGACCGAGCAAGTCGTTTTCGCGGGCGCGAACCCCAACGCGCCACGCGACGAATCGCCTCCCGACGCGCTCATCTATTTGAACGATCGCTCCTTCACGTCGGGCGGCGTTACGCATCAAAATCCGATTTTCGTCGCCGAACTTTCCGACGAGAACGGCATCAATCTCACGCAAAGCATTGGGCGCGCCATCACGCTCGTCGTCAACGGCGATGAACGCAATCCCATCTCGCTCAACGATTTCTATCAAGCCAAGGAAGGCAGTTTCACCGACGGCGAGATTCGCTATCCGTTCCGCAACTTGCGCGACGGACGCTACTCGCTTCGTTTCAAGGCGTGGGACACGTTCAACAACTCCGTCGAGCGTTTTTTGGATTTCGTCGTTCAAGATTCCTCGCGCCTTGCGCTTGGCTCTCGCGCGATGAATTACCCCAATCCGTTCCGCGACCGCACGACGTTCGTCATCGAGAACAATCGCCCCAACGAGTTGATCGATGTGCAAATCAAAATCTACGCCGTTTCGGGTCGCTTGATTAAGACCTTGCGCGCGACGCAAGCCGCGCATCGCATCAACATCGAGTGGGACGGCAGAGACGACGACGGCGATCTCGTCGCCAACGGCGTTTATCTCTACAAGGTCATTTTAAGCAGTCAGGACGGGCGATTTCGGGCGGAGCGCATCGAGAAACTCGCCATCGCTCGTTAGCGTTCTTTGGGGCGCGACATTCGCTCGCTCAACGTTTTCACGACGACGATGCAACTTTATCGCTTGGTCTATTACAGCGAAGCCATCGACGGTCTTTCGCTTCAAGACGTCAAATCCATCGCCGAGAAAGCCAGCGTCAAGAACGCCTCGCTTTTCATTTCGGGCGGCTTGCTTTATTGCGAGGGCAAGTTTCTGCAAGTCTTGGAGGGCGGCATTCACCCCGTCAACAAACTCTTTGCGACGATTCTCCAAGACAAGCGGCACAAGAACATCAACCTCATTGAGTTTGCCCGCGTCAAAAGGCGCGCTTTCGAGGGGTGGGAAATGTCGCTCGTCTTTTTTCCCACGTCGCGCGATTTTCAACCCGAATACATCAAGTACAGCGGCGACTTGTCATTCGACCCTTTGAGTTTGGACGGCGATTCCTGCGTGGAATTTCTGCGCAACTTGCTTGAACGCAAGCGAACCGTTCTCTCGTCGCGCTGAATGTTTGCGAGCGCGCCGCGCCTGCTTTATTTTTGCTGCCCTCGTCGAAAGTCAAGCGTTTGGACGTGGCACGCATCGCATCGATACTTTCCCGCCTTTCGTTGCGGGCGCGATTTTTCGCCGTCTCGTTTTCGCTTCTGTTCGTCTCTCTGGTCGTCGTTTATGTCTTTGTTCGCCCGCAATACGACAAGGCGTTGATGAACGAGCGCACGACCATCGTCAGCGAACAATTGCGCTACGCGATTCAAGCCGCCGACAAGGAATTCGCGGAGCGACTTCGCATCGCCAAGCGTCTTGCCGAAATTTTCTCGACGCGCCCGCAACAGTTCGAGTTCGCGCTCAAAGACCAAATCGCCACGCATTCCGACCTGATTCGCGTGTCGGTTTTATCGCTTCAAACGGGCGACGAATTGCAAGCGCAAAGCAGTCTTTATCCGAGCGTCGATTACGCGATTTCGGAAAACGAGTGGCGACCCGCGTCGTTGGATTCGTCCATTGCCTTCGCTTTTCATCGCGTCGACTCGGCGACGGTCGTTTTGGCGACGCGCTTTCAAACCGAGTTGGCGCAAAAACCGTATTTGCTCGCGTGCCACTTCGACGCGAGCGACCTGTTTCGCGCGCTTCTTTCGCTTCCGTTTGGCGAAGCGACCGAACTGGCGCTCTACCTTGCCAAAGACGATTCGCTGACGTCTTTGGGGTCGTCGCCAAATTTCAAGCCTTTTTCGGAGTTGCGCCTCTCGTCCATTCCCGAATCGCGTTTGTCGAAGCGCGAGGACGAGACGTTTCTGCTCGTCTCGTCGCCGTTTCAAAGCCTTCCGATGCGTTTCGTGGCGGCGGTTCCGCAAAGGGTGATTTTAGAGCCGGCGAAGCGTTTGCTGTGGTTCTCGCTTTCCTTTCTCGCCGTCGTGTTGGCGGTCGCGTTTGTCGCCGCTTGGCTCGCGTCGAAGCAAGTAACCAAGCCCGTTCAAAAACTCGTCGAAGCCGTCGCGCCGATGCAGTCGCTCGATTTCTCGCGCAAAATCGAGCCGTCGGAATTGCCCGAACTGCGCGTCCTTTCGGAAACGATCGACGCGATGCGTCAAACGCTCGACCGCTATCAAAAGCTCAACGTCGAGAAAATCATCGTCGAGGAGTGGAAAACGAGGCTTTTGATGTCATACAGCGGCGACATGATTGGCGTCGCGGGAAGCGACGACAAGTTCACTTTTCAAAACGAGCGTTTCGCGGAACTCTGCAAGGAACTTGGCTTTCAAGACGAGCCGCCAACGCGCCAGACGTTTTTCAGCCATCCGCTCGTGAAGATCGTCAAGCAAAGCGCGCAGACCGACCGCGCGTCCGATTTCGAGATGGAGCGTCATCAAAGCGAAATCAACGTCACGTTTGGCGACTCGACGGAATCTTATCGCGTTCAAACCGTCGCCTTGCGCTCGCAAGAAAAACAACTCATCGGGTCGTTCATCATTTTGCACGACCTTACGCAAGAGCGCGAACTTGAACGCATCAAAGCGGAAACGATGAACATCGTCGTGCACGAGTTGCGCTCGCCGCTCAACAGCGTCATCGGCTTCTCGGATTTGCTTCTGCAACCCATTTCGTTCACCGACGAGGAGCGAAAAGAGTTCATCTCGATGATTCACGACAGCGGCAACAAATTGCTTCGCCTCGTCAATCGCTTCTTGGACGTGATGCGCTTGGAATCGGGACGGCAGGAAATCGTCAAAGCCAAAGTCAATCTCGCCCTCGTGGTTCAAGCGCTCATAGACGCGCTTCGACCGCAAGCGCAACAAAAATCGATCGCGTTCCATTTCAAGCAAGAGGGCGAAGAGCCTATCGTGATGGGTTCGGAGGAACTCTTGTCGGAGGCGATTCAAAACCTGATGACCAACGCCATCAAATACGGCGACCCGAATCGGACGATAGACCTTGAACTGCGCGCCGATTCCAATCGCGCGATTTTTTCCATCACGGATTATGGCTACGGCATTCCGCCCGAAGCGCAAAGCAAACTCTTCACGAAGTTTTATCGCGTGCAAAGCGAAAAACACTCCAAAGAAATCGGCACGGGATTGGGCTTGGCATACGTGAAAGAAGTCGTTACCCGACATGGCGGTTCGATCGCGCTCGAATCCAACGAAAAAATCGGAACTCGTTTCACGATAACCTTGCCGACGACGGTCGCCGAACCCGCCGAACTCAACGCTTGAAGCCGATGACGATTCGCGTCGTTTTCAGTTCGCTCGTCGTTTTGACGTTCGCTCAATCGCTGGCGGCGCAAGGGCGCGACGGCGTTTTCGTTTTCAAGGCGAGCGATTTGGGGCAAGCCTCGCAACGTTTCGCGGGCGATTCGCTCGCTTGGCAACTCGTGGTCGCGCTGGCGGAGCGTCGCGCGAGCGCGAACGAATTTGCGCTTTCCTCGTCGGCGCAAAAAAGTTTGAAAACATTTGCCGACCTGCGCCGAAAGGTCAATTCGGAACGTCAAACATTAAGCAAGCTCGTGAAGCGAGGCGCGCCCGTTTTAGCCGAACAAGAATTTTCACGAACCAACGCGGCGCTTCAAGCGCACGACAAAGCCGTCGCCGACGGCAACCTCTCGCTCGCGCTTTCGGAAGGCGAGAAGTTTCTCTCGCTTTTGCCTTCGCTGTCGTCGCTCGTCGAAGCGCGCCGCACCGAAGCCGTCGAAGCCAAGCTCAAAAAAAAGACGGGCAACGTCGAAAAACGCAAAGGGTTGCTCGGCGCGTGGAACAAAGCCGAAGAAGGCGACCTCTTCGCCGAATCCGACGCGATTCGATCGGGGGCGAAAAGTTCGGCGGCTCTGGCGTTCATCGATGGCAGCGAGGTTCTCATCGACGAAAACACGACCGCCATCATTCGTCTCTCTCGCCTCGACAAGTTGGAGCGAACCGCAAGCGCCAACATCTCGCTCGTCAAGGGCAGTTTGCTTTCGCAACTTTCCCAGCAGGCGCAAGAATCGGGCGCGTTCAAGTTGAGCGCGGGCGGCTCGGAAGCGGTGATTCGATCGGGCAAGTTTTGGGCGAGCATCGGCGAAAACGCGACGAAAATTTCCAACTACGACGGCACGATGGAAGTCAAATCGGGCAACGCCATCATCACGCTGAAAAAAAATCAAGGCACGGTGGTGCTCAAAGGCAAAGAGCCGATTCCGCCCGTCGAGCTTCTGCCCGCGCCGCGCTTGCGTTGGAGCGGCTTGGACACGGTGATTTTCCGCGACGAACTTCTGCTCGAATGGAATCCCGTTCCGAACACGGCGAAGTATCAAATTCAAATCAGCCCTGAACGCGATTTCAGCCGAGACGTTCAAACCTACTCGACCGCTTCGCTTTCGCTCGCGCTCAAAAAACTGCCCAACGAGCCGCGCTTCATTCGTTTGCAAGCGTTGGACAAACTCGGTCTGCGCGGCGCGGATAGCCCCACATATCGCCTTCTTCGCAGTCCCGACCGCGAGCCGCCTTACATCTTCGTTCAAGATTTTTCCGTCGTCTCGCCCGATTCGCTTTCGCGCCTGACCACTCTTTCGGAACTGACGATTCGCGGCGAAACCGAACCCAACTGCGCCTTCTTCAAGGACGGCGAACCGCTCGCCCTTTCGCCCGACGGCACGTTCGAGTTTCGCGTTCAGTTGGAAAACTCGTCGGAGAAAATCATCAGGCTTTCCGCTCTCGATGCGGCGAAAAATCGGCGCGACCTTGCGCTCCGCATCGTCCCGATTCGCCTCGAAAAACTGCGACGACTTTCGTGGTCGTGCGCGACCTTTGGCGACACGCTCGTCTCAAACGGTTTGCCAACGCAAGTTCGCGGAACGGCATATCCGAACCTGCGGCTGTTCTTGACGCATTCCGACAAGACCGATTCCGTCACGGCGGATTCAAAAGGCGATTGGGCGCTCGTCATCGAGCCATCCGCCAACAAACCTTTGACCGTTTCGTTTGAATCGCCTGACTCAAAGCAAAAAATCATCGTTCGAACCTACTTCGTCAAATGACTCATCGGCAACGATTTTGGATTTCCTTTCTCGCGCTCTGCGCTCTGAACGCGCTTCAAACGAGCGCGCAAGAATTTTCGCTGTGCGTTTCGGGCAGAACGTCCAGCAACGTCAGCGGCGTCAATCGTCCCTACTTTGACTATTGGATAAAACCCAAGCCCGACGCGACGTTGGCGGCGATTCGCATTTTCGATGCGGCGATTTCCCCTCGAACAAGCGACGTGATTTACGGCAAAATCGATACGCGCGTCACCTACGAGCTTTTTCGTTTCGCCGACCTCTACGCGCTTTCCGACAAAAAACTTTCGCCAAATCCCAGCGGCGCGAAGCCCATCGCCTCGCTTTCCGTTTTGGATGAGGAGCGATACCGCAACCGTTGGGAATTTTTTTCGCAAGTCGCGCCCGATTCAATGGGCTACATTTTGCGCGTGAGCGCTTCCAGTGGCAACGACGTCAATGCGTTCAAACTCGTCGTCTCGGAACTGGCGGAATCCGCCGCGCAAAGCGAAAAGTGGGATTTGATTGGCATCGACCTTTCGATTGGCGCGATTAACCTTCCGCCGAATCAAGAAATTCAACTCAAACCCTACTTCGAAGACGAGCCGCCGACCGCGCTTTCGGTCGAGGGCGAAGAGGGCGCGCTCATTCGGTTCAAAGACGATTTCGGCAACGAGGGCGCGCTTTCCGAGCCGCAATCGTTTTGGAAGCCCATCGTTTCAGGCGAGCGGAATCATTGGGGGCTTTCGATTTCGCGCTCGCGCCGCTACAACTTTTTCACCGTCTTGGGCGCGAAAGAACCCGTTTTGTGGGACTTGCGCGCCAACATTTCCGCGATTCCGTCGCCGCCGAGCGTCTCGATTTCGCAATCGCCGGGCGGCGCATGCGACGAGGTTCGATTCAGCGTTAGCGACAAAACGCTCGCGCGACGTTTCGGCAAGGATTTCGTTTGGGTCGCCAAATTGCCCGGCGGCGACAAGCGCGCCACGGGCGACACGGCGACGATTGCTTTTGGCAAATCGGGCGTCTACGAAGCGGAGCTTTGGATTCCGACGCAAGGCGTTTATTTCCCGAAGCGTTGGGTAAAGCCTTTCACGGCGCGCGTCAACGCGCCGCCCGTCGCCAAAATCAGCGTCGACAAACGCATCGTCGCCCCAAATGAAGCGGCTTTGTTTTCCGCCGAAAATTCGTTTGATCCCGACGGCGACAAACTGCGTTACGAGTGGTTCGTCGACGGCGCGATTCGCGGCTCGTCCAAGCAATTTCGATTTTCCAGCGCGTCTCCGAATCGCTACGCGGTCGTTTTGCGCGTCATTGACGACGCGACCAACTCGCCTTGCGTTTCGGCGACCGACACGGCGTTCATCGTCGTCAATTCGCAACCTTACGCCGAGATTGATTTTCCGCCCGAATTCGCCGTCGAAGAAACCGTCGCGTTCAAAGCCAAGAACGCGCGCGACAACGATGGCGATTCGCTCCGCTACGAATGGTCGGGCGCGGGCGTCGCAAGCGATCGAACCAAAGACAGCGTCGCCGTTCTGCACGAGCGACATGGCGCATACTCCGTTTCGCTTCGCGTGAGCGACGCTTCGGGCGTGGCGAATGCGTCCTATCAAACGTCGGCGACTTACCGCGTCAACGCGCCGCCCGTTCCGCGCTTTTCGCTTCCCGCGCTTGCCGCGCCGGGCGACGCGATTCGACTTTCCGCCGCCGCTTCAACCGACGCGGACGACCGAGCGCTCTCGTATTCGTGGGACGTTTCCGACGGTCAGAGCTTCGACACGCGCGACGCAACGATTCAATTCGCATCGCCCGGCGATTATACGGTTACGCTCACGGTCGACGACGGGCACGGCGTTTCCAACTCCTCGCAATCGCTTTCGCGCGAGATTCACGTCAACTTTCCGCCCGTTCCCAAAATCGACGCGGTCTCGCAATCTACCGTCGCTCGACAAACCTTCTCGGCTCGCGGCACGACCGACGGCGACGATTCGACGCTCCGATACCTTTGGGACTTCGGCGACGGCGCGAAAGCCGAAGGCGTTGAGGTTACGCACACGTTTCAAAAAAGCGGTCGCTACGTCGTTACGCTCGCCGTCGACGACGGCAGAAAGCAAACGAACAGCGTTCAAAAAACGACGCATCAATTTCGGCTCTTTCGCTACCCGACGGCGCGCTTCAACGCGCCCGCTCTCGCCGAACCCAACAAGCCAATTTTCCTCGATGGGCGCGACAGTTTCGCGCCCGATGGAAAACTCGTCTCGTTCAAGTGGTTCGTTGATGGCAAAGAAGTCGCAGAAGGCGATACGGCGAGCGTCGTCATCGCGGAATCGGGCGAACACGACATTCGCCTCGTCGTCAAAGACGATTCGGGCTTTGAAGAATCGCAAAGCGCCTTCACGAAACGAATCCGTTTGAACTACGCGCCGACGCCGAAGTTTAGCCTTTCCGCCTCCGTCGTCGCGCCCAATCAGCCCGTTACGCTCGATGCGTCGCGCTCGTTTGACAAAGACGGAAAAATCAAACAGCATCTTTGGCGGTTTGCCGATGGGTCAAGCGCGAGCGGCGCGATCGTAACGAAGCGATTTTCAACGACGGGCGTTCAGCCGTTCACGCTCACGGTCGACGACGGGCAAGGCTTCGAGAATAGCAAGCAATCGATTCAAGGTCAGATTCTCGTCAATAGCGCGCCCATCATCGTAACCGAAACGACGATTCGCTCCAATTCGCGTCGCGTTCTGCTCGATGCCTCCAAGAGTTACGACATCGATAAGCACGCGCTTTCGTTCGAATGGATTTTCCCCGACGGCTCGAAGCAAAACGGCGCGACGTTCTTTTGGGACGCGCCGAGCGACGGCGTTCATTTCATCACGCTGACGGCGGACGACGGGCAAAACGTCGCCAACAGCAAAACCCGCGAAACGATCAAAGTTCTCGTCAATCGTCCTCCCGTCGCCGTCGTCGATTCGCTCGTCGAAGCGTGCACGGGACAAACGATTCTCTTCAACGGCTCGCGCTCCTACGACCCCGACGGCGACGCGCTCAAATTCTTTTGGGATTTCGGAGATGGCGCGACATCGACCGAGACCGACCCCGCGCATAGTTACTCCAAGCCCGGTCAATACGCCGTAACGCTCAAACTCGATGATGGCTTTGTCAAAGAGCCAACGATGGCGATAATCCCCGTCTTTATCGGCGGCTCTCCGCTTGCGATTCCTTCTTTCAAAGACACGACCGTTTGCGTTCAAGCGCCGATTGCCTTCGACGCCAGCCGAAGCGTGAACCCCGTCGGCGCGATTGGCTCTTACGCTTGGGACTTTGGCGATGGCGAAACCGCGCTCGGAAAAATCGTTCAGCATAGTTACTCGAAGCCCGGCGTTTATAGCGTCGCGCTGACGGTCGTCGGATCCGAAGGCGTCGCCAAGCGCGGCAAGTGTAGCAACGTGAGTCAATCGAGCGCCATCGTGCGCGTCGTGGCTGGACCCATAGCGGAGTTTTCGGCGCAAACGTGGGTTGCCGCTGGCGATACCGTCGTCTTTGACGCATCGGCTTCAACGGCGAGCGATCGCATCGTTTCTTACGAGTGGCAAATCCAAGCCGACACGCTCCAACAGGGCGACGGCGAGACGTTTGCGCGAAGCGGCGCGAGAACGTCTCACGTTTTCCGCAAGCCCGGCGTCTATCCCGTTTCGCTCTCGATTGCGACCGACTCCAAAACCTCGTGCCGAAGCGCAAGCGTTACGAAACACGTGCGCGTCAATGCGCCGCCCGTTCTCGTCGCCAACGTGCCGAAAGCCGTCGCCGTGGGCGAAAGATTTTTGATGGACGCTTCGCAATCGCGCGATCCTGACGGCATCGTCGTCAAATACGAGTGGAAAGCGGATGGCAAAATCATCGGAACGACGCCCAAAATCGCGCACGTCTTTCATCAATCGGGCGCGCATCGCGTTGAGCTTGCGATCGTGGATGATTCGCCCACGCGCTCCAACATGGTCTCGCAAGTCTTTGACGTCTTCGCCAACGCCGCGCCCAAGCCCGAAATCGTTTTGCCCTCGCCGATTTACGAAAACGAACTCGTCGCGCTCGTTCCCAAACCCGTTCAAGACGCGGATGGCGACGCGCTTCGCTTCTCGTGGCTCATCGATGGCAAGCCGCATGCCGCCGACACGATTAGATTTCTCGCGGGTCGACACGTCGTTCAACTCAACGCCGACGACGGACGCGCCCTTTCCAACTCGCGCGATTCGGTCATCAAAGAAATCTCGGTGATTCCGTCGCCGCCCTTCCCGTCTTCGCTCCCGAAGCACGTCGTTCAGGGCGCGACGATCGAGATGCGAAAACCTTTCGAGACCCACGCCATCGGCTTCGTGAATGGCAACTCGATCGAGCCGATTTTTCAAGCCACGACGCTCGGCAGGAACGAGGTCAAACTGGGTTGGAAACCCCGCGACGCGATTTTGAAGACGGAGACTTTCGAGATGACCGTCTGGGAAGCGTTGAAGTTCGTTGAAAATCCGAAGCCCATTTCGCTCGTTTGGAATCCGGCCAATCCGACGACGATTCTCGCCGCGCCGCCCGTCAATCGCCCCGACGAGCGCAAGGTGATTTATGCGTGGTCGCAAGGCAAGCGCGTCTTGGGCTATGGCAGAACGCTTGAAGTTCCGCTTCGCAAAGGCGAAAACGTCTTCGTCGTCGAGGCGAGCGAAGAAGGCGTGGAGGGCGCAACGCCCGTTTCAACGCAAATCGTCGTCAAAACCGAATGACGCAATTCCTCGGTTCTCGTTACGCGCTTTGGATCGTTCTCGTCGCCGCGCTGACGTTCATTCCATTTCTCGGAGCCGCGCGACTTTTCGATTGGGACGAGGTGAATTTCGCCGAATCGGCGCGCGAAATGCTGATTACGGGCAATTACAGCCGCGTGCAAGTCAACTTTCAACCGTTTTGGGAAAAGCCGCCGCTTTTCTTTTGGCTTCAAGCCGCGTCGATGCGTCTTTTCGGCGTCAACGAGTTCGCGGCTCGCTTCCCCAACGCGATTTGCGGCATCATCACGCTATTGCTTCTCTTTCGCATCGGCAAAGAAGTTCACGACGAGCGGTTCGGACTGACTTGGGCGATGGCGTATTTCGGCTCGTTTCTGCCGCACTTTTATTTCAAGAGCGGCATCATCGATCCGTGGTTCAACCTGTTCATTTTTCTCGGCGTTTATTTCGTTTTTCGCGCGACGCAAACGCCCGTCGAAGCCCACAAACAAAAGCGTCTTTGGCTCTTTGCGCTTTCGGGCGTTTTCATCGGGCTTGGAATTTTGACGAAAGGTCCCGTCGCGCTTCTCGTTTGTTCGCTCGTGGCGCTCGTCTACGGCGCGATTCGTTTCGTCAAGGCGAAAGAGGTCATCGCTTCTTTTGCGGAAGTCGCCGTTTATGCGCTCGTCGCGTTTCTCGTTTCGACGCTGTGGTTTGGCTACGAGGTTTTGACGAATGGATTTTGGTTCATCCGCGAGTTCATCGCGTATCAAGCGGGGCTTTTCACGCAGAACATCGCGGGGCACGAACAGCCGTTTTATTATCACTTCTTCGTTTTGCTTTTCGGCGTTTTTCCCTCGTCGTTTCTGGCGCTCGCGTCGATTCGCAAAGACGAGTTCGATGACGAGCGGCAACGCGCCTTCAAGTCGTGGATGACGATTTTCTTTTTCGTGCCGTTCATCGTGTTTTCAATTTCCAAGACGAAAATCGTTCACTACTCCTCGCTCTGCTATTTCGGCATTACTTTCCTTGCGGCGCATTACGCTTATCGCGCGATTCGCGGCGAGGCGAAATGGACAAACTTCACGACGATTTCGTGCTTGCTTTTTGGCGCGGTCGTGGCGGGGCTTTTGGCGTGGTTTCCGCTCGCGGTTGAATATGGTTGGTTGACGGAACTTGTCAAGAACGATCGTCTCGCCATTGAAATTTTGAAGGCGGACGTGAAATGGTCGGGCTATGAATTTTTGGCGGGCGTTCTGTATTTCGTCTTGCTTGCGATTGCCAGCGTTTTTCTCTTTCAGCGAAAGTTTCAATCAGGGTTTGCGGTTCTTTTTTTCTCGACGGCGCTTACGATGCACCTTTTCACGCTCGCCATCGCGCCGAAGATCGACCAATACGTGCAAGGCGGTCCCGTCGCGTTTTTCGAGTCGCTTCAAAACGAGGACTGCTACGTTGAGCCGCTCGGCTACAAGAGTTACGCGCACCTGTTTTACTTCCGCAAAAAGCCGCCGACCAATCCGAAAGCCAACGACCTTGATTGGCTTTTGAACGGCGACATTGACAAGCCCGC
>JANWWM010000001.1 GCA_025055975.1 Chloroherpetonaceae bacterium | reverse complement strand
TTGCGTCGCCGCTCCGCCCACTCATAAACCGTTGGCAAGACGAAGAGCGTCAGCGCCGTTGAAGTGACCAGTCCTCCAATGACGACGGTTGCGAGCGGACGCTGAACTTCCGCGCCATCGCTTTGAGAGAGCGCCATCGGCAAAAAGCCCAAGCTCGCCACCAGCGCCGTCATCAAGACGGGACGCAACCGCGCTTTGCATGCTTCCACGATTACGGCGCGCAGGTCGCGCGTCTCCGTTTTGCGTCGCTCGTTGATGTAAGAAATCAGCACCACGCCATTGAGCACGGCGACGCCAAAGAGCGCCACAAAGCCAATCGCCGCCGTTACCGAAAGCGGCAGCCCGCGCAAGAGCAACGCCCAAATGCCGCCCACGAGCGCAAAGGGCAAATTCGCTAACACGAGCAGCGCATAGCGCGCCGCGCCAAACGCCGCATACAGCAAAACGAAAATGATGAACACGCTCACTGGCACGACCAGCATCAGCCGCGCCGTCGCTCGCGCTTGATTTTCAAACTGTCCGCCATACTCTATGAAATAGCCCGTCTCCAAGCGCAGCTCGCGTCGCAATCGCTCGCGCAACTCCGACACATAGCTCGAAAGGTCACGCCCTTCAATGTTGCACTCTACGACCAGCCGACGCATGGCGCGCTCGTGGCTCACTTGCGCAGGACCTTCTTCCATCGCAAGCGTTGCCAGTTGTCGCAGCGGCAAAAACGCATTGGCATTCGGAATCGGAATCATCACGTTGCCAATCGCGTCAAGGTCGCTGCGCGCCGAAGGCTTCAGACGCACCACCACCGCAATTCGTCGCTGCCCTTCTAACACCTCCGTCGCCACCTTGCCGCCAATGGCGGTTTCCAGAACTTGCTGCACATCTTCAACGGCAATGCCATAACGCGCCATCTCTGCGCGGTCGAGCGCGATGTTGAGATACGGCTGACCTGAAACTTGCTCCACCAAAACCGCCGCCGTGCCTTCGGTTTCCTTTGCGACTTTCTCCACCACTTCCGCATACTGCTTGAGCTTTGCGTAGTCTTCGCCAAAAATTTTTACCGCCACGTCGCCCTTTGAGCCAGAGACAAGTTCATTTACGCGCATCGCAATCGGTTGCGTGAAATTGACATACATCGCTTCCGCGTAGGGCGCAATCGCTTTGCGCATTTCGTCAATGAGGCGCTGTTTCGTAACGCCCGCTCGCCACTTGCTTTTGTCGCTTAGAATGACGAAGACGTCGGTTTCCTGAACGCCCATATAGTCATTGGCGATGTCAGGTCGTCCCGTTTTGCACACGACCGTTTTCACTTCTGGAAATCGTTTCAAAACTGCGGCGACTTTTTCCGCCTGCGCCACGCTTTCCGAGAGCGTAATCGAGGGTAAGCGTTTGAGTTCAATCAAAATGTTGCCTTCTTCCAATTCGGGCACGAACTCGCCGCCCATAAACGGCGCAAGCGCCAGCGTCGTGAGAAGCGCGGCGAGCGCAATGCCAACGGAGCGTTTCGGGCGATTCATCGCGGTGGAAAGCCACTTGGCGTAACGCGGCGCCAGCCATTGCAGCAGCGGATTCTCCCTTTCCTTCGCTTCGCCGCGCAACGCAAACGATGACGCAAGCGGCACAAACGTCAGCGCCAAAAACAGCGAACCCAGCACGGCAAAGCCCACCGCAAACGCCATCGGCGCGAAGAGTTTGCCTTCCATTCCTTGCAAGGACAGAATCGGCACATAGACCATCATAATGATGAGCACGCCAAAGAAAATCGGGCGCGACACCTCTTTTGCGCTTTCCAGAATCGCCTGCAAGCGTGGTTCATCAGGCTTGCGATGAATGCGACGCACGATGTTCTCCATCATCACGACGGAGCCATCGACGACCATTCCGAAATCAATTGCGCCCAGCGACATTAGGTTTGCTGAAAGTCCAAGCCAATTCATTCCGATGAACGTGCACAGCATTGAGAGCGGAATGACGGCGGCGACAATCAGCGCGGCGCGAAGATTGCCCAGCAGGGTTACCAAGACCAAAACCACCAGCAAGCCGCCTTCGGTCAGATTGGTGATGACGGTGCGAATCGTGCGTCTGACGAGTTCAGTTTGGTCGTAGAACGATTCAATCTTGACACCTTGAGGCTCCAAGGCGGAGTTCAGCGCCGCAACTTTTTCCTTGATGCGTTCAATAACGGCGCGAGAGTTCTCGCCGCGCCTCATCATCACAATGCCCGTTACGATTTCGCCTTCATCGTCTCGCGTTACCGCGCCTTGCCGAATCTCCTCGCCAATTCGCACTTCGGCGACATCGCGCACGTAAATCGGCACATTGTCGGTTGCGCGAATGAGGCAATTTTCCAAATCCCGAATTGCGTTTGCTTGACCAAGCCCGCGAATGATGTATTGCTCCTGATTTTTTTCAATGTAATTGCCTGACGCAATGCGATTGCCGCGCTCAATGGCGGCAAAGACTTCGCCAAGCGAGACGCGATAGGCTTGCAATTTCAACGGGTCGACAACGACGTGATACTGCTTGACGAATCCGCCAAAGGAGTTGACTTCCGTGACGCCTTCAACGGTTTTGAGTTGGGGCTTGACGATAAAGTCTTGAATGGCGCGCAGTTCCATCGGCGTTTTGCCTTCGCCGCGCACTTGGTATTGATAGATTTCGCCAAGCGCCGACGACATCGGTCCGAGCGTCGGCTCGGACGCGATGGGCGGCAACGCCTTGCGCGCCGCAATGATGCGCTCCAACACAAGTTGCCTTGCGAAGAATTTGTCGACATCGTCTTCAAAGACGACCGTTACGACTGAAAGTCCAAACTTGGAAATAGAGCGCAGTTCGAGCATTTTCGGCAGTCCATTGAGCGCGGTTTCAATCGGGACGGTCACGAGTTTTTCGACCTCAACGGGCGAGAGTCCGCGCGCTTCGGTGAGGACTTGCACTTGGTTGTTGGTTACGTCGGGCAGCGAATCAATCGGAATTTTTTGGAGCGCGTAGAGACCAAAGGCGGCAAGAATGATGAGCATGCCTGCCATCGCCAAGCGCTCTTTGAGCGAAAATTCAATCAGTCGGTTGAGCATTGTTTCGTTTATCTACGAATGTTGCGTCTCGCAAAATCGCGTGCTTGTGCTACTTTTCCGCCACGCTAACGCATTCACGGAAATGACGATGACGATTGAAGCCATCTACGACGGCGAAACCTTCAAGCCAAAGCTACCTGTGGACTTGCCGCCAAACGCCAAAGTCAAATTGACCGTTGAGCTCCTCAGCGACGACCCAGACGAACAAAAGAAACAAGAGGAACGGCGCAAAGCCTTTCTGGAAGCAGCGCGCAAAGCGCAAGGCATTCGGGCAAATCGCCCTGACATTGACGAAGCGTATAGACGATTAAAATGGAAAAACCAGAAATAAAAAAGTTTCCAACCGAGATATTTGGATATGCATTTTGCGACCACTCTCCGCAGGCAAAAGAGGCTCTCGACAACCAATACTGTCCATATCTTGATGGCGAATGCAAGAAACCGAGAAAAAGCGAACCCTCTGTGAAGGTTGGGGTTTGCAGCGTTGGTTATAAAGGGTTCGCAGGCGAATACCTGCCTGTCATCGTTTGCCCGCATCGTTTCAATGTGCCCGCAGTTTTCAACGAAATCCAAGAGCAATACTTAAAAGAATGGGACAACATTGAGTGGGTAACGGAGGTCAGCATCGGCGTTGGAGGCTCTATTGATTTTGTGGCAGTAAACCGAAGCAAAGAAGATGCAAAAATCAAGGACTTCTTGTGCGTAGAGTTTCAAGCGGCAGGCACGACAGGAACGCCTTGGCAAGCAGTGTTGGATTTCAAGAGAGACCGCAGGTTTTCCACCGACAACTACAAATACGGAATCAACTGGGCAAACGAGTTCGTGAAAACGATGATGCAACAGGTATTCAAAAAAGGAAAAATCATTCAGCATTGGCGGCGCAAAATCATTTTCGTGATTCAAGACATCGGGTTGGAATACATCAGAACGGCGACGGACGCAAGCGGACTGCGACCAGCAAATGATGATGACCCAATTCATTTTTGCGCGTTTGGCTTAGCGTGGAGCGACAATGGGTGGATATTTCGCCCCGTTGAGCGCGTCAGCACGGACATTGATGGCGTGAGCCGAATTCTTGGAGGCGCATTGTCCGAAGAGTATCCAAGCGTAGAGAAGTTTATTGCAAACATTGAACGAAAAGCAAGGTCAAAAAAGTAGCCCGTAACTGCCGTTAAAATCGCTGTGTATTCTTTCCTCCGAAATTTTGACGTAGGTTTCGCTTAAATCTATTCCAATTCCTCGTCGACCCAATTTCAAAGCGGCGGCAACCGTGCTTCCCGTGCCTGAAAAAGGATCTAAAACGATTCCGTCAGGGCGACTGGTCGCTTTGATTGGCGTGAAAAGCAGTTCTTCGGGAAACACCGCATAGTGAGCGTCTTTGCGCCACTTGTCTTCGGGAACGATGCGCCAGATGTCGGAGGGAAGAAATCCATCGGCTTTCATCGTGATGAAAAAGTATCCCTTCTCGGCTAATTCTTTCGCTCTGCCGCTTATTTTTACGCTATCGCTGTGGTAGGTTCTCTGTTGTCCTCTAATCGTCATTCTGAAATCAACCAACTCGCCGCTTCTGACCCTGTTCAACATATCATCCAACGCTTTAAGCGCGTTTTCTTTTTCCTTCTCGCTGAGACATTCGGACTTCAGAATCTGCTCCCGATATTTCACGCCGCTCACGCCCGTTGCGGATATGGTTCTGCTATCCGTAACGACTGCGCTTTTCGACGGCTTGACTCGTATCGCGTCGGCGTTGAAGTAATACTTTCTTGACTTGACGAAATGAAAAATATGCTCATAGACGTCTCGCATTCTGTCTTTTACGCTCTGCGTCCCTTTCATTTGATCCCAAATGATGTCTGCCCTTAAAATCCAGCCTTCGTCTTGCATAGCGAGCGCAACGCGCCAAGGCATTCCCATCAAATTCTTGTTGTGAAACTTATCGCCAAGATTTAGCCACAACGACCCATCGGATTTCAAGACGCGCTTTATTTCGTTGAAGATGATGACCAATTTTTTCACGTAATCTTTTGGGTCTTCTTCGTCCCCGATAAGCGAGCCATTGCGAACGTCGTAATCCCTCATTTTCCAGTAAGGCGGAGAAGTGATGACGCACTCCACGCTTTCGTCAGGCATTTTTCGCAAGACGTCAAGGCAATCGCCCAACGCGAAGGCGTATCGTCTTTCGCCCCGAATCACCTGCGAAATCATATCGAGAGCGGGCGCGGAAACTGTCGCTTTACCGTTTTCTTTCATTGCCAATTTTGTTTTTGACGACTTGCGCGATAAAACCCTTTTCAGCCAACCACGACATGACGATGTTGCGGATTACCTCCGCGTCGCTTTCGCCCATTTCACCCTTGAAATGATTGAGCAATTTCCACTGCTCTTTGGTGAAGGATACTTGAATCCGTTTCGTTTCTGCCATTTTGTTTGCGTTAAGACACAAGTCTAACACGTTTAGGACACAACTTGCAATAGAAGATTCTCCGTTTGTCTTTATGAAGTTTTGTGGCGACAATGACAAAGATTTTCGTTTTTTCGGCAACGCCTTGCGACATTTGCCATCGGCGCGCGATGTGCGTTTCCGTTGGCAAGTCGCGCATCGCTTAAACGCTGCGAATCTCAGATTGCCGATTCGCGCGGGATTCTCAACGCTCTCGCTCGCTCTCGCTTTTCCAAAGCGAAAGACGCGCCTATATTGCCTTTGAGCCAAACGCGCAAACCCAAACGCCCTGTCGGGCTACGCGCCAATCTGATTATCCAAAACAAAGATAGCAGCCGCCTTATATTGTAACGGCGCAGGTTTGAAGCTCTCTGGCGATTTGGAATGCGGAATCATCTCAAAGAAATCCTGCAAGTTCTGACAGAAAAGGGAGTGCGATTTGTCATTTGTGGCGGCGTGGCAGTTGTCTTGCATGGCGTTGAACGAATGACGCTGGATTTGGACTTGGTAGTTGATATGTCACGCGCAAATTTGGAACGCCTTGTTGAGGCAATGCGCGCTTTGAATTTAACTCCTCGCGTTCCCGTGCCGCCTGAATCCTTGCTTGATGAAACAGCAAGACGGAAAATGCGAGAAGAAAAGGATGCGCTTGTGTTTACTTTTCTCGACCTCAACAATCCGTATCGGCAGGTCGACATTTTTTTAACTGACGAACCTTCGTATCAGACCCTCTCGGAAGATGCGGTGAGCATAGACGTTGGCGGATTTGTGGTGAGCGTCGCTTCGCTACCGAAACTCATTGAGATGAAACAGCGTGTCAATCCTCCGAGAGACAAAGACATTCAGGATATTCGTTTTCTAACGAAAAGACTCAAAGGCGACAATGAATCGTGAAGAATTTGAGCGCATTTTATCGACGCTAAAGCCCGAAGACTTTGATGGACACACGGAGTTTCATCGTTTAACGCCCGAACAAAAGCTTATGTGGCTATCGCAGATTGCGCAGTTTGTCGTAGAAGCCCGAACCTTCCGAAAAATCTCAACCGAAGCGCCATCTCCAACAGCGACGCAGCATACATCGCCAGCGTAGCGCATAAG